>JAJNBG010000058.1 GCA_021155905.1 Bacteroidota bacterium
GTTGTCCGAATAGTAATTCCACTACACCACGATTGTGGTATAGATTTGATAGCAAATCTTTTACATTAACCTGTAAACTCATTAATTAGTGCTTGTTTAACACCTAAAAATACGAAGGCTTTACAGGTCAATGAATTCGGGTTATTAACAAAAACCGGAGTAATTAACTAAACCATGGATTTTTGTTTTGTAAGTGCCTGATAAATAGCTTTTTTAATGTTAATTAGACGTTGATAACGGGACTAAAATGTCTTGTTTTTCATTAAAAAACCATGAAGATTGGCTGATTTAACAAAGAGAATGAACAAAAACCCCATCTCTTGTCCCGTCAAAAAAATAAATACATTTGTCTATGTTATTTTCCAAACAAACTATTTCTGTAAAGGCAACCGCTCTTTTTTCTTCCTTGTTTGAAGATTACCTGGATCAATCAGAAAAAGTAAAACCATTCTATTCCGATCATATTTATAAAAAAGATTTTGCTGCGTACTTAGAAAAACATTCGTTCAGTGAAGTAAACCGTCCGGCTCTGGTAAAGGCATTACAGACCCAGGCAGGTACGGTAAATAATACTTCTTCCGCATCACTGAAAAATATCACGTTACTTAAACAGTCAACAACCTATACGGTTACCACCGGGCATCAGTTATGTTTGTTTACAGGGCCTTTATATTTTATTTACAAAATTGTCAGCGCCATTAATTTATGCGAAACCCTGAAACAAAATTTTCCCGGTAAACATTTTGTTCCGGTTTATTGGATGGCTACGGAAGATCATGACTTTGAAGAGATCAACCATGTTCATGTCTTTGGAAAAAAGGTAAGTTGGGAATCCACACAAAAAGGAAGCGTGGGAGAATTCAAGACAGAAGGATTGACCGAAGTGATCGCTGAATTAAAAACCATTTTAGGCGATAATGAAAATTCAAAGGAACTCATTCACTTATTTGAGAAAACATATTCTGAACAACATAATTTAGCCGATGCGACGCGTTACTTGGTGAATGCGCTGTTTGGAGAATATGGGCTGGTGACTCTAGATGGAAACGACGCGAATCTCAAAGCATTGTTTAAAGAAGAGTTCAAAAAAGATATATTCGGGCTTATACCTTTCAACGAAGTGAATCAAACCATTCATGAATTAAAGAAACATTATTCCGCACAGGTCACACCACGTGAAATCAATGTGTTTTATAAAGGCAAAGGTATAAGGGAACGTATTGAAAAAAAAGGCGAACGTTTTGCTGTGTTGAATTCAGAAATTAATTTCTCGAAAGGAGAACTCGAAGAGCTTATTGAAAATAATCCCGAAAAGTTAAGTCCGAATGTTGTGCTAAGGCCTTTATACCAGCAGAAAATATTACCAAATGTGGCATACGTTGGCGGTCCCGGAGAACTGGCTTATTGGCTGGAATACAAAAACATGTTTGATGCTTTCAAAATTTCAATGCCGATTTTAATTCCGCGCAATTTTGTGATGTTGCTGGATAAAGCAAGTCAAATTAAATTACAGAAACTTAATTTAAACACGGAAGATCTTTTTAAAGACGGAGAAGCGTTAGTAAAACAATTGATCAAAACACAACACAATGATATTAATCTCGAAGAAGCGAAAAACCAGTTAGCAAAACTCTATTCGAAGATTACAGAAACAGTGGTTAGTATTGATAAAACCCTGGGCGGTACTGCAGAAGCGGAAAAACAAAAAGCCATTAATGGGCTTGCCGCCATTGAACAAAAAATAAATAAAGCACTGAAACAAAAATCAGAGTCGGATGTCAACCAGATCTGGTCATTGAAAGAAAAATTATTTCCTAAAAACTCTTCCCAGGAACGTTATGATAATTTCAGCATGTATTATGCTAAATACGGGAAAGAATTTATTCCTAACCTGATGAAGGAATTAAACTACGACCTGGAAAAATTTGAATACACTGTATTAAAAGAAAACTAAATTCTACAGATCTTCTTCCGCTACCGGTTTTTTACGGATCAGCTTCCAAACAGTGATTAACTGTTTACGGAAAATAAAAGCCAGCAATAAATAAGGCACTGCCATTAGGTATAATATCCCCTGGTTAATTCCACCCGCCACTGAATTTTTTTGTCCCTGGCTGCTTTCCACTGAGGCTTTACACATAGCACATTGGGCTTCTGTAATTTCCGGCAACAGAATTAATAAGAGGATTACGGAGAGTATGAAAGCGTGTTTTTTCATTTTAAATTTTCTCCCGCAGATGTCGCGGAGCAGCGCGGATAAGAATCTGTGAAATCAGCGTGATTTGCGGGAATTTTTCTGCAACAAATTTACGAATTATTTCAACATAATTACCGCCCACATTCTTCCTGTTTTTCCATGGTCCCTCCGGTAAGAAAAAAAATCCTGCTCTGTTGTGCAACGTTTCATACTCCAGATATGTTTTTTTAAAATGCCGCTCTCCTCCGCGACAAATTGATTGACTGCTAACAGATCCAGGTGCCTGTTGCTCCAACATGAATGGGGAAAACCATTATTTTGAAACTGGCTGATCACATCCTCACTCACTTCGTATTTATCCCTGCTGATTCCCTGGCCAATGGCTACATGAATATGCTCAATTTCTGCTCCCAGTTTTAACATTTCATCAATTGTATTTTTTACAATTCTTGCCAGCGTTCCACGCCAACCACAATGGGCCGCTCCAATGACCTTATTTTTATCATCATAAAATAAAACGGGGTAACAATCGGCTGCACCCACCGCTATGGCGACACCTCTTTTATTTGTTACCAGGGCATCACCGGTTTGCTTCCCTGTTTGAGCATGGCAAACATTGTTGCTGTGAATTTGATTTAAATAAGATAACTGGTGCATTCCAATCCCGAGATCATTTAACGCCCTTCGCCTGTTTTCTGCAATATTTTCAGGCAGATCATCCGTACCTCCTAAATTTAAACTATGGAAAGGTTCTGGAGAAACACCCCCGTGGCGGGTTGAAAATCCATGAACTGTTGTAATATGAGGACTATTGATCCAGTGCATTTTTTGTAAGGTTTCAAGGATTAAATTTAGTAAATTAGGGCTTTAAAAAAAACAACATTTAATAATTACACTTTGACTTTCAACGATTTTAATTTCGATCAATCAATAATAGATGGTTTGCAATCCATGGGATACAAACTACCAACACCAATACAACAACAAGCCATGCCTGTTATCCAGGCCGGTAAGGACCTTATTGCCTGTGCCCAAACGGGTACCGGAAAAACAGCCGCGTTTGTATTACCTATTTTAGACAAGATCATCAAAACAAAAAAAGGAGGCATTAATACTCTTATCATTGCTCCAACCCGTGAACTGGTTTTACAAATTGATCAGCAGATCGAAGGCATGGCCTATTTTTGCGGTGTCAGCTCAATAGGCATATATGGCGGTAATGATGGGATTGCCTGGGGACGACAAGCGAGCGCGCTAAGAGAAGGTGTGGATATTGTCATTGCTACTCCGGGTAGATTAATTGCCCTTTTACAATCAGGCGATGTGAAATTCGATACCATTGAACATTTGATATTGGATGAGGCAGATCGTATGCTGGACATGGGTTTTGCAGATGATATTAAAACAATCCTGAATTATGTGCCAACCAAACGCCAGACCATTATGTTTTCGGCGACCATGGCACCAAAGATCAGGATCTTAGCCGGACAGTTATTACAGAATCATGAATCTATCAACATTGCTATTTCAAAACCGGCTGCCGGAATTGTTCAACAGGCATACGTGGTATATGACAACCAAAAAGAAAAATTATTAAAAGAAATTCTGAAGAATGAAGATTTTTCATCGGTGATTATTTTCTCCTCTACCAAAGAAAAAGTAAAAGAACTGGCACAAACCTTTACCAACCTGAAATATTCGGTGAAAGGATTTTCATCTGATCTCGATCAAATGGAAAGAGAAGCCATCATGCGCGACTTCAAAGCAAAAAAAGTCCGTATTTTGATCGGTACGGATATTTTATCAAGGGGTATAGATGTTATTGGAATTAGCCTGGTAGTAAACTTTGATGCGCCTCCTGATCCGGAAGATTATATTCACCGTATCGGCAGAACGGCCAGAGCTGAAAGAGCCGGTGTGGCCATTACCTTTATTAATGAAAAAGATCAGCCTCGTTTTGCACAGATAGAAGCGCTCATGGGAATTGATGTACCTAAGATGCCAATTCCGGAAGAATTTGGAGCGGGTCCTGAATATAACCCGGATGCTGCCAAGAAAAAATTTGATAAGCCACGGGGTTTTTCAGGAAATAAATCGAAACCAGGCTTTAAGAAAAAACCATTTAACGGTCCGAAAAAAGTGTAGAGATTGATCAAAAAATATAAATATTACTTTGTGTTATTTTTAGGCCTCGCCATCGGGGCTATTGTACTGCAAATATTATTGAATTCTTTTTATGAGTCGGAACAGCAACAACAAAAAGACCGCTTAACCAAAACACAATCTGATGCTGTTCTTAGAGTAGAAACCGGCGTCAGCATTTATTCCACGGTTATATCTTCCCTCAGGGCCTACATTGAAAATTCAGAAGAATTTCCAACGGAATTACAGCTGCAGCAATTTTTACATGACTTGGTCAGGGATATCAATTTCAAAGATTCTATTGTCGTTTCCTGGGTTGATACAAACCAGATTTTCAAATACGTTGTGACGCCTAATCAAATAGATCCTGCTCATCTTAAAGGAATCAACGTGACCTCATTTCGTCCGGAACATGAAATAAAAAAACTGAATGCGTTGATGCGCCAGGATACCATCATTCTGTTTGCGCCTATCAATTTAAAAGAAGGCTGGGCCGGCTTTCCGTTCAACTTTGCGGCAAGAAACAAAAAGGGTGAAAAATTGGGATACATCGCACCGGTTTTAAACGTGAAATACCTTTTGGACTATACGTATAAAGGCGGGCACGACTCGCTGTTTGTTCACCGGTTCTCTTTTGGAGAGGGTATTGAATTTGACCGCGAAACCGTATATGACGGCACCATTGTACACAATAAAAAAAGAGACCCGCAGTATTACAAAAATTTTAACCTGAAAGAGGATGATTACATCTATACAGACCTGAACCTGTATGGTTTAAAATTAAGAATCGGCAGTGCCTATAAACATCCGGTTAAATCAAAAAGCTATTTGGGATTTTTTACGTATTTATGGTTTGGGCTTCTTTGCGTCTTTAGTTTTATAACCCTTACGCAGTATCTAAAAAATAACCGTTTAAATGCGCTACTAAAATCAGCCAACAAAGTGGTTGCACATAAGAATAAGCAGCTCGAATCCAATTTGCAGAAGATTCAGATTCTCATCAAAGAAATCCATCACCGTGTGAAAAACAATATGCAGATCATCTCCAGTTTGTTGAATATGCAAAGAAACGATCCTAAAAATGAAAGCGCGGCGGCAGCCTTTGATGAGAGTAAAAGGCGTATCCAGTCGATGGCACTCGTTCATCAGAAATTATATGAAACAGAGGACCTCTCACATATTAAAGCAAAAGACTACATTGAACAATTGGTAGATTCAGTGGAAAGCACATTGACCGAAAGTACCATGGCCCATGAGAAAAAAATTGATGTTCCGGCGGAACTGATTTTTAATGTTGATACCATGATTCCTCTTGGCCTCATTTTAAATGAACTGATCACAAATACTTTCAAATATGCTTTTCAACCTGAAAAGGAAAATACAATGGAAATATCTCTCGTTCAAAAAGAAGCACTATTTGAATTAATTTATTCTGATAATGGGCCAGGCATCCCTGACAGTATCGACTTCCGAAACAGCGGAACTCTTGGACTGGAGCTGATTCACGTTTTAACGGATCAATTGGAAGGAACTATTGAATATCAAAAAACAGGCATGAGCTCCTTTATTATCCGGTTCAAAAAAGTTTCTAAATAAATTATATAAATCAACGATTAAGCCTCATATTTACCATTACTAATTATGACAAATATTGTATATTTAAACGCAAAAAAATGAATAATTCCTCAGTCCTGGATATAAAACCAATAGATACTACGATGAACTCCAAAATTACTTTACTGGAACAAAAACAAGCAGAGGCCCTTTTAGGCGGTGGTCAAAAACGTATTGATGCCCAACATAAAAAAGGAAAATTAACTGCCCGTGAACGCCTGCATTTTTTGCTGGATGAGGGAAGCTTTGAAGAGATCGGGATGATGGTGACGCACCGTAGTAAAGATTTTGGACTGGAAAAAGAACAATATTTAGGGGATGGTGTGGTAACAGGTTACGGAACCATTCACGGAAGATTAGTATATGTGTTCTCCCAGGATTTTACCGTTTTCGGAGGATCTCTTTCCGAAACGCATGCTGAAAAAATATGCAAAGTAATGGACCTTGCCATGAAAAACGGTGCTCCATTCATTGGTTTAAATGATAGCGGTGGAGCAAGGATCCAGGAAGGCGTGGTTTCGTTAGGTGGATATGCAGATATTTTTTACCGTAACGTGAGAGCGAGTGGCGTGATCCCACAATTATCGGGAATCATGGGTCCATGTGCCGGTGGTGCAGTTTATAGTCCTGCCATGACTGACTTTATTTTAATGGTAGAAAACACCAGCTACATGTTTGTAACAGGACCTAACGTTGTGAAAACTGTAACGCATGAAGAGGTAACGTCTGAAGAATTAGGAGGCGCCATGACCCATGCTACAAAAAGCGGGGTTACTCATTTCGCCTGTGCGAATGAAATTGAAGCCATCACCAATATCAAACAAATTTTAAGTTATGTTCCACAGAACTGCGAAGAAGATGCACCAAGTGTGCCTTACGAACATACAGGTTCAGAATCAAGGCCTGAATTAAATATGATCATTCCTGAGAATGCCAATCAACCTTATGATATCCGTGAAGTAATTGAAAAAACTATCGACGATAACAGCTTCCTGGAAATTCATAAACATTTTGCCGAAAATATTGTTGTTGGGTTCGCCCGTTTGGCTGGACGTTCGATCGGCATTGTGGCTAATCAACCTGCCGTGTTAGCCGGTGTATTGGATATTCATTCATCAACCAAAGCAGCTCGTTTTGTAAGGTTCTGTGATTGCTTCAATATTCCTTTGCTGGTATTTGAAGATGTACCGGGCTTTTTACCGGGCACTGACCAGGAATGGAACGCGATCATTACCAATGGTGCCAAATTATTATATGCTTTCAGTGAAGCCACAGTTCCAAGAATTACAGTGATTACACGTAAAGCTTATGGCGGCGCATATGACGTAATGAACAGTAAACACATTGGTGCCGATATGAACTATGCCTGGCCAAGTGCGGAAATTGCAGTAATGGGCGCCAAAGGGGCTGCTGAAATTATTTTCAAAGGAGAGATTTCGGCCGCAGCCAATAAAGATGAAAAGTGGAAGGAGAAAGAAACGGAATACCAAACCATGTTTGCAAACCCATACCGTGCTGCAGAAAGAGGATTTATTGATGAAGTGATTAAGCCGGAACAAACGCGTGAAAAATTAATCCGCGCTTTTAAAATGCTGGAAAACAAAGCAGACAAATTACCGAAAAAGAAACACGGAAATATCCCTTTATAATATGCTGAACACGGCTTTGTTAATTGGTATTGGTGTTGTTTGTTTAATCATGACGGTGCTTGCTCTAATTTTCGGGGTGATCTCACTGGCCAACAACAAGCCCGCTAAATTCTTATGGCTGACTGTTTTTTTAACGTCTTTGGTGGGGTTAATTGTCTGCATTTTTATTGTAGTGAGAAAAGCAGTACATGCCGTGGAAGATTTTGCTGAAAACACAGCCGAACAATTTGATACCTACGCGGATAGTTTAGCCGGACATCTGAAAACCTCTTCAATAGAGAGACATGAGATCAATCCGTCAAGCCCACAAATCAAAATACTAAAAAGTTATTTGCCTGCTAACATTTTAAATAACGAACCGGAAGCCTTCTACACTTATGCTGGCTTTAAAGACTATTACCGTTATCCACTACGCTATCCTTTTTCGATTCACTGCATGTATTCAACAACCGGCGGCGAATTATATAATGAAGTAAATGTGACCCGCTTTGACGAAAATGATAATGGAGAAATGTATTCCGGCATCAGTAATATTAGCAAAATCGCTTTTGATAAAAATTTTCTGCTGATTGAACAGGAAGTGAGCTCCACACGTACGGATAAGATTATCAATCACTACATCCTGTTTAATTTTGAGACAGAGAAAAAAGAAGAAGCGCCTTCTTTATCAAAATTGCTTCAATTGGCTAAGGAAAAAGGTTATGGTGGACCTGACTCTTTGATCACGCTTGAACAATACCACAGCTTGTTTTAATTTTTTCCTTATCTTAGAGTTGGATGAGATTCTCTGTTAGATACACTTTATTGTTTCTGTGTTTTGCTGCCCGGTACTTTTCCCAGGATACTTTATCTTTAAAAACAGGTAACATTAAGCTTAATGTAAATTTAGGGACGGTTTTAAACGACAATTTTATTAATAAACCTTATAATGATTGGGCAGAGGCTAGCCGCCGCGGTACAGCAGGTGAAAGTGAAACATTCACTCCATTCAAAAAGAGTCATATTAACGTCGGTTTTAATTTCGGCGTTAATATGACTCTTGGAAAAAGCCCTGTTTGCAAGTTTATTGCCGGATTAAACTTCCTCCAGTCCATCGGCGACTTTCAGTATCTATATAAGAAATCTGAATCTTATGAATCACACCACGTAAAAAAAACATATCGCCTGGAGGCCAATTATAATTCAACAGTCTATTTTATCAATATTAATGCCGGCCTACGGCTTACACTGTTCAAAAGAATCAGTATAGATAATTGCATTTCATTTAATGTACCTGTTTCGACGACAAATAAAATTAGCGGTTATGAATCAACAACCAATTATCCGGACAATTATTACACTTATATCTATTACCAGCAAACTCCTCCGGATTTAGAAACGTCCATCAACACGTTTAATGAAAAAATAACCCATGATTCAAAAGTAAAAACAACCGTTTCTTTTCATCCGAAAATATCCTATGAATTCAAAATGAGAGAAACAAGAGCAGGAATTTATTATTCTTATAACATAGCATATCGGTATAATTTGCCATGGCATTGCTTAGGAATTGTTTACTATCCTTTCAAAAAATTAAGGTAATCACAACTTCGAATTAAACTCTATCAGGAGTTGACAAATCTCTGTGTATTTAGTCAGCGGTAAGGTTTTCTCAATGTCATAAACATCATGGTAAGCGCTGATTCCTCCCATGGTATAAATAAAGAAACTCGGTATACCTAATTCTGTAAACCAGTAATGATCGCTGTTGGCCGCTTTACCACGCTGTTTAATCTGTTTAACATAATTTTTCTCGGTATTGATTTCATTTAGTTTATTAAACTGTTCTTTAAACACCGTGGCATTTACTACCATGATGCCATCATCACCTGTTCCGAGCAAATCAAGATTGGTCAGGAATTTTATTTTAGAGAGAGGAAACAACGGATTATTCGTGAAATATTTAGAGCCCAATAGTCCGGCCTCTTCTCCACTAAAAAACACAAAGGCAATAGAATATTTTGCAGGATGTGTTTTGTAATATTTCGCCAGGTTCAATAACACGCTCACACCACTGGCATTATCATTAGCGCCGGGAAAGTAAGTTTCTTTACCCATCATGCCCAGGTGGTCATAATGAGCAGTGTACACGATAAAGCTATCAGGTTGCTGAGTGCCTTTGATGTAGCCGCACAAATTCTGACATTTGAAATCACGCACCAGTTTATTTTCGAAAATCACATCAATGGTTTTCAATTCCTGCGGGAACGAATCCTTTAATAATTCAATAATAGTGTTATTATCCAAATCAGACTCCACGGTATAAGTCAATTTTTTCTTGAGCTTTACCTGCAAAGGCGCTTCCACTTTACCATCAATTGCTGTGTATGTGAGACTATCTTTTTTAACTAACATAAAACCAGCCTTAACTGTTTTTGCAGATGGATAGATCAGGTAATGCATTCCGGGGGTCAATGTTTTTCCGTTTAATACTACAGACATAGCTCCGGGGAAAGTATTCACTCTTAAATTATAGGACTGCGAATAGGACTTTCCAAACTTGGTTACCCCTATTGTTTTCATTTCTTTGGAAAGAAAGTTTGCCGCTTTATTTACTCCGTCATTTACATATCCCCGTCCCGCAAATTCTTTGGAACATAATTTTCGTATGATCTTTCTGGCGTAGGCTGTATCCTGGCTGAACAGGTTAACGGATAAGATAAAAAATAAAGTAAATGCTATTTGTTTCATAATATCTTAGAGACAACTATCAGTATAGTTCTGAACCATTTTTGTTCCCGACTCCGCTCGACTGACAGGAATAATTTTAAGAAAAACGTTTTTTAGCTAAAGCGAATAAATTTTTTACCACTTCCTGATCTTCTTTCCACATATAGATAGAAGACAAGCCCTTCAAATAATTATTCAATTCGTCCATCGAATGGATAGTATTAATCTGTTCGATGGCGATGTTATATTCTGTTGCATTGGATGCAAACAGCTCATTGATGAATCTGAATTTATCATTGATGTTAATGGCCATTTTCGGCAGTTCTTTAATTCCCAGCTTCATTTCCGGTGATTGAGCCACGGGTTCTTCCTTCGTTACTTCATTTGATTTCACTTCATTTTTCACGGGTGCTGTTTGCTCCACAATTACCTGCTCTTTGATAGGCTCTATAATGGCAGATTTTTCCTCAGGAGTTGGCACGTTCATTAACTTGATGTGCAGGTTCAAATCCGGGGAAATATCTTTGTGCTCCTTCAACACCAGGTAGATAGCAGTATGTAGTTGCTCCGCATATTGCGTGCTGGGAGATGGATGTTTCTCAAATTTCTCAATAGCCGTTTTTAATTCCTGTAACGAGGAATGGAGCTGTTTCTGTAAAATATCCGTTTGCATAATGTGAATAATTAAGAATTAAAAATACTGCATTTTAAAGATACATAGTTTATTTTTAGATTTTGTTATCAATATCTAATAAACATGTTCTTAGAAAATATTAAACATAGTGTAAGTCGCAAAGGGTGGATTGAAGTGG
>JAJNBG010000032.1 GCA_021155905.1 Bacteroidota bacterium
GGCACGCGCCATTGAAAATCAGGTGTATGTAATAATAACAGGATGCGTTGGAAATTTACCGGAGGTGGAAAATATGGATGTGCATTTTTCTCAATCCGCAATTTTTACACCATCCGATGTAGAATTTCACAGAGAAGCAATTGCTTCTGAAGCAACACCAAACGCTGAAACTTTAATATACCAGGATCTTGACCTCAATCTGCTAAAGCGTAATAGAGAAATGGGTTCTGAACAGGCATGGAATGACAGATCTCAGGGATTTTATAAATTAACTTATGTGGAGGATGGAATTACAAAACAAGTTTAGTACACACTACTGATTAGACAATTAAAAATTATATTAGAAATCGTATCAGAGCACTTTTAAGTTAAATTTGGCTGAAATTTTTTACGAAGTCCGTTACACAATGACTTGATTTTAGTCAGTTTAATTTAATAAGAGTACCTAAATATATGAACTTAAAAAAATTTAATTATATTGAGAAAGCAATTAACTGGATTCATGAGAAAACGACGGAAAGACAATTTCTTATTTTTTCAAGTGTCCTTGTTGGAATTAGCGCAGGAATTGCAGCGGTGATTTTAAAATTCTTTGTATTCAGTATCAAACATTACCTGGTAGAAAATTATTTACTCAAGTATGATTATAAATATTTGTACCTGGTATTGCCATTAATTGGTATTGGTTTAACTGCTTTGATCATAAATACCTTTTTCAAAGAACAGTTTAATAGAGGCACCAGTTACATTCTTTTTTCCATTGCAAAAAAAAGTAGTTTTTTGCCTTTTCACCAAATGTATTCTCATGTTATAACCAGCGGATTAACTGTTGGCTTTGGAGGATCTGCCGGTCTTGAATCCCCGATCGTAAGCACCGGGTCTGCCATAGGTTCGAATTTTGCAAGAACATACAAATTGAGTTACAAAGAAAGGACTTTGCTGCTGGCTGCAGGAGCAGCAGGCGGCGTTGCGGGCGCATTTAATGCTCCTATAGCCGGTGTGTTGTTCGCTCTGGAAGTTATATTAATTGACATCAGTATTGGCGCATTTATTCCCTTATTAATAGCAGCCGCTTCGGGGGCTCTTTTGTCAAAGATTATTTTGCATGAGAACAATCTGTTGTTTTTTAAATTAAAACAGCCTTTCGATTATTATAATGTTCCTTTTTATATTTTATTGGGTTTACTCGCCGGAGTAACTTCGTTGTATTATGTCAATTTTTTCGAAAAAGTTGAGTTACGTTTCTCAAAAATAAAGTCAAATTTTGCAAAATGGATGATAGGGGGTTTATCATTGGCTTTTTATTTGCGCTATTTCCATCTTTATTCGGTGAAGGCTATGAGAGTATTAAAGCATTGTCAAAATTCAGAGCCGATGATCTTTTAAAAGATAGCTTGTTGTCCAATCTTATATTTAATAGATGGATTCTTCTAGGCTTAATTACGCTAACATTATTACTTAAGGCTGTCGCAGCTGGAATTACCGTAGGAAGTGGAGGAAATGGAGGTAATTTCGCGCCATCGTTATTTGTAGGGGCTTACCTTGGTTTTGTATTCGCCTTTTTCCTAAAATTAATTGGATTTACAGACATTCCGATTAACAACTTCACGATCGTCGCAATGGCTGGTATATTGAGCGGCGTTTTTCATGCGCCATTAACAGGTATATTTCTAATCGCTGAAATTACGGGCGGATATGAATTAATTATTCCTTTGATGATTGTATCGTCAATTAGTTATATTATAGTTAAGTTTTTTCATCCTGAATCATTGGATGTAAGAAGGCTGAAGGCTCGTGGTGCGTTGATATCAGAAAATAGGGATATTAGTATTTTGGGCAGAATAGATACACGAGAAATGATTGAAACAGATTTTGCAACCATCCATTTTAAATCAACCTTGCGTCATATTGTCGAAACAATAAAACACTCAAAAAGAAACACATTTCCGGTTATAAAGAAAGACGGTAAATTGATAGGAATAATTTATTTAGATAACATTAAGGAGGAAATGTTCAATCCTGAATTGTATGATAAAGTTACCGCTACAGAAGTGATGCTAAAGCCACAAACAAAAATTGATGTAAACGAGGATATCTTTTCTATTATGAAGAAGTTTGAAGAATCCGGACAATGGAATCTTCCTGTAGTAGACAAAGGAATCTATATCGGTTTTCTGTCTAAATCCAGCATTTTGGATAAATACAGGCATGAATTGTTGACAGCTTTATAAGCCATCTTGAAAAAAAATTCAAAATGAATTGCCAAAAAAGATTTACGCTATTGCTGGCATATTTATTTCACGTATACGTTCGATATCCATATCTTATCAATTGTGTAAACCTTTTTTATTGAGATAACAAATGACCTTCAAAATAGTATGCGTAAATTCTACATTCAGAACGATACCTAGCTTGCATGTCTGATTGGCAAAAAGTTGCGTTTTTAATTTTTTTTTAATCAATACAAAAAGTATCTTTTGCTGCTAAGGCCTCGTAATTGCTGTTCATGGCAAATTATATTTAAAAAGCTGACAAATATCAGTCTTACCACTGACGACCATCATGAGTCTTCTATTATAGTTTGTGAATCTTTGCTCTAAGTATTAAACTATCTATATACCTATATACAAATGAAAACCGTAACAGACTGGATAAAATACAACAATATCGGTGAGCTTTCAGAAATGCTTAAGGCTCTTGCCCATACGTCTAGAATAGCAATAATTTATCTTCTAAACAATGAACCTAAAAAGAAAATGAGCGTGAAGTGTGTTTATAGTCAACTGAAAATGTCTCAGCCTGTGATCTCAAGGCATTTGGGGATTCTTAAGAATTGCGGCCTAGTGACCAGGATTGCGGAAGGACCCAATACATTTTATGAATTAAATGAAAAAAATAAAACGGCCCGGTATATTATAAAGTGCTTTTCATGTCTCAAGTAAAAAAACCTATCCGATGAAAACCATCTTATTAATTGAAGATAAATACGAAATCAGAGAAACAATAGCTGAAATTCTTTGCCTTGCTAATTTTAAAGTGCTTACTGCTGGCAATGGCGAAAGCGGCTTGGAAATTGCCATTACGGGGAATCCTGACCTTATTCTTTGTGATATAATGATGCCGGTTTTAGATGGATTTGGGGTTTACAACGCATTAAATGCGTTACCTTATACTAAAAACATTCCTTTTATTTTCCTTACAGGTAAATGTGATGTTGATGACAGAGTAAAAGGATTAAAGGCTGGTGTGGACGATTACTTAACAAAGCCAATCGACTCTCAGGTGTTGCTATCAACGATTGAGTTAAGGATCAGCAAATATGAAGAAAACAGAGAAAAAATAGAAGCTGAAAGAAATGAATTTGTTAATGCTATTAAACAAATGCAAAATCTTACTTCACATGGTGTGCGAAAACCAATTGCAAATTGTATGGGGCTTATACAATTACTTGACCCAAAGAACAGAATGAAATTAAGTCATGAGGAACAAAAGAAATTTTTAGACTCATTTAAACCATGTATTTTGGAGCTTGACGAATTTATTAAAGAATTGACACTATTTATGCACTCCGAACAAATAAAAAACAGAGTTTTGTCTAAGAAGCGATAATTAAAATAGTTAATTTTTCTTTTTGATATTCTCGAATAGATTTAAAACCGTCCAAAAAGTTCGATAAATCGAGATGTTCGTGTACTTTGTGTCTCTAAGGCACACGAATAAAGAAGCCGCTGAAATTCAGGGGCTTCTTTATTTTATAAAGGACTTTATCTACCTAATTTTTTTCTTGTGTTTCTATCATTATATGACGCATTCAATTAGGTGCTGTTTTCAGGGAATGTATTTATAACCGGTAACTTTCAAATACGGCCGACTTCGATCCAGGCACCGCAATAGTCAACCTTATCTCTGCGGGGGGTAATGATTCTTGGCATTCTAATTTTTAATATTTACGTTTTATTAAAAATTTTTCTTCAATTAGTTCTTTGTTCACAATCATGCCAGCTGTTGTTCCGGTAGCAACTGCATTTGCAAGTGTTCTCATACGTGAAGAATTATCACCGCAAGCAAATATCCCATCGATTGTAGTAGTTTGCATGTTCCCCGTTCTGATGTAACCTTCATCCGTTAATATACAACCCATTTGCTCTGGAATCTGAGAATGCTGTATAAAAAGATTTTTTGCATACAATGCTGTGATCCTTTCCTTATTACTATCAGCGAACACAATCCTTTCCATATAACCGTCCTTGTGTTCCAGTTTAATAATCTTGTTTTCAACGATACGTATGTGATTGCTTTCAAGCGTTCTTGTCTGCTCTTCTGTCAATGTTGATTTCCCATTGGTGTACAGTGTAAGATCTTCTGTCCAATTGGAAATTAATGAAACGAACTCAAATCCACTTTCACCATTTTCTAAAACTCCTGTT
Organism: Bacteroidota bacterium; assembly: GCA_021155905.1. Taxonomy (GTDB): domain Bacteria; phylum Bacteroidota; class Bacteroidia; order B-17B0; family Aurantibacillaceae; genus UBA4416. The sequence continues at coordinate 4,428 of JAJNBG010000032.1, forward strand.
TTCACATGTTGTACCTCATAACCGTGACAGAATGGACAATGGATCGCTGAAATTCCCCAGCATTCTGAATAGCCCTGGATATTTGGCATTAGATCAGTTATTCCGGTGGCAAAGATTAGCTTCTTCCCCAGAAAAGATTTTCCTGAGATCGTTTCAATTTTAAAACCCTCATTTATTTTTAATCCCTTTACCGCTATGTCCTTTACGAATTCAACAGTTTCGTATTTTTTTACCTGCGTTTTGGCGGTCATTGCGATCTCATCTGGAGCTATACCGTCATTAGTAATAAAATTGTGTGAGTGAGGTGAGGATTCATTGCAAGGTTTTTCCGCATCAATGATCAGCACGTTCCTTAAAGCCCTGCCAAGCGCCAATCCTGCGGCTAAACCAGAGTAACTTCCCCCAACAATGATTACGTCATATGTATTTTTATTCGTCATTTGGTTATTTTTTGTTAGTGATTCTAAATTACGGGGTATTGCGAAGGTTGCTAATAAAGCAGCGCCCTGTTTTAAGAACTTCCTTCGCGCTATGTTTACAGCGTTACTCATTTTAACTATTTCACTTCTTTTTTATGCCCACGGCTTGCATCACTTTATCTAAAAGCGGTAAGCCTCCGAAAACCATCCAGGGCACTAAGCTCAATGTAAGGATAAGTGTTCTTAGATATAATGGTAACGGGCTCAATACACCTCCAAATAAAAAGAGAAATAAAGTGATTGAGGGATAGATAACGATCCAGATTCTTATCGCCATCATAATTTTCATTTTTGTTTTCATATTTTTATATTTTGTCACAAAATTACATTGCCTTGTCGCGTGATATATAGGACAATATTTAAGTTTTGTTGGATTAATTCTGAATTCTTAACCACATACGTTTTCTTTAAAGTTTACCTGGATTGAAAAAGCAACCACGTTTGGCCCACCATTACTTAAAGCATATTAGTCACAATACTTACCAGGGTTTCGGCATAACTTTAACGAATAAAAATCCGGCACGAGTTCTGTTGGATCTTTCGTGATCAGCCTCAATTTCACCCTACTTTCACCATGGCACAATAGGACAAATTAAATTAAGTGGTCCTCATTTAAAGATTGACGAAAGACATCAGGTGAATGGCCGGTATGCTTTTTAAAGAATCTTATGAAGTATGAGACATCTTCGTATCCCAGGTGATAAGCTATTTGATTGACCTGGTTTGTAGTTGCAAGAAGATATCTTTTTGCTTCCAAAATGATATAGTCGTTTATAACATCAGAGCAAGTCTGCCCAAGTGTTGTTTTCGTAATAGCGTTTAGCTGATAAAGCGAAAGATTGAGTAACTCGGAATACTGAGAAGCCCGCTTTTTTGTTGAAATATGTTTTCCAATACTGCTCATGAGCTTTTCCAGTTGTTCCTGCTCATAGGCATTTGTCTTTTTTGCTTCGCCTTTCGCGTTCTCACGATGTCTAATGAGTTCTAAAAAAAAGATCTCAAGATTTGCTTTGATAATGTCCTGATACCCTTCTTGTTTATCTCTATACTCATTAAGAATATACCCTAATACAGTAAATACTCGCTTCAATTTGTTTTCGTCGAATTGATCGCGGCTTTTATTTGTTACTTTAGTCAGTAATTGATTCGAATACTTGTCTTTCGGATGATAAAAATCGGATTTGAACTCCATCACATAGCCTGTGCAACCGGCTACTAGTTTAAGTTGATGTACTTGCCCGGGCCTCATAAAGAAAATGCAGTGATCAGTTATCGGATGAGGAATAAAATCTATCACATGTGTGCCACTACCTTTTTCTATAGCTAATATGAAGAAAAATTCATGCCGGTGAAGATCTTGCTCCATATCTTTCCCGGCTTGCACTTCGCGTATATCTCTGATACTAAAACTTACGGAAAAATTTTCGTCCGTCCGGGTCTTGATTTTTCTTATGGGAATATTCTTCACTGTATTATTATGGCTAAAAATACTACTATTTATTAAAACTTATTCCTAATGCCTATTGAGAATTTGATCAATGTTATCATTTAATTAATTCGCTTAACTTTTTTATGTGTCTCTTTTATACAGAATAGATATTTATTCTAAAGAAAAGTACTTCATACTCAAAAATGAATCTTAAAGTAGTTTGAGAGGCTCCGAATAGTTCATAACTTGGAATTTTTGAAAGGATTGTGATTTATTGGCGCAAAAAAAGAGCTTCGTAATCGAAGCTCTTAGATTTTTATGGGGCTGGAACACTTTTTACATCTTTATAAAGCGTATTGCAATTACTATCGCCGCTACGCATATCACACCTGCAGAGATAAATGCAACTCTTATACTCTCTGTAATAACCTCAATACCTGGTTCTGTTGTTAAAAACAAAGAGCTGATTGCAACTACCACTGCTAATCCTATTGCTGAACCAACCTGATAACTTGTATTAGAGATTCCTGATGCTATTCCCGTTTCTTCTGGTTTAACTCCCGACATTGATGCAATTGTTCCCGGAATATACGCTAATGACATTCCTATCGCTCCTAATATAGAAGCTGGTAATACGTCAGTTAAAAAAGAACCAGTAGCATCTACTTGTGCGAACCAGATCAATGATCCTGCTAAGAAAATTAAACCCGCAATTAGAGGAGCTTTGAATCCAAACTTTGCAACAATTTTTCCGGTGAAGCCTACCATTAATATCATAATCACAATGGTCATCGGCAATAAGGCAAGGCCACTATTGAATGCTGATAGCTGCAAAACCTGTTGCAAATAAAGATTTAAAAAGAACCACAATGGGATCCACGAACCTGCCATTAACATCATTATCATATTTCCTGAGCTAAGATTTGGTGCTTTGAAAATGGAAAGCGGAAGCAGAGGATTTTTTGATCTCTTTTGACGAAATACAAATACAGTAAACAATAAAAGGGAGATAAGAATTGTGACAACTCGTGTGATAACAGCTTGCCGCGGTGATACAATTCCATAAACCAATAGTACAAGCGATAAAGTAGCAATTATTGCACTCATCAGATCAAGCTTACCTTTTTGCTTCATTCCTTCTACTAAATACGGCTTACTCATCGATAATACAATCAACCCTAACGGAATATTGATGTAGAACACCCAGTGCCAAGATAATGTCTCGGTCAGTAAACCGCCAAGAAATACACCTGCTGATCCACCTGCTGCGGCTGATGCTCCCCAAAATCCAAAAGCTTTCCCTAATTCTTTTGGATCAGTAAACATGGTCATCAATAAAGTAAGCGCGGCCGGAGCTATCAATGCTGAACCTGCTCCTTGTAAAGCCCGGCCAATGTTCATTGACGTTTCATTCCAGGCAAAACCTGCTAATAAAGAAGCGGCTGTTAAGATACCAAAGCCCCACATAAATATTTTGCGCGGACCAAACATGTCTGATAGCTTTCCGCCTAACAGTAAAAGACCTCCTAATAAAATTACGTAAGCATTGAATATCCATTGGAGGCCTGATGCTGAATATCCAAGATCTTTTTGAATCGCTGGTAATGCTACACCAATAATTGATGTATCCATAATTACCATAAATTGCGCGGTACAAATCACCGCAAGTGCAACCCATCGCTTAGCGTATGGGATAGCATGACTGATTGTTGTTTCCATAGGTTTTGTTTTTTGTTCAAAACTACTTTGGGAACAGCCACGCTGTTTACGGAATTTTTGGAAGGATTTATGATTTTTACTGTGATGCAATATTAGATGTTTCTACAGCATGAAACATTAAATCTTTGATTTCATAAAATAAAAAATGTAGAATATTTTTCACAAACACAGAGGCTTTCCAACAAACACACTAAAAAAGGTTAAACTGTTATAGCATGTCAGTTTTTATTTTTAATTTAATCATTCTATAACAATCTATTTTTTATGCCCTGGAAGAACGCGGATAAAGACGGAGTTCCTAAAAGAAACCAGGAGGTTTTGATTTCTATAAATGGTGCCAATTATATTGCTAAGTATAATGATACTGATAAAGGCTTTGAAGTTACAAACACTAAGAGATTTTTCTGATCAAAAAACAATACTATTTATTTGCAAGTACTGGAGAATCCGAAATCCTAAAAAAAAGAGCTACGGACGGAGCTCTTTTTTTCTTTTACATCTTGCTTACATTCATCCTCGGGGGATAGAGGCGAATGAATACTTGTCCTGACATAGGATTCTTTCCATATAAGGATACTAATCCTTCGTCTGGTACATAATGGCTTCCTTGTAAACCTAATGCAAGTCGCATTGTGTTCGATTTTAAAACGTCGTAACTTAACCCAACAGTAACTGCATTTATATTAAAAAGTTCATCATGTCCGTACTCTTCTTCGTTGAGGCCTAATTCATGAACTGATTTCTGTACCATTTCATATCTGCCGTACATCGAAAATCTAGCTTTCACAAAGGCAGCCTCTAACAACGTAGCGTGTTCGTTTGCATGGCTTTTATTTACTCCCCACAATGCGGTTACATTTATGAAACCATTTTTTCTTAATGGCTTGCTATACACTGCAGATGCAGTGGTACGATAAACATCTTCGGTTGGTCTGAGCGATTCCGGACTTTTAATGTACCCCTGAGATACCTGAAATGCCCAGTAAGGATTTGCGTTGTATGAAAGGCGACCACTATAGGAGTCGAACCGAGGCATATCAAAGTCATATCTATTCTCATCTGGTTCTCTTCCTGTAAAGCTAGATGCATCTATTTTAAACTTGCCAAGACGTACACCACCTGTAACAACACCAAAGGTAATGTGAGTGCCATCATTCCAGTGATGGCTCAAAGGCGCATCCGGACCGTATAATGAAGAAACGCGATGCATAAACGCTACGGAACCTAAAGAAGGCTCTCCGGGATATCCTGCATATACAAATACATCAACGTTTTTATTGATCATGTGGGTATATGCGATTGATAACTCCGAAAATAGATCGTGCGGATGTTGCCTGTCAACTAAGGGTTTTCCTTGCCAGCTTTCTCCGGTTTGGAAAAGTAATGGATAGCCATCTCCTCCAAATAGACGGTCCAAAGAGATCATTGAACTAAAACGGAATAAGCCCCGTTCTCCTACGCTGCGTTGCCCCATTGCCATGAACCAATTCACTATATCATTTTTTTCTCCTCCACGAGTTCCTGCATTAAAAATATCCTGGTGATTGTAGCGTGCAAAGATATTTCCATGTAGCATGTACATCCATTTTTTTCTATGTATCATGTAGCCGTACATAGGGGTTGAATCAGGAAGCCATCCTGTTCCAGAACCATTTCTTGTCATTGGTAAATTCAATGAGAAAGCATGGCTCATGTTCGACATTTCTTGATGAACGTGATGATCAACTGCATCTTTTTTCACTTCAACTTCTTTTTTTACAGTATCGGTTTTATGAAGATGGTGATCATGTTGCGAACTCAATGTTCTGAAGGAAATCACATATATCAGTACTAATAGTTTTCTCATCTTCGATTTATTAGAGCAAAGTCAGCAACATTATAACAGACATACTTATCATCAAACCATCTTCAATGATAGTGACGGTACTCATTGGCAAATTAAACACATCTCCTAAACAAGCGCATTTGATTTTACGTTTGTTAAATACGCTCTGCAATACACCAATTATACTTAATCCCATTACGATTAACGTTACAATATTCGTAACAATCGGATCAAAATTAAGGATGTATGCTAAACCTAAGCCTAATTCAACAAAAGCATAAACATAACCCCAGCCTCTCCAGCGCTTTGCAATAATATCATAGCTCATATAGCTATCTGCAAATCCCGAAAGATTTAACAATTTGAAAAATGAGAAGGTGATGAAAAAACCTGCCATAAAATGGTTCATCCACTCCATCCACATGAACTCAGCCATTCCGTATTGTATGAGTAAAGTAATTCCCGTGATGTAAGCAAAAATCAACAGCACCGGCTTGTAGGTTTGGAACCAACTCTTTTTTTCTTTCTCAAATACAGTTGTGTTAACTTGTATGGTATCGGCGATGGGCTTTTTTAGCCAAGGGTCTTTTTCTTCTTCAATAACCGAAGAATGACCGTCCATCTTTTCAATAAGCTTATATTTTGGATAGGCTTTAAGTGCCTCCTGTAGTGTAGTGGTGTTTATATGGCTACTCATAGTAATATCGGCTTCGCCTTTGCGCCAATCTACATGTGCGTTTGTTACTCCTTTTACATTTTGAAGGGCCTTCTGAATTTTCTCCTGACATGAGCTGCATGTCATTCCGGTTATTTTAAATGTGTGTGTCATTTTTACTATGATTGATGATACAAAATTACTGCCCGGTGATCAAAGGCAGTTTATAGAATTTTTGAAAGGTTTTGTGAGATTTACTGAACTACGTTCTTGTTCGATTTCTTTGGTCTTCGAAAGAAATAGTACTGCACATTTAAAAGGTAAAGAGGGTATTTCCTGATGTATGATTTGTTTACCAAAGGAAATGCTGTAGAAGCGTCAATACGTAAATTCGACTTAACTATGAATTGTATTGCTGGCCGGAACTCAATATAATTACCTTTTTGATAGGGCTCATCCGTAGCAATTACAGTGTATGAGTTATTTGTAACCGTCAAAGCGTCGTATGCCTTGCCCAAGAATTCCGCGTACAGATTGATGTTAGTTTGATTATAATTTTTGTATTTGCGCGGGTATATCAGGTAGCCAAAAGATAAACTATAGTTATAGGCATTTCCGTAATTAAGTGCAATAGCTGACGAATTTTCTTTGTAGGAAAATGGTTTTACAAAACCGGTGGTTAATGATACTGCAAGTTTATTTAGCAATACAGTTGATATCAAACCTCCACCTACGCCTTTGTTATCACCCATAAGCGAAACTTCAGCTTCATCATGCGGTTGTTGCGCGTAAACTCCGTTGCCGTATAATGCCATTCTGAAATGACGGTGATCTTGGTCAAAATTCATGAACCGGTAACGGAATCCCAGGTTAATTGATTCAAATAAATATTTGTTTGGTGAAGAAGGCTGAACAACGTATTCCTTCTGATTAGCATCTTTCTGAATGTAGTTTGCAGGAAGGGTTTTGTAATGATGGTTGGATGTTGTGATCATCGCGTTGAGCATCAATTTTGAACTTACTCCGTACATGAACATGGCGCCATGCCAGCTCTTGAAGTTACCATCTGAAGAATAAACCTCGTTCATTGACCTTATCCCTAACACGTGTTTTGGCGTTATACTGGCAGGTTCTGAATTGGGATACAGTTCCTGTGCAATAGCGCCAGCAGTAATTGCTACCGCCAGCGTTGTTATTGTAATACGTTTCATGATTACTTATATTGTTACGCGATAGATCCTGTTTGATTTTGATCCACCGGTTTTGATGCATCCATGACCGGTAAGCCCTATATACTTTTTATGCTCTTTAATTGGAGCCAGTCCTTTGTCTACAAATCTTATCGTTGTAACACCATTAAGGTTTTGATTTTTTACATTCACAAAATGATAGGTGTCATCACCAAAAATATAGTGATAATCATTTGTTACGCTAACGTTACTGAATTTGAAATTGGCCATCAGCAAACCAACTGAAAAACCTGCTCCTTCAATTTTATCTTTAATAGCATCCATGCTAACTTTAGCACCTGCCTTAAAGGTCAAATTGTATTCTGCTTTTTGTAGATCGACATCTATTTTGTCGATGAAAGATAAAGTCGACAAAGCTTGATGAACTGAATTAGAGCACATGCTGCATGTTACCCCTGTTACTTTTACTTTCGCTGAAACAAAGTTCGCAAAAGCCCCACTGCTAAATAGCACTGCCATTAGCATAGTAAGGATTGTTTTTTTAGTTTTCATATATTAATTGTTTTTTATGATACAAAGGTATCCCCACTGTGGACGAAAGTGTTTATGAAATCTTTGGAAGGTTTTATGATTTTTACTGAATCAAAAAAAGAGCTCTAATAAGAGCTCTTTTAGTTCGCGATAAAATAAAAGGGCCTTGCGGCCCCCTTTATTACTTACAGCAAGTGCAACCGCAAGCACAATTTGAATTTGTGCAATTGCTTCCGCATGTACATTTTTCGCAATTGCAGTTTATACTACTACAGTTGCTTATTACTTTGTTTGTTTCCATAACATTGATTTTTTTGGTTATACATTTATTTAACAATACAAAGGTATGTCCTATGTCTCGCAAGTTGTTTATGGAATCTTTGGAAGGATTTGTGAGATTTACAGTTCCTCGATATTCTTGCGTTTGTGCTCTTTAAGAGCCTTGAAGTGTGACGGAGTTAAACCCGTTACTTTCTTGAACTGGCTTGACAAATAAGCAACACTGCTGTAACCTAAACGATCCGATATCTCGGAAATAGATAATTCGTCGTAAATCAAAAGTTCTTTTACTTTTTCAATACGTTGCGCAATAAAGTACTTTTCGATTGTGGTCCCTTCAACTTCAGAAAAGAGGTTACTTAAGTAAGTGTAATCGTAATGCAATTTATCGGCAATATGATCGGAAAGGTTGGTTTTGATGTTATCGTCAGAATAATGAATAAGTTTTACGATCTCATTCTTTATCTTCTCTATCATTCGACTCTTTTTATCGTCTATTAATTCGAAGCCGTGATGTTTCAATCCCACGTCTAGTTTTTTAAGTTGAGCCTCGTTTGGTTCTTTTGTTACTTGTATCTCGCCCAATTCAACCGAAAGAAATTCTATATCTGCTTTTTCAAGCTCACCTCTTACAACCATTTTACATCGGCTGCAAACCATATTTTTTATGAAAAGTAACATCTAAGTGTAAAAATAGTGATTTTTTTAATTAAGGAATTAGATACGATCCATTGAAAAATTCATTAGACAATTAACCATGGTTAAAATATAACTCCACAAAAAGCATCATTTTCTTGGAGTTATGTTAGTTAAACACCTATAATTGGGTAGTTGAGATTAATTTCCTAAATTCTCTAATTGCTTTAAAACCATCAAAAAAGTTCGATAAATCGAGGTGTTCGTGTACTAAGCCGGATCATTTAAGTATGATCCGGTTTTTTGTTTCTCTTCCTCAATAAAATCAAGGATTTCAGTTTAAAATTCAGATTCGATATTTTAGTGGTTAAATTATCCGAATTTCAATTCGCATTGAGAATGAATTAATTGCGAGTTCGAGTACGGTTCACCCGAAAAAAACCAAACCTAAACTAAAAACAAATGGATGAAAAAAATAATCGATTAACCTGCTATGAACTGAGAGCTTTCCCGGGTTTGAAAACTGCACAGATGAATAGCTAAGGAAACTATTGCGAGCCTTGAAAAACTATCAATTCTATTCTACGAACTACATCAAAAATCGCTTCTCGAAGTAGAAGATCAAAAAGATATTTGGTACAACCAATGAAGAGCGTTAGTGTAATCCTCATTTATTTTTTATTATATTTATAAGTAGCGCCAATCTATTAGTTAGCGGCAACATAAAGACCGAACTTTAAAAAAGCAGAAATGACAATTAACTCAATAAAAATAGTCTTACTAATTTTTGTATCAAGTACATTCCTTTCTTGTAATGGGCAAGAGAAATCAGAACGCAAACAGACTGAAGCAGAAACTTTAGCAATTGGCAAAGTAGTTTTTGAACTTGATAAGCAAATTTGGAAAATATTTCAAGACTCAAAAGGAAAATATTGGTTTGGTAGTAATGGAAACGGTATATATTATTTAGACGGAAACCAGTTGAAGTTATTTACAACAATAGACGGATTAGTGAACAATACAATACGTGGAATTCAAGAAGATATTGACGGAAATATATACATTGAAACAGCCGAGGGAATAAGCAAATTTGACGGAAAGCAATTCACTACTTTAAAGGCAATAAAATCCTCTTATAACCAATGGAAATTGAATCCTACTGACTTGTGGTTTGGTTACAATGCAAACGATTTATATCGTTATGATGGAGATTCTCTTTTTGAATTAAAATTACCACGAAAAGATTTAAAAAAAGCGTTTGGAATTGACACGCTAATTGGCCCATTTAATAGTAATAATCCTTATTCAGTCTTTGGCGTGAGTAAAGATAAAGACGGAAATATTTGGTTTGGAACCTTTGTAGCAGGTGCTTTTCGATATGATGGAAAATCTTTTTTGTGGTTTGATGAAAAAGAACTTTCAATACTTCCAGATGGCAGAGCGGGTGGAGTGCGTTCAATGATTCAAGATAAGAACGGTTATTTTTGGTTAAGTAATTTTTATTATAAATACAAAATTAACCCAAACCTACCCAAAGGATATGAAAAGATTAAAGCTGTTGATTTACCCAAAGAGATCGCAAAACTCTGGATATGGAACTCATCCACCAATAGCTATAAACAAAAGGTGGATGATAAAATACTTGGCTTTAACGCTGGAATAACTGACAAGGAAGGAAATTTATGGATGATTATGTATGGTGGTGGAGTTTGGAAATATGACGGAAAAACACTCTCAAACCTTGAAATAAAAAGTGATAAAGAATATGTCTTGTTAGTCTGTATCTACCAAGACAGCAACGGAACAATTTGGCTTGGAACTGACAATGACGGAGTTTACAAACAAAATGGAGATACGTTTGAGAAGTTTAAACTAAAAAAATAAAGCAGCCGCTAACAGCCTATAGGCAAGATGGAGTTAATTTTCGAGTTATTTTGATGCCTTTTTGGTGGGCACTCGAAATGTTGGAATTATTACTTGATTTGCGATAGTCTAAAAGATCGGTTTCCTGTTGCGAGAATTCATCAAGATTCTAAGTCGCTGTAAATCATCCAAAAAGTTCGATATTTGCAACCCGTAGGGTACTAAGCCGGATCATTTAACGATGATCCGGTTTTTTGTTTCTCTTCTTCAATAAAATCAAGGGTTCAGTTTAAAGTTCAGATTCGATATTTTAGTGGTTAAATTATCCGAATTTCAATTCGCATTGAGAATGAATATAGATTACCTTTAATTTATGAAACCATTATACATTCTGCTCTTAATATTAATTGTAAATGCGTCCTACAGTCAGCCACTCAAAACGGACAGGTATTTTATTGAAACAAAGGACACTGTATCAGCGCTTGCACCAATAAGTATAACCCGAGACATTCTTGAAGATAGAAAAGGAAACATTTGGATCATGAGCTTTCAGGGTATAATAATGTATGATGGAAAAGTATTTACCAATTATACTTTGAAAGAGAAACTCATACATTTTCACATGTTTTCAGTCATGGAAGATAAAATAGGCAACATTTGGTTTGGCTCTGTGGGGGGAGGCTTTTATAAGTATGATGGAAAATCTTTTACTCTCTTTACAAAAGAGGGAGGGCTTCCCGATGATAGGATTAGCTGCTTCATGGAAGATAGAGCTGGAAACATTTGGATTGGTACGGACAACGGAGTAAGCCGATATGATACTTCAGCAGCACACAATCAAAGCACCAGAGCTGGTTTTACGACCATGTCGGGTTTGCCCTTAACAAGTAAGAAAGGTTTTACTAATTATTCAACATCGGATGGCTTATGCGGTGATATGGTTAATTCTATTATACAGGATAAGTCAGGAAAAATATGGATTGCTACCCGATCAAGTATTAGTTGTTATGATGGTAAATCATTTACTGATTTTAAGAATGAGGAAGGAATGCCTTTTAAGAATGTGCGCTGTATTAAGGAGGATAAAGGTGGAAAAATATGGATAGGAGGCGAGGATGGATTATACTGTTACAATCCATCCGCAACAGGTAACGGAATGTTGACCAAATTGATGGCAAATTTTATAAGTTATGTATTTCAAGATAAGGCAGGCAACATTTGGCTGAGCGCAGTTGAAGAAAAAGGAATGGCAATGTATAAATATGACATGAAATCTTTCGCAAAGATTTTAGAAAAAAAGGAGGGTAGCGATTCACAAATTTTTGAAATTACCGAGGATAAAACAGGAAATATTTGGTTTGGTAAATTTGGAGGTGTTGGGCGCTTCGATGGAAAATCTTTCAATTATTTTACCGAGTAAAGCGCGTAGATCCTCACGACCAGCCGACCTAAATACAAATCAAAAGTTAGATGAAATGATAGCCTTTCTTTGTGGCACAGGCGGGATGAACCCTCTCTAAAAAACCATGCGTTCTCAATCAAGGTGACCGAAAGGTGGACAATGACTCATCAAAATCTTAAGTCTCTGAAAATCATCCAAAAAGTTCGATATTTGCAATCCGTAGGGTACGGATAAATGAAAAAGTCACACTATCGTGTGGCTTTTTTTGTTTGGAGAAAGCAGTTAAGCTTGCTTAAAAGGCTGCAACAAGCAAAAACGGTTTGCGAATTGCCAGCCCCATTTATTTCCCATTAAAACTCCTCAAGTATTTACCTAAAGCTTTGAGAAAACAGGACTTTATTGCTTTTTGCTCTTATCCTCTTCATTCGGCTGAAAAATAACCGGTCTTTCCCACCTCCAGTAACATTTGAAATAGGAAAGGAAAATTGAAAACAGTTATTGAGTGAATAATGTAACTCTTCCCTACGGTTGTGTAAAATAAGCCTATTAATGCTCCCTACATTTACTATTGTGAAAATTATTCACAACTGTCCGCCAGCAGCGGGAATTGACAAAAAACTAAAATGATAAAATTAACAAAAATGATTTCGGTGTTTGCGACAGCAGCAGTGTTATTGATAGCCGGCTGTAAAAAAAAGGAAGACTCGCCTACTCCCGCAGCATCGCCCACAACCCCTTCAGTAACAGCAAAAAGCCCTGCTGCCAATGCCACCAATGTTTCCCTTAGTAAAGTAATATCCGTAACCTTTAGTGAGGCTATGGACGCTTCTACCATAAATTCAACTTCTTTCACTTTAAAGCAGGGAACATTGAACGTAAGCGGTACTGTCGCATATCAGGGGACAACGGCCACTTTCGCGCCAACATCACCTTTAACCGCAGGAACTACTTATACCGTTTTTATAACAACGGATATGAAAAGTGCTGCAGGCGTTGCAATCGCGGCTAATACCTCATGGACATTTTCTACAGGCAGTAATGCTATCGGTCTGGCAGCTGTAAACCTTGGAACAGCAGGTAACTATGTTATCCTTGCTAAAACGGCAATAAATAACAGTCCTACATCAAACATAACCGGAAATTTGGGACTAAGCCCGGCAGCTACTTCTTATATTACAGGCTTCTCCATAACAAATGCAACAGGTTATGCGACCTCAGCACAGGTAACGGGTAAATTATATGCAGCAGACATGGTAAGCCCTACATCAATAAATCTTACAACAGCAGTAAACGATATGGTTACCGCATATAATAATGCGGCAGGACGTCCTTCACCAGATTTTTCAGAACTTGGTACCGGCAACATCGGTGGCAAAACACTTACTGAAGGACTTTATAAATGGACAACGAACGTAACTGCACCTACCAACCTTATAATTTCAGGAAGCTCCACTGATGTTTGGATATTCCAGATAGCCGGGAACCTTTCGGTTAGTTCCGGGGTAAAAATAACACTGAGCGGAGGAGCTCAAGCTAAAAATATTTTCTGGCAAGTAGCAGGTACCGCTACAATTGGCACTACCGCCCAATTTAAAGGGGTTATATTATCTCAGACAGGAATTACTTTAAACACAGGAGCATTACTTACAGGCCGGGCATTAGCTCAAACAGCTGTTATTCTTAATAAAAATACAGTTACACAACCATAATACTTTTTACAGCATTATTGTAATTTTATCCTACAGACCGTTTCAAAAGTAAAATTTTGAAGCGGTCTTTCTTATTCATTTTTTCGCCGGAAAATCAGCATTACACTGTGCAATGGTGCAAGGAATCGCCAAACCTTTCTAAGTATTGCCATAGCTCACTAACCGTTTGCGTGCTGCATGCATCAACATCTGTTTTTACCTGTTTTTTTAAATCCACTAAAATCCCACACTAGCCGAAAAATAACGGCTGATTACCTTTTCTTAGATTTTTGTTGTAGCTGAATGGGCAGATTTTTGATGCTATTTTCTTTCCTTTCGCCCGAAAGCCGCCAGTACTCAAATCATCATCCCTTCAATAGCTATATAGTTTACTTACTAAGCGAAAATAAAAGTTGAACGGAGTATAGGGCTCTACCTTTGTGTCAGAACACCTAAAACTGATCGTCATGAAAATCATTATTCACCTATACTGCGTTGCACTGACATTTGCATTTTATATTTCTTATGGTCAAACCTCTTCATCGGAGCCTATCGCAAGGGTTGCAGGGAAGCTTGCTACTAAAGACGCCCATGGAATCAATTCACTTCCTACTAATTGTCCGACTCCCAATATTACTGAGGACGAGATCATTGTTACACCAGAAGTGAAAGCTTACCCGGAACCGTTTGAAGGCATTGTGTCTGTTAACTTAAACACTTATCCTGACGCACAAATAAGCGTATGTGACTCGAAAGGAAACTGCGTGAAAAGTCAAAAATGCGCGAATGAGGAACGGGCCATCTTTGATCTTAGAGATCAGCCGAAAGGAATTTACTACCTGGAAATAAAAGCAAAGGGCGGGAAGACGGTGAAGGCTATTTATCTGCAACAGAATTTTTGAATTTCATCAAACAGTTACAAGTTGTAGAGTAAGGCAGTTCGGAAGCAATACATAATAACTATCAATATCTCCTTCCGCAAATTCTTTCCCACAGATCAACAAAGCTTTCCTTAAAATTCATGTTCTTTTCATTAGCCTCCTCCATGCCCATCATTTCCTGACCGTTTTTTTGATAGAGTTTGTAATGAAACACAAATGTTTTTTGTAACTCGCTTTCCTGCATGTTTGTTCTGCCAAATTTTACGGCGTACACATTCAGGGTATCTGCATTGGCCTGAGCAATGGTATAAGGATCGCCAAACCATCTTAATATAGCCATGTCTTTGGGGCTTTTACTTTGCTGCATTAAATGCTGATGACGCGGATAAGAGTGCCATTTGATGGGATTTTTCCTGTGTAACAAACTGAACTCTCCTATAAAAACGGTGCTATCATTACTGCCTACCGCATACCATAAGATATTATTGAGCATGGTGGGGTTTGTGATATGAGCGGTTGCGGGAATGTTATTTTTAGCCATGGAGTCCTGAACTATATTCTCTGCCTGAGCTTTATTAATAAAAGTAAGTCCTAAATAAACACAACAATACATTAAAGCAGTTTGCGCCAACCTGTTCCTTCGTACTACATTTTTTCTGTGAAAAACAGCGATCAACACCAATATTAACATAGGTACCGTAAATAACAGATCCACGATGGCAAGGGTGTTTAAAGAATAATTTTCATTGGTAAATGGCAGTAATAATTGTGTGCCGAAGTTCGTACACCAATCGAGCAGTGAATGGCCCCATAAACAAGCCAGCATACATACCAACATCCTTGTAAAAGACACTTTTTGTTTAAACAATTTCACTAATAACCAGGCTATCGGTATAGCGTAAAGTGCTTCAATAAATAAGGAATGTGTATGTGCCCTGTGATCGCACATATAAGCACGTGGATCGGTCAGCCCGGTGTAAAACAAATCAAAATCAGGTGCGCTTTTCGCAACGGCCCCTAACAACATACCCCATCGCCCGATTTTCTTTCCAAGCAATGTTTCGCCTATGGCAGCTCCAATAACAATGTGTGATAGCGAATCCATTTAATTTCCTAATGCATTTATATTTCTAATCGTCAAATATCAGAAAAACTAGCGCACATACATGCTTATGTACGCAGATAAATGAAAAAAGGATCAAAGCATAGCTTTAATCCTTTTTTCCTGATGCGATTCTAAAAATCTTTTAATTTTTAAATGATCATTGTTTGCCAAAAACCTTTGCAGCAAATAAAATGCTGAACAGGCCACAAAAAGTGATATCTGCAAAAACCAATGCGTTAAATGGCAAATTAAATTTTCCGTACAACATCACGCAACACACAGCCAGCCAAACTGCAAAATTTGCAAGCACTGCCAGTCTTATACCCTCTTCACTTTTTAGCTTAGACCCCTGCAAGCCTAAAACAACATAACCAACACATAAAGCTCCGGCACATCTCAAAAAAAGCAGCCCAACTGCATCCGTTGTGAGTCCATGAATTTCTATAAAAAAAGAGGGAGTTGCCAATAAAATAATGGCATAAAGTGCGCTGGCTATACCACTGCATAATAAAAGTGTATTTGTTTTCATAATTGTTTTTTATAATTTTTAGTTTATGCTTTATGTTATTAATTTTTTGGGAATGGAACAAACCCTTTATAGCCAATTAATTTCGCGAAACCTCCTACAAATTTTGCCATAAATTTTTGCGCAGGTATTGGTGGGCCAACAATATAAAGCTCTCCGGGGCACTCATTTAATAATGCGGCAAATTGTAAGGTACCTGGAAGTCCCTCCTTATTGACTTTACCCTGGCATGCTAATGAGTACATCGATTCCAAAAAGAATTCGGTTTTCAAAGCCGGCCTGAGCTCTGCAAACATATGAAGCTCTTCGTCACCTGCATTAAACCACTTATGTGAAGTATTTGGCTGTATGGTGTATTTTTCACCGGGTCCAAGCAACATTTTTTTTCCGTCTACTTCAAGACCCAATTTCCCTTTGACTACTTCAAAAGTTTCAGATTGGATTGGATGGTAATGCAATGGAGGGCCCTGCGCTAATGGTTTTAACCACAGTTCCCCTCTCATCAGTTCCCCGTTTGAATCTTCGGCAGTAATCAGGAATTTTGCTTTGTCGCCAAGAATCGGGTTTTCAATAATTTGATTTGTTTTTGCCATTTTGGTTTATTTTAAAAAATGAATAATTAGGTCAGTGACCAAAATTAAATATAATATTTTAAATAATAGCACAATGACCTAAAAATTATTTATTTTTGTGCTAAATGAGTGAAAGAAAGGAAGATATATTAACAGCGGCCCTTGAATTATTTAATAAAAAAGGGATCGACGAAGTCAGGACCAGGGATATTGCCAAAGAAATACAGATCAGTTTGGGAAATCTCACTTACTATTTTCCTACCAAGAATGATATTGTTTTTGCACTTGTTCAGGAAGCAGGGAAAGCCATAGAAGATGCCCTTTCGCAAAATAGTGCTAATCCGGGAAAAAATATTCTGGTAACCTATTTCGGGCAAGTTGAAACCATCTTTAAAACACATTTAAAGTATAGATTTCTTTTTGGAAGGTGGGGAGAAATCATCAGTTCGAATCCTCCTATTCAAAAGTTTGCCCAGGACTTTCTAAAAGTAAGATTTGATTCATGGAAAGGTCTGAACGAACAACTGGTGAAGGAAAAATATGCAAGACCAGCCTTAGCGGAAGACTCTTATGGCCATTCTTATATCATCAATATACTGGCGCTCTTCTGGCACCAGGAATTTTCAATGTATTTCCCGGGATTAAGTGACAAGCAAAAGATTGAAAAAGCGCTGGCGATATTTTTCCAGTCCTATAAACCATACCTTACTAAAAAGGGTTGGGATGAACTTGAGCCCTTGCTAAAAAAACTTGAACATTATTAACGGCGCTTTGATTATTAAGTGTTGATCTCAAGCTTCATTATTCAAAAGTGGGATATGTGCAATCTATTGGCCTTTCTACTTCTTTTCAATTTCGTAATTTAGTTTTTATTTAATCAGAATTAAAGAGTTAGCTATGAATATTTTTTTATGGATTCTTCAAATACTACTTGCTCTGCATACTATCACGGGTGCGGTATGGAAATTCTCTAATTCTGAAGCGACAGCTTCTTTACATGCCATTCCGCAAAAAATGTGGATGGCACTAAGTGTCATTGAAATCCTCTGCGGTCTGTGTCTTATTCTGCCACTGTTTATCAAACGCCTTGGAATACTGGCGCCAATAGCAGCACTGGTTATTGCAGGCGAAATGTTACTTTTCTGCGCTGTACAATTTTATTCAGGCGAGAAAAATAATAGTCAAATCATTTACTGGGTTGTTGTTGCAGGTGTTTGTGTCTTTTTTGCCTACAGCCGTTTTAAAATAAAGCCGATTACATAATATCAATTTCGAATCTGTTAAGGTAAGGAATGTGTATTTTTATGCCGATAATTGTATACCTTTTTACCCACGATCAGGCTCTATGTCGAAAAAATATATTCTTTATTCATTTATCTTCTTGTGTGCATTCACTATTTCTGCTCAAACCAAATTCAAAGCAATCGTTAAGGACTCTGCCACGAATGAGCCTTTAACCGGCGTTACTGTTTTAATTAAAGAAACAACCATTGGAGGAAGTACTGATGCTAATGGTTTCATTGAACTACAAAATGTGCCGGACGGAAAACAAATTTTAATTTTCTCTTTCGTTGGTTACAACCAAAGCCAGGACTCTTTGGAATTTCCTTTAAGCGACACTGCCACAAGAGTTTTCTACATAAAAAGCGAAGCCGGATCATTAGAAGAAATCATCGTGGAAGGAACGAGATCCAACAGAAGTATTGAAAACATTCCTACCCGCGTGGAAGTTCTGACAGAAGAAATTGATGAAGCAAGCACTATGGACCCGAGTAAAGTAGCACATTTATTAACCCACAGCACCGGAATCCAGGTACAGCAAACTTCTGCGACAAGCAATATGGCAAATGTCCGGATACAAGGTTTAGACGGCAGGTACACCCAGATTCTTAAAGATGGTTTTCCGAATTACGGTGGATTTTCCGGGAGCCTTAGCATTATGCAAATTCCTCCGCTTGATTTGAGACAAGTTGAATACATAAAAGGATCAGCCTCTACCTTGTACGGTGCCGGGGCGATTGCTGGTTTAATCAATTTAATTTCAAAAGAAGCTGATAAAGAAGAAACCCTGATACATTTAAATGCCTCTCATGTGGGGGCTTTGGACGTAAACACTTTCCTGAGTCGCAAAATCGGAAAAATCGGATTCACCTTGTTAGCTCAAAGAAACACGCATCAGTATTTTGATGCTGACAAAGATGGTTATACGGATCTCCCGCAACTCACGAAATACAACTTCAACCCTAAGCTGTTTTTTTATTTTAACAAAAGAACCAAACTAACTATCGGAGGAACATTTACCAGCGAAACCCGTGAAGGTGGTGATACAAAGTTACTTAGAAATGAAGCTCCGGACAGCGTCCATTTTTACAAAGAAGCAAATGATATAAACAGAGTCACCACTCAATTCAAATTAGAGCATAAGCTTAGTGAAAATAATACCATTGGATTGCGCAATTCATTCAATGTATTTAAGAGAACACTTCAAATTACGCCTTCTCCTATCCTTGGACAATACAGATTTGCCGGCGACCAGTTATCCTCCTTTTCAGAATTATCTTTTACAAACAGACATAAACAAAACGTTTTTATAGCAGGATTAAATTTCTATTCTGAAGATTTTAAAGAAGAAAAACTTCAGAGTCCGATCCTTCGTAATGAAGAATACCAAACTGCCGGCCTATTCCTTAATTACACGTTTGATTTAGGAGAAAAAGTCGCGATTGAAAGTGGCGTTCGTACCGATTATGTCATCAATAAACAAGCGTATGTTTTACCAAGATTATCCGCCTTGTTTAAATGGTCTAGAAAATTAACAACCCGGATTGGCGGAGGCATGGGCTATCGCAACGCCAGTATTTTTAACCAGGAAGCAGAATTGTTAGGATACAAGAACATCATGCCAATAGATAAAATAGCGACACATGCAGAACAATCGTATGGCGCCAGCGCGGACATTGGCTTCAAAACAACACTAGGAGAGCATTTTTTCCTGAATATCAACCAGATGTTCTTTTATAATTACATTGAGAAGCCATTGATACTGGCAGACACCAATGGAATCTCCGGTGTTTACCATTTCGTTAATGCGAATGGTTATACGCAAAGCTACGGAGCAGAAACATTCTTCAAGTTCGGGTTTTACGATTTTGTGCTGTTTGTCGGTTATACGTATACCAATGCATCTAACATTATAAATGGATATGAAGCTCCGTTTACG
Source organism: Bacteroidota bacterium (assembly GCA_021155905.1). GTDB lineage: Bacteria > Bacteroidota > Bacteroidia > B-17B0 > Aurantibacillaceae > UBA4416. Next base: position 24,428 of record JAJNBG010000032.1, read on the forward strand.
TTGACACCTGTTCATAGCCTAAAAGGAGATTTACTATATGCCTTGCCCGGCAAATGGAGAATAGGTTTGGATTATGAGTTTAAAAGCGAACAATATTTAAGCCCGGGCAAATATTCGCCATCCTACTGGACCTATGGAGCCATTGTAGAATACACGATAAAACAATTTACCTTGTTCGGTAACGTTGAGAATTTCACCAACGTGAGGCAAACGAATTATGAAAGTTTAAAAAGCGGACCATATAATACCCCTCAGTTTACCCCAATCTGGGCTCCTCTTGATGGGATAGTGTTCAATGCGGGCATCAAAATCAGGTTATAAAATGATTCCGTTTCCTTAATTCATTTGCGGATCCTTCATGTTGATCATGGAATAGGATTAATGAAGCGTGCACATCAAACAGTAAACAAAAGGGCAAGTAATGCCTGACTCTTTTTTGTTTCTTACAGGATTTTAATATCTTTAACCTGTTACCTCAATATTTAAGCTATGAAAATCCTCCACACATTGAAGAATGCTTTTTTTGCTGCAACCATCATTGCAACGCAATTATCGGCCATCGCACAAGATGTACCGGTGCATAAAATTATTTTCGCATCGAAACCTTTTTCTACAAACCCAACGCCTCAAACGGAATTTGCGGCCAATACGCCTATCTATGGCAGAATTGTTTTAGATAAGCCCTTAAAAGAATATTGTAAAAATCCGGGGAAACACCTGAGCAATGTACCAAGTAATTATGCGCGTTTTATCGGGATTGCTCCCGAGAACCAGTTTGATGAAGAGGGAAATGAAAAGTATGATCCCATCATTGCCATTACTTATGAGATGTACCTGACCTTTGCAGACCTGGAAAAAAAACACATCGACTTTGACGTGATGCCAAAAACAGAAGAAGCAACGACTGAATATTCCAGCGGGCTTGCTTTCTACAGATCCTTTGCCGATGAGGGGACTGACGTGATTAATAAAAAATGTCATTACGGAATTAAACTCTACAGTGAGTTCAACGAAAGTAATGCGGATATTATGGGGCTTAAAGCTTCAGGAGATTTATATATTGACTTTACTAAATCCAATTCGACTACCCAGGAAGCCTGGGCGGCACAATGCAGGAAAGCACAAACACTGGCCGGTTCTAACGCATTGAAAAATGCGTCTAAGGGCGCCACAGAGCAAGCAAAGAGTTTGCCTCTTCCAACCTGTTTCACGTTCCCGCAACATAAGGGCTATGCAGATCCTAAATATTCTGCTGCTAATATTACTGCCATGATTAAACAAAAATTTGGTGTAACCGAACTGCTTAACTTAACTTTTGATAAACCGGATGCTGAAAATGATTTCAGAAGTTTAGTAGATGCTTCAACAAACGAACCATCACATAAAATGGGGAACCATGTGTTTTATTTTGCTTTTAAAGATGCAGATGGTTCTTACCGCTTTTCGGGAGGTGTGTTGAAAATGGACTATGAAGGATATGGCAAATATGGCCAGGCTTATATTTTCCCATACTCTCCTATCCAGGGAGAAGAGCGTTTCCCGATAGATGAATTAAGAAAACAAAATGGTGTTTATGGCGTCTTTGTGTTTGATGGTTCCAAATTGCCGGCTAAGAAATAATCCCACATTCCTCTTATCAGATTTTTTGTGGCAACACCTAAAAATATACAAGACTTCGATCCCACTTTGTTTCTTGAAGAAATAAAGAAAAGAGTGGATGTATCCCGGGAACAACTGGATGCATTTATAAAATTATGGGAATTCAAAAAATTTAAGAAGAATGAATTTATCCTGAGAGCCGGAGAAGTGCCGAAGTTCTCCATCTTTGTTTTGAAAGGATGTTTAAGGCAGTATATCGTCAGCGAATCCGGGGAAGAATCCATCGTGTACTTTGCCGAAGAAAGACATTTTATCGGGGACCTGGCCGCTATGCGCACCAATACTGTTTCCAATTATCATTTCCAGGCCATTGAAGAATGTGAGTTATTGACCATAAGCGCTGAGAACTGGGCAAAAGCTTTTGCAGAATTTCCCTGGTGGACAGATGCTCATTTAACCGGCTATCAAAAATGGGCCCTACTCCTGCAACAGCAGATGGCCGAACGCCATACATTAACCGGGGAAGAAAGATACCTGAACCTCCTAAAAGCTAAACCCAAATTATTTCAACGGGTGCCGCAGCATTACATTGCTTCTTATTTAGGAATCAGTCCGGAGACACTAAGCCGCATTCGTAAAAAAATATTCAATACCTGAGAATTTCTTGACTTTAGTCAACGTTTTAAAGCTATGCCTTACCGTAGCTTTGTGCCATACTTATTATTAAACTAAAAAAAATAAAACAATGGCAACAACAATTATCAACTCGCACAAAGTAGAAAATTTTACAAAATGGAAAGAAGGCTTTGACGCCGGTGCGCACATGCGCCAGGAATTAGGCATTATCATTAAAGGCATTTACCAATCGGTGGAAGATGAAAATCATGTCACCGTGATTTCAGAAATGCCAAGCCCGGAAATTGCCAAAGCGATATTATCAAGTCCGGAATTAAAGGCAGCCGGACAAAGAGCAGGAGTAATCTCAGCGCCGGAAATTAAAATGATGAACCAGGTTATTTAATTAAAAATCAAATGGAAAATGTCTTAACGTGTTCCTTTTGTTTCGAAATAATAATACTAAATTTAAAAAGATGACAAATAAAAAAACAGTGTTAGCAATTGGAATAGATCCAAAATGGATCGATTTTTCTTCACCCGAGTTCGCAGCAATGCCAGGCCTTACAGCAGAAAAAGTGACTATGGGAATTCAAGGATCCATTAAAGCCTTAAATGAATTGGGTTATGAGGCAGAATTATGCTGGACCGATTTGGGTGACACGGCCATCGATGTTTTGAAAACACATTTACTAACAAAGAGCTTTGATTGTGTACTCATCGGAGCCGGCATCAGGAAGCCAGATTCTAATTTCACCCTGTTCGAGAACATGATCAACAGTGTTCATGAATATGCTCCGAAAGCCAGGATCTGTTTCAATACGAATCCTATGGACACAGTTGCCTCGGTTCAGCGTTGGGTTTAATTACCTGTAAAAAATAAAAGGTCAAAGCGTTTGCTTTGGCATTTTTTTTGCTTTCGTTTTGGACTTGCAAGGAACGGATTCTGAAACATCCCGATAGCTATCGAGATCAGAATGACAGTAAAAATTAAACTTTTGAGTCAGTTTAATTTTGAATTTCGTGTGTACGAAATTAAATTTATCTTGTAATACAAAATATTGCAGAAATTAAAATCTTTGTGTTTTACTTATGGAGGATTGGAAACGGATTTTTTACAGGCTTGGTAATTCTTCGGAGACCTATTTCGACAGCTTAAGGTTAAGGCTCAGGCAGCGTCTTGGGTTCCATATGAATGTCCAGATTTCAACGTATATGACTTATGCCAATTCGAAAGAGCTGTACATACGCGGAAGGGTACTTATCAATAAAAATATTGAAATCAGTGATCGCGATACCGTTTGGAAAAACCTTCAAAATACTTACAAAAGGCTCAGCAGTGTTGAGATTGCCGGAGCGAAATTAAAAGTGAAATTCAGTGATACAGAACATGAATTTCTCTCCGATGAAGACGGTTATTTTGAATTACCGATCAGTCTAAAAAATCCTCTTCCGTCAGAAGAACTCTGGCACCATCCCTTAATTGAGTTGCTTGAATCACCTTTCCCTTTTGATCCACCGGTGCATGTACGAGCAGAGGTGATGACGCCACCGTCCACTGCAAAATTTGGAGTGATCAGTGACATTGACGATACTGTACTTACCACGCACGCGCAGAGCCTTTTAAAATCAATGTACATGACCTTTACGAATAACGCTTATACGCGTTTACCATTTGAAGGTGTGTCTGCTTTTTATCATGCCTTGCAAAAAGGATTTTCGGGCGCAGAAGAAAATCCCATCTTTTACGTGTCAAGCAGTCCCTGGAACTTATATGATCTGTTGGTTGATTTTTTGGAGCTTAACAAAATTCCAAAAGGACCGTTATTTTTAAAAGACTATGGGTTTACACATAACAAACTATTTACTGAATCTCATGGTATCCATAAACCAAAGCAGATCCGTAACATATTGAATGCTTATCCTCACCTTAATTTTATTTTGATAGGCGATAGCGGTCAGCACGACCCGGAAATTTATGCAGAAATCATTAAAGAATTTCCGGGAAGAATCCTGGCGTCTTACATCAGGGATGTTTCGGTGGATGAACGCGATATTGAAGTAAGTAAGATTTCAGACGGAATTTTACAACATAAGGTAGACATGATCCTGGCTGAGAATAGCTTATCCGCGGCAGAACATGCCGCCTCCAAAGGCTTTATCCATCCCGACACGCTTCTGTTCATAAAAGCAGAAATGAACGCAGGCGAAATCCGGCAAGACTCAGCGGAAAAGATTTTAGGAGAAGAGTTAAAGACTTCAGAATAAACGCATCTTAAAAATTTATATCATTACTATACATTGCAACGATATTTATCGTATTTTTGCGATAAATATTATTAACCTAGCATGGGACTTACCAAAACAGAAGAATTCACCGTTCGTGATAACAAGATTGCCAAATACGCAAAAGCATTGTCTCATCCCGCCCGTGTTGCTATTCTGCAATTACTGATCAAAAAACAATCCTGCATTTGTGGTGACATTGTGGATGAGTTACCTCTTTCCCAGAGCACGGTGTCGCAGCACCTGAAAGAATTGAAAGAGGCAGGACTCATCAAAGGTGATACTGACGGCGTAAAAGTTTGCTATTGCATCGATGAAAAAGAATGGGAGTCTGCCAAGAATTATCTTAACCTGTTCTTATCCGCCTATGTTCCTAAAAGCAAGTGCTGCTAAAAAACTTTAATTTTATATATCGCCAAATAACGATTAATTACTAAAAAAAGAAATCATGACATTATCAGAATTCAAAAAACAATTAAGTTCAGTGAGTGATTTGAACTTTGTACTTCCTAATGGAACGATTGTTCCAAAACATTTTCATGTAACCGAAGTCGGACAGATCACCAAACATTTCATTGACTGTGGTGGCACAGTAAGAAATGAGAAAACAGTTAATTTTCAATTGTGGGAAGCCGGTGATTTTGATCATCGCCTGGCTCCAAAAAAACTAAATGAGATTATCGCACTTTCCGAAAAAGTCTTGGGAGTTGAAGATGCTGAAATTGAAGTAGAGTATCAAAGTGATACCATTGGTAAATACGGCCTTGAATTTAACGGGAGTCAATTTCTTTTGATGTCTAAACAAACGAACTGTCTGGCCAATGACTCCTGCGGAATTCCTGCAGACAAACTGAAAGTGAACTTAATAGAGCTGCAAACAGAAGGAAAAGGCGCATGCTGCACGCCGGGCGGAGGATGCTGTTAATCTTAATATATAGTATATGATCCAATCTATAAAAACTTACTGTGATAGTTTAACCGGGGAGTTTCATTCGATCCCAGCCCGCAGGAAAGAAATACTGGATAAGTTTACACTTTATATCCGTAACAAGGTACAGGAAAATAAACCGATCCGATTAGTGTATGTGTGTACACACAATTCCCGCAGGAGCCATTTCGGGCAGGTGTGGGCACAGGCTGCGGCCAGTTACTATAAAGTGCCGAATGTTCACACTTATTCCGGTGGAACCGAAGCAACTGCTTTTCATCCAAATGCTATTCACGCGCTCGAAAAAATTGGATTTCAAATTAAAAAAACATCCGAGGAAAAAAATCCGGTCTATGAAGTGTCTTATGACTTAGACGAACAACCGGCGCTTTGTTTTTCGAAAACGTACGATGATAAAAACAATCCACAGAGCGGTTTTGCCGCTATTATGACCTGCAGCGATGCAGAAGAGAATTGCCCTTTTATCCCGGGTGTTGAATTAAGAATTGCCACGACTTTTGATGACCCAAAGGAATTTGATAACACTTCGCAACAGGATGAAAAATACAGCGAGCGTTGCAAACAAATCGCCCTTGAAACTTTCTACGTATTTTCAAAAATTAATTTATAATGCAAGACAAAAAACAACACTGGGAAAACATTTACCAAACAAAGGATTTGAAAGATGTGAGTTGGTTTCAATCAACGCCAACGACCTCGCTTGATTTCCTCAGGGAATTTGATGTTCCACAAAACGCCAAAATCATTGACGTCGGTGGAGGGGATAGCTTGCTCGTGGACCATTTGTTGCGCATGGGCTATACGGATATCAGTGTTTTAGATATTTCAGAACATGCTGTGGATAGAGCCAAAAAAAGACTGGGAAACGATGCCGCTAAGGTTAAATGGATTGTTGCGGATGCTGCTGATTTTCATCCGGCAGAGCAATATGATTTCTGGCATGACCGGGCTGCCTTTCATTTTTTAACCAATGAATCAGAAATTGAAAATTACATTCAAACGATTAAAAAAAGCATCTGTCGTGATGGCGTTCTAATTCTCGGCACGTTCTCGGAAGAAGGTCCGAAAAAATGTAGCGGCATTGAGATAAAGCAATATTCAGAAAAAACCATGGTTGAAAGATTAACACAATTCTTCCATAAAGTGAAATGCGTTTCCGTGGATCACGCAACACCGTTTAATACTATTCAGAACTTTATTTTCTGTAGTTTTAAAAAACTAAATCCAACCGGAATATGAGAAAATACCTGGCAGAAATTATCGGAACATTCGCCCTTGTTTTTTGCGGAACCGGAGCCATTATTATTAACCAGGAAACGGGAGGAGTAATTACCCATACAGGAATTGCGGCAACCTTTGGGTTGATTGTAGCTGCTATGATTTATACTTTGGGTGATATTTCCGGGGCACATTTTAATCCCGCGGTAACCTTTGCATTCTGGATCGCTAAAACTTTCCCTTCGAAAGAAGTTCTACCCTATATCGTCAGTCAAATAGTCGGGGCCTTTGCTGCCAGTTCTACCTTACATTTTCTATTTCCCGCTAACCAGCTTTTAGGCGCTACCTTGCCGGCCGGGTCAGACATGCAGTCATTTGTATTGGAAGCTATCCTGACTTTTATTTTAATGTTCACAATCCTTCATGTGGCGAAAGGAAGTAAAGAGCAAGGCATGTTTGCAGGGCTGGCGATTGGCTCGGTTGTTTTGCTCGAAGCGATGTTTGCAGGGCCAGTTTGCGGAGCATCCATGAATCCCGCCAGGTCATTAGCTCCAGCCATTGTATCCGGACACCCTGAACATCTCTGGATCTATATGGCTGCCCCGGTTATCGGAGCCTTGTTTGCCGTTTTAACATGGCATATTTTAAAGCAAAAAGAATTGCAGAAATAAAAAAGCCCGGATGGTGTATCCGGGCCTGAGTTAGTTCTTATGAATTTTAAGAATAAACCATTTCTTTTACTTTCGGAACGACGTTCTTTAAATCAGGTACGAAGTTCTTTAAACCAGGTACGAAATTCTTGATGTCTTCAAAAGAATTGATTTTATAATATTTTGCAACCATTTGCAGCACTGCTACACCGATGGCTAATACAATCAAATTTTTCATAATTTCTAATTTTTAAAATATTACTAATCTGATATAAAGGTACGACGCAATTCAGCTCAACTTGCAGTTATTCGCTTATCAGGTCTAAGTGGTAGCTAAAGAAGATAAATTCTTTTTTGTAAAAGGCAATGAATTTTTTGGTTGAAATTTTAAACCCTTCTGGAAAATCAAGGCCCCTTCCTCGAGTAAAGTGCCTGTTTGGTTAAGACCCTATTTAAACAGATAAATTTCTGCTCTTATCAAAATATCAGAAAAAACATGAAAGCGCGTTGTAATATTGCTTAACAAACGACCTGTATCATGGAACCAACTGTAATGAATGACCGCCCAAAAACATCTGAGAAACATTTATGTCTTCACCCTTATATAAAAGTCAGAAAACCTCAAAACGACAGAATTTGTCTGACCTGTGGTGAAATCCTTCTTTTACCTTCTTAAAACAGAACCGATAAACGGACCCAAAAACCAGGTAATTTTTAGCAATTCTAATTGCATCAATCCAGGTATTTCATATGTCCAGTATAAACCCGACATGTTCTTTCCGTTCATATTAACCATTTTAGCCAGAAAAAACCGGCGTTCATCCAAATAGTCAATCGATGTAACATTCCTACTTTAATTTTATAAAAAAAACAGATTATGGCAACCACAGAGAAAAAAGTTACAGAAAATTACACGCTCTCTTTAAAAGCTGAACAGTGTTACCACTCTTATTTAAAATTAAAAATCGCTACCGGCGAAAAGATATGCGTATCATGTGGACAAACAATTTCATATGATAAATAATATAAAACAAAGCATTTTACCCGGATGATTCAACACATGGCGCATGAAATTTAAATAACAAGATATAAGGTACTCTTAAAAGAATATTTTATATTTAAGCAAAAAACGCTATTATGAATGAAGTACATCATGAGTTACACGGATCCATGTTTTCTCTGCTAAAAAAATTTGTGACTCATACTTATTCTGAAGATATGTGGCACCAATTAACCAATGAGGCACACACTACGGGAAATTTCGAAACAACAAAAAGTTACCCGATGTCTGATATACTTGCCATCATAAAGTCCGCATCCCACCACACCGGGTTATCGGTTATCGAAATTGAAGAAAAATTTGGTGAATACCTGGTGCCGGACCTTTTTAAAATGTATGGCAGTTATTTAAACCCCTCCTGGAAAACCTTTGATGTTTTGCTGAATACGGAACGCGTGATGCATGGAGCTGTCCGGCATTTAAACAGTGCTGCCCATCCGCCCATTTTGAATGTCTCACAGGTGAATGAACACTTACTGATTATTGATTATTATTCTAAAAGAAAATTAGCCAGCCTTGCCGTGGGCATTATTAAAGGTATTGCTGACTACTATAAGGAAAAAGAAAGTATTGCGGTAAAGCCAACCACTGAGCCCGACGCAGAAAGAGTGCAGATACGGGTGGAATTTAAGTCTTAAGAAACATTATAGTAATAGCTTACAAATAAATCGGTTAACCAGAACTTATACACTTATTTAAAGAGTTATTATAAAAATGAAAAAACCTACCAAAAATAAAATCAGCTTTTTTTTTGAGAACATAGCACGAAAGGTTACAAACTTCACCGGGTCTACTTTAGCTTTTGTCATAGCTTCATCACTCATCATTGTATGGTTAATCACCGGGCCCGTCTTTCATTTTTCCGATACCTGGCAACTGGTAATTAATACCGGAACAACGATCATTACTTTTTTAATGGTCTTCCTGATTCAGCGGGCACAAAACAAAGACTCAAAAGCTGTTCATTTAAAATTAAACGAACTGGTTGCTTCCCTGAAGGGACCAAGTAACCGGTTAGTGGATGTAGAAGCTTTAACCGAAGAAGAACTGGAAGTACTCCATAAATTTTACAAACATCTCGGCGAAATGGCAAAAAAAGAAAGAGACATGTCCGTTTCCCATTCCATTGAAGAAGCGCAGTTGCATCATCAATCAAAATATAAAAAATAATTTCTTCGTAATCATTTCTTATCATGCATCACCTTGTCCGACTTACATCGTGACAAGGCAATGATGTATTCCTGTTTCAACTGATATTCATTAAAGTGTAATTATCAGAAACATTATCTATGCGATCGCCTCGTTTAACGAATCCTCCATAAAATCTCCAAAAACCGCAGTAATATTGGGTAAGAGATGTAGTTCCGTTAACTGTACATTTTCTAAAGGGGCCCAAAGATGAAACAAGATTACTCAACAACACCGATACCTAAAGTTGGTCCATTGAAAAAGTGGGACATCCGGACAATCAGGTTTCTTATTATCTGCGGGCTCATTACCATGTTAATTTTTGTGATTTGGTTTGCCCGGCCGGAGCATATTGGCTGCGGTCCCTTATTCTGGCTACTATGTGCCGGCCTTGTATTTAAGCTTGTAAAGATGCTTCATGAATGGTACCATTACTGGAGCCTGAGCATTCCCGTAATGCCACAAACCGATAAAACCTATGCTGTGGACGTGCTTACCACAGCCTGTCCCGGGGAGCCGCAGGAGATGATTATCAATACGCTGAAAGCGATGGTGGCGATAACTTACCCTCACAAAAATTATTTATGTGATGAAGGTAATGACCCGGCATTAAAAAAAGTATGTGAAGAGCTGGGAGTGATACATGTAACACGGGAAATTAAAACCAATGCCAAAGCCGGTAATATTAATAATGCGCTTAGCCAGGCAAGCGGCGAGATATGCGTTGTGCTTGATCCGGATCATATACCTGTACCAGAATTCCTGGATCGCGTGCTTCCTTATTTTGAAGATCAGACTATCGGATATGTACAATGCGTGCAGGGCTATTACAATCAGGATGACAGTATTATAGCAAGAGGTGCGGCCGAACAAACCTATCATTTTTATGGCCCGATGATGATGTGCATGAACACTTACGGCACCGTTCAGGCCATTGGAGCGAATTGCACTTTCCGAAGAAAAGCGCTGGATACGATAGGCGGGCATGCGGCAGGCCTTGCAGAAGACATGCACACCGCCATGCAGCTCCATGCAAAAGGATGGAGATCTATTTATGTTCCGGAAATGTTAACTAAAGGTCTGGTACCTGCTACACTTTCCGCTTATTACAAACAACAATTAAAATGGTCGCGTGGAACATTTGAATTATTGTTTCATACTTATCCGGGCTTATGTAAAAATTTTACCTGGCGCCAGAAAATTCATTATTTATGCATTCCTCTCTACTTTTTATTCGGATTAATAAACCTGATCGACGTTCTGATCCCAAGTCTTGCTTTAGTGTTGGCAGAAGTTCCCTGGGAGGTTGACATTAATAATTTTGCCATTTTATTTGTTCCTCTGTGTACCCTCTCGCTTGTTATAAGATTGTTTGCACAAAGATGGCTGTTGGAAAAACACGAACGGGGTTTGCATTTAGCAGGAGGAATATTAAGAACTGCTACCTGGTGGATCTTCCTGATCGGCTTCATTTATTCCATTTTTAACATTAAGGTGCCCTATATTCCAACGCCTAAAGAAGATGTGCATGAAAACTACTGGAGACTCAGCATTCCCAATTTTATAATCACTATACTTTGTTCTGCTGTTATTCTTTACGGTCTATCTATAGACTGGACACCTTACAGCATAGCCATGGCTTTTTACGCGCTCATTAATGTGGGGATCATGGGTTTTGTGGTAATCATGAGCCAGCAGAAACTACTGGAATCTATTTCTAAAAAAATAAAGGCCATTACATTTCTCACACCTGTTTTGAATTTTGCCGGCTGGGCGGAGTTGAAAATCAGAAACAGTTTTTATACTTTACTTCAAAGCGCTCCCATCGCCCTGCTCATCGCCGGAGCCTTAGTATTTTTGAGCTACAACAATACTGAAACTGAACTTGACATTGCCGATGTGCGCCACGAAAAGTTTATTGGAGGATTTTACCAGGGAATATCTTTAAATACAAGCAAAATCAGCCCGGCGGAAGCATTTGAAAAACACATGGGAAGAAGCTTTGATATTGTGACCATGAATGACACGCTTGGAAAACAAAACCGATCAACAAACGATGCTCTTCAATCCATTGCCCGCAACGGGTATACTCCACTGATCCACATGATCCTTCCTATGGATGAACAGTATGAAACAGACTGGAAAGGAATACTTGCCAATAAGTACGATACCTATCTTGAACAGTATGCCGGTTCGTTACGCGCATTTGCCTCGCCGGTTTTCATGAGTCCTGTTTTAAATATAAAACCCGGAACGACGAACGCCTCGGATATGATTCTGGGATGGCAGTATCTTTATACATTTTTCAACGCCGGCGGCGTGTCGAATATAACCTGGGTATGGACACCGGAGGCCACAGATATTAAAAAGTATTATCCCGGAGCAGAGTTTGCAGACTGGATAGGTGTCAGGGCGCTCAACTACTCCTATGACAGAACAGCTCATGACTGGCGATCATTCAGAGATAAGTACATGCTTCAAAGAAAAAAGCTCCTGGAGTTTCAAAAGCCTGTTATCGTTACTGAATTCGGATCCTTAAAAGGAGGCTCACAAAGTGACTGGCTGACAAAGGCGTACAAAGATATCGAGTCTTTTAAAGAAATAAAGGCGGCAGTTTTGTTCAACCGGAAATACACCTGGATAAAACAAATAGAGGGACAAAATGCCATTTATACTGCAGATTTTTCCCTAACCACCAAAACCATTATTGCTCTGAAAGAAATATATGCAAGTCCGTTCTATAAAGAAAAACCATTTTATAAAGTTTCACGCAACAACCCTTACCTGGAGCTGGAAGCTTACAATTCTCCGTTTGTTAAAGGAACCCAGGGGAATTTTCAGCTGGTTGTCAACAACAAGCCATGGTATATTCGCGGAGTAGCCTATAATACGGGGCATGACTGGAGAGATGGTAACATGCCACTGACAAGAAGAAGACTTGAAGAAGACTTTCAACATATCAAAGACATGGGCGCAAATACAATTCGCCGTTACTCCTTCAGTATGTATGATAAAAATGTGTTGAATGTTGCAGATGAATTTGATCTGAAAGTACAGTACGGCTTTTGGTTTGATCCGAGAGTTGATTACTACAGAGATTCTGCCAGGGTACAGGAATACATAGATGACGTTACTAAGAAAGTTATTGAATACCGTGGTCATCCATCGATACTTGCCTGGTCGGTTGGAAATGAAACATGGGGACTTTTGAAACACAGGTTTTCCAAACCCTACCTCACAAAAGTGCGTGAGTGTTATGTGCGGATGCTTGAAAGAATGGCTGAAAAAATTCATGAGCTGGATCCTTCCCGACCTGTGTTTAGTTCCATGGAACATGAAAAATACCAGTTAGCCGGTGAGATCGTTGCCTTTCATGACGGGGCGCCTGCCCTGGATGTGATAGGCGTAAACTCTTATTATAAAGAACAAATCAGTATACTCAAACAAACGTTTTGCCGGTTTGATTCCACACGTCCTTACCTTGTTTCTGAATTCGGGCCACGGGGATACTGGGATCCGCGTTTCAACAGAGCCGTTAATGGTGTGCAAATCGAGGACCGGGATTCTGAAAAGGCACAATGGTTTAAAGATCAATGGACAAATTACATCATAGCAAACAAGGGCTACAACATTGGCGGCTTCGCATACTGCTGGCATGACCGTATGGAAGGAAGCTATACCTGGTTTGGACTAAGTGACCACCTGGGAAGACTTAAACCAAGCTACTATGCCCTAAAAGAATTATGGACCAATCAAAAAGCTGAATTTATCCCTTCTGTTACGATTGAAATGCCGAAAAACTTAATACCAGGTAAAGAGTATGATATTTCTACCATCACGAATGCACCACACGGGAAAAATTTCAAGTATGAATGGCTGCTGCTTAAAAATGAATACATGGCCAGTGTGGATGAACTGGAGCCTTCAGAAAACGGCCGCAGTGTTAAGGTAAGAATTCCGAACGAGGCTTCTAATTACAGACTCTATCTTTATGTAAGTGACGGTAATAAAAACGTTACCACTGCCTCGGCACCCATTCGCGTGAATTAAACGAATAAATTTTTAAGACAGAGCGATGTCCTCTATCGCTTTCAAATTCCTATCAGACTAAATTTGCTACAATGAGTACGTTGCCTGAAAAAGCGAGGAAAACCGGGGGTTTTGAGGTTTAAAAAATGCATGTGATTTACAACCAATGTGTTACAATATTGATATACCCGGCATAAGGTATGTACGGAGTATGTACGTTGTAAGTATACCTGAACCTACTTTGAAGCATGCTTTAGACCCTCTGTTTTTGCACGTTATTTAAGATTGTCAACCGGGAAGGAATTAGTAAAACCCATGGCCGGTTTTATATGTTATCAGATTGCTACAATTTATAGCAATCAAGTGCTATAAAACGGTTATAATTTTATGTAATGATAAAAGAATTAACCATCGAGCATTTAAGACATCATGATCAACAAAGAGTATTCCTTCGCTTTGAAAATGACGGGGAAGCCTCTGCCCTGGTCAGAAATCAGTTGAACGGCAAATGGAGTGCGACCCAATGTGCCTGGCACATTCCTTATGAAGAGAAGGTGTTTGAAAAAGTGTGCGAGGTTTTTTATAAATACCAGGTACGCGTGTTTATGAAAAATACCTATGAAGGAAAACAGGAACCGGTACGGAAAGAATCCGTTTCAAGGCCCGGCATCGCTCTGCCTGACCTGTCTGAGGAGGCCCGTTTAAAAGTCGGGGAGTTCAACACCTGGCTGAAATGGCGGCGTTACAGCGACAATACGATCAACTCCTACACAGAGGCTCTGAAACTTTTCCTGAGGTTTTATCATCATAAAGCATTGAGTGACATTAATAATGAGGATCTCATTCGTTATAATACCGATTACATTCTGGCAAATAAATTTTCAGCTTCTTTTCAGAACCAGGTTATCAATGCTGTTAAACTCTTTTTTAAAATTATAGAATTCAAAACGCTACATCCCGAATTGATTTACCGGCCAAAATCACCGAAGCTTTTACCAAATGTATTAAGCAAAGAAGAAGTCAAACAGATTCTTGACTCGCCCAGGAACCTAAAACACAAAGCGATGCTGAGCCTCATCTATAGCTGTGGTTTGAGGTGTGGTGAATTGCTCAGGCTTAACTTGCAGGATGTGGATTCAAAACGTGGTGTGTTGATCATCAAACAATCGAAAGGAAGAAAAGACAGAATAGCACCTTTAAGCCAGAAAATTGTTGCCTTGCTGCGGGACTACTATGTGGCGTTTAAGCCGGGTCGCTATCTTTTTGAAGGGCAGCAAAAGGGCATGATGTATGATGAGCGAAGTTTACAGAATGTATTGAAACAGGCTATTAAAAAAGCGGGGATCTATAAACCCGTGAGTCTGCATTGGTTAAGGCACAGTTACGCTACGCACCTGCTGGAAAACGGGACTGATCTGAGGTATATCCAGGAAATTTTAGGGCATAGCAGTAGTAAAACGACGGAGATTTATACCCATGTGAGTACGAAAAGCATACAAAACGTTACTTCCCCTTTTGATTATTTATGAAGAGAAAGTATGTATATTTGAAAGAAAGGCATGCGCCACTTTATGGCGGGTATTTCTCCTCTCAGGGCATTTACCCGCCACAATTAAGCGGGTATATGCTAGTTAGGTGCAAGCCGCTGGGTGACAATATGAAGACGATATCTATAATAATCTTAATAATCTGTTTTGGACAAATTTATTCTCAAGACAAATTAGCAATTTAGCAATTGACAAATATGCAAGATCAATTGACTCATTATATTTTAGCAATAAACTTATCAAAAAGGAATATCCAGGAAGAACATTTGCTGGCTCGTTAAGTGGCTATTACAAGTACGACACATTGGTTTTTATAAATACATTAACAGACGGCGAATATGGAGCCATTGAAACAAAGTATTATGTGAAGGACACTGTTATTTATAAAGTGTTACGTATGACAGCAAGTTTTAAATCACCGGAAGAATGGGGCAAATACTACAAGCGACACACGGCAAATCTTAGTTGTGACAACTGTCATAATAAAAGGCAGTGTGACAAAACAACAATATACTTGATTCCTCCTTTTTCAATAGTAAGTATTGTAAAGGGTAAACAACTAAGTCTAAAACCTGAAGAAAAATTACTTGATTTGTTTAACACTTCTCAAGCCTTTAAATCATTACGAACACTCCTAAGCAAGACGTAAGCAATATACAGCGGCCATCACCTAACAGCACCTACCAGTAATGCGGGCAGACAACAAGCATTTGCAAAAGCGGTAGACAAGTTTATTATTTTTGCTTTGCAAATGCATAGGAACAGTTATCTTTGTTAGGAGCATTCGGTAGAAACAGCCTTGA
>JAJNBG010000033.1 GCA_021155905.1 Bacteroidota bacterium
TGTTACTACGAAGTAAATAAAATTATTAACGCTAACTAATTTCCAAGCAGTTATTTTATTAACATAAAATTGTTGAAATTGTTAATACCAGTTTTTTGAAATCACATTCAAAAATACAATTCGTAAAATGAATGTCGATTAAAAAAATCAAATGCTCTGAATATATTGATTTTACTATATATTCAAGAGGTCGTGATTTTTATTTTATCTGGTTGAACAGTCATTTAAACTTTATAAGTTCAAATAAATGAAATTGATGGTCTAAAATTATTTTTGAAAATATTTTCTAAGATAATAGGATGAGAGTCTATTTCACGATCCATTCGTTTTCAATTTCCCAACCCGCTAATAATTTTATAGGAGAAGCATTCACGAAAATTATCTCTGGCTGTTGCTTTGAAAAATAATCACCAGTGTCAAAATGCCCATTTTTATTGGCATCTTCAACGATACGGATAAAATAATTTCCAGGGAATAAGTTTTTATACTCTATTAATTTTTCTGAAGTGGAGGCTAAAGAGAATTCCACGGACCTTTCATCAACGATTTGCTCTTTGTCATTTAATAACCGAATGATGTAATTCTCTTTCCTGGGAAAAAAGAGTTTCATTTTTAACTGCGCGTGATCTTCGATGGCTGTCGTTTTAAACTGATAGATTACCGAATCATTACTCCGTTGATCGTCCGAAGCGAAAGCATTCTTATTAATCGTTAGTGCATAAGCCATTTCAGGTTTTAAGTCTGCTTTGATCTTAAATGAAGTTATCCATCCAGTATTCTTTAAGATTGTAACAGGCAACTTTTTAGAAGTAGAGTCTGACTTCTCTATCAGCGTAATTTTATCTTCCAACAGATTGTCGGAATTCATGGGAACATTTAAGTTAATTACAGGCATTTCATAGAAAGGAAACATTGACGTGAGATTAGTTTGTAGAACATATCGAATCTCTTTGTTCTTAAGGCGTTTTTCAAAAGAGGTTTTATTGATGAGTTTAATTTGAAGTGTATCTGCTTTCCGTGACTCATAGCTAACAACTGTTTGCAACGTATCAAACCAGTTTTGGTAGTAAATCGTAAGTGTATCCTTCAGCCTGTTTTGTTTATAGTCGATCATACCCTTTGCAACTACATCTTTAATATCAGAATGGGGTTTATTATATATGATGTTGACTTTTCCATACTCCGGCGAAAAAGACTTCTTAATAAAACTCCTGGATGGAATCTCCTTAAACAAGTTTAAAGCAATGGAAGTAGAATCTCCCGCTTTCACATAATCTTTTTCAAAAGCAATTTGCTCTTCCGAACCATCATACAACAGATTTTTATTCTGATCGCTGATCCCTATAATTTTAAATGAGGCTCCGGGTAAATAATTAAACCTGAAATTACCTTCTGCATCTGTTTTTGAAATATATAAAGGTTTATCCTTATAGATAACGCTATCAGCGGTATTCGTATTATATAGTCCAACTAACACCTGGACCGCGGGTTTCTGATCAATTGCATTTAAAATCCGGCCACTCAGCTTTAAACTATCAATGCTTGAACCTGTGCTAAAAATATATTCAAAATTTTGCAATACGTTCGCCTCATTCAAATCGGTTATGGCATTACCAAAGGCCAACTTATAAGTGGTATTTGGGAGGAGCGTTTCACTAAACGTAATTTTCAATTTCTTTCCGGCAACCTGGATCTCCGGCATTTCTTTAGTTTGCGGAGTAATGATAAACTGATTGGCAACATCTTTCAATGCTATATATTCATCAAATTCAACTGAAATTGTTCTTGAGTTGAAATTGACCGAAGCATTTTCCGGAGAATATGCAATTGGTTTCGGAGATGTCATGTCTTTCCTGCCACCTGTTAACGGCGTGATCTGAGCACAACGGGCACTAAACAGAATAAGACATATATATATGACTAACTTTTGCAATTTTCTTACAAAGAAAGGGATTTTTTGGAAAAGACTGTACATATATATAATACACGCATTATTATATAATTTACACATACAATCCTGCCGTTTTGGCGTTAAAAACTTTTTGGCATTCATTTGGCTTTAGAGTTTCCAACAAGTATATTTGTTTAACAAAAACCCAATCTTTATGTTTGATCAAAATGAATTTAAAAAATATGCCACCAAACATGTTGGCATTAGCAGTTTAACTTATGACAGTTATGTATCTGCTATTACTCCCGGAATTAGAAATTTAACTCCAAATATTATTGAAGAAAGACAATTGAACGTATCTGTATTAGACGTTTTTTCTCGATTGATGATGGACCGTATTATTTTCTTAGGAACCGGCATCAATGATCAGGTTGCAAATATCGTACAGGCTCAGTTATTGTTTTTGGAATCTGTAGATTCTAAAAAAGACATCCAGATTTATTTAAACTCTCCGGGCGGCTCTGTATATGCCGGTTTAGGTATATATGACACAATGCAAATTATCAAACCGGATGTTGCAACTATTTGTACAGGTATGGCTGCCAGTATGGGTGCCGTATTACAATGTGCTGGCGCAAAAGGAAAACGTACTGCATTGAAACATGCCCGTGTGATGATTCACCAGCCTTTGGGAGGTGCAGAAGGACAAGCTTCTGATATCGAAATTACAGCGCGCGAGATTCAAAAACTGAAAAAAGAACTATATGAGATCATTGCTTTACATAGTGGCCAGACTTATGAAAAAGTATGGGCGGACAGTGATCGTGACTACTGGATGATTGCTCAGGAAGCGAAAGATTATGGAATGATTGATGAAGTTTTAATGAAAAAATAAAATGAGTAACTAAAAAAGCCCCGATATGAACTATCGGGGCTTTTTTTATTTGAACTGAGTTTTTTATAATCCGCTAAGACTCTGCCAAGAATGAAAAGTCTTTCAAAACAGTCCAATGATCCTTCTGATGCTTAAGCAGTGAAAAGCTATTGCAGGTAAACTCTGCTTTAAAAGGTTTTGCTTGATACTCATCCCAGACTTTATAAAAAACAACTTTCTTAAGATCCCTGAAAGCAACTGTAATATGTGGATGAAAGCCTCTCAAGTCATCGGACTGGTTAAACAAACCAAGTTGACGTTTGACATGCATCACTAGCTGCTTTTGCAATTCAAAGAGTTTATCCTGCTCAACAACATTAATGAAAACCACTCGCGGCTCAAAACAACTATAATCATCCAGCACTATTTGAAACTGACCATCAAACCGGAACGCTTCTAAACATGAAATTAATTTAGTCTCCTTCTCTTCTTCAAATGAAAAAGGCATATGAAGCGTGATATGTGCCGGAGACTGAAGTGCCCCTTTAGTAAGGTAGTTTTTAAATATGGCCGACTTGATGTCGTGAATTTCTGACAATAAAGGCTCAGGAGGCACAACCGCTATAAAATATTTCTGCAGCATCTTAAAATTTAATCCCGATCACTAATACATCATCAACCTGTTCGAGCGTCCCTTTCCAGGATGAAAATTCTGCCTCCAGTTGAACTTTCTGTTTTTCTATTGGAGTGCTATTGAAACCAAGCAAAATGTCATTAAGTTTTTTGTATTTAAACTTTTTCCCTTTAGGTCCGCCAAACTGATCTGCGAAGCCATCCGTATATAAATATAATGCATCGCCTTGCTTCAATTCAATCGAGTGTAATGAGAACGATTCGGTTCTTTCGCCTTTACCAACCGGCATTTTGTCTTTCGGCAATTCAGTGATTTCATTATCGCGGATCAATACGGGTTCATTGTTGGCAGCAGCATAAGTTATAGTTTGCAGTCCGGATCCGGAGCTTAAACTAGTGTCAATACAAATTAAAATTCCATCCATTCCGTCTTTTTGTCCTCCGTCGCTGATGGTTGAAATCAAACGCTGTCGCACATAATTAAAAATCTCGTGCGGTTTTTCAATATGCTTTTCTTTAATGGCTTCGCTCAAAAATCCCATATTTAACAAACTCATGAAGGCTCCCGGGACACCATGTCCGGTACTATCACACACCGCCAGGTAAAATTTATCGTTGTATGTAGTTGCCCAATAAAAATCTCCGCTTACAATATCCTTTGGTTGAAACAGAATAAAATTATCAGGGATAGTCTCTGATATCACATCCGCATTCGTAATTAATGCGGTTTGAATGCGCTTGGCATAATGAATGGAGTCGAGGGTTTCTTTTTGATGCTCTTCAACCAGTTCCTTTTGCTTCTGTAATTCAGTTTTTTGCTCCTGAATTAAATGATTTTGTTTTTTTGTGACTTTAAAACGATTAAACATAAAGGCGCCAAATAATCCTACCAACAAAAGTCCCCCATACAAAGCAAATCGTTGTGTTTTTTCCTGTTTTAGCTGAGCCGTGGTAACCTTTTTTTCTTCAAAAATTTTAACGCTATCTTCAGCCGCTTTTTTCTCATATATATATTGAAATTGTTTTTGAAGAGCTGCTTTTCTGTTATTCTGGCTTTTCAAGCTATCCCGCATGGTTATTTCCAGCTCATACATTTTAAAAGCATCTTCAAATTTGTTGAGTTGCCTGTAAATATTTTTTAAAGTACTGGCATTTCTCAAAATGAGTTCAGGTTGTCCAACCTCTTTTGCAATATCCATGCTGTTATTGGCAGCAGACAATGCCGCTTTTATGTTTCCTTGTTTTAAAAATAAATTGGAAATATTATTTATAGCATAGGCACCTCCAACCCTATTGCCAACCTCATTGTGCAGTTTAAGGCTCTGCTCAAAATACTCCATGGCCTTTACTGTACTATCATCAATATCTTTATAGATGATAGCAATATTATTTAATGAATATGCCATCCCTCTTTTATCCTGAATTTCCGTTTGGATTTTTAAGCTTTTCTCATAGTAGCCCAAAGCAATTTCTTTTCCTTTACGCAGACACTCTTTTTTTTCTTCTACACAAGCAGGATTTCCATGTTTGTCATAAATATTTCCAATATTATTCAAAGACTGTGATTCACCTCGCTTATCCCCTGTTTCCTTTCTATACTTCAAACTTTTATTATAATACTCCAGCGCTTTTGTAATTTCACCCTGATTTGTATAGAGATACCCAATATCATTTAGCGACATGGCAATCTCTGACTTATCATTAATCTCCTCCTGTATTTTCAATGCTTTATGGTAATATTCCAAAGCCATGGGAACATCTCCACTATTGTCATACGTATATCCAAGATTATGAAACGCACTTGCCATTCCGATTTTGTAATGATTTTCGATATGAGCGTCCAGGCTTTTTAAATAATATTGGATGGCAGTGCTAATATCGCCTTGCTCTCCCTTAATGATACCTATATTATTCAATGCCGATGCCTTCGCTTTTAATAAAGCAGTTTTTTCAGCTGCATTGGCTTTTTTCAAAGCCTTATCGACCAACTCAATCGTTTTCGCACTTAGAGGAATAACGGTATCCGGCTTGGATTCATATAGCGTTTCAGCAATAACAACTAACAGGTTGCATTTTGTTGTGTCATTTTTTGCCTTGGTTAATTCATTTTTTAAAGAATCGAGAGCCGTTATCTGAGCATTCGATAATGAACACGAAAGAATAAAAAGCAATAAAAAAATGTATTTTTTCATGGTATAGTGCAACAAATCTTTACTGAAAGTTTTGAATTTAACGAATTATAGATTTTGAAAGAATAGCCTCTTAAAAAATTTATATTTGTATATAAAAATAAACAAATTTCATTAGCACAAATAATATAATTTATAATGGCAGAAGATATCCTAATTCATGGTGTTACAAAAGAAGAAAAATACCAATCACTGATTCCGCAAATAACCGCATTGATTGAAGGTGAAGCGGATAACATTGCGAATATGGCAAATATTTGTGCGGCACTTAAATTCGGACTCGATTTTTTCTGGGTAGGTTTTTACCTGGTAAAAGGTGAACAACTGGTTTTAGGTCCGTTTCAGGGCCCAGTAGCCTGCACAAGAATCAACTTAGGAAAAGGTGTCTGCGGAACGTCCTGGAAAAATAACCAGATTATTATCGTGGATGACGTTGATCAGTTTCCCGGGCATATTGCCTGTAGTTCATTATCCAAATCAGAAATTGTTCTGCCACTTTACAATATAAAAAAAGAAATTATTGGTGTGTTGGATGTGGACAGTGAAAAGTATGCAACTTTTGATACAGTGGACGAAAAGTATTTAATGCAAATACTTCAGTTATTAAAGTTGTAATACTTTTAAGACATCGCATTTGTAAATTAGCACAATTTTCGTAATCTTTGATTAGTAAACTAACCTGATTAAAATTAGAAAATGGAGATAACACGGGTATTTGATATTTTAGAATCATACACAACTAAATTCAGGAAAGACGATGTCTTATCTGCCAAAGAAAATAAACAATGGAAAAAGTATAGCAGCGATGACCTGATCAATTATTCCAATCTGGTGAGCTATGGCTTGCTGGCTCTTGGATTGACGGACAAGGATAAAGTTGCCATCATTTCTAATAACCGGCCCGAATGGAATTTTTGTGATTTCGGTTGCCAGCAGGTCAATATTGTTACCGTTCCCATTTTTCCAACAATAAGTAATACGGATCTTCAGTTCATCTTAAATCATGCGGAAGTAAAAGCCGTTTTTATTTCTGATAAAGCGATCTACACTAAATTAGTTGCTATTGAAAAAGAAATTCCACATTTAAAACACATCATTAGTTTTAATCCTATTGAAGGGATTATGTCGTTTGCAGATTTTTTAGAATTAGGTAAACAAAATGAAGTTGCTGAAAAACTAATTGAGATTAAAGCATCGATATTTCCTTCCAATCTGTTAACCATACTATACACGTCAGGTACAACAGGAACTCCCAAAGGCGTTATGATCACGCATCACAACCTGGTATCAAATATTTTAGCGGTACAGGATTTTGCTCCTTTTGAAAGCTGGTGGAAAGCCTTGAGTTTTTTACCACTCAATCATGTTTATGAACGCATGGTTTGCACCCTCTATTTATATAAAGGGATTTCTGTGTATTATGCGGAAGGCCTTGAAACCATAGGTGACAATTTAAAAGAAATCCGGCCACAAATATTTGTATCTGTACCGCGTTTAATTGAACGCGTTTACGAAAAAATTACAGCCACCGGCGAAAAACTAACCGGCTTCAAACGGAAAATTTTTGACTGGAGCATGCGTCTTGCAAATCAGTATGAACTAAATAACCAAAACGGCATGTGGTATAAAATCCAACATAAAATTGCCGACAAACTGGTGTTCAGCAAATGGCGTGCTGCCGTTGGAGGTGAACTCGTTTGCATTGCGTCAGGAGGCGCTGCTCTCAATCCTAAACTGGAGCGGATATTTTTATGTGCAAATATTATTTGCCTTCAGGGTTATGGTTTAACAGAAACCTGTGTCGTTGTGAGTGTAAATCATTTTGGAGAAGACAATATCCGTATTGGAACATGCGGGCCCGTGATTGATAATGTTTCCGTAAAAATAGCTGAAGAGGACGGTGAAATATTAGTGAAAGGACCCAACGTGATGCTTGGGTATTACAAAAACCCTGAAGCTACTGCTGAAGTTATGGATAGTGAAGGATGGTTTCATACAGGCGATGTAGGTACTTTTATCGAAGGACGTTTTTTAAAAATAACGGACCGGAAAAAAGAGATCTTTAAAACCAGTGCAGGCAAATACATTGCTCCGTTGATGATCGAAAATAAACTGAAAGAATGTCGTTATATTGAACAAAGCATGATCGTTGGAGAAAACCAAAAATTTGCGTCTGCGGTTATTGTTCCTTCCTTTACCAATTTTAAAGAGTACTGCAAGGACCATCAAATTCCATGGACCACCAACGAAGAGATGAGCAAACATGAAGAATTGAAACGCATCATTAACGAGCATGTGAAAATCATGAACAAATCGTTAGCTCCCTATGAACAATTAAAACGTGTGTCCATTTTAAGCAAAGAGTGGAGCATTGAAGGCGGAGAGCTTACTCCTAAAATGAGTTTGAAACGAAAAGTGATCAAGGAAAAAAACATGGAAGCCATCAATAAAATTTTTGCCGTAGAGGATTAACACATGCCTCAAAGCCACCCTATTTCGGACCGTTTAATTTCCTGGTACAAAAAAAACAAGCGTGATCTTCCATGGAGAGATACAACTGATCCATACAAAATCTGGCTATCAGAAATTATCTTACAGCAAACGCAGGTTATACAAGGACTGAGCTATTACAATAAATTTGTAGAAAATTTTCCGACGGTAACCCATCTGGCAAAGGCTCCGGAAGATAAAGTGATGAGGCTTTGGCAGGGCCTGGGATATTATTCGAGGGCGCGGAATTTACATGCAGCGGCAAAGGCCATCCAAACAACTTATAAGGGAAAATTTCCGGAAACCTACTCAACTATTAAAGAACTCAAAGGTATTGGTGATTATACGGCTGCAGCCATTTCATCATTTGCATTTCAATTGCCCCACGCTGTAGTCGATGGAAATGTAAACAGAGTATTATCAAGGTTGTTCGATATTGACACACCAATTAACTCTACACAAGGCAAAAAGGAATTTCAGCTATTAGCAGATGAGTTGCTAAATAAGAAAAAGCCGGCATTACATAACAGTGCCATGATGGAATTTGGAGCCTTATGGTGCAAGCCTCAAAATCCAAAATGTGAAGACTGCCCTGTTCAGGAGTATTGCCTGGCATTTCAAAATAATACCGTCTATCAAAGACCTGTTAAGGACAAAAAAATAAAAATAAAAGAACGGTTTCTGCATTATTTTATTTTCAACCATAAAGACTCTGTTTATATTCAAAAACGAACAGCAAAAGATATCTGGCAAAATCTTTATGAATTCTACCTGATTGAAACCACAGAAGCAACAAATCCTAAACAATTACTTAAACATCCGGCGATTAAAGGCTTAGGCTGTAAATTTAAAGTGAACTCTATTTCTGTAGCAAAAAAACATATCCTTTCACATCAGCATTTGCATGCTGTTTTTTATGATCTTGAAATAGACGCGCCTTTGAAAAACAGTTTGATCAAAATAAAACGGGACAAACTACAAACAATTGGATTCCCCCAGTTAATTATAAAGTACCTGGATCAAAAATCAAAGTTGTAGGAAGTTTGAAAATTCGTTTCAAGACCGATTTTATGAGCAGATTATGTGTTTAAATGAGCCAATATGTACGCATTCACGCATAATTTATTTATTTTTGGCGGCACTAACTTAAGTTTCCGATCAATACCAAAAGCCCGATGAAAAAAACGCTACTTCTTGTTTCTTTAATAACAATTACCGCATTAGCCCTTTTGTCTAATTTAAATACCATTGATGCCAGCGCGTCCCTACCCAATAATGGCACTGCCGGAGCGCCGGCTGATGGCGGCGGAGCAACTTGCACCGGCTGTCATGCAGGTACTGCTACACAAACAACCGGTGTTATTTCTTCAGATATACCTGGTTCAGGATACGTTGGTGGAACTACTTATAATTTTACGGTGACCATGTCAGGCGCTGCCGCCTATGGTTTTGAGATGACCCCTCAGACTGCAACTTCTAATGTTGGTTTAGGAACATGGATCGCAGGAGTTGGCACAGGTGTTTCTACTAAATATATTAAACAATCTGCAAAAAAAACAGGCGCAAGTGCCACCTGGACGTTTAAATGGACAGCGCCTGCAACTGCAACAACGGTTACTTTCTACGGAGCCTTTAATTATGCAAATAATAATAACACTACTTCAGGTGATATCATTAAAAAATCATCTGTGACATATTTTGCAAACACCACCGGCATTGCAGAACATAAGAATGCTGCGATCATTGTCCTGTTTCCAAATCCAACCACCGAAGAATTACACATTTCTTCTTCAGGGTTTTTAAAAGAAGGAAAGATCTTAAGTGTTGATGGGAAAATCAGTAAGATTATTTCAGAATATGAATTGATTTCCAAAACTATTTCAGTCAGAGACTTGCAGGAAGGCATCTACTTTTTGAATATAACTTCTGAAGACGGTAGAACCAGTTCTTCGAAATTCATTAAAAACTAAGGATAAATTTTTAAAGTGCCGGATTTTTAGTAATTTTCTAGAAAATTTGGCACTTTTTTCGTTATAAAAAACAACAATCCATTAAAAATGAAATTATTTCCCATTTTAACTTCTCTGTTATCTTTAATGATTGTAGCATCCTGTACAAAAGATGTTGGCCCGAATCCAGATCTTCTTCCAAAGCCACTCGGTGGATGCGATACGGTAAAATACAGCACGCACATTGCGCCACTCTTTACAAACTATTGCGCTCCCTGTCATTCACCTTCCGGTGGTCAATCACCAGATTTAACAGATTATGCTACATTAAAAAGCCAGGTTGATGGCGGTAGAATTAAAGCCCGATTGATTGATCAACTACCTTCGCCTATGCCTCCTCCTGGCAGTATATCGCCGACCGATAGCGAGGTCGACCTGATCAGATGCTGGATGGAAAACGGAGCCCCGAATAACTAATTTAAAAAAATAAAAATCATGAAAAATTTAATTGCAATCGTTCTGGTATTTGGAATTTCTATTATTGCAAATGCTCAGCTATTTCGGGGAAAGCCGGATGCTTCCACCATTTCTTTTTACTCAAAATCCCCATTGGAGGATATAGAAGCCACTAATAAAAAAGCGGTCATTGTCTTAAGAACCACCACCAATGATATTCAGTTTGGTGTGCCTATGATCAGCTTTAAATTTCCGAAACCTTTGATGGAAGAACATTTCAATGAAAACTATGTAGAATCAGAAAAATATCCAACCTGTACGTTTAAAGGGAAGATCAATGAAACGATTGATTATACAAAAGACGGGGAGCATAAAGTGACAGCTAAAGGCACGATGAATCTTCATGGAGTTTCTAAAGAAGTGGAAGCCAGTGGTACCTTAACAATAAAAGGCAAGGAAATAACCATCGTTTCTGCATTTAAAATCAGGGTTGCTGACTATAATATAAAAGTGCCATCCCTTTATGTTCAAAACATTGCAGAGGTGATAGATGTGAAAGTTAATGCTGTTCTTGAACCTTACGAGAAAAAATAATAACAAATTTTATTTGTGCTAACAACCAATCATATGATTAAAAAAGTATCCATTTGTTTCGCTCTTTCTTTTTCAATGGCATCTTTTGCCCAGGATGATTTATTGGAATTAGTGAAAGAAGATCCTAAAAATGAGCCTGCTAAATCTGTTTATGCCACTTTCAAAACGACAAAAATTGTCAATGCACAAAATATTGAAACAGTAAAAAAGCGTAATCTGGATTTCCGGGTTACTCATCGGTTTGGCAATCTTTATAACAGCTCAAGTAATAACGCGTTAAACGAAGCTGCTCATAGTGCATTCGGAATGGACAATTCTACAGACATCAGAACATCGTTTGATTATGGTATTACCGACGAATTAACCATTGGTATCGGCCGCAGCAAATTCCGCGAAATGAATGATGCAACGATTAAATGGCGTTTCCTGACTCAAAAAGAAAATAACAAAATCCCCGTATCGGTATGCTTTTATGGTAATCTGGGTTATACTTCCATGACACCTGATAATTTATATGCAGGAACTATTCGTCCTGAGAAAACAAATGAAGCACATAGAATTCAATATGCCAGCCAGTTACTGATTGCCCGTAAATTCAATTCCTGGTTGTCCCTACAACTTATGCCAACTTATATTCATCGCAATTTTATTAAACAGCAATTGAATGTTGCTAATGGGAAAGAGGATCAAAATGCTTTGTTCTCGCTTGGAGTTGGCGGAAGATTAAAAGTATCCAAACGTATGGCATTAGTTGTTGATTATTTTTATAATTTTTCTGAGTTTCAGACAAATAATCCTGATGCCTATTACAATCCATTGGGCGTTGGTCTTGAAATTGAAACAGGCGGACACGTCTTTCATATCAATTATACCAATGGACCGGCCATTTTAGAAAGCAGCCTGTTAACCTCAACGCAGGACACCTGGACAAAGGGTCAGATAAAACTAGGATTTAATATTTCAAGGTGGTTCGCATTATAATATAATTTCCCGTGGGAAAACAAGATTCTATTTTATTACAAAAAAACGATTCCCTGATACAAGAAAATCGCCTTAAAAAGGAATCCCTTTTTTCTAACCATTCTTTACAACCCATTCATACAACTCCAATTTTTAACGCTTCTAAACCTTCATACTGGCAGGGCATTCTTTTATTCGTTATTTTTTCTGTTTATGTGTTGATTAAGGTTTCTGAACCTAAGAAAATAGTGAAAATCTTTCTTTCTGTTTTCAGTTTACAGGAAGCTAAACAGCTTTTCAGGGAAGAATTCAAGCTTACTAAAAGAATGTCAATACTTCTGGGAATTGGTTTTATCTTAGTGGTGGCGTTTTTAGTACAAATCACAAATCATTATTTTGGGTTAATCCTTCACGACTATACTCCGTTTAAACAGTATCTTTTCTTTATAGCTACCGTTTGTATCGCTTACCTTATTAAGTTTTCAGCCAACCATATATTGGCTTTCATTTCCTCAAGTTCAGAGCTAGGAAAGGAGTATTTGTTTAACGTGGTTGTGTTCGCTCAAACTATTGGCGTTATTTTATTCCCCTTCGTGGTGGCGATGCAATTTACCAGGTATCCATCTGAATGGTTTTTATATCCGGCTTTAATCATTTGTCTGGGGTTTTATGTATTGAGGCTTCTGAGAGGCTTTATTATATCCGTAGCAGAACAAAACATAGGAATTATCTATATTTTTTTATACCTTTGTGCTTTAGAAATTTTACCCCTTTTGGTCCTGATAAAATTTTTATTGATTAATTTTTAAGTGTTGATTTTTATATGGCTATAAAGAAAAAAAAATCTGTAAAAGCGCCTGCTTCAAAAGTGGTAGCTAAAAGCTCAACTAAAAAAAACAATAAGGCGAAAAAATCTATTGTTAAAAAAGCAGTAAAAAAAAGCACTAAGAAAGTTGTTACTAAAAAAGCACCTGTAAAGAAAGCGGCAGTGAAAAAGATTGCTTCGAAAAAAGCAGCTTCAAAATCTGTTCCTGTAAAGTCTAAAAAAACGGCACCAAAAAAAGCAGCTGCAAAAAAGATAATTAAAAAATCAGCTCCGGTTGCAAAACCAAAACCAGCTGCAAAAATCAAGAAAAGCCCAGCAAAAAAAGCAATTCAAAAAGCTCCAGCCGTGCCTAAAGCAAAACCTGAACCTAAACAAAAGGTCCAGGCCGCGCAAAAATCTGAAGCGGTAGTGAGTGCTGAAAAATTCGTTAAAGTAGGAGTTAAAACAAAAAAACAGTTAGTGGCTGTTGCACCTCAACCGGTGATTGAAGTTTCAAATTTCCCGAAACTCAAAGTAAAGACACTTTTGATTTCTCAGCCAAAGCCTGAAAATGATAAGAATCCTTATTATGAACTTTCGAAAAAATATAACCTGATTGAAACATTTCGTCAGTTTATCAAGATTGAAGGCTTACCGGTTAAAGATTTTCGTACTCAACGCATTGATATTTTAGAGCACAAGGCCGTTATTTTAACAAGCCGGATGGCAGTGGATCATTATTTCAGAATGTGTAATGAAATGCGCGTGACTGTTCCTGAATCCATGAAGTATTTCTGCATTAATGAAGCAACAGCTTATTACCTGCAAAAATATATCCAATACCGTAAACGTAAAATTTTCTTCGGCCATCAAACAATCCAGGATCTGGTAGATGTCATCCGAAAAAACCGCGAAGAAAGATTCTTATTACCTGCTGCCGATGTTCACAAAGAACAGATCTGCGAATTTTTAGATGCTATTGATATTAAATATACCAAAGCAGTAATGTACAGAACCGTGAGTGCAGATCTATCTGATATTAAAAATTTAAACGATTTTGACATCCTGGCGTTTTTTACACCAGCAGGTATCAATTCGTTAAAACATAATTTCCCGAATTTCAAGCAGGGAAATACGCGTATTGCCTGTTTTGGGGCTGCTACGGCAAATACTCTGAAAAAACATGGTTATCGTTTAGATATTTACGCTCCGAATCCGAAAAATCCAAGTATGTCGGGGGCACTGGATGAATACATCAAAGAAGCAAATAAACGTTAGAGATATCTACACTTTTGGTTGAGATTGTAAAACCGAAAACAAATCGCTAGCTACATCTCATGAGTTTCACATTTACGAAAATAGAACGGTTATGCAGTAAAAAAGCGATCGACGATCTGTTTGCTCATGGTAAATCAAAAACTCAATTTCCTTTTAAATTAATTTATAAGCCCTCTGAATTCGAAAGTCCCTTTCCGGTAAGGACCATGTTTGTGGTGCCAAAGAAAAAACACAAGCGCGCCAACAAACGAAATGACATCAAACGCCGCATGCGCGAAGTATACCGTTTAAATAAACATATACTGTACGATGTTCTGAAATCAAATAAACTGGATCTGATGTTTATTTGCCTAAGTAATGAAGAACTGGAGTATGCTGTTATTGAAAAGAGTATGCTGCAGCTTATGACTGATCTTTCAAAGAAAGATTTTACTGAAATATAGAAGATTAAGTTTACTTTTTAATCTCATCCAAACTCTTCATCACTTTTTCTTTCAGCTCTTCTTTAAATGAAACGAGTTTATCAAAAATAACTTTGTCTTGACAACCTAATATTTGTGCAGCGAGGATGCCGGCGTTTTGTGCAGCATTCACAGCAACAGTAGCTACCGGGACACCATTTGGCATTTGTACAATTGACAGTAAAGAATCCCATCCATCAATGGAATTACTGGATTTAACCGGCACTCCAATTACAGGCAATGGCGTTAAAGAGGCTACCATTCCTGGTAAATGCGCTGCCCCACCGGCGCCAGCAATAATAACTTTAAAACCATTTTTATGGGCATTTTTCGCATAATCAAACATTCTCTCAGGAGTTCGGTGAGCAGAAACAATGGTGACCTCGTAAGGTATTTCTAATTTCTTTAAAAACTCTGCGGCATCGTTCATGATCTTCAAGTCACTGCTGCTACCCATTATTATTCCTACCATATTTCTATATTTTTAATTTATTATAAATTGTCTCTTCGAGTTCATTTGCCTGCCTCTCGCAAATGAGTATCGAGAAGTGACTATATAAAGAACGGTTCTCGATACATTTTTCGCAAAAAAAGCAGGCGAAAAAACACTTGAACTGACTTAACTTACTATTTTAATTAAGTCTTTTACTGTAATTGCTTTTTTCTTTGCCAGGTTCAAATCATCATCAATCACTGTGACATGTCCCATTTTCCGAAATGGTTTGGTGGTAGTTTTTCCATACAAATGAATGTATACGCCTTTATATTTCATAGCATCCATCAGGCCTTCGTATTTAGCAACGCCGTCGTGATTTTTTTCTCCCAAAAGGTTGATCATAACGGCAGGTTTGATAATACTCGTGTCTCCCAATGGCAAATTCAGGATAGCTCTTAAATGCTGTTCAAACTGAGACGTGATATTTCCTTCAATGGTCTGGTGACCACTATTATGAGGCCGTGGAGCCACTTCATTCACCAGTACTTTTCCATCTTTGGTCACAAATAGTTCCACCGCTAAAAGTCCAACGATATTTAGTTTTTCTGCCACCCTGATAGCAATTTCAATGGCCTGCTTCTCAATACTTTTTTTTATGTTGGCGGGAGAAAATAAAAACTCCACCAAATTCGCTTCGGGATTAAACTCACATTCTACGGGAGGAAAACATTTGGATTCCCCGCTTTCATTTCTTGCAACAATCACTGAGATTTCTTTATCAAAATCCACCAAGCGTTCCAAAACACTTGGCGCTTCAAAAGCATGTTCAATTTTATTGGGATGACCCAACTTCACCACACCTTTGCCGTCGTAACCTCCTGTGCGGAGCTTCTGAAAGAAAGGAAAAAAATCACGGTACTTTTCAATCTGCGCTCTATTTTCAACAAGAAAAAAATCAGGACTTGGAATATCATTGCGCTGGTAAAACATTTTTTGCAATCCTTTGTCTTTGATAATTTCAATAACTTCCGGTTGCGGGAACACTTTCTTTCCTTCCTGTTGCAGCTTTTTTAAGGCCTCAACATTAACGTTTTCTATCTCAATGGTAATGATGTCTTTGTCCTTTCCAAATTTATAAACCGTATCATAATCAGTCAGGCTTCCTTTGGTGAATTCGTTGGCAAATGTTTTACAGGGTGCATTCGCATCAGGGTCCAGGCAACAGATGTACAAGTTGTAATTAATGGCGCTTTGGATCATCATTCGTCCCAGCTGGCCGCCGCCTAAGACACCTATTTTGATTTTATCGGGTTGGAAATAAGTCACGATTTAAAGGTAAATATTTTTTTAGGATTGTTAATCAAGAATTAAGTTCAAATAGCCCCTGTTCCACCATGACTACAAATAAAAAAACCGCCTCTGGCGGTTTCCTTAATCTTATTTTGCTGCTTTTTTTGCCGCTTTTTTCGGAGCTGCTTTTTTTGCTTCTGCACCCTCTGCTTTCGG
Source organism: Bacteroidota bacterium (assembly GCA_021155905.1). GTDB lineage: Bacteria > Bacteroidota > Bacteroidia > B-17B0 > Aurantibacillaceae > UBA4416. The sequence goes on from JAJNBG010000033.1 coordinate 16,523, forward strand.
AGCTGCAGTAATTGTTCTTGCCTTGTTACGTGGACGAAGGTTTCCAAATGAACCTACTTGAATTTTTCCACGTCTTGATCTTTGATCGCCTTTTCCCATGATAAATATTGTTTAAAATTAATTGTCTCCAAAAATAGCTTAATTAATGATATTTTCAAACATAAAAGTTATCCAGTTCTTAAGATTTAGCTGTTAAAACCGCTTATTCGGGTTAAAAGGCTTGGTTGATTTTTCAATCGTGGTAAGGATCGAGGTCATTCTGGATTTATCCGCTAACAGTTTTTTAGCTTCTGAAACTTCCTTGTCATATCTCAGGGCTGTTTCTATTCTCCCCTTTTGAAATTCAAAACGGGAAGCTATTTCCTCTTCAATAAATTGTTTTATTTCTGATTTAAACCGGATCAGGTCATCTTTTTTATTAGCAGTCATTTTAGTTAATAAGGCCTCATACTCAGTTTTGATACTCTCATAATATTTTTCATTGGAGGCATCGGTTTTCAAATCTTCCAAAGCAAAATCACTTTGTGTTTTATAATTATAGTCCTTATCCTTCAGGTAATTTATAAAATCATTATAATCTTCATCAGACAGAGACACGGTTGAGGCAGTTGTTTTATACTGAGGATGTTTTAATAAATATTGATTGACATAAGTGAAAATATGATTCTTATTCAAGAGCGTTGCTAAAATATTACTGTATTTCACTGACTCTGTTTTATAATCCGGTAAAATGCCGGCTCCGTCATAAATAATCCTTCCGTTTTTTGTTTTGAAAGCTGTGATCAGTGAATCCGGCACTTTCTCTACCCTGCCCTCTTCATCCTTATGAGTATAATCCAAAGCCTGGATACAACGGCCACTTGGTATATAATATTTTGCAACTGTTACTTTGAGTTTTGTATTATAGGTCAAATCACGTGTCTGCTGAACTAACCCTTTTCCGTAAGAACGTTGTCCAACAATTACCGCTCTGTCGAGATCCTGTAATGCCCCTGAAACAATTTCTGATGCGGAAGCTGAATTATTATCTACTAATACAACTAATGGCATTTGGGTATCAATAGGAGCGTATAATGAGAAATACTGTTTGTTCCAGTCTTTCACTTTTCCCCTGGTGGAAACCACTTCATTGTTCTTGTCCACAAAAAAATTGACAATATTAACTGCTTCATGCAATAATCCACCCGGATTTCCACGTAAATCAAACACCAGAGATTTGCAGTTTTGTTCTTTTAATTTCAGTAAAGCTTCTTTTACTTCTCCCGAGCAATTATCGGTAAAGCTTGTTAACTTAATATATCCTACTTCTGAATTTAACATGCAATAATACGGAACGGCCTTCACTTTAATTTCCTCTCGTTTCATATTGATTTCAATAGGCGTTGTTTGTCCGAGACGGATTACCTTTAATTTGATAGGCGTTCCTGCCTGTCCTTTCAGCAACGAGGTGATATCCTCCGTTTTCTTCCCAACCACATTAATTCCGTTCACTTCAACAATTTCATCGCCTGCACGAAGGCCAGCATTAAATGCGGCAAAGCCATCATAGGGCTCCGTAACCGTAATTTTTTTATTCACATCCTGTATCAAAGCACCAATTCCTCCATACTCTCCTGTTGTCATGTAGCGGTAATCCTCAATGTCATTTTCAGTATAATAATTGGTATACGGATCCAAAGAGGCAAGCATCGCTTCAATCCCTGTCTTCATTAACTGGCCGGGTTTTGTCTCATCCACATAGGCAATGTTTAGCTCACGGTAAAGTGTGTTAAATACATCGAGGTTCTTTGAAATTTCAAAATAATCCTGAGAAAAATTAAAAGCAAAAACGGAGGCAATGCATAAGCAAATAATGATACTATACTTTTTCATGATAATTTTATTAAGCTATATAAAAATACGGCTAAAAATGCAGTTTAGTCTGGCATTTATGTTTTTTTGTAACATAAAAGTACAAGTGGCTTATTAGGTAAATCAATGGCTTTACTAGGCGAAAAAGCTGTTTCACGAAACTCCTGTGAATTACTAGCACGGTTTTTGTAAATTTGTTATAGAATCCCCGAGTTTACAACCCATTAAACGTAAAAAAATGGCAACGCAACAACTCACCATTCCGATGTTCCCCCTTAACCTGGTGTTGTTACCCGGTGAAACAAAAACACTCCATATATTCGAGGAACGCTACAAGCAATTGGTGGCAGACTGTTTATTAAATGAAGCTCATTTCGGTATTCCTTTTTTAAATCAAAAATCTGTTGGCGATTACGGTGTGGAAGTTAAGATCAGCAATGTTATTAAAGAACATCCCAACGGCGATATGGATATTGCCGTGGAAGGCGTGAGTGTTTTTAAAATAGTTGAATACTCCCAGGTGCTTCCTCCAAAATTATACGGGGCCGGCATCATTGAATATGAAGAAGAAATTTTTGAAAAACCTTCGCATGTACTCCAGGAACTGACAAAAGAATACCTGTGGATCGCCCAGGAAAAAACAATACCGGTTGATGCCTTTGATCATTCGAATGTCTACGGCATTGCTCGTTTACTGGATTTGTCGGCCCTTGAAAAATATGAATTATTAAAAGCAAAGTCGGTTCTTCAAAAAGAAAACTATCTGAAGCAAAAGCTCAAATTGTTTATTTACCTGATTAAAACAGAAACTGATTTGAAATCGAAATTTGTTTTGAATTAGGCTTCGACTCCGCTCAGCCTGACAACACGTTAAATATTTATCATAAAAAAATCCTCTTTCGATTAACGAAAGAGGATTTTTTATTTAAGTAAGAATACTCTTATTTCTTAGCAGGAGCTGCGTTTGTTTCAGCAGCTGCAACCGCACGTGTTGTAGTTACAGAAACAACAGATACGTTTTTAGCATTTAATAAAGTAGCGCCTTCAACTGTAATGTCGCCAGCCGCAACTGAATCACCGATATCTAATTTAGTAATGTCAATTTCAATTGCATCAGGTAATTTATGAGCAATACCACGCACTTTTAACTTACGCATTTTCAATACTAATTTACCACCTTTCTTAACACCTTCAGACTGACCAGTGATCACAACAGGAATGTTTGCTGTAACCGGTTTGCCATCCTGGATCTCTAAGAAATCTGCATGAATTAATTTATCATTGATCTTGTGGTATTGTGCTTCCTGTAAAACAGTTTTGTAAACTTTACCGTCTAAGTCGATCTCTACGATGTGTGCGTTTGGAGTGAAAATTACAGGCTTGAATGCACGGATATCTGCTTCAAAATGGATTTGTTCTTTTCCACCATAAATTACACATGGTACATTTCCTTTTTCTCTTACCGCCTTAGCGTTTACTTTCCCTACGTTCGTGCGTAACGAACCGCTCAATGTTACTGATTTCATTTGTTTGTTTTATTTTGTGATGTGGTCAAAATGCTCGCTCATTTTACCGACACCGGTTATTTGTTTATTTAATGCGAGTGTAATTACATGATAAAATTGCTGCTGATGGACTCATAGTTTTGTACGCTGTGGATCACTTTTGCAAATAACTCAGCAACACTTAATACTTTTATTTTTTCACTTTGCTGTCTTAATGGAACCGTGTCGGTTACAATTAACTCCGTTAATTTAGAATTGGCAATATTGTCATAAGCTTTACCTGATAAAATTGCATGTGTACAAACCGCTCTTACGCTTAAAGCACCACGCTCCATCATCATATCAGCCGCCTTACACAACGTACCACCGGTATCTACCAAATCATCCACCAATACAATATTTCTTCCTTCAATCTCACCAATAGCAGTCATATGATCTACAACATTAGCTTTTGTACGCTGTTTGTAACAGATAACGATCTCTGATTTTAAATGTTTGGCGTAAGCATTTGCACGTTTACTGCCTCCCATATCAGGAGCTGCAATGGTCAGGTTTGGTAAATTTAATCCCTGGATGTATGGTAAAAATATAGAAGAAGCGTATAAATGGTCCACCGGAATATCAAAAAATCCCTGGATCTGGTCGGCATGCAGGTCCATGGTCATGACACGGGTTGCACCGGCCAATGCCAGCATATCTGCTACCAATTTAGCGCCGATCGCCACACGTGGCTGATCTTTTCTATCCTGACGGGCATAACCAAAATAAGGTAAAACAGCGATTATCTCATTAGCGGAAGCACGTTTAGCGGCATCCAGCATCAGTAATAATTCCATTAAATTATCGGCAGGGGGCATGGTAGACTGAATCGCGAATACGCTTTGTCCACGGATACTTTCATCATAAGATACCTGGATCTCACCATCGCTGAAGCGGTAATGAGACATTTTACCAAGATCTTTGCCATAAGATTTTGCAATCTGCTCGGCAAGAGTATGAGTAGCACTTCCTGAAAATAATCTAACTTCTGTTTCCATTTTGTGTTTAAGGGACGCAAATATAGCGTTTTTGGCCGTTTTAGCAATATTTTTGACTCTTTTTTTCTATTGAATAAAATTCTGATTACATTTGCAACCCGATTGTTGGGAAACCGACAAAAAGGAAGTCTAAAATGCCCAGCTGGCGGAATGGTAGACGCGCTGGTCTCAAACACCTGTGGGAAACCGTGCCGGTTCGAGTCCGGCGCTGGGTACGGAAAGGGACTGATCTGATAAAACAGTTTCGGTCCCTTTTTTATTATCCTCTAAGGAGCGCGATAGATGCTCAATCAGCATGAAAACCGGGTTAACTTTTATGGTTCGATATTCATCATTTTTAGCATCAAAGCATATTCCTTCTGGGAATATCAGTTTTTGAAGCTTTTGTTTTTCATAAAAGTCTCCTGCTTGCCATACTGACGAGGCTTCCATGCTCAACTGTACTGCGAAATTAATCAATTCTTTAGGGTTCGATAAGTTCAAACCGTGTGAGCTTATTTCCTTTTCATATTCGCTTAACTCGGCATATAGTTTTGGATAGAATTTGTCATATAACACCTTATCTATTTCACCAAAAGCTAACCGCTCATCTAAAGTATCTATTTTAGCCTGTACAGCATTTTTCTTCTTGACTAGTGAGATTTTATCCCCCACCTTGTTTTCATTTAATAAATTCCAGGTCAACATTAGTTGCTTAATCAGAGGTTGCTTATACAAAGGGGAAATAGAAAAGTCTGATAGTTTTTCACTGAATTTTTGATGCATCATTTTTTGGCTTCGATTCACAGCCACCCCAATTTTGTTTACCTTATAATAGTAAAGGTTTTTCGATTTGACTATATAGCCTGTAAAAGGTTCATTTGTATCGTAATCGCGAACAAAAGACTTTAAAGGAAGATTGTCGTTAGCCTTGTTTTGTTTTATGAAACCCAGTTTTCTCTCCCTATTTACTTTTAAAAACAAATCCTCTGAAATCAAGCTGGGGTGATTTCCTTTTACTAATTCACCGTCCAACAATTTATTGGCCAGGTATCCTATATAAAAAGGGTTTCTGAAGAGATCACTCAATAATTGCTTGTAAGCTTTAATTTTATGCTTTTTCAAATAATCGATTATTTCGTTGTAATCGCACCCTCGCGCTCTCATTTTGAAAGCTTCCTTGATATATGGACCGAACTCGTTAATAATTATAGTTTGTTGCTTGTGGTTTTTGTCAATTGTGTAACCGATTGGACATTGGCCAAGTCGCTCTCCGCGTTTTAATTTTTCCCTCATACCTTCAACGCTTTTTTGACGTCTCATATCGTTGTCAAATTGAGTAAATAGTAAATATATACTCTGTTGGAAACTACCTGAGGAGCTGTCTAAATCGATTGGTTGTGTTACTGACATTACATGGACGCCAGCTTTCTTAAGTTCCGAAGAAAGATATATTGCACCAGCTCCTGATCGGCTAAACCTATCGAGGCTATATACAAGTATATAACTTATTTTGTCTTTTTTGTGAGCCTTTACAAAGCTCATCATTTTAGAAAACTCTTTCCTTTCGTCTGTCTTCGCGCTTTCATATGTCCCTCCAAATGTGTGCATGACACGCAAGCCTTTTTCAACGGCAAATGCTTCACATTTGCTTCTCTGCCAGTCGAGACTCATATTTGTGTCCATTTGCTCCTTTGTAGATACGCGGGTATAGATGACACAATTTTGTACAGCGTTACCTATGGTGTTTTTTGATACACCTCTGGCAAATTTGTTAAGTAGTGAGCTATTTGTCATATTGATTGGATTTATATTTTACAAAAAGGTCATGCAGTAAAAAGGAATACTTTTCCAGCGAATTAATAGATTCATTAGCCTCCTCATCAGAAATCTCTTCCAAGCCAGGAAAGGACTTTAATTCCTTAACGGTCAGTCTCGACCGATTACTATTCACAGCATTCTCTGAAACACTTTGCTTATTCTTTCGCTCTTTTTTAAATTGGAATACCGCATATGCCAAAATGAATAAGAGGATTAGACAAAGCACTAGCTGATTTACAATTTGACACGGTTTTCTTTTAATATGTTCCATTTTGATTTACTTTTTTATAAATTTAGCTTCAAAAGGGTTCTAATTTTTAAAATCCTATTAACAGATCGGCCTTTTGTACCAAGGGTTTTGAACTTCACTCATTTTTTCAAACTCCAATTTTTGATTTACTAAATTGGAGTCATTTGAATCATTCATCTAGTTTTTAATTATTTAGAAATCGTCATTTTTTCTCTAAATTCTATCAAATTCGACTTTCAGAAGTACAGAAAGCCCTGTTGATAAAATCTTTTGAGCGCTTTTTCTTTGAACTTAATTAACAATTTTGCGCTATGTGTTATTCTTAATATCTGCGCTTTTTGCTCAATCCAATTTTTCCTTGAAAAATTTTGACTACAATTTTTCCAAGCCAAATTTGTAGTATTCGGCATATCGATCCTTTAGAAGTGAAATGTTTTCAGTTCGCAAAATTTCGGGAATTTGCCGAATTCTGTCAGCCAAAACCCAATAATTAAAATGTCTCCCACAGCCCTCGTCAATCCTTGCCTCCAGGTTGTCTATGTCAGTATTTATGATTTGAATGAAATTTTCGTCGCTCATTGACCTGAATATTTCCAGGAATTCGACAGTAGGACCGAATATAATGGCTTCATGTACTTTATCCATTCTCAATGACGCTAGAATTCCGGGCTGACTTCTAATAAGTAACTCCGCATTAATAGAATACATAGGATCTTTACTAACGAAAAAAGCACGTATTTTAATTCTGAATAAAAGCTCTCCAGTGTTAATATTTAAGGAGTATGGATCCAAAAAATCCTGGTAGGATAATATCACTCGCTTTCTTTCTACAAAAGAGTCAAATAAATAATAGTCCAAATCGATGTATCCCCATTCAAAATTTTCAATTGCCTCATCGCCCCGAAGACTCAAGAATAATTCAAGGTTCTGTCCAAATCCTTTTCGCGAGGAAATCGTGACTATATTTTTATCCCTGTTAAAACGAGTTATTTGATATTTGCTCATATGTAATATTTAGTCAAAGATAAGATATCTATATTCAAAAGTCAACAAATACGTTGACTTTTGCTTTTTCAAAAAGGTGTACCTTCGTATAATGAAAAAAGTGGAAAAAGATGCCTTTGTAAAACGACTAGGTGAAAATATTGCAGCTATTCGTATCGAGAAAAAAATCACCCAGGTCAAATTGGCGCAACTTTGCAAAAAACAAAAACAAAGTATTAGTCGACTCGAAGCCGGGCAAATTAATCCTACGGCATTTTACTTACACGAATTGGCAATAGCTTTGAAGGTACCGGTTGTCAAACTATTTGACTTTTGATTTTGAGTCTTGTTTCCGCATATTTCTATAAAACATATTATTGAGGTCGATAATTGATTTTCGTTTTTCCTACCAACGTAAAAGAGAAATCCGGTTAAAGCCGGTGAAGACCAGTGAAAGGCGGTTAACTCCGATTAACTCCGCATATTTTCGATGACCTTCGGATAATACCTAATTAATAGATCTACATTCCATCATGATTTTAACGCATCATCCGCTTGTTTAGTGATCGCTTTGACCATATATGCACCAACAAACAGTCCACAGATGTAAATAGAACTTTCGCCGGCAATAATTATTTTTAATCCCAAGTCTGTTTTTCTCATTCTCGAAAAATACGTTTCGACATAAGCACTTTTTGTAGCTTCTCTTTCTGTCTGCTCTTCTTTTTTTAATCTATTATGCTTCTTCACAACCAAGAAAATAATTATACACATTATTATTCCTACAATAATCGCTATAACAATTTTTCGTCTGGCCGCAAGTTCTTCCTTGGTAAGTGGTACTTTAATTTTTTCTGTTTTAACCGGATCCCTAAAACTGGCTTTTTCATCTGTAAAGACTTGTCTGCTATGAAGCAATTTAGTATGCTCTTCGTCATACCATTTTTGGATTGCGTTGAGTAAACTCGTACAATCTTGCAGTGGATCGTATGATTCGATACTATCCGGATCGATCAGAGTAGGTTCTATGTTAAGCAATTTATCCATGTTTTATTTTTTTGTTAGTTTAACAATTTGCATTGTAGTGTCATCCAACATCATCAATCCCAGATTTCCCAATAGAAACACTGAATTTCTATCGCCTGGTTTAAAGGGAATTGCCGGGCCCAAAGCACTAAAATCAACACCCATTTTTGTAAGCAGTTCGATTTTTGGCCTCTTAATTCTCTTATCAAGGAGTGCTTTGACTATTGAGTAGGCTGTAATAGTTTTTAGCGTTGCTTTTTCGCCTAAATATTTTTTCGCGAGATTGCGAAGATATGTCCCCCGACTTCTGCAGCGGGGTGAGCAACAATCAGCATGAGGATTAGTGGCCTCGAATCTTATACCACAGTCGGGTGTTTTGCAAAAACGGAATCGTTCAAACATAGTTCGTTAGTTTATAAGGGTTAATAAAAAAAGGTAAAAATTTGCGCCGCTTTACATAAGAAACACAAAATAGACAATCACGCGCGGAACAAAATTAAACAATAATTTCGTCTCGTCCAAAAAAAATGCCCTGAGTTCTCAGCAAACACAGGCAACTCCAAGTTTTGGCAAAGTTTTTTGGAGTAAATGAGGTTAACTAATTGATTCTCATTATTAGCATTTTTTAAAAAAATATTATTAATTTTTTTTAGGTACAAATATTAAAAATGAGGTCTTTTAATATTTTGACATTCCCTAAGGGAATGAGATTTTGTCGAGAAAAAATTAAAATAATTCCTTCTGGTTCATATTAGTATTGCTCTTAAAAATGAAATTAATTTTTTAAGAGGATTAGCTCTATTTTTAGGAATTACTTTGTGAGGTAATATCTTGTATATACCAAATTATGTTTTGATACATATATATGTATCAAAATCAGCAGCGTCGTATAAATGCGGAATTCGGCTACGGGCTTACCTGAATGAAATGATGATATCCTTTTTCAATAAATCTATTTCATCTTTCGAAAAATTTCCAGAGTCCTGTTTAATTTTTAGCACCTCCAATTTATCTGTGGCGGCATTTCCTTTTGAGAAGTCATATTGATTCTTGACGATTTTGTTTTTGATTATTATAAAATCTGCTTTTGTAATGAAACCAGTGTTGACCGCTTTACGCAATTTTGTCAGTTCTGCAATGGCTTTTGTACTTTGATCATGAGCATCTCCTAAAAGACCGTCTTTTAAATAAAGAGCCTCAATATCAGTTAACAAACCGTCGCTTTTCAAAGTTTCGAGCTTGAGTAAGTCTTCAGATTTATTTTCTTTAATAGGTGAGATTTCATCAATCTGGTCTTTCTTTAAATCAAAGACTGAAGTAATATCATCCCTGAAATATGGAATTGCCCCTGATTTTGTAGTAGCATTGTACTTGTATACCCTGCTCTCAGTTTTATAGCCTGGCTTTTCGACCCTTATGGTAAACGTCTGCGCTTTTCTAAGTTCAAAAACACAGCTACTTTTTCCTTTATATTCATTATTGACATAAATAGATGCATCCGGTTGAAGGACTGTTATAGAAACATTGATCTTAAATGCCTTTAAGGAAATGGTTGCTGCAAGTAGCACACAAAGGATAAGGATTATCTTTTTCATGGTTTTTAATATTGAATGAACAAATATATTACTTTTTCTGAAAGTAAGTATATATGCTTACTATAAAAATCAAAATTTCTGCACTTTAACCTGAAAATGGGCGAGGCAAAAGACTACCTTCTAAAGGTGGGCAAAAATATCAAAAAGCACCGGCTGGCAGCGAAGATTAAACAGGTGGATTTAGCTTACGCCTGCAATTTTGATAAACAGACTCTGTATAAGATTGAAACTGGAAAAGTCAATTTGACTCTTAAAACATTATTAAAACTTTCCACTTCCCTTAATGTGTCTGTAAAAGACCTTGTTGATGTTCAATAATCCATTTTTTTGCCGTTGAAGTATATAGCATACGACAGGTGTTCTATGGATCCTTATGATAGTTGTTCTAGATTTCATTCCATTTAACGAATGAAGGGACAGAGTTTTTTATGCTGGTAAGTGTGCCCAAAAATCTCGTTTTTTAATATCCTTTCCATCGTCTATACTTGTACTCATATGTTTTTAAATGACAACTATTCAAGATCCAAATAATTTACTATTTTAGATGATGGCTTACAACGAAACTGATGATGTGCAATCAAACTTTTGCACTTGTGAAAGCTGGTAAACACCAAAAAGCACTACCTGAACTCAATAATTTAATTTCAAAAGACGGAGACTTCCATCAGACAATTCAACTTTTCTTCATAAGTGGGATATTGTTTAATCTTGCTTTTTAATGCATCGAAATCATAGGGATCATCCATGACGTGGGTATATTGTTCCATGATCTCACGCATTAATTCAATGATTACTAAAGTCTTTTCAAACTTAATAACCTGCTCTTGGTTGTAAACAGTTCCCGGTTTAAGTCAATGGCTTTTCCAGTTTATTAAGCCATACAATGGGCTCCTGTAATCTATCACATTGATACTGGACGAATGGTTTGATCTTGGATTTTGGCAGCGTAAAAAGCTTATTTAAAACGCATTTACAATACTGATCCAGGTTGAACCTGCCGGCATTTAAAAAATTAGAAGATTGGTTTTCATCAAAAACACTGATGCCGTATTCATGAGCATCAAATTGGGGCTATATCAACAACAGGATGTTCAACTAACGGGGAGGTAATAACAAAAGAATACATAAGCGCAAAATACTAAACTATCTAAAGTTAAAATTACGGCAAAAAGAAGAAAATAAATGTTAATGTTTATAAATATAGTATCATTTTGCTACGTTTTATAGTAAATTATTTAGGCTCAGGGATTTAATTTTGTAGGGTAAAATTTAGAAAAAATGAACAGAGAACAGTTAGATGAAGTCTGGGATTCAGTATATTATACTGATGACCTGAGCAAGCGGATGAGGGACATTGCTCCCGGATTGATAGAATTTTTAATGTCCTCCTTGCTGGAGCAGGAAGATTTTGAGATAGGACTTTTCCATCAGGGAGAGAATGCAGGATCGTGTGTAGCCTATGATACTTACAGTACGGATAAAATCCTTGAATTAAGATACAAACAGGACACTTCCTTTGAATTGTACCTTGCGCTGGAAGATGATGATTATGAAATGCAGGACTTTTATTATACGCTATCTGACAAAGATACGCGGATCATCCCTGAGGGCATTCAAAATTTAATGAAACAGGCCTGGGATAAAGGGGAAACAAGGACCTTTCGTAAGGGTACTATTGAAAAGTAATCGATTCCTTATGAAGTTAAATGAACAAATTAGCATATTGATCAAAGAAGTGGAGAAAGCGCGTTGCCCGGAGGATAAAGCGGCTTATAAGAGGATTAGTGAATATGTTGTGCAATTGAAAGAGCACATTAAAGCATTATATCATTTAGCAGAAGTTTTGAAGGAACTTGACACCAGACAAGGCATGATATTTCGCTATTTACCTAACAATAAAATATACGATGCCTACGGCTCAAGGACCAAAACGAATGATGACTGGAGTTACATGAACCTGGCGAATGAAAAGAAAAAATTGCTTAGTACTATGAATAAGTTGAAAACTGCGCTGGAGGGGCTTGGAGATCATGGCAATGAATAGGGTATCAAAACAAAAAGCCCTTCATAATAAAGGGCTTTTTATGCAGACATTAACAAAACAAATTTAAATCTATTCGAATGTAGTTTATTAGATACTGGAAAACATTACATCCTTTTCAAATAGTCATGAGATAATATTAAGATTCATACGAACCTCAATTATGCTTGGGCTGGATTGCTAAAATCAGAATTAAAGTCTGTACGTGAAGACATATAAATGGTACGTCCGCAATTGGTACAAATTTTTTCGCCGGTAGATTGAACAAACGTTAATCGAGCATGCTCGCAACGCATGGTTTTATCAATTTTCATAGCCAACAGACCTCTGAATTTGAAAAGTTTTTTCATGATGTTTGCTATTTAATCAGGCAGCATGAAACATGTCATTTTTTAAAATTCCAGGGTACAAGTGATCGTGAATTCTTTTACCGCAATGCAGGCAAACTTTATCGCCTGAGTCATTGATTATTCTTACGTCACGATGTGCACATTGGGCGGCTCTTGTAATTTGTAAAACAAATACGTTGCCTATTTTATGTAATTGTTTCATGATATGATTGTTTATACCAAAACTATATCAAAAAAGGAGTGTAAGGGGTTAAATACGATCAGCCGTAAAAAGAAGACGCCAAAAATGTTGTTTTATTCATCAGTTAATAAAAAACCTGTGTTTAATGAAAGTACTAATTACGAATTCCCGCCATAGTATTTGCTATAAACGTACTCTCGCTGGAAAAGCCGTTTTTGCTTTGTAAATACGCAGGAACAGTTATCTTTGTTAGTATTCAGTAGACAATGCCTTGAGACACACTATTTGTAGCTCCAAAGCGTAATCGGTCATGTTAAAACAACAATACTATATATGAAAATTCTTTATGCAATACTTTTTATTATTTTGATAAAAAACACATTCTATTCTCAAAATGATTTTGGTGAATTTTCAAAAATAGAATTTAATGTAACATCGCATAACGATAACGAAGACATGAATATGTTTAGCTATTTATTTGAAACTAAAAAACAACTAGTTGATTTTATAGATTTAAAAAAGGGTGATCTAGTCGCTGAAATCGGAGCTGGTGATGGCGTAAACATTGGAATACTATCTATGTTTTTTGACAGTATTAAATTTGTAGCTCAAGATATTGATACCAAAACATTAAAAAACAAAACCTATAATAAAGTCATAAAAAAATACCAAAATTACAGTCATAAAACACAAATCAATACCAATACATTCGAACTAGTTATTGGCACTAAGAATACAACCAATCTGCCAGACAACAAGTTTGACGTGCTTTTTATAATCAACTCATTTCATGATTTTGATAAGCAGGATGAAATGCTAAATGATATTTATAAAAAACTAAAACCAAACGGACGTTTTATTTTATTAGAAGGTTTTTCTTTTCCTAATGATACTCAAGTTTGTCCTGACTATGGCCCGCATGTACTACATACTCTCGATTTTGAACTACCACGATTTGAAAAACATGGCTTTTACGCCAACAAAATGAGGTCTCCGAATTTAAAAGCCGTACATTATGGCAATGGACTTGTTTTTGTTAAAGATAAAAAGCTAACGGAACAATTTTATGAAAATAAAAATGAAATTGATGGTCTAATAAAGCAAGCATATAGACTTAAACAAACCGCCATTGCTTCAGATTCAATTATTGTCAAACAAATTACAGATTCGGTAAGTTCAAAAATAAATACCATTGTTTCTGTATATCACGAATTTGAAGTATGGATGAAAGACCTTGGATTTAGGCACTTGAAAAAGTTAGAATACAAAGCAGGTCTTAATGTTTTTAAAGCTAACGCAATATTTTTTCCAGACTCATATCAAGCTTATTATTGGTTAGGTTTTGGTTATGAAAAAAACAAATTATATGATCTTGCCATAGAAAATTATAAAATCTCACTACACCTAAATCCAAACAACAGCCTCTGCATTGATAAAATTAAATTAGTTAATAGTTTAAAAAACACGAACCGCTAATAGTACCTACCAGTAATGCGGTCAGACAACAAGCATTTGCAAAAGCTGTGCTCAAGTTTTTAATTTTTGCCCGTTGCTAGAATCTCAAGATATATTTTGAACAAGTATTCATGCCTTTTCACCTAAGAATTTAGGATTTTTACATACGAATTGGCATATAATAATATATTTTTATTAAGTTTATATAGTTAGAAAATGCTATCATTTAGTAGACGATGCTAAAGCCTATAGAATTAAATAACATAACTGAAGAACACATATTGGGCAATTGGCGAGTTCAATCCAAGATTCTCAATAGAAGTGATCCTGAATCTCCTTTTGCCACTGCCGAAGAGCATCATTTTTTAAAAGACAGCATTTACAAAACTTTGAACGGAGAAGATTTACTCGGTAAATGGGTTTTGTTTTTAGAAACTGACATTATAAAAAGCCCACTTCTAAAATTTACATTAAAAAATCAGGCCGTCAATACAATTATAACTCTACTGTTATATACCGATGATAAAGAACATGCCCAACTAACTATCTATTTTGATACTGGACTTGAACTAGTATTACTAAAAAACTAAAACATGAGTACGAAAACTATCATTGATGCAAAGCAAAATACTTATAAAGGTCGTAATTATATTACGATAGCCGCACTGGTTATAATGTGTATCCTTTTATCATTTGCTATATTAGGATATATAAAAGTCAGAGCGGTGTTCACTACTAATCAAAAAGTTATAAACGCAAATAGAGTTTTGTTTCTTAATCAAGAAATTAACTCGCAGACCAAAGATGTTGTCATCGGTACACGTGGATACGTTATTGCTCATGACTCATCCTATATTAGACCGTTTACGGAAGGAAGGAAAAAAATAAAAATTTACTTTGAAGAAATTACAAACTTAACTGCTGCCGATCCTGAAGCTAGTACTTTAATTAATAGACTAAAAAAGTTAGTCGATGATCGTATAACGATATCATTTTTAATAATGGAGATTGGTGGTAAAAATGACCAAAAGTCAACTACGGCATTTAAAAATGTTTTTTCTAAAGCAAATGCCCTTATGGATGATATAAGATCAACATCCCAGGAATTACAAGAAAAATATGAAGCAATTATAAAAGATAGTTTATTAGCAAATGAATCAAATCTTCGTAATGCAATGATAATTTTTATTATTCTTTTTGCTTTTATAAATGTAATATTATTTATTATTTATCGAATGTTTAAAATTGACATCACTGGCAGAATTAAGGCGGAAAGTGACTTAAGGAATACCAATAAAAATCTTGAGACATTAGTTGAGGCGCGAACGCAAGATCTTAAACGGTCCTATGAAACTCTTGAAACAAAAGTTACTTTTAGAAACCTCGAGTTAGAAAAATTAAACAAAGCATACAAGGAAAAAATCGACCAATTAGAAAAAAGAAATTAATCGCTTGTAGTAAAATAGCCAAAACGTAGCAATTGGCCGAATTTGAATAATAAATGTCACAGGTTATTTTAATTTCGTGGCAGAGTGAAAAAGAACTTCGTCCCTTTTCCCTCTTCAGATTCCACCCAAATTTTTCCATCGTGGTTTTCAATAATCCTTTTACAAATTGTAAGGCCTAAACCAGAACCGTCATATTCCTGTATGTTATTCAGACGTTCAAACATAGAGAATATTTTATCAAAATATTTGGGATCAATCCCAATGCCGTTGTCTTCAATTTTAAATTGAAAACTTTCCGCAACTGGTTCAGCAGTTATAATAATTGTGGGAGTAGAATTTTTAGTTTGAAATTTAATTGCGTTTGAAACCATATTCTGGAAGAGCTGAACTAATTGTGAATAATGGCCTTTTACAATAGGTAGTCTATTCTGAATGACAATATTGGCTTTTGCTTCAGATATGTTATAATCTAAATTTTTTAAGACATCTTTCAAAACAGCATTTAGATCCACCTCACTAAAAGGAACATCAATCTCTGAAACCTTTGAAAAATTCAGAAGATCATCAAGCAAAGTAGCAATTCTTGATCGGGCAGAAGTAATGTAATTAAAGGCTTCCTCTATTTCACTATCCATCGGGTTATTACCCAGCTTTTTCTTTATAATGTCAAGAAACCCTCCTACTGTTCTAAAGGGCGCTTTAATGTCATGAGATGCAGTCGCTGCAAACCGGCTTAACTCGTCATTAGAACGTTTTAACTCCTCTGTTTTTAGATTTAGTTCAAGATTAGTATTCTCAAGTATTTTATTGGCATTTTGAATTTCCTTTCCTCTTTGCAATATTTCCACTTCCATCCGGCTATTCAGGTTTTTTAATTCTTCAAATATTTGCCTTTGCTCCGCGTCTTTCTCCTTGAGGCGAACAAATTCGGTAACATCTTCAACCCGATGAACAATATATTTTATTTCTTGGTTTATGTCAAGTATAGGAAAGTTAAATGGACTCCAATACCTCACTTCAAATTCCCCCCCCTCCGATATAGGTTTACGGATGTCATATTTTTGAATGGCCATCGTATCTGTCGCTTTGTTTTTCAATACGCGATTAAGAGAGGCACGCAGGTTACTTACACCGTCTGCATTCAGATCTTTGGGATTGTCAGGAAATATTTCAAAAATACCGTGGCCCACGATGTTCTCTCTCTTTGTCATAGTAGCTTTGAGGTAAGCATTTGTAACAGCTACTATGGTGAAATCCGGTGCCAGGATCAGGTATAATCCCGGAGAACATTCAAATAATTCTTTATAATCTATCTTGTCTGGTATCAAAACTTAATGCCTTGAGAAGTTTGCTTTATAAATATAATAAAGTTTAGTTTATTTGCCCAAAAACGTTTTATCCAATACAGACTAACAAAATATCTGTTGACCATTTCACTGAAAGAAACTGAATACAGGACACTCTGAATACCAATCCTATTTATTTACCTTGGCTTGGTAAAGTTCTTCTACAGTGAATTGATTAATCTCAAATGGAATTTTTGCTGATCATACTATCAATCTGGTTAATTAGCCTGGACTTTAACTGGTAAAAGTCTTCAGTATTTACCGATTGATTTATATGCAAGCATAAAAACAATTCGTTTAAATTTCGGTAAAGGAGAATGCTTTCGTAAGTTAAGCTTAGGTTTATATCAGAAAGTACACGGCTTAAGTGAGAAGGGCGGTCAATTTGCATTGAGGTTAGAACTGATTTTAATGATTGTAGTTCTATTTTATCGGTATGGGTCATGAGTAAAGGACATGACAAAACTAAATTTTTATACACTTTTATGTATTACAAAAATCACCTGTATATTCTTTTTTAGTCCATTCTTTAGATTAAAAATATGCATTATGAAAAAATATTTAATTTTCGTGTATGGCCAAGGATGACGATTATGCGAACGAAAGAGATAGAAGTCACCGTTAAGCTTTTTTGCATCCTTTATCGCTGCATATAGAAGAAATCAGTGAGACTTTAAAAGTTTTATTAGCAATACAGACAGGATACATCTTTTGAATTGCATTTGGCCCTTGAAGATGATGATTTTGAAATGCAGGACTTTTGTCATCCGCTTTCTGATAAAGATACCCGGATCATTCCGGAGGGCCTACAGAATTTAATGAAACAGGCGTGGGATAAAGGCGAGACCCGAACCTTTCGCAAGGGAAGTATTAAAGAATAATTATAATCGACTTGCAAATGAACAAGTCACCGAACATAAAGTGGTTCTTAACGAAAGATTAAAGCTTTTTACTTAATTGCGAATAGCTTTGTTACTGCGGCATTTTGTAAGTTACCGCCACAACTAAAATTATTAAAATGAAAATAATTAGCAGTGATGAAGTAGATTGGGCTAAGCTCTTTCTGGATAATGAATATATCATTGTAAATTACCAGCCGTCAACTGATTGTGAAGATTGCCAGGAAATCAATGAGTTATTTCAAAAACTGGACAAATTTGAAGAGTACAAAAAGATAAAGTTTTTATGGGTTGATTCACGCAATAATCCTATAGCAGAGCAATTTATTAAAAAAAGACAAACCCCTTTTATGGCGGCTTTTAAGGATGGGTTCCTGGTAGAATGTAACAATGTTTCCACGGAGGTTCAACTTAAAGAAATGATACACCGCTTATTTGCGTTTAAATTTAAACTATAAGAAAAATGCCAGTTACAGAGACATCAGATGCGTATTTATTTTTACAAGTTGCGCAAAATGACCGGGTTATTTTAAAGTACCACACTGATGATTGTGGCGAGGCATGCATTAACTTTATTCCGGTATTTGAAGAATTATCAAATGATGTAACCTATAAAGATGTTATATTTTTAGTCATAGACGCTGATGATAATCCAAAAGCTAAAGAACGTATCCTGGACAAGAGGCAACCGGTAATTACTCTTTATTTTAAAGGCCAGTTAAAGGATAGTCGTCATGTATCAAGTAAGGAAGGTGTTGAAGTGTTGTTACAGGAGTTGTTAAAAGTTTGATTATAGCTATTTTATTTACTATAAATTATCCAATACAACGCTAGTCTAAATTTTTATAATGGAGATAATTAACAGTGATAATATAGATTGGAAAAAAGTCTTTTTAGAAAATGAATTTGTTATTGTGAACTATCAGCCTTCATGTGATTGTAAAATGTGTGGTGAAATAAATGAATTATTTCAAAGACTTGATAAACATGAAGACTACAAAAATGTAAAATTTTTATGGGCTGATTCCCGAACTAATCCGGTAGCTGAACAGTTTATAGAAAAAATACAAGCTCCCTTTATGGCTGCTTTTAAAGAAGGGTTCCTGGTAGAATGCAAGGCCGTATCAACCGAATCAGAACTGAATAAAATGATTGAACGATTATTTACGTTTAAATTTAAACTATAAAAACATGCCCGTTACAGAAACATCAGACGAATATTTATTTTTGCAGGTAGCTGAACATGACAGGGTTATATTAAAGTATCACACTGATGATTGTGGTCTGCCATGCAGTAATTTCATTCCCGTGTTTGAAGGTTTATCTGACGATTTGATCTATAAAGACATAGTATTTTTGGTCATAAATGCAGAAAATAATCCAAAAGCAAAGCAACGTATCCTTGAAAAGAAGCAACCTGTTGTTACTATTTATTTCAAGGGCCAGTTACTTGATAGTCGTCATGCTTCAACAAAAGAAGGTGTCGAAGAACTCTTGAAGGAGTTAATGACCCGTTAGTTCATAATCACAGCAGGCCATAAGCATCCTGCCAATTTTCTTATCTTCTGCTCAAGGTTCTTTTTATAGGCCCATCTAAAAGCATTTTAATAGCATGAAATATTGCTTTCATGGGCTTTTATTAATAATCGGTGTTTCAATTAGCATAATACTTCGAAGTGATGTTATATAATTCATTACATTTATAAAGTATTCCAATTATTATCCCCTGGAATATAAAATTCCTTACTTTAATTAATAGGAATTTTTCCTCCTTGTCTATTTACTGCTCTTGGTAGACACTGTTACAAAAACATAGATCGGGAAGTCACTGCTATTTCTATTTTTTTAGCTCCATTTAATTTAAAATGTATTGATAAGAACTTTGGTTCATCGTTGCGTTTTTGTAATCAAATAAATTAACATGAACCCAAATGAAAAGAATGTTCAGCCCGTTTTGCATGGTTTGAAAAGTGAAGAAGAAACGTATGCCACCTTATTGACAGCTACTGTCGAACAATCTAATGATGCAATTATTTGCAAATCAATTGACGGTATTATAAAGATTTGGAACAGGAGCAGCGAAAAAATGTTTGGATATAGTGCTATAGAAGCTATTGGGCACAATATTTCAATAATCATACCACCGGAAAAACGTTTTGAGGAAAGAATGATCCTTGAACAATTGAGCAACAATCACGTTATTGATCAATACGAAACTTTTCGCCAAAAAAAAAATGGTGAACAAATTTATGTTTCAATTACAGTGTCTCCCCTCAAGGATCAGGCAGGTAACATCATTGGCTTTTCCAAAATTGCCCGTGATATCACTGCAAGAAGAAATTCTGAAGATTTGAATAATAAAGAACTTGTTTTTCAAAAGGAAGAAAAGAAAAAGAGAGCTGACGAGTTAGTTATTGCCAACAAAGAGCTTGAATATGAGAGTGCTGAAAAAGAAAAGCGGGCTGCAGAATTCATCATTACTAACAATGAATTTGCTACCACTAATAAAGAAAACGAAAAGCGGGAAATAGAATTAGTTTTTGCAAATAGGGAACTTATTTCACAGAATAAAATAGAGTTTGATAGAGCTACTCAACTCGAATTTATTAATAAAGAACTTGAATCTTTTTCTTATTCCGTGTCTCACGACTTACGCGCTCCTCTGAGGGCTATACACGGTTATGCGAGAATGCTGAAAGATTTAATAGAAAGTCAACAAAATTCTGAAGCACATAGAATAATGGATAATATTATGGGTAATGCCAAGAAAATGGGTCAGCTTATTGATGACCTACTGGCTTTTTCCCGGCTGGGCCGAAAAGAACTGGTAAGTACTAATGTTTCAATGAACCATATGGTGACTACAATATGCGAAGAATTAAAAGCCTCACAACCAGCCCGGGATATTAAATTTCTTATTCATCCATTGATTTCAGTGAAGGCTGATACGATTGCCATAAAGCAAGTTTGGATGAACCTAATCTCAAATTCTATTAAATATTCGATGTTTACAGAACAAGCAGTTATTGAAATTGGGTCGGAAGAAAATAGTACTGAGGTTACCTACTATGTAAAAGATAATGGTGCCGGTTTCGATATGAGGTTTGCAGGGAAGCTCTTTGGTTTATTTCAGCGTCTCCATTCTGATGAAGAGTTTGAAGGAACAGGGGTTGGACTGGCGATTGTTCAGCGGATCATATTCAGGCATGGCGGCCGTGTATGGGCAAAAGCTGAAATTGATAAAGGCGCAACATTTTTTTTTACGTTAAATAAATCATAACAAAATCATGAAAGAAGGAGTAGAAATTTTATTAGTAGAAGACAGCGCCAGTGATGCTGAAATGACGATCAATGCTCTGAAAAAGAACAATCTGGCCAACAAGCTTTTGCATTTAAAAGACGGGTCTGCGGCCCTGGATTTCATTTTCGGTGAAGGCGCTTACCTAGGGAGGAGTGTAGAGGATAAACCCAGAGTTATTTTGTTGGATCTTAAAATGCCAAAAGTGAACGGAATTGAAGTATTGGAGCGGATAAGGTCAGATGCTCGTACCAGAACAATTCCTGTTGTTATGCTGACTTCCTCGAGAGAAGACCCTGATATTGAAAAATGTTATGAATTGGGTGTGAATAGTTATGTTATAAAACCTGTAGCATTTGAAGAATTTCAAAAAGCAATTTCCAATCTGGGTTTATTCTGGATGATCGTGAATCAAACATTACATTAAAGCAAAATGAGAAAGACCAGAATTTTAGTCGTAGAACATGATTTAAATGACATTGAGCTGTTATTTTATGAATTGGGAAAAAGTGGAATTAATTATGAAACAAGAGTAGTTCATACTGAGATAAATTATAGAAAGGCTCTTACTAAGTTCTGCCCTGATATTATTTTGAGCGATTTTTCTTTACCCTCGTTTGACGGATTTACTGCATTTAAAATAAAACAGATTGTTTCTCCAAGTACGCCTTTCATTTTTGTATCAGGAACCATTGGTGAAGAAAACGCTATTGAGCTAATAAAAAATGGCGTTACGGATTATGCTTTAAAGGATAAAATGTACACATTGAATTTAAAAATTATCAGAGCTTTAAAGGATAAAGATGCTAGTGAAGCTAAATTAATAGCAGATGAGAAGTTAAAAACACAAAACAACAAGTTGTTTGAAATTGCGTTTTTGCAATCACATCAGGTAAGAGCTCCTGTTGCACATATTCTTGGTTTGATAGGATTGTTTAAAAAAGATAAACTTTCCGACCCAATTAATAGAGACATAATGAAAATGCTGGAGACGTCGGCTCTTGAACTTGACAAGGTTATTTATAAAATTGCCGAAAGAACTAATGAAATTAAAGATATGAAGTAGCACGTTTTTGCGAAAGCGTGAATGTTATGTCCCGCTTCTGAAGATTCATACAACATAATATTATAGGAAATTACTTATCTTTATAGGTAAAAATAGTACCATGGACCTCTCTACAGGTAAAGCTAATTTTAAATTTCAATATTTGCCCGATTATGCAAATTTCTTGCTAAACAATAAATTAGATGAATTTGTTACTGTAGGTATTCGATTTTGCAGAGAGGCCGATCTGCCGATGATGCGACCTTTAAATAAAATGCCTGAAGCAGATCTTGTAGCACTCAGCAGAGAATCCAATAAAAGCTTTCTTTCTGCACTTGCAGTTAATGATATTGTGCCTTTGATGGAAGAAAGAATCACTCAGTTCGTAGAAAATAGAATGCTGGACAGAAAAGGTAAAAAGTTAATTGACCGTTCTGATATCCTTGTAGAGGATATTATTTTGTCTTTTTATTTGCGCCGTAAAACATTTATTTACTTTCTCTATACTTATACAAAAAATTTGGTCATACATATGCTGATTGTTGAGGAGCTTGATTATTTTACCACACATGAACATTTAGCAACTGTTAAAGCCCTTATGGGTTCATAAGTACGGATAGCAGGGAAAATGTGAATTACCACGACTTTCTTCTCTAGAAAAATGTTTTCCTTCTCAAAATGATGTTATTCTTTATTAATGAGTTTTTTTTCCTACCTTGTAACTATTAACTCTTTTCTTACAACCTCAATATAGTTTGGGGCATTTTAAAAGTTATTTAGCATGATTAATTAAAATCATAGCTCGCAAATTAACTTTTATCTATGGTAATTCACATCGGAGAAATAATTAAATCGGAACTCAATCTGCAGAATATTTCAGTCATTGATTTTGCAAAGAAAATGGCCACAAGCATCAGTGACATACACGATATTTTAGAACGAGAAAGTATAGACACAGGTTTGTTGAATAAAATGTGTATTGCTTTGAATTGTAATTTTTTCTCATTGTATGCCGCACAAGAAGAGCTTGCATCCGATCCTATTGAACAGCTTCGTTCTCTTGAGTTAAATTTAAATGATTAT
>JAJNBG010000034.1 GCA_021155905.1 Bacteroidota bacterium
CTGCTGCTGAAGCTACTGCTAAAATGGCTGCTGATTCTACAAGAATGGCTGATTCAGTTGCTGCTGCTTCTAAAGGTGGAAAAAAACACTAATATTTAGTTAGCAAAAAATTAAAAGCCCGGATTTATCCGGGCTTTTTTTATGATTTTAATTTTGGTAAGGCCGGTTTAGGTTTCTCGGAACAATTTATAAACCAGTGTACTTCCTGAACAATTTGATGGCTAATGCCAATAAAATAATCCCGAATACTTTTTTAAGAATGGCAATCCCTCCGGGTCCTATAAATCGTTCAACACGGTCAAGGTTTCGTAATACTATATAAACAATAATGACATTTAAGATAATGGCCGTAATAATAGAAACTATGTTGTATTCAGCCCGGATTGATAATAAGGTGGTTAAAGTACCGGTTCCGGCAATTAATGGAAAAGCCAGTGGAACAACTGAAGCCGTTGCGGGCATATTATCTTTAGAGATTTGAATTCCAAGAATCATTTCAAATGCTACTATAAAAATAAGCAGGGAACCTGCAATTGCGAAATCACCGATGGAGATTCCAATAATACTCAAAATGGATTGACCGATAAATAAAAATACGATCATAATTCCCATAGAAGTCAGGGAGGCTTTGGAAGCATTGATTTCTCCCGTTTTTTGTTTTAACCCGATAATAATAGGAATAGAACCAATTATATCGATCACCGCAAAAAGTACCATGGTTACTTTTAAGATCTCAATGATATCAAATTGTAAATTCATAATCCTTGTTTTTAACAAAGGTACTACTTATGAGAAATTTATAATATGCTCAGCCTTAAAATTATTTGTAAGTTTATCAGATGAAAAAAATAATTTTATCAGGAATTGTTATGTTAGCGATGTTTTCCTGCACTCAGGTGAATTCAAACGGAGAAAAAACAATTACAAAGGGTGGAGATACTGTTGCGGATGTTGATATCAGCCTGTCGAAACTGGATGCCATTAATGAATTAGCAGAAATAAAAGACCCGTCAGAGTTATTGTTTAGAGCCAGCGGAACAGAACCTGGTTGGTTTGCCGAATTTTATAATGATAAACTGCGTTTAGTAGTGGATTATGGAAAAGATAGTATCTGGATTGAAGATTCATTTGAAAAAATTAAGGAAGAAAAAAGCTTTACGTATATGAAAACGTTAAACGAAAAATCGGTAACGATGAGTATAGAAAGCAAGTCATGTACCAATGCTGCCGGTGAAAAAGCAGACAGGTCAGTGATTATAAAATTTAATAACAGTGTTTACAAGGGGTGTGGGAGTTTTGTAAAATAATTTTTGACCCGGATTAAACCTTCTCTTTTTTAACCGGTCATAGATACAAATAAACATAAAACGATAAAATATGAAAACCAGGAAATTAACATTAGGACTTGCTTTAGCAGCTATTGTAACTGCAGGCATTTTTTCATCTTGCAAAAAGAAAGAAAAAGAAGAGAAAGACAGTGATACTGCAGGGGCAGCTGATCAATCTTTAGCATCGTCAACGGTAAACGACATGACCAGCATTTCTGATGAGGCTGCTAAAACTTATTCTGTTTCAAGTTTCAGAACATCCGATGCCAGTGGATTATTAGCTGCTTCATGCGCATCTATAACAATAGATACACTTGCTGCCGCAAAAACAATCACTGTTAATTTCGGAGCTACCAATTGTGTTTGCAATGATGGGAGAGCAAGAAGAGGCTCGTTGATTATTTCATTTACAGGAAGGTACAGGGATTCATTAACTGTTATTACAGTTACACCTCAGAATTACTATGTAAATGATAACCAGGTAACAGGTTCAAAAACAATTACCAATAAAGGTCATAATGCCGCTCATCATCTGGTTTATGAAATTAACGCGAATATCCAGATTACTAAAGCCAACAGCGGCGGAACTATCTCGTTACAAACAAACCGTCAAAGAGAATGGCTGACCGGCGAAAATACATTACAGTGGAATGATGATATCTATTCAATAACAGGTACTGCCAATGGATCGACGTCAAACGGGAACTCTTTCAGTTCAAACATCACTTCACCTTTGATCAGAAATATGTCATTTGGATGCCGCCGTCATTTTACACAGGGAACTCTGGAGCATACTCCCGGCGGAAAAGCAACCCGTTATATTGATTTCGGTAACGGTACATGTGATGACCAGGCCACGGTTACCATTAATGGAAATACCTATACCATTACATTACCATAAGGAATATAAGTTTTTTTAAAGTTCAGAAAGGCCGAAGAAATTCGGCCTTTTTTGTTGATAACCCATTGATTTTTAAATCTTTTTAAGATAAATTAAGCCCTAAATTTCTGTAATATTGTATTATGCTTTATAACTGGAGAACGGCTTTTTCGGATAAACACTTTAGAAACAGATTTATTTTTTCTGTCATAGCAGTGAGTATCATTTTAACTGGTTTCGCCTCTTTGTTGGCTTACATAGAAACCCGTCAGGGTCATACCTTTTATGACCCAATCCTGAATTTTATTAAACCCAGGGATGTTTCTGATTTTATTTTCTTTGCCACGTATTTAACAGCGCTGGTTGGTTTGATTTATGCCTTTGTATCTCCATATCGTTTTTTACATCTGATCCAGATGTATGGTACTCTCACTTTATTAAGAGTTGTTACTTTGTTTTTTGTTCCTTTGGATCCTCCAATGGCGATTATCCCTTTACGGGATACCTTTTTGACCCATACCTTTTATGCGGGGAATGAGAATTTGAAAGATCTGTTTTTCAGCGGACATGCCGCGACTTTATTTTTATTCTATTTCTTTGCTTCCAGTAGACCATTGAAGATTTTGTTTCTGGTTTCAGCTATCGCAGTATCCATCGGGGTAGTAGTGCAACATGTGCATTACAGCTATGATGTGATCGCGGCCCCGATCTTTGCTTATATCGCCTACCGGGTGATCACGAAGTTCTCCAAGCACTATTACAGCGAGGTTACGGAAGAGCTTTAAACAGGCCGCTGTCCAAAACATTCTTAGAGGCTCCGTTATTTTTATATTTTTGGTGGTAATTTTATCATAGTGAGAACTATTTTAAAATATTTAGCCCTGGGTTTATGTTTATCTTATTTAGTTTCCTGTAAACAGAAGCAATCTGTGACCAAATCGACGGATTCAGAGAAAAAAGAACATGTATCGCGTTCGGTCAAAAAACAATACGCTGATAAATTGGGCGTTTCTGAATCCGATATTAAGAATGAAAAGTTATATCAGTTCATTCACGACTGGTATGGTGTGACTTATAAATACGGTGGAAAAGATAAAAGCGGGATTGACTGTTCAGGCTTAACATCGGTTTTATATTCAAACGTGTACAAAAAAACAATCTCGTGTTCTACAAAAGCTTTAGTTGGTGAAGTGAAAAAAATAAAACAAAACGAGTTGAAAGAAGGTGATCTTGTATTTTTTGAGACCAATGGCCGAAGTATTTCCCATGTAGGCGTATATCTCCAGAATAATAAATTCGTACATGCGTCTACCAAAAAAGGTGTGATGATCAGCGATATGAATGAACCTTATTTTAAGAAGGCCTATGTCACTTCGGGAAGAGTGAAGTAATTTTGAGCATCTCATTAAAACATTGATTTAAAATTATTTAACGGATCACTATCAAGACACATCTGTTAAAAACAATCGCTTTTCGTAAATTTAAAAAAGGCTATTCATAGTATCTTAACCACATGATTCATTTTTTTTATAAGACTCTTTTTGCTTTCTCGGTCGTGGTTATAATGGCGTTTGTCACACATAAACAAACGACAAAAAGCGATCCCGATTTTCTTCGTTCCGAATCCCGCTGGGTGGACTCCGTGTTTGCTTCCTTAAATTCTGATCAGCGTTTAGCACAGTTATTTATGGTGGCAGCATACAGTAACAAAGATATGAAGCACGTAGCGGAGATCAGGGAGTTGGTGGAAACCTACAATATTGGTGGACTGATTTTTATGCAGGGTGGTCCGTTACGCGAAGCAAAGCTGAATAATTATTACCAGAGTAAAGCTAAAACACCTTTGCTGATTTCCATTGATGGAGAATGGGGGCTGGCCATGAGATTGGATAGTACTCCGAAATACCCAAGGCAAATGACCCTGGGAGCCATTAAAAATGACACCCTGATTTATCAAATGGGAAAACAAATTGCGAGGGAATGTAAGCGCATGGGAATTCACGTGAACTTTGCGCCGGTAGCGGACGTCAATAACAATCCTTTAAATCCGGTAATAGGGATGAGGAGTTTTGGAGAAAACAAATACAATGTCGCCAGTAAAGCTGTAATGTATATGAAAGGCTTGCAGGCCGAAGGTGTGATGGCTAACGGAAAGCATTTTCCGGGCCATGGAGACACGGACAGTGATTCTCACAAAACATTGCCTGTTATTAGTGCCTGCAAAGAACGGATGGATACATTAGAGTTATATCCCTTTAAGCAATTATTCGATCAGGGTTTATCAAGCATCATGGTAGCACATTTATTTGTCCCGTGTTATGATACAACTAAAAATACTGCATCCACTTTATCTCCATACATCATCCAGGATCTTTTGAAAAAACAACTGGGTTTCCAGGGATTGATTTTTACAGATGCCCTGAACATGAAAGGAGTCGCTAATTTTTATGAGCCAGGCATGGTTGATGTAAAAGCTTTACTGGCAGGAAATGATGTATTGTTGTTTGCAGAGAATGTTCCAAGAGCCATTGAACAGATTAAGTTGGCCGTTAGCAAGGGACAAATTTCGCAGGAAGAAATTGACGCCCGTTGCAAAAAAATTCTGAAAGCAAAATTCTGGTGCGGACTAAATAATAAACAGTATGTCAATCCTAAAAATTTATATGAAGACCTCAATACCAAAGCGTCTTTTGTGATGAATACCAAACTGGCAGAAGCTTCTGTAACGTTACTGAAGAACGATAATAATTTTATACCTCTTCAGCGATTGGACACTTTGAAAATTGTTGAAGTTTCTGTTGGGGATTCAAAAGAAAATATTTTCTCCTCAACCATCAATAAATATTCAAAAATACCTCATTTAGGAATTGACCATGACGCAACAAAGAAGGAGAGAGATACCTTGATGGCCAGATTGAAAAAATATGACCTCGTTCTCCTGCAAGTCAATAAAACGTCCTATAAGCCTGAAAAAGATTTCGGTTGTTCGGAAGGCAGCATGGATGTGATTTCAAAAATTTGTTCAAAGAAGAACACCGTAGCCTGTTTATATGCTAATCCCTATTTAATTAATAAACTGGAGAATATCAATAAATCAATTACCATTTTGGAATTGTACGAGAACAGCCAATTCAGTCAGAAAGCCGCAGCCGATGCAGTAATGGGAGCTATTGTCGTAAATGGTACCTTACCTGTTTCAACTTCTTTATTCAAGGCAGGTACGGGAATTGAAATTAAAAATTCAATCAGGGTCCAGTATGTGACTCCCGAACAGATCGGAATTAACAGCAGCAAATTGTTACAGGTTGATTCAATCGCTAAGCATGGTATCAAAGAAAACGCTTACCCGGGTTGCCAGGTGATTGCTATAAAAAACGGTAAGGTGTTTTACCAGAAAAATTTCGGAAAACAAACCTACGAAGCGTCTGCAGAAAAAGTAAATGATCAAACCATTTATGACCTGGCATCTCTTACCAAAATTTTGTCTTCATCATTGGCCTTAATGAAACTAAGTGAACAAAACCAGTTTAATTATAATGAATACCTGGAGTCTTATTTCCCTGAATTAAAGGGCACCAATAAGTCGACCATTCAATATAAGGATATGTTGACCCATCAGTCGGGTTTACCTGCCTGGTTACCGTTCTGGCAAAAAACAGTGGATAAGAAGAGTGTTTATAAAACAGGTTATTACAGTGATGAATATTCCGAGCAATTTCCTGTTCAGGTAGCGAAAGGCTTGTATGTCGTTAAAGATTTTAATGATTCTATTTATCACCAGATCATGGCCTGTAAGATGGAAGAAACCTGTAAATATGTTTACAGTGACATTGGCTACTATTTTTCAAAAATATTAATTGAGAAATTAACCAAAACAGCTCTGAACAATTACGTTCAATCCCGGTTTTATAAGCCTTTGAATTTAGGACTTATGTACAATCCGCTTTCGGTTTATCCGCCGGCTCAAATTGCACCAACAGAAAATGATTTGAAGTTTAGAAAGCAATTGGTGAGAGGATATGTTCACGATCAGGGTGCCGCTTTGATGGGTGGAGTAGGAGGGCACGCCGGTTTATTTGGAAATGCAACAGATGTAGCATTGATTATGCAAATGCTTTTGAACAACGGATATTATGCAGGGCAACATATTTTGGATGGTGACATTATCAGGCAGTACACCAGTACCCATTTTTCTGATAACAGAAGAGGCTTGTGTTTTGATAAGCCCGAGCCTGATGATAAAAAAGAAAGCCCGGTAACAAAGGAATGCAGTTTACAGAGTTTCGGACACAGTGGGTTCACGGGAACATTTGCCTGGGCAGATCCGGCCAACGGATTGATTTTTGTCTTTCTTTCAAACAGGGTTTATCCAAGCGCCGATGAAAACAAACTGGCAAGGCTCGGGATAAGGGGCAAGATTCATAAAGTTTTATATGATGTTGTAAATCAGCAAAGCTTTCTTTTAAATTAGTTTTTTTTGGTTATATTTATTCAACCATTTTTATCCGATATTCAACATGAGTCATGATGTAAATACGCAAAAAGAACAGATCATTAAATTGTTAAAGGAAAAATCTGTGATGAAGCAGGATGTTTTTCGGAACACAATCGCTTCTTTTGCCTTATTAAAGGAGTGTGTGAGGGAGATTGCAGCCGATCTGGCAACTGAGACTCAGGAGATTGATAAACGTATTATCGTTTCCGCGACAGAAACAAATGCTTATGCTACGCAGTTAAGGGTTGCAGGGGATATGCTCGAATTTTTTATGCATACCAATGTGTTTGAATTTGAAAAATCGCATTCTATGTTCCGCACCGGTTATATCAAACAAAACGAATACAACTCTTATTGCGGGATCATCAATGTCTATAATTTTCTGTCTGATTCTTTTAAATTCAATCGTTTGAATGATTTAGGCTATTTGGTTTGCCGTATTTTTATCAATCGTGAAATGAAATTTTTTATTGAAGCCAAAGGTCCGATTGGCGTAAAATATTCTTCTTTTTCCGATGAACCTTTAGGAAAAGAGCAGGTCTGTGAAATTATCAATGATTTGATTATTTATGCGATTACCTTCGATTTATTTACGCCTCCGATTGAACAGGTAAGAGAAGTTTCTGTTAATGAGATACAGGAAAAAGTAAGTAGTATTAATCTGCGTACAGGTAAACGTTTAGGTTATGGTACAAGTGCAGCCTATGATGAGGACAGCAATATGTACATTTAGGTTTCATGCTGAACAAAAATAAATTATATACTATTTCTTTTATCGAAGGCGCGTCTGTCATGGCCGCTGAAATTTGCGGAGCTAAACTACTGGCTCCTTTTTTTGGCAGTAGTTTGTATGTGTGGAGTTCGGTAATGGCTATTACCCTGGCGGGTTTGGCGAGCGGTTATTTTTTAGGAGGCAAGTTAAGTAAAAGCGAGCAAAAAGACAGGCTGCTTTTATATGTTTTAATGGCCGCTGTTTGTTGTTTGTGTTTTATGCCGTTTTTAACTTCTTTATTTGTGATTCTTGCATCCGTCTTATCATTGATACCCGCAGTGATCATCAGCGTGTTTTTTTTATTGTTTCCCACTATGTTATGCATGGGCGCGACTTCTCCATTAATTATTTCTATTTTAACACAAGAGGTAAATGAAAGCGGAGAGAATAGCGGAAGGGTATATGCCGTTTCAACGGTTGGCGGAATACTGGCTACTTTTTTATGCGGATTTTATTTAATTCCAAATTTCGGTGTGCAGTTTAGCTTAATTGGTTTCGCCATCATTCTGGCAGCAGCAAGCTTAATCCTTGTCGTTAAAAAAAAAAGTAAGTTAAACGCTTTTTTACTTTTCCTGGTTATTTCGATTGCTTTATTTGGTTTTGTAAAATCCGGGAATAACCATTACTCTATCTATAAGTCTGAGGGAGTTTTGGGAAAATTAGAGATCAGGGACGAACCTTCGGAAAGCAATGCCTCGGTTATCATCAGGAAATTACTGATCAATACAACTATTCAAACGGAAATGAACGTGCTAACGGGTCAATCTGTTTCAGAGTACGTACGATTATTGGAAAAAAACATGTTGTATTTCCCCAAGGGAAAAGCTTTGGTTTTAGGACTGGGCGGAGGAGTGTTGGCTAACCTGTTTCACCAGCATGGCTATGATGTAACGGCAGTTGAATTTGATGGAAGAATAATAGACATGGCCAAACAATTTTTCTATTTAAATGATTCTGTGAAAACGGTCTGTGCCGATGCGCGCTATTACATGAATAGCTCAACAGAAAAATACAATTTAATTTTATTCGATGTGTTTAAAGCCGAGGAGCAGCCCTCACATGTGATAACCACGGAGAGCCTCGAGAAATTAAAAACCATGTTGGAGAAGGATGCGGTTGTTTTAATAAATACTCATGGCTACCTGACCGGAAAAAATGGAAAGGGTACGCAGTGTATGTTAGCTACGTTAAAGAAAGCAGGTTTTGATCTGAAAATCTGCACCTTCAGTGAAAATGAAGACTACAGGAATTTACTGATTGTG
Source organism: Bacteroidota bacterium (assembly GCA_021155905.1). Classification (GTDB taxonomy): domain Bacteria; phylum Bacteroidota; class Bacteroidia; order B-17B0; family Aurantibacillaceae; genus UBA4416. The sequence goes on from JAJNBG010000034.1 coordinate 8,738, forward strand.
GCCAGTTTAAAGCCATCGCGCTTTACTTTGAATAATGAGTTGTATCCAATTATGATCTATAATTCAGAAGTGATTAATACTGATGACAAACCAATTATGGAAGCATTAAATGCTCCTGCCAATCAGACCTTTCGAAGTCTTTACCTGAAAAACTATATTTTGTGGAACTACTGATTAAGCTTCTTTAAACGCTTTATTCAGTCTTTTCAGTAATGACATCATCACAATAAAAGCCAGCATCAGTAAAGCAAAGTTTAACCAGAAAAAGTAAGCTTTGTTATCAAACTTATCCCAGTTCTTGGCCAAGACGCCGCTTAATTTATTCCCGATAGATGTTGCCAGGCTCCAACCACCCATCATTAATGCGGTAAATCTGAGTGGTGACAATTTGGATACCATCGATAGTCCCATAGGACTCAAACACAATTCACCAATAGTAATAACGCCGTAACTTCCAACGAGCCACCAGGCACTGGCTTTACTGACTCCGTTATTCGTGAAATAAACGGCAGCAACCATTACCAGGGTTGATAAGGCACTGATCAATAAACCATAGGCAATTTTTGTGGCAGTGGTAGGTTCCATTTTCCGTTTTCTTAAAAAACCAAAGAAGAGCACGACCACCGGAGTTAATATAATCACGAAAAACGGGTTGATAGATTGGAATAATTCGGTTGGCATCAAGGTGAGGTTTTCACCTTTCTCCGGGTATTCTTCCGGTGCCAGGTTTTTAAAGTAAGATGGATAATCCACGCACTTCACCGCGTTTCCGCTGGCATCTTTGATCCTTCTGAAATGTTCATCCAGCTGATAAACCGAATCATTTTCTGCCACAACCGATTTATCACATAAGTATAATGAATCTGCTAATGGGACCATCGCAGTAGGCATGGCCCTGTCCGTATAAGAATTGGCATACGTTGTTAAAGCCGTACCGTTTAATTTAAAGATGGCCCAGAAAATAATCACGATTCCGAAAATGGTATACATGGTGCCAACCGGTTGTTTCTCTTCAGTAGTGCAGCTTTTATAAATAGTGGCATAAAAGTAAACCACGGGAATACATGCACATAAAAATGCATCAGTGCTGTCGCTGCCGAAAATGGTATCTGGTATAAACCATCCTAATATTCCAAAACCAAAGGCAACGGCTAATACTTTTAAAAAGCGCATGATAATAGGCTTGTCTTCCGGAGTAGGTTCTTTTCGTACGTCCACATGTTTGTAATGCTTCATGCCAATCCAAAAAGTAACAACCCCTAAAAACATTCCGATTCCGGCAGTAATAAAGGCCCAGTTCCACCCATATTTAATGCGCATAAAGGCCGCAATGAAATTACAAAGGAAAGCCCCGATGTTGATACTCATATAAAATAAATTGTAGCCGGTATCTTTATTGGCTTTGTATTTAGGGTCGTTATATAAATTTCCAAGCAGCGTTGAAATATTAGGTTTAAAAAATCCGTTTCCAACAATCATGATGACCAATGCTGTGTAAAAGGCCCATTCTTCATGAACGGATAAAAGACAGTATCCGATACCCATTAAAATTCCCCCCAGCGTAATTGCAAATCGATAGCCCAGTTTCATATCAGCCAATAAGCCGCCAATAAAAGGTGTCAAATATACACAGGCAATAAAAGTTCCGAAAACATCAGAAGCTTTGCCGCTTTCCCAGCCAAAACCACCTGTTTCAGTATCAGTCATGTATAAAAAGAAGATCCCGATCATCAGGTAATACCCAAATCGTTCCCAGAATTCAGTGAAGGCTAAAAAAAATAATCCTGTTGGATGTTTAGAGGTAGAACTCATAGTGTTGTTTTTTTATAAATATAATGAAAGGATTTATTTTACAATAAAATTGTTTTGAAGAATTCTTCTACGCGTCAGGGTATTGATAAACTCAACCGTAATGATGTTAGATGGGGAACAATTCCCTTCCAATAAGGTTTGAAAAACACTGTCCGGTTTTGAGTGGGAATATTTCATACCGGGCAAAGGTCTTAGCCGATATACTGAATCTTTATTGGTGGCGATGAACTGCCCGTTTTTCAAAAAGATCTGAATTGAATTTTTTAAACTGTCAGGAAGTTTGAGTAAAAACAGGTCAGACTTGTTGCGGATAATGGTATCCGTCTTTGATCCAATTTGAAAAAAGAGTAGACGATTGTCCTCTCTTTTTATTTTTACAGTGTATTGTGCTTTTAAAGATAATGAGAAGAGTAGGAGTATAGGACAGAGGAATTTCATTATAAATTCTTTATTAGTTTTTGTCACATCGAGCGGAGTCGAGATGTTTTAAAGATTCTCCTTTTAGGTTCTCGACTTCGCTCGAACTGACAATAGATAATAATTATTTACTTCAACGCATCAATTAATTTCTCTGCCAGCTCGACCCCAATTCGTTCCTGGGCTTCATTGGTAGCGGCACCAATATGCGGTGTTAAAGAAATTTTCGGGTGCTTTAACAGTGCTTCATTTGGTGTCGGTTCATTTTCAAACACGTCTAAGCAGGCATGAGCAATTTTACCGGAATTCAATCCATTGATCAGGGCAGTTTCATCAATCACACCACCTCGCGACGCATTGATGAGGATCACACCATTTTTCATGGCTGCAATTTCCTTTTCACCAATCATTTTTCCTCCCGGTACGTGCATGGAAATCATATCCGAACTGGCAACCAATTCTTCCAGGCTCACAGTATTGATTTTAACATCCACACCATTCGTTCCGTGTATCTCTAATTTTAAAACAGCTTCTTTTACAAAAGGATCGTAGGCTAAAACTTTCATTCCACATCCTAAGGCTATTTTAGCAGTGTACTGGCCAATCCGGCCGAAACCAATGATTCCAATAGTTTTATCTCTTAACTCAATTCCCTTGGAATAATTTTTTTTAAGGTCGTCAAATTTTGTATGACCGTTGGTTGGCATGTTCCGGTTACTATCGTAAACAAAACGTACAGCATTGAATAAATGAGCGAATACCAATTCCGCCACAGAATTGCTGGAAGCGGCAGGCGTATTGATTACCTGTATTCCTTTGGAGCGGGCATAGTCCACATCAATATTATCCATACCAACACCACCGCGCCCAATAACTTTTAATCTCGGACAGGCATCAATAACATCTTTACGCACTTTAGTAGCGCTACGAACGGTTAAGGCTATGTATCCTTTATCGTTGATTTCCTTCGCCAGATTTTCCTGCGCTACTTTTTCAGTGATCACCGTAAAGCCCACTTTTTCCAATAAGCTTTTTCCTACAGCATCGATGCCATCATTGGCCAGAATTAATTTACTCATCTGAAATTTTTTTTAGAATTTACCTGAAAGACCTATCTGAACAGCAGGGCCACCAAGTCCGGCTTCGATACCAACACCCATATTTTTTATAAAATAGTAACGCATACCGATACCTAATCTGAAAGCAACAGGAATGATATTCATAGTATTAGATACGTTATTAACCGCTTCCTGGTCGTCAATATTGTTTGAGTATACATTAGTTAACTTATAACCAATACCACCGGTTGCATAAGGGTCCAGGTTTTTCGTGGTAGCAAAATGGATATTGATTTTTCCTAACACACGCTGTTTATTAAAACCGAGTGTGTAGTAGTCATTCTGGGTCTCATACTGATTTGTGGAATAATTGTAAACTGAATGAGTCTCTATATATTTAGCGGTTACTGATGCGTATGTATATTCCAACCCTAATCCAATTATATCATTGACCATGTATTCAAAACGACCTCCGATATGGTTAAGATTTGTCACATCAATACTTCCTGAACCTGATTCCGACACAATCGTTTTAATATATTTACCAACCACGTATGGATAACCATAGAATGCATCCATGATAAATTTTCCTTTACCGACACATTTGTTCGATACTTCTTTTTTAGCGGCGTCCTGTGCTTTCAGGCTATTAAAACCAAAAAGAATAAAAGAGGCTAAAGCTAATACACTGATTTTTTTCATCATATTTGTTTTTAGGGTTATTTTAATTGTTCAATAATTGCTTCAATACTCATTCCATCCGCTTCTGCTTTATAGTTACGAATGATACGGTGTCTTAAGATCGCATTAGCAACAGCCTTCACGTCTTCAATATCCGGGCTGTATTTCCCATTGATGGCTGCATGGCATTTTGCGCCCAATACCAAAAATTGCGAAGCCCGTGGCCCGGCGCCCCAGGCTAAATATTTTTTTGCTACATCTGAACTAAACTCGGAGTTTAAACGTGTTTTGTTCACCAGTTTCACAGCGTATTCCAAAACGTTATCGGCCACCGGAATTTTACGAATGACATTTTGAAAATAAATAATTTCTTCAGCAGAAATAATTTTTTTTAAATCCACTTTCATATCAGTGGTCGTTTGTTTCACTACCTGCAGTTCTTCCAGGAAGCTTGGATAATCTAACCAAACGTTAAACATGAAACGGTCCAGTTGCGCTTCGGGCAGGGGATAGGTACCTTCCTGTTCAATAGGGTTTTGAGTTGCGAGAACAAAGAATGGACTTCCAAGTTCGTATTTTTTTCCTGCCGTCGTCACGCATCTTTCCTGCATGGCTTCTAATAGAGCTGCCTGTGTTTTTGGAGGCGTCCGGTTGATCTCATCTGCCAGTACAATATTCGCAAATAAAGGACCTTTAATGAATTTGAAATTGCGCTGTTCATCCAGTATTTCTGAGCCGATGATATCGCTCGGCATCAAATCGGGAGTAAACTGAATACGGTTAAAAGTTAAACCCAATACGTCGGCAATGGTATTTACCAATAATGTTTTTGCAAGGCCGGGCACTCCAACCAATAAACAATGTCCCTTGCAAAATATGGAAATCAATACATTTTTAACCGTATCATTTTGTCCTACAATAACTTTCGCTATTTCGGCATTCAGTTCTTTGTACTTAACTACAAAAGCATCAATTGCTTCTACATCGTTCTTATAATTCATAAATTCTTTGTTCTTGAATTAAGGTGTAATGGTCCAGTTATATTCTAATTTGCAGCTATTAAACTCACTGTCTATCTTAATATAGGTAGACTTTGATTTTTTAGCGATCCAATCTGTAATCGATTTTTTTTGTCTTTCAAATGTTGCCATGTTTAATAACCGGATGTAGTCATCTTTCATATTGGCCTTGTGAGGCTCTGTCCTTGATTTTAAATAAATAATGCGCCATGCCTGTTTGGCATCAGAACCAACATGCTGAATAACAGGGCTCACATCACCCACTTTCATCTGGTTTTCCAGCATAAAAACCAGGTTCTGATCCATTTGGCCTATCTCGTCCAGTTCCCACTTGGCACTGTTGGCAGCGGGATTAATTAAAACTCCGCCATTTTGTTTGGTTTCATTATCGCTGCTGAATTTTAAGGCTGCGTCTTCAAATTTTAGCTGACCACTGTTTATTAATTCACGGATACTATCCAGCTCTTCTTTAGCTTTTAAAATTTCACGCTGAGAAATCTTTGGTGACATTAAAACGTGTCTCACATCTACCGATTCCCCTTTGCGTGCTACCAATTGCATAAAGTGGTAACCGTAAGAAGTTTCAAAGATCTCGGATACTTCACCTGCTTTTAAACGAAAGGCAACAGCTTCAAATTCAGGAACCATCTGTCCGCGCATCACGGATTCATACCGTCCCCCGTTTTTTGCCGAACCCGGATCTTCACTATATAAGGCGGCGATAACGCTCATGCTCTCTCCATTTACCACGCGGGATCTATAAACCCCAAGCTGATCACGAACGGCCTTTTTTGCTTCCTCTGAAATAGGTGGTTTCCTAACGATATGACTTATTTCCAATTCTGAATTAATGAGTGGTAAACTATCAATAGGTAAAGTATTATAAAACGCCCTCACTTCACTGGGAGTCAGTTTTGCTTCTCCTGTAACTTTTTGTTGCATTTTTTGAGCCAGTAACTGGTTTTTAACATCATCCCTTAACTCATCTTTAAATACACTGATACGTTTTCCGTAAAAAGCTTCAAATTTTTCTTCGCTTCCAAGCATACCAACATAGTATTGGATTCTTCGGTTTAACTCACCGTCAACTTCTGCGTCAGATACAACGATACTGTCCCTGTCGGCCTGAGCCAACAATAATTTTTGAAATAAAACATCTTCAAAGACTTTACACCTGTCCTCCTGTGTAAATTCTTTTTTTTCTTTTTGCTCTCTTTGCTGCAATAAATTTGTTTCCACTTCTGATAAAAGAAGCGGATTTTTACCAACAATGGCAACAACCTTGTCCAAAACCTGCGGTTGGGCAAAAGATAATGATGTCAAAAATAAAAAGGTAAAGGCAAGTTTTAAGTTCATTTTACTAAGTTAATTATAAATTTCTAATTCTTTATTTGTTTTGGCTTTATCAAAAAAGTCTTTTTTGATGGTGTTTATCAATTGCTGTTTCCTTTGATTGATCAACATGTTTTTGATATTATTTTTTTCAAAATTTAAAGGAGATATGGTGTTTTTTGATTTCACCTCAATGATCTTTAAAAAGTAAAAGCTGGTGGCATCGGTAAACTCAAATATTTTGCCGTTCTGAATGTTATATTCCGGTATTTCATTCAACTGGCGGATTTCTTTTTTCAAATCATCAAACATGAGCCAGGTATTATCGTTCATAAAATAATTATTAGCATATTGAATGCACATGCTTTTCAATTGCTCGGCATCTTTGGGATTTGTAGAATAGCACAGTTTCTTCAGTTTAGCCAGGTTGGGAATGTTTACCGGTGTTTTTACATAAAGTACTTTTACAATATTATTTTTCAGCAAAAAATTCTGGGAATTGGCATTATAATAGTCTTCAATTTGATGAATCGTGACATTGGTATCCAGTTTTTCTTCGATTAATTTCGCCTGGAATTTATAAGCCAGTAATTCTTTTTTGTACGCTCCCAGTTCTTTGGTAATATCAGCTTCTTCTTCCGATAAATAATTAACAGACTGTTGGTAAAACACTTCATTATAAGCCCACTTATTAATGAATGTCTGTATAAATGCAGTACTGTCTGACATGGATAAACCCTGGGGTGCGATATGCTCCAAATCTGTTGCATATAAATTAGCAGTATTTACCCTGGCAATCACTTTTCCTTTTTCTTCGGCGGCCTCCGATGGTTTGTCGCACGCAAGCAGCAACAGCAACTGCCCAAACAAAAGAAATGATTTTATGTTAAAGTAATATGGCAAGTTTATTTATAAAAAGAAAAGGCTGTATAGCTACAGCCTTTTCAGTTGTTTTATTTTTTTTTACTTAACGGTGTTTAAAACGTCTTCGTTTACCTTAACGGTGTACTTGTTTTTAAGATAAGCTAACCATTCTTTTTCCAGGTAATTCTGATAATCGGCAGTAATCATTCCTTTTGCTTCAGCAATCGTTTTTGGAGTTTTACCCATAACCTTATTTACCACTAAAACAGTTACCTTGTTTTCTTTTGTATCTTTGATATCGGTAGCAACAACTCCCTGTTTCCAGTTTGCATCCACATCTTTATTTTCTCCTTTTAAATATGTAATGTTTTCAACCGAAACATTTAACTGGGAAGTTTTATTAATGGTTTCTGTAATTTCCTTTTCAGATTTATTTTTCTTCAACATGCCGCGTACTTCTTTAGCCACTTTATCATTGGCGCATTTGTACATAGTGACATCAGCACGTTCATCCCATAAATAATTGTTTTTATTTTGCTCGTAAAAAGCTTTTAAACCTGCAGTATCTTTCACCGCTTTGCTCCACACTTTCTGGTCAGTCAGGTCAAACAATAAGATTCCATCTCTGTACTCCTTTAATAAATTTCTGAACTCAGGATATTTTGATTCTAAATTCCCATCTTCATAATTAATCAATGTTTCATCTACAAACTCTTTATAAGATTGGTTCAGGAACATGCTGAAATCCGTTTTAGGCCTTGCCGTTTGATGAGTTTCAATGTACTTTGCAAAATCAGCCTGAGTAAAGATAATAACTGCTGCTTTCTCTTTATTAAATAGACTGAACAGTTCCTTCTTACCTAATTTTTCAGCTTTTTTCGCCTCCCATCTTCCCTGGAAAACAGTAGAATCTATCACTTTTAAAAATTCTTTTTTAGCTACTGCGTTTTCTTTAAAGTTATTTTCTTTTTTAATTTTTTCAATTAAAGAAGTTTTTCCGGCCTGCGTGCGGCTGTCTTTACCGATACGTTGTTTCAGGTCGCCTTTCATGTCGGCAAAAGAAGCTAAGCCTTTTTTATCGAGACGTTTAACGATGTGCCATCCGTAAGTAGTTGTAAAAGGAGCACTGTAATCGCCATTATTTTCTAAAGCGAAAGCTGCTTTTTCAAATTCAATCGGCATGCGGCTGCTTCCAAACCACTGAAGCTGTCCGCCTTTTTCTGCGCTAGGTTTATCATCAGAGAATTGACGGGCAAGATCTTCAAATTTTTCTCCTGCTTTTAGTTTAGTATAGATTTCATCAATTTTGGTTTTAAGATTGGCTTTGTCCTTTTCGCCCATGTCTTTCGAGAATTTTACCATGATGTGAGCTGTTAAGATTTCACCCTGGCTAGGGCGTTTGTCATTTACTTTTAAAATATGGTAACCAAAACGAGTTCTAACCGGCATCGTAATGTCGCCTACATTAGTTTTAAAAGCAGCTGTCTCAAAAGGATAAACCATTTGTAAAGAAGTAAAATACCCTAAGTCTCCACCGTTTTCAGCAGCAGAAGGATCTTCTGATGTTTTTTTGGCAACAGCTGCAAATTTATCACCTCCAGAACTCAACGCGGATGTTATTCCTCTGACAGCACTTAATTTACTGTTATAGTTGACTGAATCCTGATGAGTGGATGATTTGGTTAAGCCTGCACTTTTCTTTAATAAATTTTCATATTCAGTGAGTTTTGCAGGCGTAGGATTTTTTCCGGTTAATGCGTCACGGATAATCATTAAACGCGTATAAGCTTCAATGGTATCTTTTGGTAATGCATCTTCTGCTACACGGATTAAAATATGGGAAGCTTTAATTTCTGTTTTCATGCGATCGTATGCTTCCTGTAATAAAGCGTCGTTCACATTTTTATCAGTTAAATATGGGGCAGCCAGTTGTTTGCGGTAACCTGCAAGCTCTGTTTTAAATGAACTATTAGTGTCCAGGCCGTTAGCTTCTGCTTCAAACACTTTCATTTTAAATGTAGAAAAAAGATCTACATATTCTTTCACTGATTTTTGTTCTTTGTTTACTTCCTTACCACTGTTTTTTTTGTAAACATTTTCAAACTCACTTTTGTAAACCGGTTTTCCGTTTATGGTCATAATAACCGGTTCTGTTGTTTGCGCAAAAGCAGTAAAACCTACTGCAGTTAATGTTAAAAATCCAAGCGTACGTTTCTTCATAAATTTTTTGTTTTTTAAGGCTAGCAAATTTAAAATTAGTTTTTAATTATTTATCGGTCTTTATTATTTAATCACTTCTTCCAGTTTCGCATCCAAATCCGGACCTCTTAGGTTTTTAGCAATTATTTTTCCTTCTTTATCCAGGAGCAGGTTTTGTGGAATGCTGGTAATGCCGTATAATTTCCCGGCTTCGTTGCCCCATCCTTTTAAATCGCTGATCTGGGTCCAGGTTAACTGATCTTTTTCAATAGCCTGGATCCATTTTTCTTTTACCTGGTCAAACGAAACACCTAATACGGTGAATCCTTTGTCCTTGTATTTGTTATAGGCCATCACTACATTAGGGTTTTCGGCACGGCAGGGTCCGCACCAACTTGCCCAAAAATCCACCAATACATATTTTCCTTTGAGATCTGATAAATTCACCATTTTACCGTTTGGATCTGCCTGTGCGAAATTAACCGCCGGGTATCCGATAGTAGTTCCTCTTAACTGGGTTAATTTTTCCTGCGCCAGTTTCCCGTATTTGGTATTTAAAACGCTTTTGTCCAGTAAACCGACTATTCTTTCCAGTTCTTCAACCGTTGCTGTTGAATTTTGATTGTTAAAATAGATAGCGTAACCGCTAACAGCAGACTTTGGATGTGTTTTGATGAAATTTTCCATAGACGCTTTCACCTCTTTGTCCATGGCCTGGTATTCTGCCACTTTTGCATTCATAGTAGCACCGTCTCCTTTGGATTTAGCCTCATTATAAGCATTTACAATGGACTGCTGCTTACCGCCAAATCCCTGCATCATCTCATTATAAGCAATATAGTCTTTTTGGGTCTGCCCACCGGCCACTTTAGCTTGAGGTAAGCTGTCGATGTTCCCGGAAATGGTTGTTTTTCCACCATCTACAAAGAAAATCAGGTTGGGCTGTTCATTAATATTATGGGATTTAGTGATCCAGTACATATTAGCTTCCGTTCCTTTGCCGGTAAAAGCGAATTTGCCAGCCTTTATTTTGGCACTGTCCGTATAATCAGCGCCATCCCACTTATGGTGCATGAAAATGTATGAGTTATCTGGAGCATTTCTCAGTGCGCCATTAATGTTAAAATTGAATTTGGTTTGAGCAAAAACGGCAATAGATAACAGAGAGAAGCTGAATAGGAATAGTTTCGTCATTTTTTTTGTGTTTAACAAGCAAATGTAGTTTTTATTGTGACTTTGAAGAATAGGTATTCGTTAAAAAATGAAAATTTACGGTCTTAAAATGGCTTGGAAGTGACATTTGATCAAATATTTCAGCCTATAAAGTAATTGTTAAATGTTTCTTATTTAATTATCATTTTTATTCACAATTGTTTGTGGGTAGTTCAAATTGTCTTATTTTTGCTTCGCTAAAAAGTGACCACCCTATAAGAGGAGTTCTATTCTGAAATCCGCCTTAAACCACTTTTAGAAATAAAAAATAAACACCTAAAAATTATAACATGAAAAAAACTTTACTTGGTTTATCGTTAGTTACTTTGGCTTTAGTTGGTAAAGCGCAGGATTGTTCCGAATTATTTATTTCGGAATATGTAGAAGGGGGAGGCAATAATAAGGCTCTTGAAGTTTACAACCCAACGGCAAACGCAATAAACTTAAGCAATTATAGATTAGTGCGGTATTCGAATGGCGCATCCTACGCGAACCCAATTGATGATATCGATAGTACGGATCTTACCGGTTCTATTGATTCATATTCCGTGCATGTATTGGTAAATGGTCAAACTTCAGGTACAGCTAGTTCTCCAGCATGTGATCCGATTCTTCAGGCAAAAGGGAATCAATTAGATCACGCTTATGGAGCACCAACTTATATGAATGGTGATGATGCAATTGCTTTGGTAAGAATAAGCCCTTATAAAGTAATAGATATTTTTGGAGTTATTGGAGAAAGACCAAATGTAGCATGGAGTGATGTTGCTCCTTATATCGGAACAACCGGTAAATGGTGGACTAAAGATCATTCTATGCAAAGAAAGTCCAACATCAAGATTGGTGTTATGACTAATCCTGGGCAATTTAATCCAAAATTAGAGTGGGATTCTTTGCCAAAAGATATTTGGACAGATCTTAATGTTCATGATTGTGCGTGTAAGCCGGTTGGTGTAAAAGAAATTTCAAATCAGATTAGTTTAAAAGTTTTTCCAAATCCTTCAAACGGAAATGAAATGGCTTTTGTTTCGGACAAATCAATAAAAGAAATTGTAATAACAAACGCTGTTGGGCAGGTTGTTTATAGAAGAACTGTTGAATCTAAGGAAAAAACAATTATCCTGAAAGATCTGGAACTTTCCAAAGGAATATATTATGCTACAATAAAGAGCGAGGCTGGTTCAAAATCAGAAAAAATAATTGTAAAATAATAAAACTTTAATCAAATTTTTTAACAGGGCTGATGCAATATTCAGCCCTTTATATTTAAAACAATGCTTAAAAACAGTTTTTTCTTTCTTTTTATTTTTACTTCAGTTTTTCTTAAAGCGCAGGATAGTATTAAGGTAACTTTATCCGGATCAATAAAAGATTCAGAATCGGGTGAAGGCCTGATAGGGGCTGTGATCATGGTGAAACCGGGGATTGGAACAGTAGCTGATCTTGAAGGAAATTTCAGTATTAATGTACCTAAGGGAGATTACAATATTGAAGCCTCAATGCTTGGTTACAGAAAATTCAATCAAAAAATAAAACTGTATTCCAATAAAAAAATGGATGTTAAATTAGAAAATGCAGTTCTTGATGAAGTTGAAGTTGTTGCTAACATGGCTCAGATCAGGGAAACACCCGTAGCTTTTAGTTCTATCTCAGCCACAAAAATACAGGAAGAGTTAGGGTCGCAGGATATTAGTATGATTGCAAATACCACGCCCGGAGCCTATGCTTCAAGTAGTGGTGGAGGATCAGGAGATTCACGTGTAACGATTCGTGGTTTTGATCAAACTAATATTGGTGTGTTGGTAGATGGAATTCCGGTAAATGATATGGAAAACGGCGCGGTGTATTGGAGTAACTGGGATGGATTAAAAGATATCACAAAAACTATGCAGATACAACGCGGATTGGGCGCATCCAAGTTGGCTATAACTTCTGTTGGTGGAACTATGAATTTTATCACCAACGGAATTGAACAAAAAAGGCAGATGGTGATCAAGAAAGAGTGGGGAAATAACCGCCATAATGTGATGGCTATGTCTTACAATTCTGGTTTAATAAATAATAAATGGGGCTTTACTTTAGCCGGCACTTATAAAACAGGTGACGGATGGGCTGACCAGACCTGGACAAACGCTTATTCTTATTTTGCTAAAGTGCAATTTATGCCAACTAAGAGACACATTATCAGTATTGGGGCAAATGGTGCTCCGCAACAGCACGGTCAAAGAACAACGATGCTACCTGTTGCTGTTTATAGTAAGGATTTTTCCGATAAGCTAGGTATTAATACTGATTCTATGATATATGCTATTTCGAAATCATCGAATAAGTTCACTAAGCCATCTGAAGGAGATAGAGGATTAAGATGGAATGCGGATATGGGATATCTTAATGGAGAAGTTTTAGGAGATCGTGTTAACATGTATCATAAGCCATTGTTTAATTTAAATCATTTCTGGACTGCATCGGAGAGGGTAACGGTTTCGACAGTATTGTATGCTTCTATCGGACGAGGTGCAGGTACAAGGTATTCTAACGGGGGATCTAATACAACTCCCGGCAGAGATACCATAACGGGTTATTACGATGTACAGAAGATTTATAATTCTAACTCTATTAACATAAATACTTCAGTAAGCCCAACTTTACATAGAGCAGGTGTTTATATCAGGACACAAAATAACGACCATGATTGGTATGGTGGATTATCGACTCTTACATTTAAAATTAATAAACCTTTTACCTTAACCACGGGATTGGACCTACGTTATTATAAGGGATATCATTACGACAAAATATATAACCTTATTGGAGGAGATTATGTGCTTGACTATTCAAACGCTAACGAAAACCCTTTTCAAATAAAAAATTATTCAAGGTCCGGTAACGATATTGTTTCTAGAAATTATAATGGTTTCGTTAAATGGGGAGGATTGTTTTTGCAGGGAGAATACAAAAAGAATAAGCTTAGTACGTTTGTAACTTTAACCGGCGGTTATACTGGTTATAAAAGGGTTGACTATTTCAAAAAGAAAGATATAGTTTTATCTGATACAACATTATATACAGCTGTAGGATATGCGGATTCAGTTCAATACAATGGCGTCTATTATTATAATGATTCAAAAGAAGCCAGAACTGCTACACGAGGATATAAATGGTTTCCAAATTTTACTGTGAAGGGCGGGGCAAATTATAATCTGAATGATCATCATAACGTTTTTGTGAATTTGGGTTATATGAGTATAGCGCCAAAATTTAATAACGTTTTTGATAATAATAATAAAGAATTCAAGGAAGTAAAAAATCAAACCATTCAATCATATGAAATTGGTTATGGTTATAAACAGTCTAATTTTTATGCGAATGTAAATGTCTATTACACATTGTGGAAGGATAAGCCACTGACAAGAACCAACGTGGGTCCGGATCTTCTTTCGTTTAATATTAATGGTTTAAATTCTCAATATACTGGAATAGAGTTTGATGGGACTTATAAATTAATGAAACAGTTAGAAATTGAAGGGATATTATCATTGGCGGACTGGACATACACTTCAGCAAGTACTGTATATTTATTAGATGCTCAGGATCTCCCTTCAGATACAATTACATTTTCCGCGAAAGGCGTGCATGTTGCAGATGCAGCTCAAACTCAAGTTGGGGCAGCGGTAAGATATATGCCAATTAAAGGTGCCTATATTAAACCGCGATTCACTTATTTTGGAAGAAATTATTCAAACTTTGATCCTTTAACCCTGGATGGAGTAAACAAAGACAGAGAGAGTTGGAAAATGCCTTCTTATTATTTAATTGATTTAAATCTTGGATACGAAATTCCTTTCGGTGCTTTTAAATTAAATATCTACGGAACCTGTAACAATTTATTAAACGCCATTTATATTAATGATGGCCGCAATAATACGAATGGCAGTGGTTTTGGAGCAGTGAATGCAACTGTGTTTTTCGGAACCGGCAGGACCTATATTATAGGAACCAAATTAACTTTTTAAAAAATGATTACTAAAATAAATAACATGAAAAAAATAAAACTATTTGCCGCAATTCTTGGATTAGGGTTTGCGACTGCAAATGCACAATGTCCTTTACCTACCGGGTATAATTTTGAGAATTTTATTTCAGCCGCGAGTTTCACGCCGTGTACAAGCGGATGGTCAACCAATATTGGTGGGTCTTTTACTTATGCTACTGGTCAGGCCGGGCTAGCCGGAAGGTTAGATATAGCAAATGAGTATGTTCAGATAAATACCGCAGATGCTATGGGTGTGGTAAGTTACTATTTGAAAGGCTGGAATACCGGCGGTGCCTGGCAGGGAACTCTGAAATTACAGGAGTCAGCAAATGGTACAGCCTGGACTGACTTAACAGTCTTTGCGGGTACCATAAGTAGTACTGCATATACAAACTATACTGTAACGCCAAATACAAATTCAAGACATTTAAAATGGATATTGACTACAAAGGTATCAGGACATAATGTTGGTTTGGATGAAATTAATATTGCTGCTGCACCAGTTACTGCGCAGGAAATAAATATTAAGCAATCCGGTAATACAATTCTGAACGGTGGAAGCTCTGCTTTATTTAATTCAGCGGTTGGAACGCCGACAACTGTTGCTTTTACTATTGAAAATATCGGAAGCATATCTGCATTAACGATTAACTCATTTGGATTATCAGGAGTTGCAGCATCAGAATATACAGTGACTGCACCTAC
The DNA here is from genome assembly GCA_021155905.1 of Bacteroidota bacterium. Classification (GTDB taxonomy): domain Bacteria; phylum Bacteroidota; class Bacteroidia; order B-17B0; family Aurantibacillaceae; genus UBA4416. The sequence goes on from JAJNBG010000034.1 coordinate 24,070, forward strand.
TGCTCCGGCAACAGTTAATCCGGTATCGAATGTGCCATTAACCATCACATTTAATCCTTCTGTAGCTGGAACACGTTCGGCTATATTAACCATAAATAATGATGATGCAAATGAATCTGCTTATGTTATCAATTTAAATGGAATAGGAGGAAGTTTTGCAACTGAGCCCTCTACTCAACCTTCAAATTTAACTTTTTCAAATATTAAATCTTACCGTGCATCAGCAACTTTCACGGCCGCGTCAGGGTCACCTGATGGTTATCTTGTGATTAAAAAAGAGACCTCTTCTGCAATTACGGATGTGCCGGCTGATGGGATTTCTTATCAGATTGGTGATGCCGTTGGAAACAGCAAAGTTATTTATAAAGGTCTGGGAACGAATATTGGCTTGACTAATATTTATGCAGGTTTGCCTTATGGTCTGGCTATTTTTGCTTATAACGGTTCCGGTTCTTTTGTCAATTATAATACAGTAGCACCGTTAACCGGTAATTTCAATGCTGCCGCATCTATGCAATCTACGTCAGAGTATAGCAGTATAAACGTTACAAATCCTGGTTTTTTAACAGGTTTATCTGGAATTATTTATCCTCATACATCAATTTTTTATAGCAATTATGATGAGACTATGATTAAATTATTTACAGCTCGTGATACAACTGCAGGTAAAAAAGTATTAAATTGTGTTTATAGCGGTGAAACGTATATTTATACGGAGCCATTTGATTATTCTTATTTTAGCCGTGACCATAGTTTTTGCCATAACTGGATGCCAACGAACCCTGCAGATGGATCTGGTAATGCACCTAATAATGTTGAAAGAAAAGAATACAATGATCAACATAACTTATTTCCAATACAACAAAACGATGTGAATGCTGTTCGTAGTAATTATCCGGTCGGTGAAGTTGTTTCAGTTACGAATGCTTATTTGTTAGGTAAGTATGGTCAAAATAGTCAGGGGCAAACAGTTTATGAGCCACGTGATGCGCATAAAGGAATTATTGCGAGAGCAATTATGTATATGTCCACCTGCTATAATGGACAAAATAATGCTTCAGGTGCACCTCAAAATTGGAAGTTAAGAAATCCTATTAGTACCTCGATTAATTATGGACAGGATCAAAATCTATTGAAGAAGTGGCATTTTCAATTCCCGCCTACTGCCTGGGAAATCTCCCGTAACGACTTTTTAGATTCCTTACAGGGTAACCGTAATCCGTTTGTGGATAGTGTACGTTACGCCTGTTATATCGATTTTTCGAGCATGACTTATATTTCTGATCCAAGCAATGCTTTTGGATGTCCTGTTGCTGTTGGTATTAAGGAAAATGTAGCAACCCAATTTGAATATCTGTTGGCGCCGAACCCAACATCCGGAGAATTTTATTTATTGATCGACGCTAAAGTGGCTGAGAAATTTAATTTAAACATTACCGATGTAGCAGGTAGAAACGTGTACCAGAAATATGTTGAAGTGGTTAACGGATTTAATAATGTCGTGGTTAATGATATCAAGCTCCAGAGTGGAATCTACTTTGTTAATCTGAGTTATAAGAATGAAAAAATTACGAGGAAATTAATCATTCAGTAAATTATTGTTGACGAGAACAGAAGGAACGAGAAAAAGTCCCTTGCAGAAATGTGAGGGACTTTTTATTTAAAAGTAATTAAAAAGCTATAATTTAATAAAGGTTATATTTGTATAATTATTGGTCCTCGCATGAAAATAGTATATCTTTTTGTTCTTTTATTTTATGTGTCTTGTTTTGTTTATTCCCAGGAACCTAAAAATGTAAAATTTGGAATCGTAAACGACGAGGAACTTCGAATGAAATTTGATGCTTCTGATTCATCAGCCGAAGCTGTATTGTTGTACGAAAAAGAAAACATAGAATTTTCGAATTTTAACGGATTTGCTATTCATACAGAATACTTTGCCAGAATTAAAATTTTAAAAACGTCCGGTCTGGATAGGGGTAATATCTCTCTTCCTTATTTTATTACATCTGATGGAGAAGAAGAAATTTCTGATATAGCGGGGTTTACATATAATTTAGAAAACGAAAAAACCGTTGTTACTTCCTTGACAAAGGCATCTGTTTTTACGGAAAAAATTTCCGGAACCAATTATGTAAAGAAATTCATTTTACCCAATGTAAAAAAGGGTTCTGTTATAGAATATAAATTTAAACGTAGAACCCCTTTTTCGATCGATGACAAACCGAAGGATTGGTATTTTCAAGGAGATATCCCCTTTAAATGGAGTGAGTTGAATATTACGATACCTGCTTATTTGGGTTATAGAATTATATTCGGTGGATATATCCCGTTGTATATTAAAAATATAGAGAAAAATAAATTAGATGACGAAACGAAATATAAATTTGTCATTAAGGATGCGCCTGCGTTTAAAGACGAATCGTTTATTACTTCCAGAAAAGATTATATATCCAAAGTAGAATTTGAATTGGTATCCAGGTCCGGATATTCAAATTTTTATCGTTATTCCGAAAGCTGGGGGGATATCGCTAAACTTTTAAATAAGCATTCCCGGTTTGGGGAAGAATTGAGGTATAGTAATTATTTAAAGAAGGTAGTTAACTCGTTCTCTTCTATTAAAGATTCAGCTGAACTTATTAATGCAGCCTATAGCTATGTGAAAAATAATTTTTCATGGAATGATAGTTACCGATTGTTAGTTCAGGATGAGTTAAAAACTGTTTTTGAAAATAAAAAAGGCAATTCTTCAGAAATAAATTTATTACTACTTGTTCTTTTGAGAGAACTCGGCATAAAGGCCAATCCTGTTATTCTTAGTACACGTGGTAATGGCGAGATCAAACAGGAATATCCTATGCTTGATAGGTTTAATTATGTTATTGTAAATGCAAAACTTAGAGGGAAAGATTTGCTTATGGATGCCACTGAGCCTTTTTGTGTTCCGGGATTGCTGCCGGAACGATGCTTAAATAATACCGGCTATGCTATAGAAAAAGATACGGTAAGACTTATATCATTACAACCTTCAAAAAGCTCTGTTTTATATACGATCAACGTGGAATTAGATAGTTTGGGTAAACAAATCACCGGTGATTATTCTGTTTTATCTGCTAGTTACGCTGCACTTTCTTTTAGAAAATTTCTTAAAAAAGAAGGCGAAAAAGAACTCTTGAATTTTTATAAAAGAGTTAAACCGGATTGGGACATTGAATCAATTGTTACTGAGAATGAAGAAGATCCATTTAAGCCTTTTAAAGTGAAGTTTAATTTTTCGGAAGCGGTAATTTTAAATACCCAACATAAATTATACATCAACCCTTTATTTTCTGAAAATATTAAAGAAAATAAATTTAAACATAATGAGCGGCTTTATCCGGTGGATTTAGAAAATCCTTATGAGTTAATCGTCGTGGTAAATTTTAAAGTGCCATCTAATTTTGCGATCGAAGAAATACCTCAAAAGATGGCGATCACGATACCCGACAAAGGTGCAAAATTTGCTTTTGGAATAGAGGTAGATCAAAATGTCATTAAAATTAGAAGTCATCTGTTAGTCGCTAAATCGCTTTACAGCACTGATCAATACCATTATTTAAGAGAGTTTTATAACACCCTGATTCAAAAACAGGCAGAACAGATTATTTTAAAGAAAAACTAATTAGTGGTCATGAAACTGTTATACCTGGTTGTTTTGTTGATTGTGAATCAAATAATGTTTTCTCAAAACGAATTTGATGTCAGTTTAATTAAACCTGAATTAAAAAATAATGCCGATGCTGTGATCAGAATTCATGATCAGGTAATTGAAATAAGTGACATTGAAAACAAAAAATCCAAAGAGCATTTGGTAGTTACTGTTTTTAATGAAAAAGGAGAAGATCTTTATTCTTCTTTTAGCCGTTACTATGATAAATTTAATAAGATAAAAAAACTGGAAGGCTCTATTTACGATAGTTCAGGTAAAAAAATCAAAACGTTAAAAAATTCAGACATTAAGGATTACAGTAATTTTGATGCTACTAATGAAGTAACGGATAATCGACAAAAAGTGGCTTTCTTTGATAAAAAACAATACGCATTTCCTTATACAATTGATTTTTATTGTGTAGAAGAAAATAGTAATGGTATGTTTTTTCCAATATGGAATCCTGTTTCAAATGAACATATTGGTATAGAAAAAACCAGGTTCACAATTATTTGCCCCTCAACTATTAGTTTTAGATATAAGGAAAAAAATACCATCACTAAAGCATCCATTACACATGAAAAGGACGATGATATTTACGCCTGGAGTATTGAAAATATTCTGCCTATGGAATTTGAATGTTATATGGCAGACGATCAATTACCGGTAGTATACACTTCTCCAACTAATTTTGAAATTGACTCTTATATTGGAAGTGCTTTAACATGGCATGATTTGGGTAAATTTTATTATATGCTTAATAAAAACAGGGATGCAATACCGGAACCAATAAAACAAAAAATAGAAGAATTGATCCGAACTGAAACGGATACAATTAAAATTATTGAAACATTATATAAGTATATGCAATCTACGACTCGTTATATAAGTATACAGTTGGGGATAGGAGGTTGGCAAACAATGAAAGCGATGGATGTTGCCCAAAAAGGTTATGGCGATTGTAAAGCTTTATCCAATTACATGATTGCGTTGTTAAAACAAGCGGGTATTAAAGCATTGCCGGTTCTTAATTATGCAGGAAGTGCAAATAATATTATACAGGAAGACTTTCCGGGTAATTTTTTTAATCATGTGATCGTTTGTGTTCCTATGGCAACTGATACTATTTGGCTTGAATGTACCAGTCAAACCAACGCAATGGGTTTTCTTGGAAGCTTTACCGGGAATCGTCAAGTGTTAGTGATTGATTCTACAGGTGGCAAATTAGTGAACGGTATCTTTTACCATTCAAACGATAACACGCGGGAGAGAATAATCCTGGTTGACGTTAAAGAAAGCGGGAGTGCAAATGCAGTTATTAAAACGAGTTGCAGGGGTATAGAACAGGAATATTTAAATTATATCATTAATAATCTGGCAAAAGAAAAGCAGAAAGAATCAATTATCAAAAAAATGAAAATACCTGATTTTGAACTTAAGAATTTTTCATTTAAAGAATCCAGTGAGCGGATTCCTAAAATAGATGAGATAATTGAAATATCTATGAAAAATGTGGTTCCAAAAAATCGCATCACTTTTTTTATAAATCCAAATCTTTTAAGTGGTTTTATAGCTACACCTTTGTTTGATCCCAAACGAAAATCATCATTTTACCTGAACCCAGGTGATTTTAATTTTAATGTATCCGATTCGGTTATTTATAATTTTGAACAGGAAATTAAATTAGAATCATTGCCTTCTGCAGTTACTATTCAATCAAAATTTGGCAGCTATTCCATCAATTTTATTTATAAAAACAACCAATTGATTTACTATCGAAATTTGATGGTAACAGGAGGATATTTTCCAGGTTCGGATTATACTGCCTGGGTTGATTTTGTGAAGCAGATTAATAAGAATGATAAACAGAAGGTTGCATTTTCATTAATCAAATAAAAGTTATTACCGGATGGCTAAACTGGATTATTCTTTGTGATTTTCTTTTACCTCTTCCGAATGTCTCGTAATTTCATGGATGACATGATCCAGTTCAAGAGCCGATTTTTCTACATTTGCTATTAAATTTTCCCTGTCATCGTCATCATCCGTCATTTTATACACGTTCAATAGTCCAAGGATTCTTGCTAAGGGCGCCCTGAATTTATGAGACTGGATCCAGGCTATCTCCTTTAGCTTCCTGTTTTGATCTTCAATTTCAGATAAATTTCGTGTTAGTAACACTTCATGTTTTCTGATTTGTTCGGTCCGTTCAGCGACTTTTAATTCCAGTTTTTTTGGCAGATACAGTAAATAAACAGTGAGAATTCCCCCGCTCAAAGATAGAACAGTTCCCATGATAATAGTATAGATGAAATGAAACAGCCGGACCGATTTTTTAGCCTCCACCTCGAGTATCCATTCTCCCATAGGAAGATGAATGCTGACTGTGGCAGATCCGTTGTTTTCGGATTTCTTACCGATAAAATATTCCTTTTGGCCGGTATTCAAATTTATCTTACTTAGCTGGTAGTTATAGTTGCTTTTTTCGGTGTTGCTCAGTTGGGCGGTTTTTATCAGCGTGTCCATTTTTATAATAACCGCGGCAAAGCCGGCAAAGCGACTGTTGAGAAAGTATGGCACTCTTCCAATGATTCCTATGCCACCTTGTTTTAAAGAGAGTGGTCCTGCAAAATAAAGATTTTCTGAGGTAATTGCTTTTGCGGCTTCCCTGTTTCTTAAGGAATCCTTGAAAATATTATAGCCGATTACCACTTCATTACCCTTCATGGGATATACTTTTGTAATGACACCTTTTTCGACCAATTGAATGGACGAGGCACAGTTATTATTTTTCATGAGGGTAGCCGCCACTTCATCAAAGTCATAAGGAACGCCGTAGTATTCAATAATGAACTTAAGTGTTTGCGCCGGTGCTATGGCATGGTAAAGGCAGTTCTCAAGTCTGTTTTTGGCATTTAATGCTTCGTTATAAAGGGCTTTTTGTTCTACTTCTTTAAATGAATTATAGCGGTTGTAAACAATAACAACGGTTAAGGCAAGCAGGCCACCGCAAATGATGGTCCCATATAATATCGGTTTGTACTTTCGCACTTAAATAATTTAACGGATTTACGTCGGGACAACGGAATGCTTTTCAACATGAAATTAAATAAAAACAGACCTATAAAAGTTACATATAAATTAAAAAAAGAGACGAGTTAGCATTAATTCTTACAGCAAAAAAAAAAGGCTGTTCTTGTGGAACAACCTCTTTATATGGTGTTTTAAAATACATTAATCTCTTAATAATTCGCGGGCGATAACCACTTTTTGAATTTCGCTGGTTCCTTCGCCTATCGTACATAATTTACTGTCGCGGTAGTATTTTTCTGCCGGGAAATCTTTTGTGAATCCATAACCTCCAAAGATCTGAACAGCTTCGTTCGCATTTCGTACGCATACTTCAGATGCATAGTATTTAGCAAAAGCACCTTCCTTGGTCATTTTTTGGTGACGGTTCTTAAGGTCTGCTGCTTTGAACGTTAACAATTCAGCTGCTTCCAGTTCAGTAGCCATATCAGCCAGTTTGAAAGCGATACCCTGGAAGTGAGAAATTGGTTTCCCGAATTGCTCGCGCTCTTTAGAATATTTTAAAGCACATTCATAAGCGCCACGTGCAATACCACAGCTTAATGCTGCAATAGAAATACGTCCGCCATCCAATACTTTCATGGCCTGTACAAATCCTTGTCCTTCTTCACCCATCATCTGGTCCTTGTGAACTCTGCAGTTTTCAAAAATCAACTCAGCAGTTTCGCTGGCACGCATTCCCAGTTTATTTTCTTTTTTACCGGATTTAAACCCTGGTGTTCCTTTTTCAATAATGAAGGCACTCATTCCTTTGCTGTCGTTTTTGTTACCTGTACGCGCAATAACTACTGCTACGTTACCTGTAATGGCATGCGTGATGAAGTTTTTAGAACCATTCAGTACATAATAATCTCCGTCTTTTACGGCCGTTGTAGCCATTCCGCCTGCGTCTGACCCTGTTCCTGTTTCTGTTAATCCCCAGGCACCGATCCATTCAGCAGTTGCTAACTTTGGTAAATATTTTGCTTTTTGAGCTTCGTTACCGAAAGCTAAAATATGCCCTGTACATAATGAATTGTGTGCAGCCATAGATAAACCAATAGATCCACAAATCTTTGATAATTCAATAATGGCAGTTACATACTCAGAATAAGATAAACCGGATCCACCGTACTCTTCAGGAACCAATACGCCCATTAACCCTAATTCGCCTAATTTCTTAAATACTTCCACAGGAAAGGTTTGTGCCTCGTCCCATTCCATCATTTTAGGATAGATATTCTCTTTGCCAAATTTGCGGATCATATCGGCAATGGCATTCTGGTTTTCGTTTAATTGGAAATTCATTCCAACATTTGGTTCTAATACTGCGCTAGACATGTGATATTGTTTGAGTGTATATTAAGTTTTTGTTTTCCGTTTAAAAATTCCAGTTCAACCACAAAGCAAAAGCCACTGACATTCGCTCCCTGGTCTTTTACCAACCTTGCTGCCGCTTCCGCTGTTCCGCCTGTTGCCAGTAAATCATCATGGATCAATACATTCCACCCTTTTTTAAGGCTATCGATGTGCATTTCCACAACGGCTGAACCGTATTCCAAAGCGTATTCGCATTTGATGGTTTTGTAGGGCAATTTACCTGCTTTCCTGATTAAAACAAAGGGAATGTTCAATTTATTTGCCAATAAAAAGCCGAATAAGAATCCGCGGCTTTCAACTCCCACAATGGCGTCCGGTTTTACAGGTATCTGATCAATAAATCCGTTTACAATGTCATTACAAAGGGCTTGATTTTCTAAAATAGGGGTAATGTCCTTGAACATAATTCCCGGCTTTGGAAAATCAGGAACGTCCCTGATGATTGCTTTGATACTGGATTCTAGTGACATAAATTCTTAGGATTACAAACTTAATGAAATTTTAATAAAAAGCATATTATTCGTCTAAATATGGTTTGCTTTTTGGCTTTTCAGCAAAAAACCGTTTCGATTTCCCTAATTATTTTAAAAATTAGAACGATACTTTTAAAAAAGTATCCAAAATTTTCTTTATCATACTTTTTTCCTTGATGAAAAAAGTATGCAAAAAAATCAAGAACGAACGCCAACTCCAATCTTTTTCAGGACGCACAGCGAAAGGACTCCCGAAAAAATTGTAGTTCACACCGTTCGTTCACGTCCGCGCGCCATTTGCGGTCATGGCTTTGTCATGCTATTGTGAGATATAGATGTGCTAAAAAACTCCGACAGGATAGCGCTAGCACCTCACTCATACGTTGGTAATAGTGCGGCTGGTTTTGGCGAAAGAGTGCGAACCGCCATTTTTTCACTCCGTTTCCTGGGCTGCCATGCGCGCAAAAAATGGCGGTTGGTCTTTCGCCTTGATTTTTTGGTTCTTTTTCATCAAGGAAAAAGAACAATAAAAAATGCTTTTGGATACTTTTTGGCTGTAAAAAGTATCGTAAAAACTGGCTGAAGAATTACAAAAAAGTCCCATACAGAAATGTATGGGACTTTTTTGTAAAATATTAAATAAAAAAAATCTTAATTCAATAAAACTTTCTTCACATCCGCAAGGATGTCAAAAGCCTGTTCCTTCGTAGCAGCTTCAGCATAAGTCCGTAAAACGGGCTCTGTGCCCGAAGCGCGGATCATCGTCCATGTATTATCATCGATGAAAAATTTAAAGCCATCCAGGTCATCCAGGCGCTGCACTTTGTATTTGCCGAATTCTTTGTAAACACCGTTCTTGCAATTCGACACGATTTTATTCTTCAAATCTTCAGTGATCGCCAAATCATTTCTCTCGAAAGAAAAAGGCCCGGTGATCGCGTATACTTCCTCAATTAATTCAGTCAGTTTTTTTCCTGTTTTTGCCATGAACTCCCAAAGCACTAATCCCATCCAGATACCATCGCGCTCTGGGATATGTCCTTTAATAGCGATACCACCGCTTTCTTCACCACCCACCAATACATCTTCAGTGATCATGATGTTACAAATGTATTTGAAACCAATCTTCACCACATCCAAAGGAAGGTTGTAGTGGTCGCACATGTTTTTAATTTTAACCGTGGAACTGAAGGCAGTACACACTTTCCCGTCCATACCTTTGTATTTCTTCAGGTAATGAATCAGTAGTAAAATGATGTGGTGTGAATCCACGAAGTTTCCTTTATGGTCATATAATCCGATACGATCGGCATCCCCGTCAGTTACCAAGCCACAATCAATGTTGCCGCTCGTTTTAATCAGGTTAGAGAATTCCGTTAAATTTTTGTGAATAGGTTCAGGGGCCTGGCCTTTAAAGCCAGGGTTGTGATCATTGTGTAAATGAACAATTTCCGGGAACAAGCGGTACATCACACGCTGTCCGGCACCATACATACTATCGTAGGCAAATTTAAGTCCTGAGTTTTTAATAGCTGCCAGGTCAAAATTCGCTTCCACATGTTTCACATACATGTCCTCTAAAGGCGTAATTTCCAATAAGCCTTTTTCTTCGGCCGATTTTAAATCGATGGAATCCAGTTTCGCTGAACTTTTCTCCGGAATCATATCTTCAATTTCCTGAACTTTTTCAGGCCCTAACGGACCGCCATAATAACCTTTTAATTTAAAGCCATTATATGACGGGGGATTATGAGACGCTGTAATGATAATACCTAAACTGGCTTTATGCCTCACGGTTCCTAAAGAGATCATAGGTGTGCTTACGAAATCCTTTGCCAGGAAGACTTTGATATCATTAGCAACTAATATTTTCGTTACGGTGTGAGCAAATAACTCACCGGCGAAACGGCAATCATGCCCAACAACCACAGATGGTTTATCAAAATTTTTCTTTAACCATATAGCTGTTGCTTCTGTTACACGGGCAACGTTCTCCACTGTAAATTCTTCCGCGATGATAGCTCTCCAGCCATCCGTTCCAAATTTTATTTTTGTCATAACTTCTGAAATATAAATAGGGTTTAAATATATCTAATAAATAATGCCTGAGCAAAGATTTAACTTATTCCATCAGGGCTTTTAAATGCTCAACTGTCGATTCATCATCCCATTCAATATAACCCACATTATTATATACGATTTCACCTTTTGTATTCAATAAATAAGTAACCGGAATCGAATTGATCCCAATAGTTCCAAAGGGAGCATTGAGTGTTAGAAAAGTAAAAGGATATTGTTTTTGTTGTTTGAAATTCAGCAAGCGTTCAACGCCTTCATCCGTAATGGCAAGAATTTCAATACCTGCCAGTTTCTGGTCTTTAATTTTGTTCAATATCTCTAATTCTTCCCTGCAGGGAGGACACCAGGACGCATAAAAACTGACGATCACTTTTTTGCCTTTCAGTGACCCGATATCAAATTTAGCAGATTGCTCGTCAACGACATCCAATTGCGTAATTTGTAAAACAGGTGCCACATTGTATTTATTATAGAAATAAAGTCCAACAACTCCAAGAACGGCGATGATGAGGATGATATAGGTAGTTTTTTTGCTCATGTTATTAAAAGGAAGATGTTGTTAAAAATTTATTCCACGGCAAACTTAAGGTAAATAATAGAATAGTTTTACTCTTTTATGATAAAATTACTTGGAAGAATCTTTAGAATCCTTTGGAAAATATGCCTTGCATTTTTCATCTTATCTGTTATTTCCGTGATCATTTTCCGATGGGTGCCGGTTCCGCTTACACCTTTAATGATCATCCGAAACGTTGAACAAATGGGGGATGGAAAAGGTGTGGTAATGGAGCATGACTGGGTGCCTTTAGAAGAAATTTCACCGAAATTACAGCTGGCCGTGGTTTGCAGTGAAGATCAGAATTACCTAAAACATTTTGGCTTTGATTTGGGCGCCATTAAAAAAGCGATGAAGGAAAACGAAGAAGGAAAACGTTTCAGGGGTGGGTCAACGATTACTCAACAAACAGCGAAGAATGTTTTTTTATGGCAGGGTAGGAGTTACCTGAGAAAAGGATTTGAAGCCTGGTTTACCTTATTAATTGAAGTGTTCTGGAGCAAAGAGCGCATCATGGAAGTGTATTTAAACAGCATTGAAATGGGCCCGGGTGTATACGGAGCGGAAGCTGCCTCGCAACATTGGTTTCATAAGCCTGCAAAAAAATTAACGAAAGACGAAGCGGCAGCCATCGCGGCAATCTTACCAAACCCTATTCGTTTAAAAGCGAATCCCGCCAGCAGCTACGTGAGTAACCGCAAAGCCTGGATCAAACAACAGATGAATTTCTGGGGTAATAAACTGGATTACGACAAGTACAAGGATGATGATGAACCATCCCGTAAAAAGAAATAGGGCTTTCTCTTTTCATTATTTTTCTTTGGATTTCTGCAAACCACCTGGACTTTTATGTAAGTAGTTTGCTTCCTCCGTTTTAAAAATCTTTTGATTTTTGATAGAAATCTATGGAAAGATGTAACGATCATCGTTTTAAATATGCGGTACTTTATCCACTCAATTAAAAACCAAAAACATTTAAAAAAATTAAGCCAAAATCTAAGTATGGAAACAACAAATTCAACGACTACTGCCAACGAAACTTTACAGGAAAGCACAAGAATGATTAACCAATGGGCCAATGAAGTAACTGCTTCTATGACCGACCTTTATAAAAAGCAATTAAACCTTGTTACCGGATTCTACAGTAATTTATTTAGTTCATTATATGGTGAAAACAATGGCAATGCCTGGAACCCGATGAAAACCTATACCGACCTGTTTTTCATGAACCCAATGAAATCACGTTTGACACCATTTGGAAATTTTGGCACAAGCGCTAATCCATTCGAGAAAACCATCCAGCAAATCACTGAGTATAACCAAAATTTATTTAATAGTTTCACGAAGAAAGTGGATAATGGAAACATTGACTGGACAACTATTAACGAGAAATACCAGCAAACGATTGAGAAAGAATTTGAAGCTTCTCAGAAAATGGTAAAGACCTTAATTGAGTCATACAACAAACGCATGGAAAATACCATGGAGATCAATAGAGATTTACAGAAAGAATTTAACAACCAGTTAAACGAGTTGTTTAACCTGAATAAACAATTATGGGCTGACACCACCAAAGCTGCCAAAGAACAAACTGAAGAGACAACCGAAAAATTTTCCAAAAACGGAAACTCTCACGAGCCTGAAGTGAAGAAAAACCAAAAGGTAACTGTCCATAATTAATTATTGAATCTATCATCAGAGCCCGGGCTAAAACCCGGGCTTTGTTATGAAATAAAGTTTTGTATATGCAGGAAAACGGAGAATTTACTTATGCAGATTTAATGGGTGGCTTAAATAAAGCCGGCCAGAAACTCATTGGAAATTATTTTAAAAACTTTACCGGCTACAGGCATGATAGCCGCTCCATTGTAATTACCTATCTGAATTTCTGGTCCAAGATTGCTATCAATCCTCATGAAATATACAAGATCAATACTTATTGGTTAGACTATCTACAGAGCCAGCAAAAAATATGGAACAGTATTTTTCTGAAACCGGAAGAAGAAAATTCCTTCAGCGTACATCCTAAAAAGAATGACAAACGTTTTGTCGCTGAAGAATGGAACATTCCTTATTTTGATTTTATCAGACAAAATTATTTACTGACGGAGCGACTGGCGGAGCGCATCATTGCTGAAATTGAAATTGGTGATAAGGCCCGGAAAAAAATGGAGTTTTATAACCAGCATTTCATGGATCTGTTTTCACCCGCCAATTTTCTGGCCACTAATCCTGAAGCTTTGAAACTGGCCGTGGAGACCAAAGGTAAGAGCCTTGTGAATGGTTTTCAGAACCTGGTTAAGGATATTGAAAAAGGGCAGATTACCCAAACCGATGAATCGGCTTTTGAAGTGGGGAAGAACCTTGCTGTGACCAAAGGCGCGGTGATCTATGAAAACAAGCTCATGCAGTTAATTCAGTATTCACCTGCCACTAAAGAGGTTCACGAAATTCCCATCCTGATGATTCCACCATGGATCAATAAATTTTATATACTCGATCTGCAGGCAGAAAATTCTTTCGTGAAGTTTATGGTGGAGAAAGGGATCACGGTTTATGTCATTTCCTGGAGAAATCCTTGTCCCGGTACCGTCCAACTCAGCTTTGATGATTACGTACAGGAGGGAGCAATGAAAGCAATTCAAATTGCGAAGGACGTTTCCGGTGTGAAAAAAATAAATACTTTAGGTTATTGTCTGGGAGGTACTTTACTGGGAGTGGCTTCCGCCATCCTTTCCAAAGATGAAAAAAATAATCCCATTAATTCAGCGACTTTTTTAGCAGCGATGATCGATTTTATTGATGTGGGCCCGATGGGAAATGTAATTGATGAAGCCCTTGTCAGAAAACTGGATAGGGGAGAACTCCTGCATGATGGCGTTCTACACGGACACGATATGGAACATGCCTTCAACCTGATCCGCTCACATGACCTGATCTGGAATTATGCGGTGAACAGTTATTTAAAAGGACTGAAGCCTTCGGCTTTTGATGTGTTGTACTGGACGAATGACAATACCAACCTCCCGGCAGAGATGTATAAATATTACATTCGCCATATCATTCTGGAGAACGGCCTTAGCCGGAAAAATGCACTCACTATTTGTGGCAAGCAGCTGGACATTGGCAAGATTGAATTTCCTGTTTTTGTCATCGGTTTCACGGAAGATTATATTTCACCGGCCAAAACGGTTTTCATTACCACCCGTATGGTCAGTGGACCGGTAGAATTTATCCTTGGTGGTTCCGGGCATGTGATGGGCGCCATTAATCCTCCTTCCAAAAAGAAGTATGGTTATTATTTAAACGGTAAGCTCGAAGGAAATTTCGATCACTGGAAAGAAACCGCTCAGTTTTTTGAAGGCAGTTGGTGGAATGCCTACAGCGAACGTTTGATCGCCTATTCAGGCAATAAAGTTCCTGCTAAAAAAGAATTAGGGAATAAAAAGTTTCCTGTTATTGAAGAAGCCCCAGGGGCTTATGTGAAGGAAAGTTGTTAGTTCCTTGATACTTTTGAAAAAGTATCCAAAACCTACTTCTCTTTTCTTTTTGCTTGAACAAAAAGAAACAAAAATTCAAGTCAAAACGATGCCCCGCGCTCTTTCCTTTTTTAAGATTCGCAACCAAAAGAGTACTAAAGCTCTTTTGGGCTCATCTAAAAAAAGGAAATTCACAGCTCATCCGCCTCCGCGTTTTGACAGGCCTTCGCGCTTTCCATTCGGAATTTTATGAGAGAGATGTGCTAAAAAATACCGGAGATTTGTAATATGTCAATATCTTACAATAGAATTAAAAGTTCTGACTACAAATGTCGTGGATTTAACTAATCTTCTACTGATACTTTTGAAAAAGTATCCATCACGCCAAGGCGTGTTTACTTCTCTTTTTCTTTTTGCTTGAACAAAAAGAAACAAAAAATCAATCCGCCAGCTGGCGGAAGCCTCCATTTTTTGCGCGCAAAGCGGCCCAGGAAACGGAGTGACAAACCTGCACACTTGCCGGCTCCTCGCTAAAAAAGTTCACCGAACTTTTTCTTAACGCTCAGCCCCACACCGAATTGCCGAAACCAGCCGCACTATTACCAACATATAAGTGGGATGCTAGCGCTTTGAAGTCGGAGTTTTATAGCACATCTATATCTCACGAGAGTATGATAGACATCGGTCTATGTTTAAATGGCCTATTAAAATTTAGCGCAAAAATCAAGAGGCATCAAAAGTGTAAGCATGTGCGGAGATGGTTTGGGCTGTTCGCGAAGCGCTTTCAAAGCATCAGCTTGATGCCGCGCAGATTTTAGCTAAATTTTAATAAGCCTTGATTTTTTTGTTAACTTAATAGCGCGCGAAGAGTTCACCAATAAACCAATGTCATGATTAATCATCCCGTATTTAACTACTTCGGATAAAGAACCGCCCTGGGTGCCAACACCGGGCACGAGTAAAAAATGGTTAGGAACAATTTTACGGACATCTGCCAGCATCGCTGCTTTTGTAGCACCTACCACGTACATCATGTTTTCAGGAGTTCCCCAGGTGGCGGAAGTTTTTAAAACCTGTTCGTACCAAAGGCCGTCCTTGGCATCGGTCATTTGAAAATCTTTGGAACCTTCGTTAGAGGTTAAGGCTAACACGATGGCCCACTTGCCATTAAATTCTAAAAACGGTTTTACGGAGTCACTGCCCATGTAAGGTGCAATGGTAATGGCATCTGCATGCAGGCGTTTGAAAAATGCTTTGGCATACATAGCCGATGTATTTCCGATGTCACCACGCTTGGCATCTGCAATTAAAAAATGGTGTGGGTAATTCTGACGGATGTATTTAATGGTACGTTCAAGGCTGGTATAACCGCTTACGCCATAGGCTTCGTAAAAAGCAGTGTTCGGTTTAAAGGACACGCAGTATTCAGCCGTGGCATCAATGATCTGGCGGTTGAATTCAAAAATCGGATCATCTTCTTCCAATAAATGCTTTGGTAGCTTTTCCACATCCGGATCCAATCCAACACATAAAAATGTTTTCTTGGCTCTGATCTCTTTGATTATTTCTGCTCGTGTCATAGTTTTATTTTTAAAGTGGATTAAAGATGAATGATACAGGATTAAAGATTATTTTTCGGATGTTCTATCTTTAATCTTTAATCTTTCATCTTTAATCAGTTCTCTTACAGTCCTCCTTCTTTCAACCTTTCTGCATTCTCCGCAAACTGTAGGGCATCAATCATTTGTTGAATATAGCCATTTGTAAAGTCAGTCAGGTTATATAAAGTCAATCCAATGCGGTGATCTGTGATTCGGTTCTGAGGATAGTTGTAGGTCCGGATCTTCTCCGAACGGTCACCTGTACTCACCATACTCTTACGTTTACCCGTAGTTTCTGCCAAACGTTTCTGAAACTCCAGATCATATAATTTAGAACGCAGCATCTCCATGGCTTTCTCACGGTTACCTAACTGGTTACGCTGTGTCTGGCAGGTTACCACAATACCCGAAGGCTTATGGGTTAAAATTACTTTCGATTCTACTTTATTTACGTTCTGTCCACCGGCACCGCCACTTCGGGCAGTTGCCATTTCAATATCGGCCGGTTTAATTTCAATGTCCCATTCTTCGGCTTCAGGTAATACTACTACGGTTGCGGCTGATGTATGAACCCTTCCGGCTGCTTCTGTTGAAGGAACACGTTGTACACGGTGTACACCACTTTCAAATTTCATCGTACCAAAGGCGTTATCACCTTTTACGTTAAATACAATTTCTTTATAACCACCCATCGAACCCGGACTTTCATCCACGACCTCTAACTGGAAACCTTTGATCTCGCAGTAACGGCGATACATTTCAAATAAGTCCCCTGCAAAAAGGGCCGCTTCATCACCTCCTGTTCCTCCGCGAATTTCCATCGTGCAGTTCTTGGCATCTTCCGGATCTTTAGGGATCAGTAACAAACGAACTTCCTCCTGCAATTTCTCTTCTGCCAAACGGTTTTCTTCCAGTTCGGCTTTCGCCATATCTAAAAACTCCTTGTCTTTTTCAGTAGCCAGTACTTCTTTGGCACCATTGATATTGTCTGTGATTTGCTTGTACTTGTAATAAGCCTCTACGATGGGTTGTAAACTCTTGTACTCTATATTCAGTTTTTTGAACAGACGCATATCGCCGATGACACTCGGATCCCCCAATTTCGCTTCCACATCATTGTACCGTCTCTTTATTTCTTCTAATTTCGCTAACATACCTAATTTATCACTATAAGGGCGCTAAGATACTAAATCCATCGTGATTAGGAAAAATATGGAGCCTGATGTTGTAATTTTCAAAGATTGCGGAATCATTTTTATGCAATTCATTTCCCTTTCAATATTATTATTATAAATTTGGCGTAAAATATTGAATTTTAAACATTTATCTTATTTAAGTAAATCATGGCTTTAAAAACATTCAAGCAGGGAATTTTACCCCTGGTGATCGCGGCACTTACATTTAACTCCTGTGTAAAGAAAAAAATGGACTTTGAAAATATGGCGGATCAGCAATGGACGCCTGAACTGGCTATTCCTTTAGTGAACAGTAATTTCACCATCAAAGACATTTTACTGGAAACGGATAAGAACAACCAGATTGAAGTGGACGGAACCGGTTTTTGTACTTTGGTTTATAAAGGCAATTTGTTTTCTGTAAAAGGTACCGACCTCATTCCTTTGACCGATAATAACGTTAACACCAGTTATAATTTAACGGCCGGTAATGTTTTAGCATTGAATGCATTGCCAACGGGCTCCACTTATACCATGAACTTCAGTAACCCGGTGACGTATGCGACAGGGAATTCTTCTATTCAGGTCGACGAGCTTACTTTGAAAACCTGTGATTTGAACATCGCGGTTAATTCTACTTTCAGGCAAAGTTCTGTGCTGACGATTTCTATTCCGGACGCTAAAAAAGCCGGTGTACCATTTTCACAAACTATTGTGATTCCTGCATCCACCGGTGGGAACATCAACGTGAACCAGTACGTGGATTTTGCAGGTTATGCGATTGACATGACCAATGGCGGAACCACCACTAATCAATTTACGGTGAACTACAAAATCGTGGCTACGAAAACTGCCGCTGCATCAACCGTGGCTGAATCTTTCCAGATTTCCCAGGCATTTTCTAACCAGAGCTTTTTAACGGTTAAAGGAGACGTGGGACAACAGTCCATCAGTGCAAACGTAGATACGGTAGCGATTTCTATTTTCAAAAATGCCGTACCAAGCGGTGGTGATTTCCGGATCAATTATGCTACCATTGATTTTACGATTGATAATTCATATGGTATTCCAATCCGTTTAAATAATATCCAGTTGTTCCCTTATGGTCCGGGACAGACTTTCCCTTATTCATCTGTGCCTTTACCTCCGGCTTATACGAATTTAGATATCAACGCGCCGGTGGTTGTGGGAGCTCATGCTTTTACCTATCCTCCGCGAATTGGCGGACCTTCGTCCACACAGCTAAATGCTATCATCAATGCCAAGCCAAAGAATTTCATTTACAATGTAGGATCACAAACCAATCCTAACGGAGTGCCTTCTGCATCGCAGCGAAATTTCGTAACAGATCAGAGCCAGTTTAAAGTAGACATGGAACTGAGAATGCCGTTGGATGGTGGTGCCTGGGATTTTATTTTCAGGGATACCATTCCTTTTGATTTCGGTGAGCAAACTTCAGAAAATATCAATTCCATGTTATTCAGGGTTTACGCCAATAACGGCTTCCCGTTTGATGTATCTATGAACCTGGATTTTGTAGATACCAATTATGTGGTGATGCAAACACTGGCTCCTGGTACTTTATATGCAGACGTGATCAAATCGGCACCGGTTGACGGCAATGGAATTGTGAACGGGAAAACAGAAAAAACCAATGATTTTACATTAACCAAAGCACAGATCGATAATTTAAAAACAGTGAAGCATATCATAGTGCGGGCCATTGGAGCAACCAGTAACAATGGTGCTACTGATATTAAAATTTACGACCACTATAATTTAAATATCAGGATGGGCGTAAAAGGAGAATTTAATTTCCCATTGAATAAATAATTTTAAAAACACGACTTCATTATATCTCAGTTTATGCAACTCAAAACCTATATAACAAGCTTATTATTTTTCTCCGTTCTGTCTTTGTCCGTTACTGCGCAGCAAAACTTAACGATGTACAACATCAGCTCCATTCAGCAAACGCAGGCGCATGTGAACCCGGCTTTTACTCCCGGCGCTAAAATAAATATTGCCATTGCGCCTTTGTTTCCGCCATTCCCGATTCCATCGGCCTATATCAATGTGAGCAACAGCGGTTTTAAAATGTCTGACCTCGTGAAACAGGACAGCGAAGGAAAAACCTATTATGATTTTGATAATATGATTTCCAAAACCAAAAAGAACAATTACCTGACTACGGCTTTGCATGTGGACCTGTTGACTTTTGGTTTCCGTTTTAAAAAGAAAAATTACCTGAGCTTTAATGTCTCTAATAAATTCGATTTCAGGTTCAGGTACCCGAAAGACTTTTTAAATGTGTTGATCAATGGTAACGGTGCAGACGCTACCCTTGGCCAGGAGCAAAAATTCAATTTCGGTGCGGACATGATGCACTATACAGACATCAGTGTTGGATTTAGCCGCGAAGTGATTGAAAAGAAATTAACCATTGGAGCCAAAGTGAAATACCTGATGGGTCAGGAAAACATCTACACCAAGAAATCGGATGTGTCTTTAACGACAGGTTCACAGAATTTTGACCTTACCGCTAAATCTGATATCGCAGTGTACACATCCGGACTGGATACGAATTCCCGTTCTCAACAGGATTTCAGCCCGATGCGTTATTTCTTCAATACCAAAAATTCAGGAGTGGGCATTGACTTAGGTGCCAATTACATTTTGAATGATAAATGGAGTGTATCTGCCTCTATGTTGGATCTGGGTTTCATTGAATGGAAAGAAGCTACCAAAAATTATGTGAGTGCTAATCCGGGTTCTTCGGTAACCTTCACCGGTGTGAACTTAAAGGATTTCATCAACGATAGCACAACTATCGAAGAGTCTTTCAGCAAAACGATTGACTCAATTGCCGAGCAGTTCAAGGTAGAAGAAAACATCAATACTTACCGCACCAACTTAAGCACGAAGATTTACCTGGGTGGTAAATACCACATCAACGAAAAGAATTTTGCGGCTTTAGTATTATACGGACAGTTCTACGATAAAAAAATACATCCTGCTGCTTCCTTATCCTTCAACACAACCGTTGGCCGTTGGTTAAATGCTTCTATTTCTTATTCCATGTTAAACAGAAGTTATAACAATGTAGGATTAGGATTAGTGATCAACCCGGGTTGGTTCCAGTGGTATGTGATCAGTGATAACGTACTGGGCGTTTTGGTGATGGACAAATATAACAAGGCTTATGTACCGGCTTATACCAAAAACATTAATGTGCGCGTGGGCTTTAACTTAAGCATCGGTAAAAAACCGAAGGATAAAGATAAAGACGGTGTAGCCGATAAAAAAGATGCATGTCCTGAAACCTTTGGTTTAGAAGCCTTACAGGGTTGCCCGGATAGAGACGGTGATGGTGTGAAAGATCTGGATGATAAATGTCCGGATACACCTGGCTTATCTAATTTAAGTGGATGCCCGGATAAAGATATGGATGGCATTATGGATTCAGAAGATGCCTGTCCGGATGAAAAAGGTTTACCAACGTTTAAAGGTTGCCCGGATAGAGACGGTGATAACATCATGGACAAAGAAGATGATTGCCCGGATGAGGCAGGCTTAATTGATTTCAAAGGATGTGCAGACCGTGATGGTGACTTAACACCGGATAAGGAAGATCCTTGCCCGGATGTAAAAGGGCCTAAGGAATTTAAAGGTTGCCCGGACAGAGATGGTGACAGCGTGATGGATAAAGACGATGGCTGTCCTGAAATTATTGGTGCGGTAGAGAACAAAGGTTGTCCTTGGCCCGATACCGATGGAGATGGAGTAGTGGATAAGGATGATGATTGTCCTGCAGTACCGGGAGTAAAAGAATTAAGAGGTTGTGTGCCTGCACCGGTATTGAAAGCTGAAGAGCAGAAGATCCTGGAGAAAGCATTCTCGAGTTTAGAGTTTGCAACCGGTAAAGACATCATCAAACCGGTATCTTTCAAATCCTTGAACGACCTTGCGAAACTGATGAAAGAACATGAGAACGACTGGACACTGAAGTTATCAGGACATACCGATAACCAGGGTGACGCAGCGAAGAACATGCTCTTATCTGAGAAGCGTGTTAAAGCAGTGAAGAAATACTTAGTAAGCAAAGGAGCGAAAGCGGATAAGATCATTACAGAATGGTTTGGAGCTGATAAGCCAATTGCAGACAATGCCACTGAAGCAGGCCGCCAAAAGAACCGCCGTGTGGAAATGAAAGTAGAGTTTAAAAAATAAAGTTAAA
Organism: Bacteroidota bacterium; assembly: GCA_021155905.1. Classification (GTDB taxonomy): domain Bacteria; phylum Bacteroidota; class Bacteroidia; order B-17B0; family Aurantibacillaceae; genus UBA4416. The sequence continues at coordinate 45,807 of JAJNBG010000034.1, forward strand.
CCGGAGGTTGAGGGTCTCGAAACCACCAGTTTAAATTGGATGAATTGAAAAGCCCCGCTGGAAACAGCGGGGCTTTTTTGTTGCTCTTCTAAATAAAGAAAAATGTTACATTTGGTAAACTATTAATATTACAAAATACAATTCTGATATGGAAAAAATAAACCAAATAGGAATGAAAAAAAAAGAATTACATACGTTAGTTATACCAATTCAAAGAATAAATACATTCAAAGCATAAAATTCAGACAATGCGACCGAAAATACAATTTACAGAAGAAAATATCCGCAGACTATTTGGATTTGAAGACGCTGAGGGAGAAGAGGTAGAGAGACTTAAGCAATACTATTTTAAGAATGATACCTTTGAACACGTATTGGCAGACTTACCAATACGCGTTTTAGTTGGTCACAAAGGCGTCGGAAAATCTGCATTGTTCCGAGTTGCAATGTCTGAACAACAAGAACGAGGCGATCTTACCATTTTGATTAAACCTGATGACGTAGCGGAAATTGGGGAAAAACATGAGAGTTTAGTGTTGAGTATTCCTAAATGGAAATTTGGGTTAACCGCGATAATTGCTGAAAAAGTACTTGCTCAATTTGGAATTAATGATGACTCAATTAAAGGAAAAATTATTCAAAGCGGAATGAAAGTTGTTTCGTTGGTCACAGACACGGTAACTCCGCTTCTTAAGGGCAAAGTAAAATTTAGTTCAAGTCAACTAAAGCTAATTGAACATTTCTTGAAAACTCAAAAAATCATTGTTTATATTGATGATTTGGATCGTGGATGGCAAAATAGAAAGGAAGGAGTAATAATGATTTCTTCTCTGTTAAATGCTGCTAGAGACCTGGCGTATCAAAATAAAGGTCTGGCCTTTAAGATATCTTTAAGATCAGATGTATATGCGGCAATCAGATTTGAAGATGAATCTTCCGACAAAATTTCCGGATCAGTAATTTGGCATTCTTATGAGTTACACGAAATATTTGTAATGCTGGTAATTCGTGTCCTTACATTTTTCAACGAATCGATAAATGAAGAAAACTTGAGAAAGTCAGGTCAAAGACATTTATCTTATTTTTTAGAATCAATAATCGCAATAAATTTTGAGGGACGTGGTAATTGGGAAAAGGCGCCTATTCATCAGGTGATTCTATCCTTGATTAGAAAGAGGCCAAGAGATATCGTAAAACTATGCTCATTAGCGGCAAGAAAAGCTTATTCTGATAGGTCGGCAATCATCACCACCAAACACTGGGAGTTAATATTTGAACAATATTCACAAGGAGTTATTCATGACACAATTGTCGAATTTAAATCAGAATTACTAGAAATTGAAAGGTTACTTTTTGGTATGAAACCGGAAAAGAAAAATACAAAAGCTGCCGATGCTTTTGTATTTACGAGCGCTGAGCTAAGACTGAAACTGAATAAAATTATTGAACGTGGTACTTTTAAATTTGCAAACGGAAGGATTGCTACAGCTTCAGATCTCGCACAATTTTTATACAAAATAAATTTCTTAACTGCTAGAAAGACCTTGGAGAACGGAACTATTCAGAGAAAATATTTTGAAGAAAACAATTACTTATCATCAACCTTTGTCGATTTTGGATATGATTGGGAAGTTCATCTCGCATATCGATGGGCATTACAACCTGATACATTAGAAAACATTCTTGCCAAACTAGTCCGCTCCAAAGATGAATTGCAGATATAGCAACTATTTGAACGTTGCAAATAACATGTTTTAATTGTCTTGTAATTCGCTTTGATTTTGCAATTACAAAATAACTCGAATATCGTATTAAAGGTTCAAGAATAATTTGACATATGGACAAAGAAGATGACACAATACTTGGATATATAAAATATGAGGGAGGCCTTGTAAGCGATGGTTATTTAGATGCCCGCAAATCTGGAGAAACATTGTTAGGTATTGATGAAGTTCTTAGGTATTTTATTTACCAAGAAAACCCTCAAATACAAGGTTTTGAATTTGAGATTCCCGTGCGTATTCGAAAAGGAAGTTGGATAACAACTTTTCCTGAGAATCCTGAAAAATGGGCTGCAGGCGCATTTACCCTTTGGATGGCCGGTAAATATGCAGGAAGTGCATTAGAAGAAATTGCAAAAAATGATTTCAAAAATGTCAGCCTGAAAGAAGTTTTTAAAAAAGCATTTATAGGCGCTATTAGCGTTATAAAAGTTGCAAAACATTTTGGTTCTATTTCAAAAAAGAAATTCGATAAAATTGAATTTGACGAAAACAACGAACTAATTAAGATTATTAACGATGATGGGGAAGAATTATGGATACCACCTGAAATGTTAGAGTTGTATTCAAATTGTCCCCAGTCTATTTTTAATAAAATGACAAAGTTAATAGAAGAAGAGCGGGAACTTGTCGTTGGGTTGCATGATGAAAATGTAATTATAGAAGAAAAAATTACGGTAAAAAATAAATATATATTTACAAAACCTGATGAAGAGGATGAAATTATTCTCCCTGAATTGAAACATGGTGAGTATATTGAAATACAAGGTCATGTAACAAGAGGTAATGAAAAAGCAAATACAATAGGTTTTTTGTACTCAGATCATATAATAACTTGTTATCCACAAATAGGCAATATTAAAGAAAACAAAAACAATTTATTTAATAATTGTTTACTTAAAGGTTACGTTAACAGAGAAGACAAAAATGGCAAGCTCATAGAGAAGCGTCCAAGAATTGCATTTGTGGAAATTATCAATCTGGACAAACCAGGGAAATCTCTTTTTGATTAGCTATCCAATTTTCATTGAACGCCAAAATTATTAAAATGAGCATGTTAAATAATTATCTTCCACAAATACTAATCTTCGCTGGTGTAATGTTGACCTTTTTAGGAGGGTTGATAAGTTTTACTCGAGATGCAGAAACGCAAAAAGAAAACAAGACACTCGTGATAGAAAATAAGAGGCTATTAGAAAGTAATTTAAGTTTGTCAGAATTAATTAAAAATAATTTGACTGGTGGTGATTCTTACGGCGTTGTTTCACCCTTAGCAATTTTAGATAACAACAAAGAAGTTTATTTTTTATATTTTGAAAATAAAGGAGACTTTCCGTTGTATGACGTAATAATTAAATACTGGAACCCTGATGTAATTAAAGGTAAAGCTGACCCTGATGGAAAAGCCTCTACAGAAGTGCTTAAATATTATAAAACGGTAAACTGTGGCAATATACCCCCTAAGGGAGGCCAAGCACTTGGATCTACGTTTGATCTTAGTGATGGGGAGTTCGTAAAGTTTAACATCAGTATCAATGCAAAGAATGGTTCGTTTTCTCAATTGCTTAGAGTGACAAAAAAAGATGGTAAGTTGAGCATTGCAAAAAGAATAAATACTATTGGGGAAGGTTCCAGAATTATTTTGGAAGAAGTTGGTTTGGATTTTCCAAAAGATGCAAATGGGCAGCTCGATTGGAAGTAGATGAATCCCAGTTGGTTAAAAAGCAGTTAGCTTTTTATTGAGCTTTTCAGTAGGCAAAGTTTCAAACCTCAAACTGAAATTTAGCCCCCAAAACGTTATGTGTAATTTACTTGACCCCAAAATAGGATTTAGTGTTTGATAAAGAAAAATATAAAAAAACTGCACTTAACATTCTTTCCCCGATAAAGACTGCTGATATAGAATCGTGGAAAAAACAAAAAGTTATTTTTAAATCTGAAAAAAGTTTGTTAAGCTTCAAACTGCCAGAATATTATTTGGTCTATTTTTTATTCGCAGAATTATTAGATTTTCATAACCTTGGCCAATTTGAAAAAGTTGCATGGTCATTTCCTATTGACTACAAAGGAAAAGCATTCATTATAGAATATAGAAAATTTGGTATGACTCTTCTTGTTCAAGACTTAGACAATATAGAACAAGAAGCAGAGGAACTTACTAAAAAATTAAACGGTGCTGTTACAAGTGCTAGGCCATTTTACGATTATCTTGCTGAACAAGCAGTTAAAAGTTCTCAATTTAATGTGACTAATAGAAATTCAGAGCTGTTTGGACGATTCAATTTTTTACTGTCGCTTTATAAAAAAGAGTATAATAAGTATATTAAAAATAAAGGTAAAATTGAGAAGAAGACAAAAATGACAAAAATAGGTGAAGTGACTTCTTTTATACGCCCAGAATACAAATATCAAGAAAAAGCGAATTGGATAGCTATTTCGTGTATTGAGGCTTTTTATAGTTGGACAGAACATCTATTTATACATCTGGCAATTGTTGCTCAGAACTTATCTGATGGAGTGCAGGTTTCAAAACTAATCGAAGCAGAATGGAAAACTAAATTTAAGGCTGCTGTACCCTATGAATCAGAAGAAGCAAATCGATTTTATGTTGATTTACTGATTATAAGACAACAACTTCGAAACTTTGTTGCGCATGGATCATTTGGAAAGGATGGTAATGCATTTAAATTTCATTCAAATACAGGAACTATTCCTGTAATAATGAGCCATAATAGAAATAAAAATAGGTTTTCGCTTCATGGCGGGTTGACTTTTAAAGAAGATAATGTAATCAAGTTAATTGAAGATTTTATTAAATTTCTTTGGAGTAGTCCTCTACTATCCGCTCCGCTGCATTTGTAATGCCGCGGAAATTTACCGTGATAAATTTCACTGACTTAAAAATGGTTGACGAAAATATTTACCTTTACAAAAATGCAGGAAATATTATTTTATACCTTTTTGGCCATCTACATTGTATTCTCTTTGATTCAATCGACTGAATTTTACAGAGAGGATGTCTTTTATTCCGGGAAAATTAAATTAGTTCACCTGTTACTAATTTGGCTGATTCCTTTTGTGTATGCCATTCTTCTTTCATCGTTGAGGCAAAAAACAAAAGGTTCTTTTGATCCTGATAAAAAACCAAAAAGCCTGGGACAGATTGCGGGAAATCGTCGCCACATTTCTAGTGGTGGTTTTAACAATTTCGGTGATTTACAATAAAAAAAATGTAGAAATCAATATAATACAATATATGTGGCTCAAAGACCAACTAAATAAATATTGCCACGCCCGATTTCCTATTTTTAAGGTATTAGCGTTGATTGTCTTTACGCAGATCATTGTTTTTTGTGGGGATCCGCATTCCATTTTGATTTATTCAGTTATAAATGACTCAGCTGATACTTTGTACATTGAAAAGCCATGTTGCGATGACTCAGAGGAGCCAATAGTGGTAATTGATCAGACAAATTATTATAAAATAGCACCGAACTCCGGGATCCAATATTTCGAGGATGATAAAGTTGGCTGGCCTGGAGAAAAGGAACTAAATAACCGAAATCTGAATGATAAATTAAAACTCATTAAAGGTAAAGATACCCTTGATTTTGTGTTTGCTCTAAAAGGCAAATGCGATATTGATATTAATGGACAGATTGGACGCTATACACGTACCATTGAATAATAGGAATAAATGATTTCATCTGTTCTCCGGTTGTCGCGGACATGTTGTCCGTGAAGCATCTTTCAGCCACCTATAATATATCTTCAAGCACCCATCAAGGACTCTTCAAACACCCCTCAAGCACTCTTCAACCACTCATCAAGTACCCTTCAGGTACCCATCATGCACCCTTCAACCACCTGTAGGGTACTTGACAAGCACCCATCAAGTACTCTTCAAGCACCTGTAGGGTACTTGACAACCACCCATCAAGCACCCTACAACCACCTGTAGGGTACTTGATAACCACCCATCAAGCACTCTTCAACCACCTGTAGGGTACTTGACGACCACCCATCAAGTACTCTTCAAGCACCTGTAGAGTACTCTTCAACCCCCTGTAGAGTAGTCATCAAGCACCTGTAGAGTACTCTTCAACCACCTTTAGAGTACTCTTCAATCACCTGTAGAGTAGTCATCAAGCACCTGTAGGGTACTCTTCAATTACCTATAGGGCCCTTTTCGCGAAAGTATCATTAAACAATTTATCTTTGTGACACCCTTTTGCAAAACCTTAACCTATGTTCAGACTTTTAGTTTTTATGTGCATGTTCCCTGTGTTTGGATCCGCACAGGCTACTGTTGCCCTATCGGAGGAGGAGCAAACCAAAGTGTTCTGCCAGGCCATTGCCGAATACATAAAGGCCGTGTACAAAAACGACCAAAAGACTTATGATACGTTATTTATAGGCCAATATGAGGATCATCATAACAAAAAATTACCGGCCACGATCCAGAACACGAAGATCGTTCTTCTGAAGAATGAAGAGGAGGGGGCTGAAAAATTGAAGTACCGGAAGTCTTTTGGCTTTGTGAACATCGCAGAATTTAAACCCACGAAAGACGGAGCGGAGTATATCTTTGTTACTTTCCTGGTGGAAAAAACCAATGGTAATGTCAGCTGGATGCCGAAACATAATTGTTTCGTCCGTTTTAATTATGATGCTAAATTGAAGGGGTTTAAATTGGACAAGGTGAAGTTTGAATATCAGTATTCTAAAAAATAATAATTTCCCATGAATGCTTCCGTTGTCGCAATATGTTGTCCGTGACCAAATCTCACGTATCTCAATCAAAAAAAAGTACTATTTCCCTGTTTGAACGCCGCCACCACCGTCAGTGTTTAATCTCTGCTGGATCTGCATTTTCCCGAAACGATAACTCACTCTGAATCGTATCCTGCGTGTATCCGTGATATCCTCCCAATAGGAAGTTTGATCAGAATATTTAGTAGTGTATGAGAAATAATCCTTATAAAAAACATCATGAAGCGCTAATGTAATATTCAGTTTGTTTTTTAAAAAGCCTTTATCAATACTGATATGTTCGGCGCTACGGGGATGATAGGTTTGTGGACCATGCTGAAACGCAGAGCCGCTTCCGGCCCAGACAGCAATTTTAAAGTCTTTAGGTAAGTAAAACTCCTGATTGAGATTAAAATAATAACTGCGCGTCTGTGAAGTAACGTCTTCTCTATTCAATTCACCAAAAAATGCCTGATACATGCCTACAGCGTAGGCTTGAATACTATACCACTTTATTCTTTTTTGAAAGGATATACTTAAGTAACCGTTATCCATTTTTGGTAAATTAGATATAGTATCAATATTAACTCTTGAAGAATCCGGTGTGTATGAGTAATAGAAAGTAAAATCTTTTGTTTTGTCATAACCAAGGCTCAGTGTTATAAACTGATTATAATTGTAATCTAAATTCATGTGGTGAGCGTACTGGGGCCTGATCTCAGAATTTCCTACACCATAATTTAACTGATCATTAAATTGCCTCACCGGATTTAACATACCATAATGAGGCCGTCGGATGCGATAACTGTATGCAGCCGTTATTGTATTTTTTTTATTTAAGTTGAAGTCAAGACTCCCGCTTGGAAATAAATTAATATAATTTCGTTTATAATGATAGCCTGAACTTAAAAAATTGATGTTAAGATCCGTTTCTTCAGCCCTCAATCCAAGACTAAATCCTATTTTCTCCCAGCTTCTGCCAAGTGTGGCATATGCCCCTAAAATGCGTTCTTTATACTTGTACCTGTTATTGAATACTGTATCACCAACAAAAAAACCGGTGGAGAGGTTCGATAAATTCCATTTTGTATCGTCATCATCATCTTCAAAATTTGCTTTTAAACCCGCTTCCAGAGAAAGTTTATTCTTAAATGTTTTATTAAGATCTAATTTCCCGGTATAAACATTAAACGAACGATCACTTAAACTGGTATACTTACTGGAAGGAGCTACTTCCAGATCATTGTCATCGAAAAACCGGTAATCCATTGTTTTCTCCAATTTTTCGAAATAAGTATTATATCCTAAACTCAGTTTAACCTGTCCACCAGTCGAATCAAGCCTTTGCAACAAACTCATATTATAATTTGGAGAGTTTGCTGTATTCTTTTCCTTAACGCTTGAAATGGTTTTTTGGTAATTAAAGTATGTGCTGTTTCCAATTCCTGTTTCATATTCAGTAAGAAAACGGTTGTTGTTGCTATTACCATTGACATAAACACCTAAAAGTAAATTTTTAGTAACATCGTATTCAATACCACCACTGCCTGAAAAAATGCGCTCCAGCGTTTCATTAGTTCCTTTTGAGGTTATCGTTTCTGTGCTTCCGTTGGTAGTAATAGTGCGCTCAAGTTTTTGACGATTTATTCCTTCATAATGTCCATAATTGAAATTGGTGAAGACGCTTAGCTTATTTGATTTGTAATTAAATCCAATATTGGGCCCGAAACGTACTTTTTGACCGTAACTCGCACCAAAGGCAATACTGCCGCTATAACCTTTTACCTTTGCACGTTTTGTAACTATATTAATTAAACCGCCCGTACCTGCAGCGTCATAACGTGCCGGTGGATTTTTTATCAGCTCTATTTTGGACACAGCATCTGCGCTCATCCCGGAAAGCATGTCGATCACCTGAGGCGCGGGCATTTGTTGTAAACGCTCATCGATCATAAAAAGTACGCCTGCAACCCCATTTACAGAAATGTTATTTTGCGCATCAACCATAACGCCCGGTATACGTTTCAACAATTCAAGAACAGTATTTCCTTTGGCGAGGATATCATTCTCTACATTCATTACAACAATGCCTTTTTTAAATTCTATAGCAGGCTTATAAACTGATACTGAAATTTCTTTGAGATTTAATCCCTCGGCTTTCAAAATCTGAGGTGGAACAATTATCTGTGATAGAGAATCAACAAAATAATTAATGGTATTAGCTGATTTGAAACCAACAGCGCTGAACCTGATAAAATAATTTCCAGGGATAATTTTTTCAAAAAAATAAAAGCCTGCGCTATCACTAATATTACCTTTGACCTGGGAGCTATCTTTAGCACTCATTAAAGCCATTGAGCAATAAGGAACAGGTGTCCCGGTAGAATCAGTTACTATACCTTTGATAAAATTTTGTGAGAAAGTGAAAGCGCTTAAAAATATAAGAATAACAACAGTAAAGTTTTTATTTAGTTTCATATAAGACCGAAAGTATGAATTGATACTATTTCCCCATATTTTATTACTGTTATTATATGTTAATTTGGCAGCCTCCAGTTGAGCATGAATAACCTTGGTTCGATATTACTACATTGCAAAAGTCGGGTAATCATTTATCTTTGTTATGAGCTTGCGATAGCGTTTACACAACCCACAAAGACATGACAATACGGTATTTATTTCTCACAGTTATTTTAACTCTTTTAATAAGAACTGGCTTTGGGCAAAATGTGGTTTTTTACCTTCATGGCAAAATTGTGGAGAACAAAGGTCCGAATGCCGTTGACAGTATCAACGGATATGGCGCCTACAAATATTTTGACATTCTTGACTCTTTGAAAAAAAGGAATTTCACGGTCATGAGTGAAGTCAGAAAAGCGAATACAAACGTCACCTCATATGCACAAATTGTAGCCGGTCAAATCGATAGCCTGTTGAAACGACATATCCAGCCACAACACATAACGGTTATTGGGGCTTCCAAAGGTTCCATCATTGCTATGTATGTTTCCACTTATGTGAAAAACAAAGACGTCAACTATGTGTTCATGGGTGCCTGTGATGACGAGATATACAGTCAACGTTCTGACATTCTTTTTTATGGCAACATCCTTTCTATTTACGAAAAGAGTGATTCCTTAAATGGTGTCAGCTGTCATAAATTCAGAGACAGATCTAAAGCCATGCCGCAGTATAAAGAAATAGAATTAAATACCGGGTTAAGGCATGGGTTTATATATAAGCCTATCCGGGAATGGTTGGAACCGGCTACCAGCTGGGCAAATGGGAATTACAATTAAAGTATATTATTGAACCAGGGTAGAAGTTTCAGTTTGAACCTATATGAGATTTATTCTGATACTTTTGCGATCCCGATAGCTATCGGGAGTATCCAAAACCCTTTACCTTACTTTTTTCATTGCTAAAAAAGTAAGCAAAAAAGCTAGTCAAAACGATAGCCCCGCGCTCTTTTGATTTTTAAGTTTCGCTACCCAAAAGAGAACTAAAGCTCTTTTGGGCTCAACTAAAAAAATCAAAATTCACAGCTCATCCGCCGCCGCGTTTTGACAGGCCCGCGCGCTTTCCAGTCGAAATTTACATGAGAGATGTGCTGTAAAACTCCGATTGGATAGCGCTAGCACCTCGCTCATACGTTGGTAATAGTGCGGCTGGTTTTGGCAATTCGGTGTGAACCGCCATTTTTTTACTCCGTTTCCTGGGCCGCCTTGCGCGTAAAAAATGGTGGTTGGCGAATTGCCTTGTCCCGATAGCTATCGGGATTGTTTCTTTTTCATCAAGGAAAAAGAAAAGTAGAATATACGCCGTAGGCAAGCAATTTAAGTCACGGACTACAAGTCTGCGAGAACGGCTGGCATAGGGTATCTGTGTATGTGATTGCTTCGTCGTTGGGAAAACTCCTCGCAATGACGAAATTTACTGAATCACTATTTTTTTAATGGTATGATGATCATCGGCCATCACTTTTACAAAGTAAACACCTTTGGATGCGCTACTCAGGTCGATGGCCTGGCTCAGCATGGCCGGGGAATGTTTTTGGTAAACACATTTTCCTGTCATGTCAAACACACTGATGTTCATGTCGGATACATGATTTGTTTCAACCGTAAATATTCCGGTAGAAGGACTCGGAGAAATGAGGATTCCGGTATTATTATTGGCGAGGCCCCGTATGCTGATAACTGCACAGTTTGCGCTATACACGGCGGTCGCATCTTTACCGATGGCCCAGTTCGCATTTGAATACGCCACGTTATCTACTTCAATGCATTGAAGATTTGGGTTACCGGTGGCGCTGAAAAACCCAAAAGCGGTATTGTTTCCGTTTTTTACATTTAAGCTCGTTAACTGGTTGCCGCTACAATTCAGTTCCATCAAAGCGGTATTGGCGCTCACATTTAAACCCGTTATCTGGTTACCAGCACAGGATAAACCGGTCAGCGCTAAATTGGCAGAAACATTTAAGCTGCTTAAATTATTGTCGTAACAGTCTAAGGCCTGCAGGGCAGTATTCGTTGACAGATTCAGTGTGCTTAACTGGTTGATACTGCAATGCAGGGAGGTTAATGCCGTATTGGTTGAGACATTCAAACTACTTAATTGATTACTGTCGCACCACAGGTGTTGAAGGGCAGCATTTGCGGCCACATTCAGGTTCTGCAACGGATTGTAAGAACAGTACAATCGAACCAGGGATGGAGTTGAAGCATTCAGGCTCGTGAGTTGGTTGTTGCTACAGTCGAGAAGCACCAGGGAAGTATTGGCGGAAACGTTTAAACCGGTTAATTGATTGATATGACATTTTAAGGTAGCAAGAGCAGTATTCGTGGATACGTTTAAACTGGTTAATTGATTATCATAACAATACAACTCGGTTAAATTTACAAGGCCAGTCACATTTAAATTCGTTAAATCATTGTCATAGCATGTCACGTCGGTAAGTGCAGGATTGCCGGACACGTCCAGATTCGTTAAACGGTTAGTGAAACAATGGACATAGTCAAGTGCGGTAGCACCTGTGACATTTAAACTGGTCAGTAAATTATTTTCACATTCTAAATTTTCGAGCGCCGTATTCGAGGACAAATTTAAACTGGTCAACTGATTGTTGGCGCAGTATAAGGTAGTGATGGCTGTGAATGCTTCTATGCCTGTGAGGTTAGCAATATTCTTTGAGGAAACATTTAATAAGCCGGTATAGGCAGCAGCTTCCGAAACCTGTATTTCGCTATCCATGTTTGTATTAATGAGAGAATTACTCACTAAATACGATTTAAAATTCGCATCCGGGATGTTGACGTTTTGGGCTTCCGCCATATTGCTAAATCCAACTAATGCAATAATGACTATTAAGAGTGTAAATTTATTGTTCATGTAAGGATCGTTTTAATTTGTAATACCAGAGGTTATAAATTACTTTAAAAATAATGCCTTGCATGCATTACACACTTATATGATCTTTATAAAAGCTTTTAAAAAATCATATATTCTTACCATTATTCAAAAGGTATTTTTTACGATACTTTTGCGATCCCGATAGCTATCGGGAGTATCCAAAAGCGTTTTTTATTGTTCTTTTTTCTTGATGAAAAAGAACCAAAAAATCAAGAACGAACGCCTCCCGATAGCTATCGGGACCAATCTTTTTAGGGGCGCACAGCGCAGGGACCCCTAAAAAATTGGCGGCGCACTTTCTGGCTCTTCGCTAAAAATGTTTGCCAAACATTTTCTTAACGCTCAGCCCTACACCGTTCGTCCACGTCCACGCGCCATTCCAGTTGATGTTTTATATTGGTTTTCAATACACATGGCTCTAAATGGAATATCCAATCGGAGTTTTATAGCACATCTCTATCTCACAATAGAATGACGAACATCAGGTGTGGGACTATGATTTTGTGCAGCAATAGCTGTAAAAGCAACGAAGGGTCGGCACGCGCAAGCGGGTTGCTTTTATCAGCGATTTTGGATAGAGCGATAGCGGCATCCAAAAAATGCCTATCACAAAATCATAAGCTTTTTTGGATACTTTTTGGCTGCAAAAAGTATCAAGAAAATAATAAGAAATAAATTAGAATTTAAGTACAAAGTGCTCTTTGTTCTTCTGTTCGGATCGGAAGAACACAATCCCAAAATAAAATAAATCCAGACTGAGTGTCACATCGGGATGCGCGCAGATCTCCTTCCATGCCTTTAGCATGCCGGCACTCCAGTAAATATCATCAAACACAAAAATGGAATCGGCAGTTTTTTTCTCCAGCGCCATGTTGAAATAACGTATGGTTGGTTCATAGGCATGGTTGCCGTCGATGTATAAAAGATCCAGGTGATCAATGCTTTTCAAAAGATGCGGAAAAGCCGTATCAAAATTTCCGGTGATGTTCTGAATGTTTCGTGCGTGATGTTCGATAAATAATTTTTGAGAGAACTCCACCAAATCAGGACAACCTTCAATACTGTATATATCGGAGCGGGGAGAAGCTTTGGAAAGATACAAGGTGGTTAAGCCAATAGAAGTTCCCAGTTCAACGACCGTAGTCGGTGCAAATTTATTCAACAGACGGTACATAAATTCCGCCTGTTTCTTTTGTGCAATGCCGTGTTTCGCAATTTGATTGACGAAGCGTTTATCAGATTGTAATTTTTTAGAGCCTGCGCCAAGGTCAACGATGTGAATCGCCGTCGTATTTTTTTCCAGGGATTGTCTGACTGCCTGCAATTCTTCAAAGTCTCCAAACGGAAATTCATTCTTAATCAGCTCCATGTAAAAATTATACAGGAAAGGGGAGTGCAGATCGTGCTCCGTATAGGCAGTGAGCCGGTAATTGATATATTTAAAAAGGCGTTTCAGTTCCATGATAATTTAATCACATAGTTACATAGTTTTTCTGAATGATAAAAGTAATGCATAGGGAGAGCTTCGCTCTTACAAATAGGAATAATGAGTTTATATTCTTTGCTTATCAATACTCTATGTGTCTGTGTATTCAATGATTCTCTTCGCAATAGCACAACGTTGTTTTCACAGTTGGTTTTACTTTATAATCGGGTAAAGTCGTTTCTTTCATAAAAAAAATGGCCAGATCTGAAATTGGATTATCAGGGTGTTCTTTGTTCCATTTCTTCAGCAGATATTTGCAGTAGAAGGGCCGCATGTAGTTGTTATTATTAAAGGTATAGTTTTCATGGAACTTTCGCCAGCGATCGCTTTCAAATTCGGTAATGCCTGTCTCCGGTTTTTGAAAGGAAACCGGGTTGGTGTTATGCTTAATGTCGATATACTGATGTTGTTTGTTTAAGCCACTGTACACAAACCATCCATCATCTTTTAAAATGCTGGGAGAAAACATGCCCCAGTTCTGTTCGAGCCGTAATACTTTACCATAAGCGATCACCGTTGGATCGAGGGCGTAAGGAAATTTTTTGATACTTCCCAAATTCATCATCAGGCAGAAAATAATAACGGCTATCACGAAATAGTTTTTGATGGTCTCCGCTACTTTAATAACAGGCGGCTTTTCCAGGCTTTCAAAAGAAGCATCATACAGCGTCCTGTTTTTATAAAAATGTTTTTCAAACCAATCAATCACGGAAGACGGTAGCAAGCCAATAAGCCCAACCAGGCCGATGATATAAAACAAGCCAACATAGAGTGTACTGCCTATCCCGATAAACAAACACGCGTATGCAATCAACCCAGCGGATCGAACTTTTGTTGGGACAAAAGGCAGGAGCAATAAAACAGGCGCGAGTAGTTCAATGTAAAAAACGGCAAAGGTCAGTGCTTTTAACAGGGTAGGAAACTGGTACAGAAAACTTCCAAATGGCAAGCGGATTTGGTCGAGGCTCAATGCATAATACAGGGCCGTTCCTTCGCTTCTCCATTCCGGTGACGTTTTTAGCATGGCCGAAAAAAAGAAAATGGAACACATCAACAGCAAGTATCCGAAGCCCGCCCAGGACACATAGCGGTTAGGGTAGACGGATTTTTTTTGAATGGAATAGTGTTCGCCCCATGGTAAAAACAGTGCCCAAAATAAAAGCAATCGTAATAAATCGTCACCTCCCTGGAGAATAAAAGGGTTACGGTTTTGCAATGACGTTAAAAATACCCAGCAGATAAACGTCATCAGTCGTGTCCTGAAGCCAATAATCAACAGCACCAGACAAAAGACATTCAATATAAACAAAACAACCTGCCACCACAGTTCGCCATGCATGGCATGAAAGGAAAAATAAACAGGACTCCAGTTATATTGCTTCAGCGTTTCAAGGGGCAATACCCCTTCATCGGTAAAGAAGGCCCGTATGGATAAGGAGCGCACAAACAGGTCCACCAGTAAAATGATACCTGTCCCGATACGCATCAGGGAAAGCGCCCTCACATCCAGGGTGTAAGATTGCTTTAATCGCGCGATTATGTGAGTCAGTGTTTCCGTAAAATAAAAAGGCTCTACAATTTGTAGAGCCTTAATTTAATATTCTTTATGTTTATAAGCAACCAACCTGTCCTGAAACCGTTACCGAGTAAAATGCCCCGGGTGTTTTGTAGCAGGCAATGTTTGAGAATGTTGCTTTAATATCTGTGGCAGGAGCAGGGCTAACTGTTACATTCACCGTTCCGGCTGAAGAGTACCATGTACTTCCTTCATCCTGGCTAGGAGGATTAGTTACCGTCATAATTGCTTTACCTGTTGTTAAAGGTGTGTTTTGGTTCACAAGCGCATAGGTTCCTGTAGTAATGGTTCCAGAGAAACATACAGAAATAGTTGTGCTGGTGCTTGTATTAATATTCGTTAAGCAGGTTTGTCCCGCCTGGCAACCATAACTTGTCCATGCTGCACCAATTCCCACGCTGCTCATACTTGAGTTTTGCTGAGTAGAAGTTGTCGCAATGGTACCGGTTGTAGTTACATTGGTAATGTTTGGATTATTACCTGTACCCGTTTGCGCTTCATCCTTATAAGTTGGAGTGATGGCATCATCATCATTTTTTGATTTACAGGAAATAAAAACGATGCTTCCGATAAATAAAATGCTGAATGCTGATAAAATGATTTTTTTCATTTTTATAAATTTTGATATTCAAATCTATAGATTATAATTCTATTTTCCAAACAGTTACACTCAGTGGTTTAACACATTGGCTGGTTAATAAAAGCGTTTGCCATGTTTCACCATGTCTTTTAACAAAACACATGCCCTGTAACGGTCTTCTTCGTAACGCGCGTACAGTGCATTCATTGCAGCCAGTACCTTATCCGGCCCGATTTCATCAGCCCATTGCAGCAAGCCTTTTGGATAATTGACACCTTTAGTCATGGCAAGGTCAATATCTGTAATAGATGCAATACCTAAATAATTGGTGTCACAGGCTTCATTTACGAGCATACATAGGATGCGACTCACGATTTCCCGCCCCAGCGCTTCATCTTTTTTTGGCTCAGGTACTGTGACCCCTTCCCGGTAGTCATAGAAGCCACGTCCTGATTTTTTTCCGAGAAATTTTGCTTCCAGTAAACGTTTTTGTGTCAGCGATGGTTTAAAACGAGGATCATAATAAAATTGCTGCCATACGGTTTCGGTTACTACGTAATTCACATCATGTCCTATAAGGTCCATTAACTCAAAAGGACCCATTTTAAATCCACCAATCTCGCGCATGGCCCAATCGATGGTTGCCATGTCGGCTAATTGTTCATCATATATGCGTAAAGCTTCGCTGTAAAAAGGCCGGGCCACACGATTCACAATAAATCCCGGTGTATCTTTTGCCATCACCGTTACCTTACCCCAGCTGTTAATCAAGGCCTGACATTGATGAGCAATGTTCGGATCAGTTGCAACACCAGGAATAATTTCCACTAAAGGCATCAGTGTAGCCGGGTTAAAAAAATGTATACCGACTACTTTTTCAGGTTTCTGGCAGGCAGACGCGATTGAAGTAATGGATAGGGAAGACGTATTGGAAGCTAACACGCAGGTTTCGGAAGTAATGCTTTCCAGTTCCTTAAATACACTTTGTTTGACCTCACTTTTTTCTACAATCGCCTCAATGATCAGGTCACAGGATTTAAAATCGCCGATGTTTCCTGTATAGCTTGTTAAGCTTAAAATGGATTGCGCTTTCTCCGCGGTAATTTTTTGTTTTTCAACCAGCTTGTTTAAAGAGCTTTGTAAATTGCTTTTGGCTTTCTCCAGAGCGGCTTCGTTTGTATCGTAAACAATAGTTTTGTGTCCTGCGGTGGAAGCCACCTGAGCAATACCGCTTCCCATGGCTCCTGAACCTACTACGCCAATAATTGAATCTTTTGTGAACATATAAATTTTTAGTCTCTGTTATTTTTGAATGATTATTTTTTTTGTTTCATGCAGGTTGTCTCCTTTGATCGTTACAAAATAACAACCATCGCTTAAACCGTTGGTATTAATGTTTGCCTTATACAATAACCGGTCGATGTGCCATGTGTCTGAAACAACGGTTTTACCCAACACATCGGTAATGCTGAATTGTAGATTGGCATTGTTGTGATTGGCAATGATGCAATTCAGTTCGTGAGAGGCCGGGTTTGGAAATACTGAGAATACGCTGGAGATCGCAGAGGCCTCTGTTTCTTTAACCCCTGTCGTGCTTTCATAGGTATTGTTTCCTTTCAGAATAAAAATCCCGTTCTGCATGTCAGTGGCAATAATAATTTTACTTGGCAGATATGGATAGGCACCCCAGTTCCCACGGTAAGCGTTGGTACTGAAATTATCATTCACGCCATACAACGGGCTGGTGTCGAAGTAACCATATATGGTCGTATTGGATGGATTCGAAATATTATACAAATAGAGCCCGTCCTGGTAAGTACTCATCCAGCACCAGTTGTTGCCGATGATGTAAGGATTATGAGGAGTTGCCAACGGATGTGAATTGATAGTATCCAACACTGATATATTATAAATATCGGTCACGTCGATTACCTTCGCGGGCTTACTGGCAGGAACTTCATCGGCAAACACAATGGTTTTACGATCGTCGGTTTGCCAGGAGCTGTGGTTATAACCACTGTAGGGATATCCGGTAAAAGATTGCATCAGTGAAAATGTGTTGGCTGCCGTTAATTTTAAAATATGAAAACCTTTGTAGCCACAGGAGGCAAAGACCGTATCGTTTCTCACAAACATATCATGCACGACATCAATGATGGTTGTGCTCACATCCTGCTCCAGGCTTCTTACTAAAACCGGCACTGAAGGGGTGGCCAGACTATACACGCGCATGGTAGAATAACCTCCACCCATGGCTGCTGAATTTTTGACGGAACCACAATAGAGTTTATCCTGATCAACAAAAATGGTATGACAAAATTCAAAAAGGGCGTTGCTGTCATATACCACATGAACGGAATCAGGAAGGTATTGCATATCCACAATTTGCAGGCTGTTAGGCTGGCACTGATCACTTACCATGTAACAATAATTCTGATAGGTTTTTATTTCCCTCCAGGTGCAACCGGTATGTTTGGCTCTCACAGAATCTAAAATGACAGGGTTTGTGGGATTGCTCACATCTATAAAATAGGTTTGCTTACTGGTTCCAACAATAGCGTATTCTTTATTTTTTGTGGACTGGTACCATCCCCAGCATCCCGAATACTTTCTTCCATCCGAACCGGTGTTATCCGTTTCAGGATTCAAATGAGCCAGCATGGAAATGTTGAGGCCTGGATAAATCTGTGCCGAAACACAATTGGAACTCACCACCAGGATCAACAAAAGCCGGATCATATTTTTCATGGGTTGCGATTTTAAGTACCCACAAAGTACAAAAAATAAATTAAAACCCACGGATTTTTGCAACATAGAATATTATTTCAAATCAGTTTTAATTGTGACTTAAACTATTTTATATCAACTTTTACCGAATGACTCACAGCGTAGGTAAATAGGTAGGTACCTTTAATAAATTCGTTTTTTTTAAATTAAAAAGGCATGAAAAAAATAATTACCATATATACGATTTTATTTACATTTAGTGGGTGGTGTCCTGCAATTGATGGAATTGCAAAAGCTCAAAATGTAAACATTCCGGATGCTAATTTTAAAGCTGCTTTGGTAAGCAACCCTTCTATCAACACGAATTCTGATACCGAAATACAGGTTTCGGAAGCGGCGGCTTTTTCGGGTACAATTAATGTAAATGGCAAGAACATTTCAGATTTAACAGGAATAGAATCGTTTATTTCACTTTCATGTTTGAGCTGTTCTTTCAATCATAGCTTGCATGCCTTGAATGTGTCTGCCAATGTCGCTCTTAAAGATTTGAAGTGTGGCAACAATGGGATAAACAGTTTGGATGTTTCCTTTAATACAGCTCTAATTAGCCTGGACTGTACCTATAACCAATTAATAAATTTGGATATTACAGCAAATACCGATCTTGCAATTTTACGTTGTGGGAACAACCATCTAACGAGCCTGGATGTTTCCGCCAATACCGCACTTGTTAGTTTAGACTGTGCTTACAATCAATTGACAAACTTGAATCTTTCAGGAGCAATCGCTCTGGAAGCATTGGTTTGTTACGAAAATAATTTAACGAGTTTGGATGTATCTTCTAACAGCGCTCTAACTAATTTGAACTGTGGCTTCAATCAATTAACGAATCTGGATGTGTTTGCAAACACGGCTCTTAAATCATTGCACTGTTACAAAAATCAATTAAATACTTTAAATTTGGCCACAAATACAGTTCTTAATTATCTTAATTGCTGCAAAAATCAATTAACTACTTTGAATGTGTCTGCGAATAAGGCTCTTATTACTTTGTATTGTTATGAAAATCAATTAACAAGTTTAGATGTTTCCGCCAATACAACTCTTGAGTTTTTGTGGTGTATGTATAATCAATTAACCAGTTTGAATGTAAAAAATGGAAATAATTCCAATCTTACCTATATTAATACAATTAATAACCCCCACCTCACCTGCATACAAGTAGATAGTGCCGCATATATGAGTGCGCATTGGCCTAATCAAAAAGATTTAGCTGCAAGCTACAGCGATAATTGTACTGTTACAGGTCTTTTTGAGATGAGCAATGAAGATGAAATGACGATCTATCCTAATCCGGGAAAGGGCCGATTTACTATAACTACTAATCAGGCATACGAAGCAAAAGTTAAAATTGAGATTATTGATGTTACTGGCCAATTAGTGAAATCCACAAATGAACCAAAATTCGATGCGGCTGCAAATTCAATAGAAATCAATATATCTGAATTATCAAATGGAATTTATTTCCTTAAAGCATATAATGATAGTGTCAGCCAAACCTTAAAAGTTTTAAAAGAATAGGGTCTGCACATATTTTCAATTTAATATTTTATCTTTTACTGCAAAAAAAAAAACACCTCTGTAATTTATACAAAAGTGTTTTGTTGAAGATTAAGATATTTCTATCTTTTATTCTGTGCGTCTACTACAGCAATCGTGATCATGTTAACGATCTCTCTTACCGAGCTTCCTAACTGTAAAACGTGCACCGGTTTTTTTAATCCCATTAAAACAGGACCAATGGCTTCAGCGCCACCTAATTCCTGTAATAATTTATAGGCAATATTACCGGAAGCCAGGTTAGGGAAGATAAATGTATTCACATCCTTATCCACTAAATTGCTGAACGGAAATTGTTCTTTCAACAGATCATTATTCACTGCGAAGTTAGCCTGAATGTCTCCATCCACAATTAAGCCCGGGTAATTTTTATGAAGAATTTTCACAGCTTCCTGCGCTTTCTTTGGTACATCGCCTTCCGCTGAACCGAAGTTGGAGTAGGAGAGTACTGCTATACGAGGTATAATATTAAATTGCTTCACGGTGTTGGCCGTTAGTACCGCGATATCCGCCAGCTGTTGTGCAGTCGG
The DNA here is from genome assembly GCA_021155905.1 of Bacteroidota bacterium. GTDB lineage: Bacteria > Bacteroidota > Bacteroidia > B-17B0 > Aurantibacillaceae > UBA4416. The sequence continues at coordinate 66,271 of JAJNBG010000034.1, forward strand.
ATCGGTGTTCATGGTTGTATCCGCGAAGAAGTATGGCCCGCGCTTGGTAATCATCATGTATAAACCGGCAACCCGGCTCACGCCTTCCTGAACACCAATTACGTCCAACGCCGGTTTAATAGGCGCTCCGTATTTTCTGGTTAAACCGGAGATCATGGCATCCGCCAATCCCTGGTCCACCATCATGGCACCAAAATAATTCCGGTCGCGCATTAATTTGCGGGCATCGTATTGTGTTAAACCACGTCGCTGCTGTTTCACCCACAACATGTCACCAAATTTATTTCTCCGGTCTTCTTCTTCAGGCAACCAGGTATCAATGATTGGTGTATCACCGATATCAATCTGATGCTCTTCAATTAAAGCCAGGATTTTTTCTTTATTACCCAACAGGATCGGTTTCGCAATCCCATCGTCTTTTGCAACCTGCGCTGCTTTTAAAATTTTATATGTGTCCGCTTCCGTAAATACAACACGCTTAGGATTTGATTTTGCCTTGTTGGCAATCGTACGCATCAGTTTGTTGTCTTTTCCTAAACGGTTATCGAGCTCCGTACGGTAAGCTTCCCAATCGGTGATGATGCGTTTGGCGACACCGCTATCGATCGCAGCTTTGGCAACAGCAGAACTTACCGTAGAAATCAAACGGCTATCAATTGGTTTAGGAATAATATAATCGGTTCCGAAGCTTAAATTTTTCGAGCCGTAAGCCAGGTTCACATAATCCGGAACACTTTCTTTTGCTAAAGCAGCGATGGCTAAAGCGGCAGCCAGTTTCATTTCTTCGTTGATGGTCGTAGCACGAACATCCAGCGCTCCCCTGAAAATAAAAGGAAAGCCCAGTACGTTATTTACCTGGTTAGGATGATCGCTTCGGCCTGTCGCTACAATAATATCGGGACGGGCCGCAATGGCTTCATCGTAAGAAATTTCAGGAGTCGGGTTTGCCAACGCAAAAACAATACAGTTCTTGGCCATGGCGCGAACCATGTCCTGTGATAATATATTTCCTTTGGATAATCCGACAAAAACATCAGCCCCTTTAATGGCTTCTTCCAGTGTATTGACCTTGACATTATCAGAGGCGAAAAATGTTTTGTACTGATCCAGGTCTTTACGGTTTTTATTGATGACTCCTTTACTGTCGAGCATCAAAATGTTTTCTTTCTTCACACCAACCGCAATGTACATTTTAGCACAGGAGTTCGCGGAAGCACCGGCACCATTGATCACGACTTTTACCTCGCTCATTTTCTTGCCGGATAATTCCACTGCATTTAATAAACCTGCAGATGAAATGATCGCGGTACCGTGCTGGTCATCATGCATTAAAGGGATATTCAATTCTTCCTTTAAACGGCGTTCAATTTCAAAACATTCAGGAGCTTTGATATCTTCTAAATTAATACCTCCAAACGTGCAGGCAATATTTTTTACCGTATTAACAAATTCATCAATGTTTTTGGTGTCTACTTCAATGTCAAACACATCAATATCCGCGAATATTTTAAAGAGTAAGCCTTTACCTTCCATTACCGGTTTGGAAGCAAGTGCACCAATGTCCCCTAATCCAAGAACAGCTGTTCCGTTAGATATTACGGCTACCAGGTTCCCCTTGGCTGTGTATTTATAGGCATCTTCCGCGTTTTTTTCAATTTCCAAACAGGGTTCTGCAACGCCAGGAGAATATGCTAAGGTAAGATCTCTTTGAGTGCTATATGGTTTGGTAGGAACTACTTCAATTTTTCCGGGTCTTCCCTGAGAGTGATAATCAAGGGCATCTTGTTTTCTGAATTTAGCCATAAATGTTAAATTTTAAGAGAACGAAAGTACGTTTTTTAAAGTAAAAAAGTAAATTATTATCAGCTTAAACCATACTGTGATTTTTGTAATATTCCTGAATTTGATTTACCTTGTAAATCAAATTTAAATTATGAAAAAACGTTTACTCACAATTCTTTTTATTTCAGCTCTATTTACCATTCAAGCACAAACAACTGTCATTGACAGTATTTATATCGGCGGCCAATACAGATCCTACCGTTTATATGTTCCGGCAATTTATACCGGTTCAAGCGCAAGGCCACTCATTTTAAATTTACATGGTTATACCAGTAATGCGCAACAGCAGCAATTGTATGCTAATTTCATGCCCATTGCCGATACAGCAAATTTTTTAATGGTTTATCCTAACGGCACGTATTCATCCGGACAACGCTTCTGGAATGCCGGATTGTCTTCAACATTAGTAAATGATATCGCTTTTTTAAGTGCCCTGATTGATTCCTTAGACCTGACTTACAATATTAATTTAAACCGCGTTTATTCTACCGGCATGAGTAACGGAGGCTACATGAGTCATACACTAGCCTGTGAATTAAGTAACCGGATCACGGCAATTGCCTCTGTTACAGGAAGTATTTTTAGTACACAATATGGTGCTAACTGTCATCCCACACGCCCTGTTCCTGTCATGCAGATTCACGGCACCAATGATCCAACGGTTCCGTATGCAGGAAGTTCAGCGTCGATGCACGTTGATTCCGTTGTGAGGTATTGGAGAAAGAAAAACGGGTGCAATCCGACAGCTATCTTTAGCAATGTGCCGAATACCAGTACGTCGGATGGCTGCACGGCCGAACATTACCTGTACGGCAATGGCATGTCTGGGAGTACGGTTGAATTATTTAAAATCATTGGTGGTGGGCATACCTGGCCGGGTTTTCCGTTCGGTGGGCCAGGTACTAATCTGGATATCAATGCCTCGGTAGAGATCTGGCGCTTTTTTAATAAGTATACTTTATCTATGCTAACTGCTGTTGATGAGAACCAGGTGTTTAGTCAATCGTTAACCCTTTATCCAAATCCTGCCAATTCGGTTTTGAATATTAAATCAGAAAATGAATCAATGCTTTCTGTTGAAATTACAGATGTTTTAGGGAAGGTCGTTTTGTCTGAAAAAACAACGACTCATTCTATTTCTCTGACGCATATGCAAACAGGTATATATTTTGTTAGCGTAAAAAATGAGAGTGGAGCAGTAGCTAACATGAAGTTTATTAAGGAATAATAGTTCTTTCCTGCCTGCGGCGCACTTTCTCTGTTTCTTTTTGCTTGAACAAAAAGAAACAAAAATTCAAGAACGAACGCCAACTCCAATCTTTTTAGGGGCGCGCAGCGCAAGAACACCCTAAAAATTGTAGTTCGCACCGTTCGTTCACGTCCATGCGCCATCTGCAGTCATGGTTTTATCATGCTCTCGTCAGATATAGAGATGCTATAAAACTCCGAATGGAAAGCGGGCAGGCCTGTCAAAACGCGGCGTCGAATATGCTGTGAAATAGCGAAGCGTATTCAGTAATTCCATTAAAAAACAATAAACCAAACATTACTAATTTGATTTTTTTAGTTGAGCCCAAAAGAGCTTTAGTCCTCTTTTGGTTGCGAAACTTAAAAATCAAAAGAGCGCGGGGACATCGTTTTGACTAGCTTTTTTGCTTACTTTTTTAGCAATGAAAAAAGTAATAAAGAATAAAATATTTTACAATTTTAAAGACCTTATTTCTTTAAAATCTCTTTCTTATAAATCGGAAGAAGATTTAAAAATTCGTGAATGGTCTTTTTAAGGTCGTACACATTCCCTCTGCCACCGGCAGCATTGATATGTCCGCCACCATTAAAGTGTTTACGCGCAAACTGGTTCACGTCAAAATCACCTTTGCTTCGGAAGGAGATTTTTATTTTACCATCGCCCTCTGAAAAGAATGCACAGAACTTAATGCCTTTAATGGCAAAAGGATAATTCACGATGCCTTCTGTGTCGCCTTTTTGGTGACTGAACCGTTGTAATTCTTTCTCCGATAAGGATATATAGGCCGTTTGAAATTCAGGCATGACTACCATTTTTTCAGACAGGCAATATCCCAGCAACTTAACGCGGCTTTCGCTGTAGGTATCATATACTGCAGCATGAATGTCGCTTGGTTTTAAACCCGTGGACAGTAGACCAGATAGAATAAGATGCGTTTCAGGCGTTACACTGTCATAACGGAAAGAACCGGTATCTGTCATTATTCCGGTATATAAACACGCGGCAATATCTTTGTCAATTATTTTTTTTCCGCTTAGCCCAACAATTAACTCATATACCAGTTCACAGGTGGAGCAGGCCTTCACATCGTGATACATTAAGGTGGCATAGGTATCGGGTTGTTGGTGATGATCGACCAGTATTTTTTTTGCCTGAGAATCTTTTAAGAGGTCTCCAAGTCCTTCCAGTCTTGAATAATTATTAAAGTCAAGCGTAAAGATCAGATCACTTTTCGCAATCAGGCTCGCTGCTTTTTTTTGATTTTTAGTATAGGGTATGACTTTCTTATGGCCCGGTAACCAATGCAAAAATTCAGGGTACTCGTTAGGTGTAATCACGCAAACGTTTTTCTCCAGTTTAACCAAATAATTATACAATGCCAGCGAAGACCCCATGGCATCCCCATCGGGGTTAAAATGAGTAACAATAACTATATTCTCTGACTTTTTTAATAAGGCCCTGAACTTTGGAAAAGAATCTTTTTGCATGATTTGATTTTGGTTGACAAATTTAGGGTATTTTAATTCGAATCCGGTGATATTTATATCTAATCTCATATTAAGCGGTGGATGCCATTATAACCACATAGAATAATGCAATCCTATGTGGTTAAGTTTTTAATAAGAAATATGCTATTTGATATAAAAACAATATTTGTATCTTTGCAGCCTAAAAAAATAATATGGCAGGAAATATCACTTTTACAATGATTAAACCCGATGCAGTTGAAGCT
>JAJNBG010000035.1 GCA_021155905.1 Bacteroidota bacterium
TAATGTAAAAGATTTGCTATCAAATCTATACCACAATCGTGGTGTAGTGGAATTACTATTCGGACAACGTGACCATATCACTGTAAACGAATTATTGGGACGTGATGATATTTCCGAAGAGCAATACCGGAAATTGGTTTCCCTGGATATTCTGTATGAATATGAAAATGTCGTGAGTCTGAACGACGCAGTAGTTGCCATGTTCGAGGATTTCATGGAGATTGGGGAAGTAACTCCGGGTTTCATAAACGATTACATCAATGAATTAAAACGTCACATTAAATTCTACCAGGAAGCCCGTGAAATGCGTTTCCTGCGTAGTATCAAGAAATACCTGAAGCGAATCAATTCGACGCTTACCCGTGAAATTATTAAGCTTCAAAAAAATGTAGATGATACTTACAAGAATGAAAGTAACTACCGCATTAAATTGCAGAAGCTGGAAGATTACCGTGAAAAACGCGATACGATCATCGAATTTATCAAGCAAACAAATGCCATCGTGGATGAAACAAGGGTGTTGTTTAACATCACGAATGACACAGAATTATTTGGAATTGTAGCGTCTCTTAAAATAAGCCTGATTGAGAATCTCGATTTCTTAATTGAAATACAAACAGACATTACCGATTTTATTAATAAGATTCAGTACCAGTTAGATGTGTACAAAAAAGCACAGCGTCTGAAAGAGGTAAAGGATCATGGAACACTGCATTTCAAAACGAATTTCAGAGAAATTGTTTCAGGCATTAATACGCTGAAACATAATGGACACAAAACTCCTAAGACAAAAATTCCGATTGATTTTCTATACAGTGATGATGGCCATGTGTTGTGTAAACGTATTGCCGAGAAATACAAGATCACCCGTTTAATGGTACGCGGACTTGCCGATAAAATGGCAGGTAATTTTAAAGACAAAGGTTTAGAACAGCAAATCAAATTAGATACAGAAAAGTTAGTAGAGCGTTTTCTGACTCAAACCAAACTGAATTTGTTTGAATATTTAATTGAGTATAAATTTCCTAAAACTATCGGTACGGTCACATTTGAGGAACGATTATCCTTATTCGTGGAAATTGCCATGGAATACCAGAATCAGTTGGATTTTAAATACCGTCTGCAGTATCATGATTATGTGGAGGCTGTGACTAATATTAAGAAGCGATTGGGATATACTCTGATCCTTCCGTTAAAGGAAAAAGCAAAAAAAGAAAAAGCAACTAAATAAAAATAATAAAGCCCCGCTTGTTATTTTAGGCGGTGTCAAGAATACAATAACATGGAAGAAACTAGTTTTAATTTACCCAAACAAACCCACGATATTTTTGCAGTGATGGCGCGTGGCGCTTTTATTTCCAGCAATGGGAGCAGGGATGGAATGAACCGTTTGTATGACATCATTAATAATCCGGAAAACTTTGACAGGCTTCAGGCTTATTTTAATGTCATTCGTTACAACATTGAGCGTGGAAATAATTTTTTCTATTTCTCAAAATTAAGCGAACCAAATTCAGAATTAGAGAAAAAACTGGAGCGTTTCGAGCGTTACATCGATATCATCGACTTGTTTGCAAGTATGGATAATAAGATCGGGATTGGTAGCCGTTTTCGTCCGAGTGAAATTGCTGAAGAGTGTAATGCGAATGTGCGCTTAAAGCAAAAGCTTCAAAAGATTCCATTGTATCGTTCTGAAACGTTACATAACAAGGTTCGTGAGATTTGTGATTTAATGAGCAGGGATTCATTCCTTGAATTAGAGGATGAAAAATCGGAGTCCTATAAAGTTTTGGACTCTTATAATTATTTATTGGATGTCATCAATTCTGTTGCCATTTATGAAGACAGTGGTGCCGGTGATGATACACAGGGGATCATTTATAACTAAAAAAATAAAACATGAAGCATTTAATTTCTTTGTTACTGATTGTATGTAATCTGAATTTATTAGCTCAGGCTAAGTATTCGACGGCCTCTGATGATTTTGTTTCATTTCATGAGAATGTTTCTAATGCCGAGCGCATGTATAAAAATGATTCACTATTACAGGCCTACGCAAAATTTGATAACGCTTTCGCGAATTATAAAGGACAGGTAAATCCGGGACATTATTTCCGGGCTGCTTTGTGTGCGATTAAGATCAGAGAGGAATTTAAAGGCCTGCATTTTTTGGAAAAGGCAATTGTTAACGGATATGAGATTGATAGTGTGAGAAAAGCCGACGTCGTTTTCTATAATCAGAATACCAAAAAAGAATATCTGGATAATATTGCAAAATGGGAGCAGGCCCGAAACGCCTCAAGAAATATGACCTGGCAGGAAGAATTAATTAACAGTGCAGCTTCTAAAAGTAAATCAGCGGATGCAAAATATAAAGAGGCGCTTAGTTACTGTTTAACCTGTATGAAATCCAAAACATGCAGTAAAACGGCGCCGGATTATTTATCTAAATATAAAGTAGTAAAAGACAGGATGAAAGCTGATTCCATTGCAGCAGCATCTCTTCTGAGTAAGATTCAGCAAAACGGTTTCCCCTCGGTTAAATTAGTCGGAAGGAAAGCAGGTGAAATTGCAAGAAATACACTGTTAAGTTACGATGCGGATAGAAAAAATGAACGATTGGATAATTTGCTCTTTAAAGCGCTACAGGACGGAAACATTTCACCCGAATTTTATGCAAGTGTAGTGGACAGAAGAAATGTGATGAATGGATTAACGCCGGAGTTCTATGAACCGTTGACTGGTTATGAGAAAACGATCGGTAAAGAAATAACTACTGCCAATAAAAGACGTAGTGCGATTGGCTTATATCCAATCAGGTTAGTGAGTGCAGCGGCTCCGAAGACCAAAGATTCCGCAATGAATAAAAAAGTAAACACTCAATTATACGATTATTAATAAATAAAATATCAGTTCGTCCCGATAGCTGTCGGAAGTAGTCGAGAAGAAAAAACAAACAAGTGGATCTGCGAGCCCGATAGCTATCGGGACTAGGGAAATAAAAAAAATAGAAATGGAAAATAATTGCAGAATATTAAATAGAATTGTTCAGATCAATATTGCGAATGTCAAGTATACCGACCTGGAATTGAGTGGGAATACCTGTTTTGTGGGAACCAATAACTTTGGTAAAACCTCTTTACAAAGAGCAATTTTGTTTTTTTATAGCGCCAATACAAGGGGATTGGGCATCTCCGCTTCTCAGAAGCCTTTTGAAGAGCATTATTTTAAATTTGAGAACTCTTACCTGATTTATGAAATTCAGACAGAAACCAAACCGTTTTTTGTCATTGTGTACCGTCATAATAAACTGGTGTTCCGTTTTGTTGACGCAGAGTATAATCCGGATTACTTTTTCAATGAAAATGATGAAGCCATTAAAATCAAAGAAGTGATTGCAGGATTTGATAAACGTGGCATCTATGTTTCTCAGCAAATTGACACGTTTGAACGTTACCGTAATATTTTGTACGGAACAGAAACAGATAAGCAATTATCAAAGTTCCATATCCTGAAAGGAAATGAAAAATACCAGAATATTCCGAAATCAATTACGAATGTATTCTTAAGCTCCAAAAGCAGCATTGATAGCCGTTTTATCAAAGACTTTATCGCCAACTCTTTAACTTCTGAAAGCAGCAGCATTAAATTAGAGCAGGTAGATCGCCAGTTGCGCCAGTTCAATGAAAAGTACTCGGATATTGAAACTTATCTGAAAAAAGAATCTCAGCAATTAATTGAACTCATTGATAAAAAATACGATCAGGTGCATATGTTAAAAGGTGCGCAGATGGAAATGGCTGATAAATTGGGTAGCAGCTTACGTTATGCAGAAACACAAAATGAAGCTGTCATCAAATCGTCTCATGAAAAACAAGAAGAGATCGACCGTTTAACAGAAGCGAATGAAGAACAAAAAACGAATCTGGAAGAAAAGCAAAAAGACGTTCGTGAAGAAATTGGGTATTATGACAGAACCATTCGTGAAGCCAATAAAAAATTAAAAGAGTATAAAGAAAAAAATATTGAGCAGGCCGTGGAAAAGAACGCGGAACGTGAAAAATTGCAGGTAGATTATAATATCGCCCGTCGTGAGTATGAATCCTTAACTTCCAATGTGCAGAGTATTGAGATGAAGTATTCATCTTTAATTGAACAATTGCGTAATGATAAAACAGCTTACGTCAATAAGATCAATTCCCGTACCAGTGAAATTTTCAACCACTACAACGAATTACAGTTGTTGCAGAAGAATGAATTTAACAAGAAGGATGCTGAATTTAAGCAAAAACGCGAGGAGGCCTTAACGGAATTAAATTCTGAAGTCACTGCAAAGCAAATCGAGTTCAACGAATTAAAGGCGGAAGAAAAAGTAATTCGTAATACCCGTTTTTATGAAGCAGAGATCAAAGCGCAGGAAACGGAATTAGCTGACCTGAGAGCGATCAATTACAAGAATAAATCGGAGCTTGCTATCAAAACTAATTTGGTTCAGAGCAATCAGAAGGAATGGGAAAACTTAGAATCGAAATTAAAATTGTCGTTATCTAACCAGATCCAAAAGACCAATAACGAGATCATCCGTGTTAAAACAGAAATCAAAACCATTGAGGAAAAATTAAATGTTCAGCATGATGCCTTATATGGTTATTTAGAAAAGAATGTAAAAGACTGGCATACCACTATTGGTAAGGTAGTGAATGAGGAATTATTATTCCGTACGGATTTAAATCCAACCTTAACCGATGCGAAGGGTTTGTCTTTATATGGTATCTCTTTAAAACTGGATGATGTTCAGGTAGTTTCAAAAACCATTGAAGAATACCAGTTTGAAAAGAATGAGCGCCTGGCGATGATCCGTGATCTGGAAGAATCCATGAATCAGTTCCAGGCTGCTAATAATGAGGAAAAAATGCTGGCTGCTGATAAATTTGGTAAGCAGTTAGGTGAGTTAAAAGAAGATCTGAAAGTATTAACTTACTCATTAGAATTAGCCGACAAGCGCGAGAAAAAATTAATACTGGAACTTGAAGACTGGAAACAACGTGCAAGCACTGAAATCGAACAGTCTTTATCCGGTAACCGTCAGAAAATAAACATCATTGAAGAAGAATTAGCGATCTTAAATAAGAAGAAGAATAATTTATTGAATGACTTTAATAACCAGTTTGATAAATTAAAAGCGTTTAACGACGAGCGTTTAGCGGATTTGAAATCAAGACAGGAAACAGAAATTTCCGAACTTGAAGTAGAGAAGAAAAACCAGGTAAAAGAATACGAAGAGAAAGAAACACAATTAAGCAACGAAAAAGAATCTAATTTCAAAGCGAAAGGCGTAGATAGTAAAGAGATTAAAAAGATTGATGCCCGTATTAAAGAATTACAGGAGGCGTTAAAAGAGATTGATCAGTATTCTCAAATTGTTAGCGATTATTTAAAGGATAAACGTGAGATCTTTGATAAGCTTCCTGATTTGATTCAGAAGAAAGAAGAGTACGTTAAAACCGCGAATGATCTGAGCGCGGAGATCGAAGAGATTGCCCGTAAGTTCAACATCAAACGTATGGAGTTGAATAAACAAAAGCGTGCGTTTGAAGAAGAATTAATCGAGTTTAACAACGGGATCAATTATTTTACCAAGAATTTCCGTGAAACACCGGTATTCAATAAATATGCTGATATCATTGACAGAGCAGAGCCAAAGAAAACCAATTACAGTGTAATGGATTTATGTACTCAGCTCCTTAAAAACGATTCGCATTTTAATGAAGAATATACAGCCTTCCAGCGTTATGTGAATGAATTCGCCGGTAAGTTCAGGTTGGATAACCATTTTAACTTTGTAATTCGTAATGATGCGACCCAGGGTGAATACGAACGTTTTGCGCAAAACTTACGGTCATTCATTAATGAGGCCAAAATCGAATTGTCTATTGCGGAAACAGCGACTCAGATTGGTTTGGTAACAGATAGTATTGCTACTAAAGTTAGAGAGTTGAGTGGACAGAAAGATAAGATTCAGCACATTATTACTCTGATCGCGGAAGATTTCAAGAAAGCAGAGTTTGAAGAATCAAAATTAATTGAGTTCATTAAGATTCGTCTGGAAGATTCGGATAATAAAGTATACAAATTATTGAAACGTATCCAGGAGTTTCGTGAAGAGAATGGCTTGGTATACAACGAAGGATTATTCAATACAGATTTCGCAACTCACAAAAATCGTGAGATCAGTAACCGTGCTGTTAAATTATTGGATCAATTGCGCACGGCGATTAAAGAGCAGGAGCAGGAAGAAATTCGTTTACAGGATTTATTTGAATTGAAATTCAATATCAAGGAAGGATTGAATGAAACGGGCTGGACGCATAAAATTGACAGTATCGGTAGTACAGGTACAGATATTCTTGTAAAAGCCATTATCTACATTACTTTATTACATGTATTTATTAAGGAATCTTCTCACCGTGGAAGTACCGACTTTAAAGTACACTGTATTATTGATGAGGTAGGTCAGATTTCTGCCCACTACTTACGTGAACTATTGCGCTTTGCGAAGAACCGGAACATTATGATGATTAACGGTCTACCGAATAAATCCGGCTTGGAGGCGCATTACAAATATACCTATCAGTTCCGTAGAGAGGAAAACAACAATGTGAGGATCTTCCCAAGTATTGTAACAGAGATTGAAGCTTAGATACCCATAGTGGAGTCGAAGGGTTTAGCCCTATTTGAATTTGAAACCCCTGGCTGATGTGAATCAGGCAGGGGTTTTTATTTGTGATACGCGTGTTAATTTGTGGCAATTCTAACGGAAGCGAGTTAGCATTGCTTAAATCAGAATAAATCACAATAAACGTGGGATAATCATTTAATAGTGGTATCTTACATAGATTCCGCAAATGCAATCACGTAAATAAGTGATTTATATAACTTTTATCACAGGTTATATATAAATAAGCAAAGAACCTTGTCGAACTTTATAAAATTATTTAAACATAATTGATTTGAAATTATACATCAAATACATGGTCAGTACTCGCTGCAAAATAGTGGTGAAAGAAGAGCTGAAAAAACTTGGATTGCATTTTATCGTTGTTGACCTCGGGGAAATAGATATCATGGAGAATATTTCAACGATTCAGCGTGAACAATTGAAAGAGGCACTTCTTGTTTCCGGTCTTGAGTTAATGGATGATAAAAAGTCAGTGCTGATAGAGAAAATAAAAAATGTGATCATTGATATGATCCATTATTCAGACGAGGTTCCGAAAACTAATTACTCTGAGTATATCGCCGAAAAATTGCAATTTGATTATACCTATTTATCGAACGTTTTTTCGGAGGTGAAAGGAATCACTATTCAACAGTTTATCATCGTTCATAAAATCGAGCGGATAAAAGAATTGATGATTTATGATGAATTAAATATTTCTGAAATCGCCTGGAAAATGAACTATAGCAGCGTTGCGCATTTATCCAACCAGTTTAAAAAAATTACAGGATTATCCCCTTCGCACTTTAAAAAATTGAAAGATAAGAGACGGAGCCCAATTGAAGATATCGGCAATTAAATACAGAAGGAAATGGAAAACACTACAGAACAGGAATCGCAATACGCCCGAAGTTTAATTGAAGCCAGTAGAGATCCCTTGGTAACTATCAACATCAATGGAAAGATAACCGACATGAACCAGGCTACGGCCAATATAACAGGAATTTCAAGGGAAAAACTGACGAACACTGATTTCTTCGATTACTTTACGGAGCCGCAAAAAGCACGTGAAGTTTACCAGGAAGTATTCGCCAAAGGTTCAGTTGCTGATTCGCCTTTGACGCTGCGGCATAAAAACGGTAAACTGACGGATGTTTTATTCAACGGTTCGGTTTATAGAGACAATAAAGGCAAAGTTTTAGGTGTCGTTATTGTAGCGAGAGATGTAACCGAACAGAAAAAAATTGCTACAGAGCTAACGGAGGCAAAAGTATTTGCTGAACTTTCCCAGGGTATAGCAGAGGAAGCCCAGAGCAAAGCGGAAAAGGCAACAGAAATTGCAGAGAAGGCAACAGTGATAGCGGAGGACGCCGTGAAGGCGAAACAGATGTTTTTATCGAACATGAGCCATGAAATCCGGACCCCAATGAATGCCATTATTGGTTTTACTAAAGTTGTACTAAAAACAGATTTAACTGAAAAACAAAAAGAATATTTGTCTGCTATTAAAGTGAGCGGCGACGCCTTAATTGTTTTAATAAACGATATCCTGGATCTTGCCAAAGTAGACGCCGGAAAAATGACCTTTGAGCATACGCCTTTTAAAATGGCTTCCTCCTTATCTGCCATGCTTCATCTTTTTGAAACAAAAATTCAGGAAAAAAACCTGGTATTGGTGAAAGAGTATGATAGTAAAATACCCGACGTGTTAGTGGGTGATCCGGTGAGGCTTCATCAAATCATTTTAAATCTGGTAAGCAACGCTGTTAAATTTACATCAGAAGGAAAAATTACAGTGAAAGCGAGTTTGTTGGACGAAGATGAGGAAAAAGCAACTATAAAATTTTCGGTGAGCGATACGGGCATTGGAATCTCGGAACACAAGAAGGAAAATATTTTTGAAAATTTCCAACAGGCTACCAGTGGCACTTCCAGATTGTATGGTGGAACAGGCTTGGGATTGGCGATTGTTAAACAGTTGGTCGAGTCTCAGCATGGTACTATAGATGTTAACAGTAAAGTGGATGAAGGCTCGACTTTTAGTTTTACATTAAGCTTTACCAAAACAAAAGCTGAAGCGGAATCTGAGACAGAAATGGAAAAGTTGGATGAGGAAGTGAAGAACATAAAAATTTTAGTAGTTGAAGATATTGCATTGAATCAATTGTTGATGAAAACCGTATTGGAGGATTTTGGCTTTGAACCGGATATTGCAGACAATGGAAAAATCGCTTTAGAAAAACTTCAGCATAAAGAGTATGACATTATTTTAATGGATCTTCAGATGCCGGAAATGAACGGATTTGAAGCAACTGAATTTATCCGTAACAAAATGAATTCACAGATCCCTATCATAGCTTTAACCGCAGACGTTACGACAGTGGATTTAGCAAAATGTAAATCTGTGGGAATGAATGATTATATCGCCAAGCCGGTTGATGAACGTTTACTTTACCATAAAATTATAGGCTACGTCAAAAAGCCCGGTAAGCAATTGAAGCAAGAGCCTGAACTGGTTGTCGAGCAGGAGGATGTTCGTTGTGTCAACCTCGAATACCTTAATCGTCGTACTAAGTCTAATCCTGTATTGATGATGGAAATGATATCACTTTATCTGGAACAAACACCCCCACTCATCAGTTCAATGGTTAAAAGCCACAAAGCGAAGGACTGGACTGTGTTGCATAAAGCCGTTCATAAAATGATTCCTTCATTTTCCATCGTTGGATTAAACCCTGATTTTGAGAATATGGCAAAAAAAATTCAGGACTACGCTAGGGCAAAAACTCAGGAACATGAAATATCAGATTTAGTCTCTCAGCTTGAAAAGGTTTGTATGCAGGCGTGTAAAGAATTAGAAACCGAATACCTAACAATTAAAAATAAAAAAAATGGAGTACTTAGCTAAAATAAATATTTTCCTGGTTGATGATGATGCCTTGTTCTTAAGAACATTGGAACTCGAATTTGTGGAGAGAACAGAGTTTTCTATAAAGACATTTGCCACCGGTGAATTATGCATTCAAAATTTGGAATTACGTCCGGATGTTATCATTCTAGACTATCAACTGGATGGTATTGAAGAAGGTGCTATGAACGGAATGCAAACGCTCGACAAAATAAAATTATTTGATGAATCAATTCCGGTGATCATGTTATCTTCTCAGGATAAAATTGAGGTAGCGGTAGATTGTATGCACCACAAGGCTTTTGATTACGTGGTGAAAAGCGAGACAGCTTTCATGCGCTTAAATAAAATTATTTCGAACGCCTTGCATTACAAGAAGATTGAAAAAGAGCTGAGCTGGTATATGGACAAAATGTAGTTTGCTGTATAGAATTGAAATCAGTGAATACTATATCTTATAACTCTGCTTATGTAAAATAATTGAATTTTAGTTGGCCACCTTTACATCGTGGAATATTTTCACATCGCTCCACAAGTCGTGGAAACTAAAATTTCAATTATGAAACAGAAAATTAATCAACCGGTTAAGGAAAATGGCAAAGCTAATTCCAAAACGAAGCAAATTATATTAGGTATTGCCATGTTGTCCATCGCCTTATTTGGCGCATGCAAGAAAAAAAATTCATCTTCGGGATCTTCTCCGGCAGTTTTGATGAGTATACCAACTCAAACTACGATGCAGGCGCCTGTAAATATGGCTGGTGCGGCAAGTCTGGCTATATTAGCTGGTTCGGGTATTACCAACACTGGCGCTACGAACATAACCGGTGATATGGGTTTAAGCCCCGGAACCTCTATTGGTGGTTTCCCTCCCGGAATATTAGTTGGAACACAACATATCAACGATGCTATTTCTAACCAGGCTAAATTGGATTTAACTGCGGCATATAACGACGCTGCCGGAAGATCTACCACCGGTATGGTTTCATTATCCGGTAATATCGGCGGATTAACATTAACACCGGGACTTTATAAATCCACTTCCTCACTGGCGATTTCATCAGGTGATGTAACCTTTGATGCTAAAGGAAACCCGAATGCGGTTTTTATCATACAGATAGCTTCTGCGTTTACCACAACTTCAGGTCGCCAGGTGTTTTTAGCAGGTGGAGCACAGGCTTCCCATATTTTTTGGCAGGTAGGTTCTTCAGTTACTTTGGGAACAACGTCCGTTATGAAAGGAACCATCATGGCGATGCAATCAATTTCCTTCAATACGGGAGCTACACTTGACGGTAGAGCGTTAGCAAGAACCGGGGCAGTCACTATGTCCGGAAACACAATTGTAAAACAATAATCAACTACCACTAAATCTTACCTGTAAAAAAAACACCACGAACATCGTGGTGTTTTTTTATTTTCTCTTCTAAGGGTATCGCATGTAAGTGTTAAGCACACCAGCATTTAATTTAAATATAAACACTCAACACATCGTATCCATATTTCAGGATCATCAAAGAGACAATCACGAGAAATATAACCCGCACAAATCCATTTCCTTTTTTAAGCGCTAGCGAACTTCCAATATAACTTCCAATGATGTTAAATGCCGCAAGTAAGATGGCCAAATCTAAAATATAATTTCCTTGCCTGATAAAAACGATAAGCGCGGAGATATTGGTGATGCAGTTCACAACTTTGGCATATGCCGATGCTTTTACAAATTCAAAGCCAAGAATTACTACAAAACCGAGCACAAAAAAACTTCCTGTACCGGGCCCAAAGAAGCCGTCATAAAAACCAACAATTAATCCGATACAAGAACCATAAACCATTTGTTTACTCAGAGGAAGTTCTTTGGTCTCTGCTGAGCCTAAATCTTTTTTAAGAAAGGTATAGATAGCTATAACAATCAGAATCACTAAAATAAGAGGTTTTAACAGGGCTGTGTCAATCTGATTAACTATCTGAGCGCCGAGGAAAGAGGAAACAAAGCAACTGGCGGCAATAACAAACAGTAATTTAAAATCAAATGTTATTTTTTTGGCGTACCTGAAAGCAGCAATGGAAGTTCCGGCCAACGCCGCTATCTTATTGGTTCCAAATAAAACAGGCAGCGGCATTTTTGGAAATGTAATTAGTAAAAAGGGTGTCTGGATGAGTCCGCCACCGCCAACAACCGCGTCAATGAAGCCGGCAATAAAAGCAGAGATGGACAATAAAATAATTGTCAGAATACCATAACTGTTTATTAAGTCTGAAAGCTGCATGTGCAATTTTTGATTTCAATATACTGAAAATAAAAAAGCCTCCCCGGTTGACGGGGAGGCTTTTAACTGAATAAATTATTAGAAATCAAATTTGCCCCTGTGGTCTTCAATGCCTGCTTTTTCTTTCAGGGCATCAAATAATTCATAATCCACGCGGCCAGCATTCATTCTTTCAATTTCAACTTGCTTTCCTTTAAATTCTTTTGGTAAAACAGCATCCGTAACTGATGCTATGCTCACTACAAATACACCGTTATCACCTTTGATAGCTTTACTGGTCGTTCCTGTTTTCATAGCAGTTGCAGTACCAATTAAAGCATCTTCTCTTCCAATAGCTGCTACATTAAATGCAGAGAAAGTTAAGTTATCTGCTTTTTCAGCTGTTAAGCCCATTTTAGAAGCGATGTCATCAATGGATTTAGATGCACCTGCTTTGGTATTAAACTCAGCTATAAATGTTTCTGCTTTCTTATCACGAATCGCCTTAGCAGTCACATCATCCTTCACATCTTCTAAAGGAGCAATTCCTTTATCTTTAATGCTAACCAGTTGTGCTACCACAAAACGATCTTTGAATTCAAATACGGGAGATACTTCTCCTTTTTTTGCTTTATAAACCCAGCGTACTAAATCTTTGGCGCCCTCTAAGCCAGGTAAACCTTTATCACCTTCTTTGATGTTCTCCGCAATACGTTTGTTCAGTTTTTCAGCTTCTACACTTTTATTAAAAGCGTCACCCGTAGTGTTTTTTCCTGCAAAATCGCTCGCTACTTTATAATACTCCTGCGTAGTTTCTGCACTTGGAGAAATTAATTTACTTATTTGCGCCACAGTGTAAGAATTATGACGTGTTTTAGAAACATTTAAAACCTCGATGATGTGAAAACCGAACTGAGTTGGAACAATGGTAATATTACCAACCGTTCCCTGTAAACCTGCATTTTTGAAAGGGTCAACAAAGCCTTTGTTCTCATCAAACCATCCGTAGTCACCACCTTTATCAATAGATCCCATATCATCCGACATGGTTTTTACCAGGGTGTCAAATTTCACTTGTTTGTTTTTCAATAACACTAATAAACTGTCAGCAATACGTTTTGCAGCTTCAGGCGTACGTTGCGATTGTGTTCTCTGGCTTTGCAAACCAATTAGGATATGACGAACTTTTGCAGAGTCGGCAATAGATTTGACATCTGTTAATTTATATACTTTTAAAAATGTTCCTTCTGTGTATGGGCCAAAAACAGTTCCTTTTGGAGAAGTGTAAACTGTAGAATCAGAAATGATCATATTCTTTTTTCCATAGCTGGCGATGTTAACCTGGCCGCCTTCACTTTCCGTTGCGATATAGGATGAATCTTCTTCCGCTGTTTTAGTTTTAAACTCTTCAGTTACACGCTGAGCATCTTTTAATAAACCTTCGTAATCTGCTTTAGAAGGCATCACATCATAGGCAATATATTCAATTTTGCGGGATGCTTCAGTTACCTTGTAATCGTTCTGGTGTTTGTTATAGTAAGCGGAAATTTCTTCGTCAGTTACTTTCACAGCTGAGTCAGAAACACTGGTATAACGTTTTAAAACGAAAGAAGCATTTACCTGTTTGTTTTGAGCGATGAACTGATCTTTTGCTTCAGCAGTAGTTACATACAATCCTTTTTTGATCAGGTTATTGTATTTCTCTGCCGCACGTACTTCAAGAATGGATTTCTCCAGTTGCTGCCAGAATTTTTCCTGCTCCGCGTTCATTTGTCCAACCCACTGGTTTAATTTCATTAAATCCAGGGTGCCATCTGCTTTTGCAAATCCTTCGTAAACTTTACCGGTTTGTTGATCCGTTAATTGTTGAACAACATACTGGTGCGGGTGAACCAGCATCAGGTCATACAATTCATCTTCTGATACCGTTATACCTAATTTCTTATACTGAACTTTGATTACTTTTTCATTGATTAACTGGCTCCAGACAGATTCAATGATCTGTTCTTTTGTTTTATCATCAATAGTAGCGTTTGGATTCGATTTTTGAATCTGCGCAATCTGCTCATTTACTTTTGCACTGAAAGCAGTGTAGTCAATTTTGTCACCGGCAATCATACCGACTTCTGTATCCTGGTTAGAAAACAAAGCTCCACCGGAACCCAGTAAACTTTCTAAAATAAAGATAACTAAGGCTAAACCAACGATTCCAACCAAAAGACCTGTCTTGCTACGAATTATAAAATTATTGCTGAAAAACCGAAAATTAATCGCAAATAATTTTTGAGACAATTTCTCTTGCTTGTACCCTGATTTCGGGCACTGCCACGCTTTCCCATAAAATTCCCTTGAGCGCTGGCCCAAGAGTGAAAAGGTTTTGACGAATTTGCCCGTCTTTCTGCGCATCCAGGCCATATTTTAACATATCCGAGACTATTATTCCGTCTTTTAGCATTTGTTGAATAAGAGGAGATGCCAATCGGTTATAATCGGCTTCGGGGCCGGTACAATTGATCAATAAGGAAGTTTTGAATTTTTCTACCTGGTTTTTAGAATCTGTGTAGTAGATTTCAAAACCCTCACCGGCGCTTCGAATATCAGAAATTCTTCCTTTTAACAGAATCAGGCGGTGTGATAATTTTAATTCGTTAAATAGTTGAATGCTTTGAACGGGTGCCCTATGCCTGGCCACGCCCCATTTGTGGCGTAAATGCCGTAAAAACTGCTGTTTTTCCTCCAGCGAAAAATTCAACCAGATGTTTTGTAAAAAAGGACGCATGGCATCAATCACGCTGTGTGGATTCAGTTGTTCCTGCTTTGCCCTTTTCAGTTGAAACTTCACCAACGAAACTAACTCTGGCAAGGTATAGGTTTTATTGGCCTCCAGAAACGGGGCAATGGAAGGTAAAGGTTGTTCCGTATGGGCCTGTGGAACATAACCATGCGGAGAAATGACCCGGATAATGCCGGCGTACTTGTGTTTGGCCAGGCTCACAACTGCATCGATCATCGTTAATCCCGAACCGATTATGGTAATATCGTTTTCGCCTAACGCTTGTTCAATCAGGGACGGATCGAAAGCATTTTGAAAGTAATTTCCGGAATTAATAAAGGTTTTGGAAATGGACCGCGGATGGCCTGGCAAAAAATTACCCAATGCCAGAATCAACTTCTGCGCCTGATAAGTTTGATCACTTATAATGTTAAAGTTGGTTTCCGTTTGTTGGATACTAACCACTTCCTGCGCTATTTTTTGAACCGTTACTAAAGTATTCGTCTTTTGGAAATTCTGAAACGTATCCTGAACATACAATCCATATATTTTTCTCGGTACAAAATCATTGGGTGAATATTGAGGATCATAGTTAGCGAGCCAATTCACAAAATGATCCGGTGCATCAGGAAAAACCGACATGTTATTTGCCCTCACATTTAAAAGATGATTCTCATCCAGGGTAGAGTAGGCTAATCCTTTACAAAATTTATTCTGTGAATCAAACCATAAAACCGATAAGGGTTTGCGACACTGTTTCAAACACTGCAAAACAGTTAAGGTGCCGCTGATACCGCCGCCAATTATGGCAATGGCCGGAATCATCGTCTAGGTTCGTTGTTCGCTAAACGGTCCTGGTTTTTTCGCTGATACCTTCTTAAAAGGAACATGATGGAAGCGATAATAAATACAAACACAAAGTAAAGTGCACTGTCCGTATCCTTCATGATTAAAAAATAAACAGTAATGGCCGCGCATACTAAAGCGATTACTAACCAGATAATTTCTAAGATTCTAAAAAATTTGCTCATGTTATAACTGACTATCTTCTATTCGAATGGTTCCCGTAATTTCTTTTATTTCATACTGTGTAAAATCCTGGTTGGCTTCCAAGCCCTTGCCCATAATAATTTCTTTTGACGTCGTAATTTTCACAAATGCGTTCGAAATAATTTTTTTCTTATTCTCATCCCAGATCAAATGTTCGGTATTTAGTTTCTCACCATTGATGTTCACCACTTCCACATTGTATTTAACTTCCATGCGTTTGCTTGCCTCATAACGCACCCCATAATCTGCTTTCAAGGTAGTCGCTTCTTTCGCGTTATCATCATAAAAAATAACGAACAAGCCTTTGGGCATAATCGTGATTGGTTCTTTCACTCCTTTTACATATTTCTGCATCTGAGGAGTTTGCAGTTTAATTTTCAAAACGGTTGAATCGGAGTACAGCATGGTCACACCTTTACCGGTCAAATCAGGCATCACATTTTTTTTACCGAGGGCCATAATTTCGTTACGGTCTGTTTCGCAGGAGCTAACAGAAAACACAACTACCATTAACAGAAACAGTAGGCCTATGTTTTTGACAACTTTCATGATAGATTAATCGTATTTATATTTAATAAACCAGCGTTTATTAAATGTGAAGCCTAATACCAGGCGCACATAATCTTCCTGCAACAGGTTATTAGTCATCGTTCCCATTTTACCATATTGCGCAGATATATTAACCATTGCAACATCGTCAAAACGCCCAATTCCAACAGGTAAGCCCAGTCCTGCAGAAACAAAATAATTGCTGATAGCGGTATTTTTAAGATCTAAATAACCATCGGAATAAGAAACGCCCAAACGGTAATGAATGCGTCTGATGTAATTAGCAGTACCATAGGCTAATTTATTCGGCACAAAATTTAAACCGGCAGATACACGGTAACTGTTTTTAAAATCAACGCTTGGTGTATCAAAATATTTAAATCCGCTCCAGTTGGTTGTGGCGGCATCCATTAATACCGTTAATTTCTCTCCTTTTTTTACTGAGAATCCCAATCCCATTTCTAAAGGCAAAGTAATTGTTCCGGGATTATCCTGAGAATTAAGAACGGTATCTTTTGGACGTTCAACCCCAAAACCATCCAATGAGTAATTGTAAATAATGTTGCTTTGTTTTGCCTGAATGCCCATTGGGGTGTTTACATAAGCGCCGATTCCAATTTTTATTTTTTCTTTGAGTAGACGATGTTGTCCCTTTGATTTCACTGAATCAATTGTGAAATGAGTTTGTAAGCCCCCGTTAAAAGTAAAATCATTGACCTGAACCGAACGTTGTCTTCTTGAATTATAATAAACGATACTTCCCGGATAAATCACATCTGTTACCTGGTTAATGGTTCCGAATAAATAGTTTCCGGTTAAGCCAATGGATAATTCGGATAACAATTGTTTCCCGAATTTTTTGCGTTTGTATTTAGCGGTCTGGTTGTATTTAATCATCGTGTCCGCTTCGGCCGAATTATAAAATTTCCAGATCTGGTTTTTGAAAGGTTTTACCCCCGCACCTAAAAAAGCTTTGTTGATTCCGCCATCTCCCTGGAAAACATAGGTCATAGTTCCGATGCTGGCATTTTCCTGCGTAGACGTAATTTTGTATCCAACGGTACTGTATGGCATAATACCAAAGGCTGCTCCCCCGAAACGCTTCAACGGAAATCCGACGGATCCGTAAGAAAAATTGGTATTCTTTTTTTTGATAGAAGTTGTTTCGCTGCTGATTTTAGTAAATTGAGATTGTCCGCCAAGTTCAAAAATACTCAATCGGATGCCTGCTAAGCCCGCCGGATTTGCCGTGTTAATCGTAAATGGGGCAATCGTATCCTGATGATAGGCAATAAATGAACCGCCCATGGCTGCCGGTGTCGCAAAAGTCTGAAGATTCAATTCACCAATTCCGTATCGGGAATATGGACTTGAGGTTAAGATCTGTGCAAACGAAACGGAGCCCAAACATAAAAATATGAAAGCAAGTAAAGTGGATTTCAGGAATGAAGTATAGCTATGTATTTGCAAGATTGTAATTTAAAATATCGTTAAGGCCTTTCAGAACTAAATTTTGGTGGGCAAATATGCTATTTTTTAACCGTTTCGCCAAGTATTCACTATCGCCACCTGTTAAAAGAACTAAAATTTTCGGAAATTGGATTTTATACTGATCGATAAGGCCGTCGATTTCAGCAACGGTCCCATTAACCACTCCTGATAAAATCGAATGTTGAGTGCTGGTGCCAATTAATTCAATTGGCTCTTCGCTTAATCCAATCAATGGCAATTTGCTCGTATGTTCATGTAACGATTTGAATCTCATCTGTATCCCCGGAGATATGCCGCCCCCTAAATACTCATTTTTTGCATTGGTGAAGTTGTATTTAATGCAGGTGCCGGCATCGATCACCAACACGTCACTATCCGGTTGCAAAAAATAAGCGGCTACCGATGCTGAAATCCGGTCCGACCCAAGCGTAGAAACCGAATGATATAAATTACTCAGAGGAATTTTGGTGGTGGATGTAAATAAAAGAGTAGGAGCATAGGCCTTTAGGGACCGGTAAAAATCCTCAAGTTTATCGACCACGCTGCCCACAATGATTTGTTGTGCATTTTGTAATAACGAGTTATCTTCCAGTAATTCATCTACGGATTCATATATTTTCAGGTCTTCCAGAAGATCTTCCTTATATAAGGCAGCTTTTACGCGGGTATTTCCTATATCAATAACCAGGTTCATGATGGATAAAAGTAAGTAAATACTAATTATTCCTTGTTTCTATTTAAGATTTTTTAATATTTGTTTTGCATTATAAATAATTCTCTTAAATTTGCAGCCCGAATACGTTGGTACCTTAGCTCAGTCGGTAGAGCAACAGACTGAAAATCTGTGTGTCCCTGGTTCGATTCCTGGAGGTATAATGATAGGAACGGTTTGGCCGGAACCGGGATCCTCCGCTGCCGGAAGCCGTACTCTGCAATTGATAGAGCAGTTTCAAAAACAGAACTGGAAAATCACTTTTGCCTGCGGCGCTGCGGATAGCGATCACATGATCAACTTTGATGCCTATGCTATTGATAAAGTTACCATTGAATTGAACAATAACAGTTTTGATGAGTTCATTAAGAAGCTGCAGCCTGATATAGTTTTATTCGACCGCTTTATGATGGAGGAACAGTTTGGATGGCGTGTCGCCGAAAATTGTCCGGATGCTTTGAGGTTATTGGACACAATTGACTTACATTGTCTACGACTGGCGAGGCAAACAGCCTTTAGAGAAAAAAGAAGTTTTACCAATGAGGATTTATTCAGTGATGTTGCCAAACGTGAGATCGCGAGTATCTACCGATGTGATTGTACAATCATGATTTCAACTTATGAAATGGATTTATTACAGAACCATTTTAAAATAGCGCCGGGGCTCTTGCATTACACGCCTTTTTTACTGGAACCAATAACAGAAGATGATATACACACATGGCCTTTACTTCAAGATAGAAAACATTTTGTAACGATTGGTAATTTCCTGCATGAACCTAATTGGAATGGCGTCTTGTTTTTAAAGGAAGAAATCTGGCCATTGATTCGCAAAGAACTGCCTCAGGCTGAGTTGCATGTTTATGGTGCTTACGCATCACCAAAAGTTAACCAGTTGCATCAGCCCAAAGAAGGATTTTTTATCAAGGGAAGAGCGGTGAGTGCCAAAGAAGTTATGTTGGATGCCCGAATATGTTTAGCGCCCCTACGATTTGGCGCAGGCCTTAAAGGTAAATTGATTGAGGCGATGGAATGCGGCACGCCAAGTGTTACCACTACTATCGGCGCCGAGGGCATGCATGGAGATTTAGATTGGGCTGGTGTGGTAGCTAATGACCTGACCGATTTTGTAAAGGGTGCAGTCAATTTATATTCCGATAGAGAGGCGTGGTTAGTTGCTCAAAAGCAAGGAGTGAAAATCATTAACCAGGTATTCAATAAAGAGTGCCATTCTAAGCTATTGATAGATCGCATTAAAAGTCTCAATGAAAATTTAACGGAACATCGCCGGAACAATTTTATAGGTGCCATGCTAACGCACCATACAATTTCCGGTACTAAATATATGTCGCGATGGATTGAAGAGAAAAATAAAAAGCCCTTGTAACAATTAAAAGGGCTTTTTCTATACGGATAGAATTACTGATTAGTTTCTTTTTCCAAAGATATTCAATAAGGCCATAAATAAATTAATGAAATCCAGGTAAAGGTTTAATGCACCCATTAAGGCTATTTTCTTAAATGATTCTGAACCATCATTTTCCTGGATCATCGCTTTTATTTTTTGCATGTCATAAGCCGTTAAACCGGTGAAAATAACAACTGCTAAAATGCTGATGATATAACCCATCTGGCTGCTGCCAACAAAATAATTAATGATAGATGCAATGAAGATCCCCACCAAACCTATAGATAGGATGCTTCCTAATTTGGTGAGATCTGTATTCGTAAAATAACCTACGCCGGCCATCACGCCAAATAAAGCACAGGTTGATAAGAACACGTTAACAATAGACCCAATCTGGTAAATGATAAAAATGTAGCTTAAGCTTACTCCGAATAAAATAGAGAACCCAATGAAAAAAGCAGCAAGCATGCTAAAGGATAATTTTCTGTATCCCGCACCAAGCCCTATTAACATTAATAACGGCGCAAAAGTAATGATGTGTCCCAGCATTGATTTTTTAACGTAGCCGTCCGGTTCAACATTAATCATCAAATCAAACAAGCTTGGAATAAAGGCAAATGAAAGAGAAGCAATAGTAGTTAATACCATTCCGATGAACATCCAGATAAAAACTGACGCCAGTAAATTCTTTTGGTTTACAATGGTTGCGCTTTCAATGTTATCAAGATTTGTTTTTCTGAAATTTGTTTCCATAGTTATATATTTTTTGAGTGTAAAGATACAGAATTTTACAGCCGGGACTTATAAAATTTGCTAAAAACGGGTTTATATTCTTACCATTAACTGAACCAGGAACATTCGTGGCGGACGAACATCGCCCGGTCTTAAACAGTATTCTGCGTTGCCTACATTGTTTACAATAAAGGAAGCTTTTAATTCTTTCGATACCTGGTAGGATATCCTTAGATCATGAACCCAATCACCACCAACTCTTTGTGTCCGGTAAGATTTTAAACCGGGTAACACATAAGTTGAAGGGATGTTATCCCAGTTAACTCCCGCCGGGATGTCGTTGTATTCATGTAATATACTTTGAACGAATCTCCTGTCAATATTTTCCATATAACTGTAGTACCTGACACTCCATCCTACAGATAACTTTTTATAATCTAACTGAAGGTCTGATTTGAATAGATGCCTGTTTCTGTATTTCAGAATATTCACGCCCTCCAGCCCCAAGGTATCTTTGTTTGTATCAAAACCTAAATAGGTTGGATTAGTAAAGGTGTAACCAACTAAAGTCGTAACGTTAACAGGGCCCATTTTTCCAGTACCGGTCACGGATGCATCCACGCCATTAATTTGAGCGCCACCCACATTTTGAGATTTAAACCCGGCGTGTTCCTGGTCCAGGTAAAACAAGCCTGTTTTCGGCCCGTAAATATCAAATGTAAATTCCACCATATCCTGGTATTCTGTCCAGAAACCGGCGATATCTAAATAGCCTTTGAAATTAAGAATCTGGAATCCCTGTTTAACACCTATTTCAGCACTCCATCCGCGTTCGGGTTGCAAGTTCTGATTTGGATAAACTTTTAAAGCACTTACACTGGTACTGACATATTTCTCGGCTATCGTTGGAAATCTATACCCTTGACCGTAAGAGGCACGTAAAAATGTATATTCAAATAAATGATAATTTACACCAGCTCTAAAAACAGGTTGAAAGGGTAAATTATTAATTTTTGAGTTCACATATCCCCGGGTGTAGGAAGTGTCAATGCGATTATACTCCCCACGTATTCCAACAGAAGTAGTCAGTTTTTTGTATTTGTAATCAAACTGCGCATAACCCGCATAATTTTTTCCTGTGTGTCTTCCGTATAAAGAGTCTGCTATAACCTGCTGTTCCATATAAACGGCACCATAAGTCATGGTAAAATTATTCTTAAACCTTTTCTGGTACTGAAATTCATTATAATACAATTCAGCTCTTGACCCTTGATTTTTGTCGTTAGTGTTATTCGTTAAATAATAACGGGAACGTAAACTATATTTTCCACCTTTTTTGCTGAAATAAGTAATGAATGGGTCAACGTTGATACGTTGATTTTTAAATTTTTGGATGTTAAGTCCCTGGGGAATATACACAGAGTCTGAGTTATGCCATAGGAAAAACAAACCGCCTTCAGTTTCCATCATATTTGTATTCAAGCCGATAGATAATCCCTGGATTTTTTTAAAGTTATACCTTAAATTGACATTGAAGCGTTCCCTCTTTTCTGTTTCCAGGTAACGATATCCATCGTCATTAAAATAATGACCGCCTAAAACAACATCCCAGTTTTTGATTTTTTGTGAATGAGAAAAATTGATGCCTTTTTGTCTTTGGCTAGTGCCGTTCCACCATTTGTATTTTAATTGTTGTGGTGCATCATAAGTTGCCCCAAAAATAGAAAAAGTCGTTTGAGGTTTATCTTTGGCATAAGCCGTTCTCATGTTGACAACCCCGTTCATTGCCGAAGACCCAAACAGGGCCGAGGAAGCTCCTTTAATGACTTCTACCTGTTCTAAATTTTCGAGGGGCAAATAATTCCATTTGATGTCAGCCGCATCTGCACTGATCATGGGCATTTCATCTACCAGCATTAATACGCGGGTACCCGCGCCATAGCTATAACCACTTCCCCCACGAATACTGGCTTGTCCGTCGGAAACAACCACCCCAGGAACCTGGTTCATGATAATATCCAAACTTTGGGAAGCTTTATTTTCAATGAGTGCCGCTTTGATGACGTCCATACTCACTGTCACATCTGACAGTTTTTGCTCAAATTTTCCGGCAGAAATAACGACTTCGTCCAATAATTGATTCCCGTTTCCTAATAAAATATCAACAACCGTGGTGTCATTCGGTTTGATAATGATCGTCTCGGAATATTTTTTGTAGCCAACAAGATCGCATTCAAGCGTGTGCGAACCTTCAGTTGATGAAATGTAAAAGACGCCTTCAATATCTGCTGAAACTCCTTTCGCTTTATCTAAAACAACCACTGCTCCGGGTAATGATTCATTATTCGATTTGTCACGAACAACCCCTTTTACGACCCCTAAAGTCTGGGCATAAATTTCGCAGGTATAAAAAAAGACTCCTGTTAAAATATATTTGACATTCTTAATCATTATCTCGTTATTTTTGCGAACACAATATAATAATTAAGAGTTATTCAACAATGTCATCGGTCGATTTAACATATCAGATAGGATTAACACTTTTGGATGGAGTGGGTGATGTTTTGGCGAAAAATCTGGTGGCTTATTGTGGAAGCGCTGAGCAGGTATTTAAAACAGGTAAGGCCCAGTTGGAAAAAATTCCAGGAATCGGGACATATACGTCGAATGCTATTTTCAGAAGTAAAACGGTATTGGAGAGAGCGGAACAGGAAGTTAGATTCGTTGAAGATAAAAAAATTGAAGCTTTATTTTTCACTGATAAAAATTATCCTCAACGTTTGAAAAATTGTTCGGATAGTCCGATTATGTTGTATTATAAAGGCAGCACGAACCTTAATGCGGAAAAAATAGTTGCTGTAGTTGGCACGAGAACTCCATCTCTATATGGCAAACTCACAACAGAAAAATTAATTGAAGATCTTGTTGAAAGCGGATGTTTGGTAGTGAGCGGTTTGGCATATGGTATTGACATTACGTCTCATAAATCTGCATTGGACCGTGGTTTGGATACTGTTGGAGTGTTAGCACATGGCCTGGACAGGGTGTACCCCTCTGCTCACACTACTTATGCAAAACGCATGATCTCTCAGGGAGGTTTGCTCACTGAATTTTTAAGTGAGACAAATCCTGACAAAGAAAATTTTCCGAAAAGAAACAGGATTGTAGCTGGTATGTGTGATGCCCTTGTTGTTGTCGAATCTAAACGTGGTGGTGGAAGTTTAATTACTGCAACGATAGCCAACTCTTATAACAAAGATATTTTTGCTTTTCCTGGAAAAGCCACGGATGTTTTAAGCGAAGGGTGTAATGGGTTAATAAAATCCAATCGTGCAAATTTAATTGAAAGCGCTGCAGATCTTCTTTATATGATGAACTGGAATGAAGAAGTGAAGAAGAAGAAAACTACGCAGATTCCTTTATTAATTGATTTGTCGCCGGAGGAACAGTTGATCATTAATGCGTTCGAGAGTAAAAACCAATTGCATGTGGATGAGATTTGCTATGCAACTAATTTCACGATCAGTAAAACATCTACCTATTTATTGCAGCTGGAATTTTCCAATGTAATCAAATCGCTCCCTGGAAAAATCTATCAATTGAATCGTTAGAAATCTGCGGAAAAGCTGACATTTCCTACGTTCAACACGGCTAAAAAAAAGATAAGCGCTGTTGTATAACACCTAAAAACAGTGTAACTTTACTCAAATTTAAAATTATGCAAACCACTAAAGTTGACGTTCTTGTTATCGGGGCTGGACCTGCGGGATCAATTGCTGCCAGTATTATAAATAAAGCCGGATATAATGTTCACATAGTTGAGAAGGAGAAATTTCCCCGTTTTGTTATCGGTGAAAGTTTATTACCAAGGGTTATGGATCATTTGGAAGAAGCGGGCTTACTGGAAGCAGTTAAGAAAGCAGGTTTCCAGGAAAAGTATGGAGCAAAGTTCGTGAGAGGTAATGAGGTTTGTGATTTTAATTTTAAGGATCAGTTTAGTAAAGGTTGGAACTGGACATGGCAAGTGCCACGTGCGCAGTTTGATATGATATTGGCAGATACAGCAGCGTCTATGGGTGTAGTTGTTGAACAGGA
Source organism: Bacteroidota bacterium (assembly GCA_021155905.1). Taxonomy (GTDB): domain Bacteria; phylum Bacteroidota; class Bacteroidia; order B-17B0; family Aurantibacillaceae; genus UBA4416. Next base: position 24,686 of record JAJNBG010000035.1, read on the forward strand.
AACCGCGGTGACGGATATAAAATTCACAGGCACCGATTCAGTAACGACTGTTGTAGATAAAAACGGAAATCAAAGACAGATCGAAGCAAAATTTATTGTGGATGCGAGTGGTTACGGAAGGGTTATTCCACGCATGTTTGGTTTGGATAAACCATCTAATTTTGAGCCCCGCAAAACGCATTTCACACATTTCAAAGATTTAAAGCGACCTGAAGGAACGGATGGAAACCGAATCACCGTGGTGGTTCACCAGCCACGAACCTGGATCTGGATCATTCCTTTTTCTAACGGTATAACTTCAGTTGGTTTTGTGGCAGATCCTGAGTTTTTTAAAGATTTCCCTGAAGACCCTACTGAGAGGATGAGAGCCATTATCGCAGCTGATGTTCATACTAAGGAGCGCTTTGGTGATGCGGAAATGGTTTTCACACCGAGAACTATTGAAGGTTATGCCATTTCAACCAAACAATTGTATGGCGACGGATTTGTATTATGTGGTAATGCTACAGAATTTTTAGACCCTGTGTTTTCTTCAGGCGTAACCTTTGCTATGGAATCCGGGAATAAGGCTGCGAAACTAATTTGCGAAACATTAAAGGGAAACAAGGTTGATTGGCAAAAGGATTATACAGATTATATGATGCAAGGCATCAATACTTTCAGGTCCTATGTGGCCGGCTGGTACAATGGTGATCTTCATGAAATATTCTTTTCGGAGAATCCAGACCCTGAAATTAAAAAGCAGATTTGCTCTGTTCTGGCTGGTTATGTGTGGGATCTTGAAAATCCATTTGTGAAGAAACATGACAGAGCCTTAAAATCACTGGCGAACGTCATTAGACTGAACAAAAAGAAAACAGTTAGTTAATTTAAGTGAACGGTTATAAAAAAAGCTCCTCTTTTATAAGAGGAGCTTTTTTATTGCCCATTAATTTTTTATTTTCCTGTAAAGATGGTCAAAAACCCATTGTATTTTTTGTCTTCCGGAACATCCACTATGTAGAAATAGGTCCCGTCTGCAACACCTTCGGCTTTCCATTCATTATTATAGTTAGGGTTCTCATAAACTTTTCGTCCCCACCGGTCAAATATGGTAACACTTGTGTTTGGATGGTATTCAAGATTTTTAATTTTAAAATAGTCATTGGCAATATCACCATTTGGTGTTATGACATTTGGAATAATGACCATACATGGCGGCAATACATTGACGATTTCAACATCTGTATCCTGGTAGCCACAACTATCGGTGGCAGTCACTAATACAGAGTAAGATCCTTCAGAAGCAGGCGTTGTGTAAGATAAATTCTGACTGGTAGAAATAACATCGGAATTTAACATCCACACATAACTGTAGTCAGGATAGCCACCGTTAGCCGCCGAACTTAAAGTGAATGGAGTATTTCCGCATGCAGTTGCTGAATCCAGAATCGATACATTCAGCGTGTTTGGTAAAACAACGACTACATCCGAATCAAAATCCTGATAACCGCAACTGTCAATTACCGTTATTCCAACTGTATAGGTTCCTCCGGAGGACGGACTCGTGAAACTTAAGCTTGATAAATTGGAAACTGTAGTGGAGTTTACAGACCAGTAATAGCTGTAAACCGGATAACCACCGCTGGTTAAAGAATTCAATGAGAGTGCTTTATTTGGACAGGTAATTATCGAGTTCGTAATTGCTACTGAAAGATCATCCACGAAATTTTTAACGACCACGGTATCAGACGTAGACGTTGAACATACGCCGTTTACGGTAACTACCAATGTTGTGGTGGTATTGCTGTTAGTTGTATAGCCCGAAGTTGTATTTATCCCCGGTGCAGCTGCATTTCCGGGGAGGGTGGTCCATACAAAACTGTAGGGCTGTCCATTATGACCAGTTCCTGTTGGACCAACCGATGGATTAAATGTAAACGATTTATTTAAACATTTGGTGACGTCTACTAATGGTGTGATGATCAGGTTTGCCATCGGAGTAACATTAACAGTAATTATTGATGTATCGGGTATGCTGTTTTGGCAGGGAGCATTACCAATAACCATGTAAGTATTACTTCCAATCGATGGTGGCGTTACATTTATGGATGAGGTAGTAGCAATGGGTGTGAATGCCCCACCCTGGTAATAATACCAGTTATAGTTAGCTGCCCCTGTCGCAGAAAGGGTAGTATTGCTTCCCTCACATAATGTATAAAGAGTAGCAGTGGATAGCACGGTGGGAGTTAACGGTGGATATAAAACTTCTACCGTTTGGGTCGCAACACAGCCACCAATTGGATTTGTAACTGAAAAGGTATAAACAACAGATCCTGTTCCTGTTGGAGGAATTGTAGAGGTTGGCGCAACTCTGATTGAGTCATTATTGAAATTTGTTGTGATTGTTCCGTTTGAAGAAATAGCAATAGTATAGCTTGTTGGACTTGATGCTCCGCAATTGCCAAAACGAATATTGGGGCGTTGTGTCCCTGTTCCATCAACCAAAGATAATGGACATTGGTCAAAACCATCATTATTTACATATTTTGAAGCAACATAACCAGGATTTGAGTATTGTACAGAAAGGTTCCCATCCCAGTCAGGATTAAAAAAACAAACATCAACTAATAAGTTAGATGTCCCATCCCAATCATACGCCTGAGAAAAATTATAAGTGTTCCATCCGGTAGTTGCATTTATAGTTGTAGGATTATATACCTGAACTAAACCTATATTATCCATTGAAGTAGTACTTAATGTATTGTAGGAAACACATTTAAGTTTAATTGTAAAATTTTCAAAAGTAGTTGTGTTACCGTTAGTGTTTGTCACATTAAACGCTAAACTATTTATTTTTCCAGGAGTGATGCCTGCTGCTAACAATTCAGAAGCTCTAAATAAGAATTGATTTTTTTGACTTTCCCATACACCACCATAGGGAGTATAATTACTGTTACTTCCACTTGTATTAGAGGAGCCCACCTGAATAATATTTGGAGAAGTACATATTGTGTTAGTAGATAATCCGCAACTTGAAGGTACGACATCACCAAAATCAAAAATAAGAGTAGCCTCATTAGGAAAACATAACACCGTATTTGTAGGAGTAATTGTAAAATTCGTTGGGATAACTCCAATCGACACAGTATTGTTGTAAATACAGGTTCCATCGTTAATAACAGCAGAATAAGTGCCTGGCGCCAAAGAAGTAAGAGTGAGGGAAGTTGCGCTGCTTGCAGTGTTTGATACTGTATTCGCGGCTGTAGGACCTGTTATGAAGTAATTATATGGTGCAGAGAAAGGGGTATTTAAATTTAACACAGTTGTGCCGTTACTGTCATTCGGACAAACATTGGTCGTGTTTGAAAAATAGGTATTACCCCCTGCAATTTGCGATAACGTATAAATTAATGAATCCATGCATCCTTGTGGATTGAGATAGACTACCTTGTATATTTCACCATCAACGGCAGGGCTAATGTATAACGAGTCATTTGTTTCCGAAGGCATCAAAGTATTTCCATGATACCAAACATAATTTGATCCGCCGGCCTGCCCGATAACAGCAACGTTTCCACAAAAGGATTTAGTAAGATTTATATAAAATGGCGGAGAAACGCCAACCGATAAATTACCCGATGCCTGTCCACAAGAGGTAGAAGAGACTAATACACTATACGTATCGGGCGCTAAATTGGTGGCAGTTTGTGAATTGCTTACGATTGAACCGGTTGTAACACTTGTCCAGGTATAGGTGTAAACACCATTACTTCCGATAGCCTGAACCGATGCAGAGCCAGAGTGTCCTCCCGCGCAAGAGCTGTTTGAGTTTAAATTGGTGATATTAACGAAGGTGAAGCCAATGGTTACCGTTTGAGAAAGAATACAACCACTTGGAGAAACCATATTGACGGAATAAGTGGTGCCGGGAGTAGCCGGAGTTTGAATTAATGTATCATTTGTTGCCCCGGCAATAAGAGTCCCACTTGGATCATACCATTGATAAGAACTAAATCCTGTTGGAGCAATTAATGTTGCAAAATTAGATCCTGAGCACATATTTGCATAGGGTGTTCCAATTCCTCCACATTCTGCATCAACATATCCATAACCAACATGAGAGCCGAGAGAACAACCGCCTACTTCGAAATTAACCGAAACACTTGTGCCGGATGGCAGGGTTGATAAATCCACAGAATAGTATTGCCATTTCCTGTATTTAACAATTGTACTTGCATATTGAATTGCCGATGTCTTTAAAGAATCACTTGCAGTCGCTGTCTTAGGATTGAAATCATCGCTTGAGCATCCCGGGAGTACCAATCCTGTTGCTTCATTTCTCACCTCAACTTTAAAATACGGAGCCTCGTTAGAGGCATGAGCAGGCGATGTCGGATCTTGTAGAATAAATGCAAAACTAAATGATAGTCTTTGGTTATTTGAGGATGTTGTCGTGATGTATTTCAATCGCGAAGCCCTGCTGCCATTTGCATTATTAAGTCTTACTGAAACGGGATCGAAACTATAAGGACTAATAAAAGGAATGTCCGACACTGTAGTACTTCCAACGGCTCTGACAGCTAAAGAATCATATCCGGCACAGGTCGGATAAACGTTATTAGTTGGGGGCAAGGTCATTATCGTGTGATAATTTATTGTATTTAATGGTGAGACATTGTTTCCTGCTGTATTCACAATGACCGACCCGGTTTGATTGTAAGTAGGATTTCCTCCTGATGGCCCTGTCAAAACACTCCCTGTGCTTCCAGTCCAGCCATTAAAGTTATATTGTTCAAAGCCCATGTTAGGACAACCCAAACTCATAGGCTTATTTGGTTCTAAATAAATAACTGTTTCGTTAATATTTGTTGATCCTGGTTCATAAGGAGAGTGTTTGTGATGCTGTTTTTCTAAAGCTTTTTTTGAAGAGAAATCGTTTTTGAGAAACTGGACATAGCCTTTGATTTCTCCTAAAGGAAGCCCCTTGGCTTTTGCCTGCTGATATGCTGCTTTTTCGTCAAAATGATCAGGATCTGTTTTTTTTGTAATTGTTGATTGCGCTAAAATAACTTGTGAAAACAGCGACGTCAATATTGTAAAAGAAAAAAGAATAAATTTTTTCATACTAATTATTTTTAGATCGTGATGTTGAACTGTGATTATTGAATCTTTATGTAAACCTTCAAAATCCACATGCCTCCCAAAGTTAAACTTTTTTTCTTCATATTACAATGGATTTCCCTCCTGAAATCATTTTTTTGCAAGTGAAAAAACCTAATTTTATTGCATTTCTATTATTTTGTTATAAATTTTTCAATCTAAGCTTTTACATTAACTTTGCAATTCAAAATTATGGCTGCAAAAAAGAATTCAGGGTTCATTCGTCTTACATGGCTTTTAGTATGGCTGCCTTTTCTGATTCTTTTTATACTTATAAGTTTCATTTCCCTGGAGGTTTTTGTTGATCTTCCCAGCGTACAGGAATTGCAAAATCCAAAAAGCAATCTCGCTACTGTGATCTACAGCAGCGACATGAAAACATTGGGTAAATATTACGCAGAGAATCGTGTAAGTGTAAAGTATTATGAACTTGATGCGGATTTAGTAAATGCATTGATTGCTACAGAAGATGCCCGTTTTCACAACCATAGCGGAGTTGACATAAGAGCGCTGGGCCGTGCTGTTTTTGGTGCGGTGACAGGCAGTTCCAGCAGTGGCGGTGGAAGTACACTTTCACAGCAATTGGCAAAAATGATGTTTCCGAGGCAGAAACTAAGTAAGCCAAAAATGATTCTTCAAAAACTAAAGGAATGGGTCATTGCCGCACGCCTGGAAAAAAATTACACAAAGGATGAAATACTTGCTTTATACCTCAATAAATTCGATTTTTTAAATCAGGCGGTTGGTGTTAAATCTGCCGCGCAGATTTATTTCAACAGAACCCAGGACAGTTTGGAAATTCAGCAGGCAGCCATGTTGATTGGAATGGCTAAGAATCCTTCATTATTTAATCCAATAAAGAAAGCTGACACTACACTGCATAGAAGAAATGTTGTGATGAAGCAAATGGTGGTGAATGGATTTCTGACTAAAGAAAAGTACGACAGTTTAAAGAAATTACCACTAGGTATTATTTATCATCCGGAAGATCATAATGATGGCCTTGCACCGTATTTCAGAGAGTATCTGAGGGAATATTTTTTGAAAGAATGGTGTTCCAAACATGTTAATCCGGAAACAAATAAACCTTATAATATATACAGGGATGGTTTGAGAATTTATACAACGATCGATTCACGCATGCAGCAATATGCAGAAGAAGCGGTGCTTGAGCACATGACCGACCTCCAAAAACAATTTACCAAAGAGTGCAAAACGAAAAAAAACGCCCCGTTTGCATGGAATGTTAATAAGGAACAGATCGAAAATATTATGATCAGCTCTATGAAGCGGAGCGACCGTTACCGTTCTTTAAAGAATGCCGGTTTTTCAAAAGAACAAATTATTGCAGAATTTAAAAAGCCTGTACCGATGACCGTTTATAGTTTACGTGGTGAAATTGATACAACGATGTCGCCATGGGATAGCATTCGTTATTATAAGAGCTATTTACATACAGGATTTATGTCAATCGAGCCTTCCACCGGTTATGTGAAGGCATGGGTTGGCGGTGTGAACCACAGGCATTTTAAGTTTGATCATGTAAAGGTTGGACGCAGACAAGTGGGCTCAACGTTTAAGCCATTTGTTTATGCATTAGCTATTCAGGAAGGTTATTCTCCCTGTTATCAGGTTGCTAATGTAAGAACCTGTATTGAAACCCCGGGTCAACCTGCCTGGTGTCCTGATAATTCGGATGGAAACAAGGGTACCGGAAAAATGGTCACCTTACGTTATGCTTTAGCGGGATCTATTAATTACGTCACAGCATGGGTTATGAAGCAATTTGGTCCTGACGCGGTGATTAATTTAGTAAGGCGTCTGGGAATTACTGCGCCTATTGAGGCAGTACCATCGATCGCCCTCGGAACACCTGATATTTCCGTATTTGAAATGGTGGCAGCAAACGCCACTTTTGCAAACAAAGGCACCTATATCCAACCAACTTTTATTACGAGAATTGAGGATAAAAATGGAAAGGTACTGGAAGAGTTTTTTCCGACAACGGATGAGGTGTTTAGTGAAGAAAAAGCTTACGCCATGATTCAATTGATGCGCGGCGTTGTAGATAGAGGTACGGGATCCAGGTTACGATCGAGGTATAATTTGAGAAATGAAATTGCAGGTAAAACCGGTACTACACAAAATAACGCCGATGGTTGGTTTATGGGTTTAACGCCCGATCTGGTAGCGGGCTGTTGGGTAGGAGGAGAAGAAAGAAGTGTACATTTTAATTCGACCAATGAGGGTCAGGGGGCCAGTATGGCCTTGCCAATTTGGGGTAAATTTTTTCAGAAAGTTTACGCAGATCCTTCTTTAAAAGTTACAAAAAATGGATTTGTTAAGCCTGCGAATATGGGTGATATTGAACTGGATTGCAGCGTTTATGATGCTCAGACAGAAAAGGATATTCCAATGGAGGATCTGGATTTTGAAGATAATTGATAATTAAAAAATAAATTTTAAGATGATAAACAGAGTAGTAAAAAACGCCGAAGATGCAGTAAGAGATATTACTGACAACATGACTTTATTGGTTGGCGGATTCGGTTTGTGTGGAATCCCTGAAAATTGTATTTCGGCTTTGGTTAAAAAGAACATCAAAGGTTTGACTTGTATCAGCAATAACGCCGGGGTCGACGATTTTGGTTTGGGTTTATTGCTTCAGACTAAACAAATCAAAAAAATGATTTCTTCTTATGTTGGTGAAAATGCAGAATTTGAAAGACAAATGTTAAGTGGGGAATTAGAAGTAGAATTGATTCCGCAGGGTACGTTAGCGACTCGTTGTCTTGCAGCGGGTTATGGTATGCCTGTGATATATACTCCTGCCGGTGTTGGGACAGAAGTGGCTATTGGTAAAGAAGTCCGGACATTCACTTACAATGGAGAAACAAAAGAGTATTTAGAAGAAAAAGCGTTTGAAGCTAATTTTGCGATTGTAAAAGCATGGAAAGGTGATACAGCCGGCAATTTAATTTTTCGTTCAACAGCCAGGAATTTTAATCCCATGATGGCAATGGCCGGAAAAATAACGATTGCTGAGGTTGAGGAATTAGTTGAGGTGGGCCAGTTAGATCCCAATCAAATTCATACACCGGGCATTTATGTGCACCGTATTTTCCAGGGGGAAAAATATGAAAAACGTATCGAACAGGTAACTGTTAGAAAAAGAGGTTAATAAATTAAATCAATGAAAAGCTTATGTTAGACAAGAATGGTATTGCTAAAAGAATAGCGCGCGAAGTGAAAGATGGGATGTATGTAAACCTGGGAATTGGCATTCCGACATTAGTTGCTAATTATATTCCCGCAGGCGTAAATGTTGTTCTGCAGTCAGAAAACGGGATTTTAGGAATGGGCCCTTTTCCTTTTGAAGGAGAAGAAGATGCTGATCTCATCAATGCAGGAAAGCAAACGGTTACGTTACTTGACGGAGCATCAATTTTTGACAGTGCGATGAGTTTTGGTATGATCAGGGCACAGAAAGTAAATCTTACTATTCTGGGCGCTATGGAAGTGAGCGAAAATGGTGATATCGCTAATTGGAAAATTCCAGGAAAAATGGTAAAAGGCATGGGAGGAGCGATGGATTTGGTTGCCAGCGCAAAAAACATTATCGTAGCTATGCAACATGTTAATAAAGCCGGTGAATCTAAATTATTGCCCAAATGTGAACTGCCATTAACGGGGATAAGATGTGTAAAAAAAATTGTGACAGAACTGGCAGTTTTAGATATCTTGCCGCAGGGGGGATTTCGTTTATTGGAAAGAGCTCCGGGAGTTTCAGTAGAACAAATAAAAAATGCTACTTTAGGCGCATTAATGATTGAAGGTGAAATACCTGAAATGAGTATTTAAAAATAAAAACAAATAATAAAAAAAGAAAAATGAAAGCAAAAAGATTAAGTATTGGACTGGTTGCAGTTATTGGTTGTACAGCATTATTTATAGTGTCATGCAGTCCTCCAAAACCTGTAACAAAAATTACTTTTTTAGAAAAAATAAGTGTGAATAATGAAGATACCACAGATGGCTCTTTGAAATTCAAAGGAGATCCTCATAGTGGGACCTATTATTCTCATACAGACAGTGCTTATATGTATGGAAATGGAACAATATTTATGATTGCTGATAGTTTAGTTGAAAAAGAACTAAAAGTTAAAGTAAATATGTGGGCCAGACAAGGGGATGTTGGAGGTGAAAATCAATTTGCGATTGCTTTGCAAAAAGGTGACAGTATTTTAAATTGGTCCGCAGTTGAATTTAAAAAACACATCAATGAAAGCAATAAGTGGGTTAATGTAAAGGACAGTGTTGTTTTTCCTAACTTCTTAATTAAAGAAAAAGGATTGAGTATCAAGATGTATTCTTTTAATCCAAAAGGAAAACCTTACCTGGATACTGATGATATTGAGATCGTGATTGAAAAGTCAGAACAGGTGGTTCTGGACTAATTTTACTGCATAGTATTTTAAACATTCCTGATTTTTATCAGGAATGTTTTTTTATAAAATTTTAAGACACTAAATTGAAAGGTATTTTATACAGATTAAAAGACTTGTTGAAGGATAAGGGATTTGTAATCTCTTTTATTCTTTCATTGGTGGTACTGGTTGTTTTTTTCCACGGCCCCCTTTTTAATGCCAATACCGTTTATTTTGGTACAGCGGGAGACGGGATTCAAATTTATTATACATCATTGTTTCATGTGCTCCACGATAAATCGTATTTGTATCAGGAGGCTATGAATTATCCGTACAAAGAAAGTGTTTTCTTTACCGGCTGCCAACCCATCATAACAGATTTTATTAAATTTTTCGGTTTACAATCATGCACGATAGGTATCTTGAATTTAACCATGCTGTTTTCGCTTCCGATTAGTGTTTGGTTTTTATATTTTATTTTCAAAGAATTTAACGTTCATTATTTGGTATCAGCGTTAGCCGCTGTTGCTATCGGATATTTTACTCCACAGGTTTGCAGGATGGGCGCGCATTATACATTAGCCTATAGCTTTGCTATACCGGCTATTATTTGGATGATGATTAAGTTTTATAAAAATCCAAGCTTCAAAAAAACTATTTGGATTTCTGTTCTGGTTTTTTTTATGGCCAGCACCCATATGTACTTTTTCCTTTTTTATGCCTTAATTATTTCCTCTGTTTGGGCCGTGTTTTTTTATACCCATAAATTTAAAGAGTCTTTATTGTTATTCATTAAGCATTTTTCATTGCAGCTGGTTGTCCCTTTAATTTTATTGCAGTTTATTATTTTTATTCTAAATGATTCAACCGATCGAACAGATCATCCATGGGGTTTCTTTGAATATACCTCAAACTGGACTGGCGTTTTCTATCCGTTTGGCAGATATTATGAATATTTATTTAAAAACAATAATCTGGAGAGTATTCCGGTAAGTGGGGAAGGCCTTTCTTTTGTTGGACTTTGTGCTACTTTTTTGACACTTATTTTTGTTCTAAAAATTTTGCGCAATATTTTAAATTTTGATTTTAAGAATATCTTAAATTTTGCAGATTCGCCTGTATTAAACGGATTAATCCTATGTGGATTTATTTCCTTATTGTATTCTTTTGCATGGCCGTTTATTTTCGGCTACCAGGAATTGGTATATAAACTTGGATTTCTTCAGCAAATGAGAGCATTAGGAAGGTTTGCCTGGATTTTCTTTTATGTTATAAATATTGCTTTGGTTGTTGTAATTGCAAATTTGCCGAATGCGTGGAATAAGTTTTATTTTAAAACTGCTTTAATTTCGTTTGTTCTATTTGTTCTTTCGTATGATGCCCATATGAATATAATTAATTATAACACTACACTTAATAATCATATTAACGAACTTGAAGACATTAACAACACGTTACCTGAAAACCAATGGGTGAAAAAAATAAATCCTGGGGATTTTCAGGCTATCCTTCCTTTACCCTATTTTCACGTAGGCTCTGAAAATGCAAGTATTGAGCCGAAAGATAATTTTCAATTGTATGCGTATATTGCTTCTCTTAAAACAGGCTTGTCATTAATTTCCGTGATGAGCAGCAGAATATCTCTCAGCCAAACATACAAAAGCATGAGTTTGGTAAAAGAGCCTAATGGTAGAGTGCCGGAAATATTGAATGAATTTAAAAATCAAAAAGATATCCTTGTGATTGCGAAAAAAGCGATCATCAGCAACAAAACAGAAGAAGGTATATTAAACCTTTGTGAATTAATCGAAGAAACAAAGAATTTTTCCTTATATAAACTAAGTATAGGTAAACTTAAAGATTTTTATAAAAATTACGGAATTTTAAAAAAGAGGGAATATAGTAAACTAAAGCTCTATTTAAAGGATGGGTATTATAGTACTGATTCATTAAATAGATTTGCGGTAAATGATTTCGAAAAGGAAAGTTCGGATACAGGTTTCGTTTCCATAGGATCGATAAAAGGGCAGCCTTCTAAATACTTCACCCTTTTCAATGATTCTATTTCAAATTTGTCAAATGATTCTTTATATACTATAAGTTTTTGGGTGAAAGATTTTAGTAAAGACCTTTACCCGAGAACAACCCTGGCTATCGATGCGTATAATAACGGAGCCGAGTATGGAGTTGAATATATTGCCTTAAAAGAATGTTTCAAGCAAATTAGCGGGAACTGGGCACTGATTGAATGCAGTTTTAAATTACGCCACCCTTCAGATAGGGTGAAAGCTGTTCTCTGGCATACTGAGCTTATTGATAATGATGTATTTGAAGTGGATAAAATATTATTCAGACCTTCGAATATTAACGTTTATAGAGATTTCAATAACTTTATGTTGATTAACAATTGTATATATTATTATGATTAGTTTTATTATACCTGCATATAATGCTTCAGGTGCACTTAATAATCAGTTAAGTCATTTAATCGATTATTTGAAAACTAATAATATTGAATCTGAAATACTTATTGTGGATGATGGTTCAAGAGATGGGGAACAAACAAAAAAAGTAGCAGATAAGTTTGGATGTAAATATTTAAAGAATCCAGTGAACATGGGAAAAGGAGCCGCGGTAAGAAATGGCATGATGAATTCCACCGGCGCCATTAAAATATTTACGGATGCTGATATCCCATTTGAACTTGATGCTATGAAGTCAATCATAGATGAAATATCTATCAACAATTATGATATGGTAGTTGGTGATCGTACGCTTGCCGAGTCTATGTATCATGATCAGATATCTAAAAAAAGAAGTATTGGAAGTAATTTTTATTCTTTTATTGTTGCCAGATTTATTTCCGGAGGAGTTTTTGATACTCAGTGTGGATTAAAAGCGTTTAAAAAAGAAATTGCGGATGATATTTTTGGTGTTTCCAAGTTAAATAGTTTTGCGTTCGATGTTGAGCTGATTTCTATTGCCGTAAAGAGAAACTATAAAATAAAAAAAATACCTGTGAAATTGAGAAGCCAGGAAGGTAATTCAGTCAGCATGTTAAAACATGCTCCGGGAATGATAGCGGATTTGTTCAGAATAAAATGGGAATTACTTAAAGGCGGCTACAAGAAGCTGTCGTAGATAAAAATGAAATCGCACTTGTTTGTATGAGAGATTTTCTCTTGAAAAAAATAAAAGACAAAAGAGATGTATTATTTTTTCTTTGTGTTATTTTTAATACGGGTATTGTTTTTAGTAATAAATATTTTCCAACGCTTGACTCAGGTGCACATGCTTACAACTCTAATATTTTATATCATTTATTGTTAGATGATAGTGAAACTTATAAAGCCTTTTATTTAATAAATCCCGAATTGGTCCCTAATTACCTGGCACATTTGGTGATGTTAATTTTCAATTCTTTTCTTCAGTTTAACCTCGCCGAAAAGTTGATGCTTTCTGTTTATTTCATCTCGTTTCCTTTACTTTTTAAGAAACTGGTGTCAAGCTTTAATGCAAATAAAACGTATTTGGTTTTCTTAATTTTTCCCTTTACTCATTTTTGTGTTCTTTACTGGGGGTTCTATAACTTCGCTTTTGGTATTTTGTTTTTTCTTTTAGGAATTATTTATTGGGTAAACCACAGGACTAATTTTAAATTGAAACAGGCCATACTGTTATTTATTATCGTTGCTATGTGCTATTTTTCACACCTGGTAGCTTTTATGGCCCTAGTCATGTTTTGCGGAATATATGAATGCATGGATTTTTGTCTCCGGGTAAAAATCGATTTTTATTTAGTTTTTAAAGAAAAAATGATTTTATTTTTAAAAGGTATCCTTGTTTTCGCTTTTCCCCTCATTCTTGCTTTTTTATATTTTGAGAAAAGGCCTTCGGAGGGTATAGAGACTTTTTTGCGCAACGACCAGTTAAATGATATGCTATTAAATGGTGATATTTTCAGATCCTACGGCGATGGAGAACACATTTCCACGAAACCATTATTTTATCTTATTTTGATAACTTTTGTATATGCTTTGATTTCCAGGATTAAAGATTATTATAGGAAGAAGCCCGGATTTAAATTAATTCATTTATCTGATGCTTTTTTCGCATTCTCGGTAGTTTTTTTCTATTTGTTCTATACTCAACCTGATTCGGATGGCTATGCAGGCTATATTGTAATCAGGCTTGCCCTCTATGCTTTTTTGGCAATGGTAATATGGATTTGTATCACGGGTAAACAAGATCGGAGATTTGAGTTTCCGGTTCTTGGTTTTGTTTTGATTTTTCAATACGTTTTAATTCAAGGTAAGAAAGAGGGTATTTCATGGGTGGCTTCGAATTTGAGAAAATTCGATGGTGCCATGGAAAGATTAAAGGATGGAGATATTGTGTCGCCGGTATATTTAGCTGACTATATGTGGCTTGGCCGTCATTTACCAAATTACATAGGTGCCGATAAAGAAGTCGTAGTGCTTGATAATTACGAGGCTACATCGGGGTATTTTCCGATATTATGGAAAGACGAAAATATGGCTCATTATGTTAACGGAACGCCTGAGTCAACCGAACATTGTGTTAACTATGCCGAGAGATTAATTAGTTATCCTTTTGGTGAAATAAATTATGTGTTGGTGTATGGAGAAAGAAAGGATGATGAGCTTTGCAAACGACTCATAGATGAGATAACGAAATATTATGACTTGGATTACAGAGATAAGGATGTGTTTTTATATAAAAGAAAAAGCCATTACCAAAATAAAGAAATTAGTTTCGTGCATAATGAATTTTTCCGAGAACATAATTGAACACGTTGAGTGTTTTGATATTAAATAATTATATGTAGGTTTGTTTTATGATATTATCAATTGTTATCCCTGCCTACAATGAAGGCAAAACTATTCATTTGATCCTTAATAAGGTTAAGGATGTTAAACTGGCTCCCGGTATTCAAAAAGAAATAATTATCGTCAATGATTTTTCAAAAGATAATACAGAGGAGGCAATCATAAGTTATAAAAATTCAAATTCTGATTTAAATATTCAGTATTATAAGCACGAGTTCAATAAGGGAAAAGGTGCGGCTCTTCACACAGGTATTAAAGAAGCAAAGGGGGATTATATTATCATCCAGGACGCCGATCTGGAATATGATCCGGAAGAGTACAACATTTTATTAAAACCTATATTATTAGGTATGGCTGATGTTGTTTATGGTAGCCGATTTATAGGCGGTAAGCCTCACAGGATATTATTTTTCTGGCACTCGATTGGAAATAAAGTGTTAACCACCTTATCCAATATGTTCACTAATCTGAATTTAACAGATATGGAAACCTGTTATAAGTTATTCAGAGCAGACATCATTAAAGGGATTTACTTAAAAGAAAAGCGCTTTGGATTTGAACCTGAAGTCACAGCAAAAATCGCTAGAATTAAAGAACTAAGAATTTATGAGGTTGGCATCTCTTATTATGGAAGGACGTACGAAGAAGGAAAGAAAATTGGGTGGAAAGATGGTTTCAGAGCAATCTATTGTATTCTGAAATATGGATTTTTAAAAATGAAATAAAATTGTAATGATTTCACCAAAAAGATTTTCCCAATCCTTCTCTCTCGTTGCTTTGTTAATTGCTGTAATTGCAATTGGGTATTTAGTATTTAGAGAGATTCCACGTAATGTTTTTGCTTACGATATTTTGGGTTATTATTTGTATATCCCTGTAGCTTTTGAATTTAATGACCTGACGCTGAGTAGTAATTATGATAATTTACTCAGTGTCTTGTCTAAATATGGCACCTCAGAGGGCTTTTGTCATGCATTTAAAGCGGAAAATGGCAATTGGGTAATGCGATTTCCAATGGGACTCTCGATATTGTATTTCCCGTTTTATATGATTGGAGGCTGGATCGCTCAGTTAAATGATCAGTATCCAAAAGACGGATTTTCACTGCCCTATCAGTTAAGCGTGTTATATGGCTGTTATTTATATACGATTATTGGGTTAATCACTTTTAGAAAAATATTACTTCATTTTTTTACTGATAAAATTTCTGCGTTAGTAATTATTCTTTTGGTGTTTGGAACAAACTATTTATTGCAGGTATCTATTCATGCTCAACCGGCAATGGTTCATAATCTTGTTTTTTCGCTTCATGCACTGACTGTTTATTTCACTATTAAATGGCATAGTACCTACAAACTAAAGTACATGATTGGCCTTGGTTGTACTATCGGATTAACAGCTATTTGTAGGCCCCCGGAAATATTGATTGCCTTAGTTCCAATCCTGTATAATGTTTTTAGTAAAGACACTTTTCAACAGAAAATGAGATTGATTCGTTTACATAGGAACGACATTATCATTGCTGTTTTTATAGTTTTTGTAATTGTAAGTTACCAGTTAGTATACTGGAAAATTGTTACAGGGAAATTTATTTTTGACTCTTATGGTGAAAATTTAAATGAAGGGTTTAATTTTCGTCATCCTTATATTCTTGAATTTTTATTTAGTTTTAGAAAAGGATGGTTAATCTTCACACCTATTATGATTTTTGCAGTCTGGGGCATGTATTTTTTTTATAAGAATGGTAAGCCTTTGTTTTTTGCCTTCATCGCCTATTTTCTGGTTAATTTTTATGTTATAACAAGTTGGTCAAACTGGTGGTATGGAATTAGTTTTAGTTCACGGGCCATTATACCTGCCTACGTAACGTTGGCAGTTTCTTTGGGATATTTTTTATATGGGATAAGTAAATACAAAATCAAATATATTTTTATACCTGTTTTCGCTGGATTAATCTCTTTAAATTTATTTCAGTCCTGGCAAGCTTCCAGAGGTATTTTGAATGGCTCCAGAATGACCAAAGCCTATTACAAATCTGTATTTCTTCAGAATACTATGCCAACTGATGAACAACAAAAACTTCTTTTGAGAGATAAATATTCTACGTCAGAGCCATTGAATGTAAAGGAAATAAATTTCAATGACTATAAATTAGTGTATAGATATGTAGAGAATTTTGATTCAAACTCTAAGAGTCAGCCAAATATAATCGATTCTTTATATGTGTCCAGGAATCACTCTTTTTTAACGAATAGGTCTTATTCTTTTGCAGGGGACATTAAGAAAAAGTATAAGGAAATGACTACAAAATCATACCTGATTCTTAAATTAAGTGCTAAAATATTCACACCAGCTAATCCAGATCAATCAGAAGCCAGGTTAGCAATTACAATGATGCATAAAGGAAAAGCTTATGAATTTAAATGTGTTGATACGCGAGCTTTACATTTAAAATCTAATGCATGGAATGATATTGAATTTTACATGTGGACTCCCGATTTTTGGGACAGAAGAGATGTTGTACAAGGTTATTTTTGGAATTTAAGTGATAATCCAATTTTTGTTGATGATCTTACACTTGAAGCTTACGAGCCGTTAGTTGATGAAACGGTATTTTAAGCACTAGTTCAAATGCTCCAGCATCTCCCCGCAAATAAATTCCGCGGCTTTTCCATCCCCATATAATTGAGGAAATTTCATATCGGTTTTAGATGTCAAAGTAGCAAATGCCTCAATTATTTTTTGTTCATTAGCGTCCGTTATAATTGCTGTCCCGCACTCCACTAATTCTACCCATTCTGTTTCAGGGCGTAAAATCACGCATGGCTTTTCAAAATAAAATGCTTCCTTTTGCACGCCGCCACTATCCGTCATTACAATCCTACAGTTTTTTTCTAAAGCTATCATTTCTAAAAATGATACCGGGGGAATAATTTTAAAATGCTTACTGGCTTTTATTTTATTGTGAAGCTCATGATCGAGATTAAATTCCAAAAGTTTGGCTGTCCGGGGATGTAAGGGTAATAGAACATCCAACTGATGTTGCTCGCTGATTTTATACAAAGCGGTAAATAATGCATTTAAACGTACAGGTTCATCTGTGTTATTATTACGATGAATCGTGGCTAAAATAAATTGTCCTTTTTCTAAACTGTTTTTGGACAGCACGGTTGTTTTTTGTTCCGCCACTTCGCTAAAGTAGATGCTGTTGTCATACATCACGTCACCACTATGATATATTTTCGGATTATTAGCGTTATATGGTTTGGGGGCTTTTGCCTTGAAGCCTTCATTCGTTAAATTCTGAAATCCGGTTTGAGTTGGAGAGAATAACAAAGTAGAAACATGATCACACATGATGCGGTTAATTTCTTCGGGCATGGTTTTATTAAACGACCTTAAGCCCGCTTCAATATGCACCACCGGTATATGAATTTTGGAAGCTGCAATGGCGCCGGCTAATGTTGAATTTGTATCTCCGTATAAGACAATTGCCTGAGGTTTTTCCTGTAGTAAAATTTCTTCAATACCTGAAATCATAGTAGCTGTTTGTTTTCCGTGGCTCCCACTTCCTACATTCAGATTATAATTTGGCGCAGGTATTCCCAGTTCATCAAAAAATACCTGGCTCATGTTTTCATCATAATGCTGCCCGGTATGAACAATAATTTCAGTAATAGAAGCTGAGAATTTATTTTTAATAGCTCTGCTTAATGCAGCTGCTTTAATAATTTGCGGCCTCGCGCCAATGATAGTTACGATTTTGATCATGATTTTTTATAGCAGGCCCTCATCAGCAAAACTGAAATATGCCTGGTCACCAATAATTAAATGGTCCTGTAAGCTGATATCCATCAATTTTGCAGCCTCTTTGATTTTTTTAGTTAAATGAATGTCTTCATGGCTTGGCTTTAAATTGCCTGAAGGATGATTATGTGCCAGAATTATGGCACTCGCTAAATGATGTATAGCCGGTTTTAAGATTAAACGAATATCTACCACAGTACCGCTGATACCACCGCGACTAATGCACTCCGTTTTAATAACACTATTGCTTCTACTCATAAATACTACCCAGAATTCTTCGTGCGGAAGATCCGTTAGCTTTGATTTTAAAATAGAAAAAGCATGTTTGGAAGACGTTATTTTGATTTTGTCTTCAATGGATTCATCATTTCTTCTTCTTCCGATTTCGAGGGCGGCTGCTATGGTAACGGCTTTCGCCTCGCCAACACCCCTGTATCTTTTAAGGTCGTTTAATTGAGTTTTTGCCAGGTCGTTGATCGAATTAGAATGATCATTCAGGATACGCTGAGCCAATTGAACAGCCGTTTCATCGCGGTTTCCTGACGATAATAGGATCGCTAACAATTCTGCATCTGAAAGCGCCTGTCTTCCTTTACCTACTAATTTTTCCCTGGGGCGATCATCTTCAGCCCAAGACTTAATAGTTAAATGTTTATGAATTGATTCATCCATGAATGTTTAAAATTAAGTCTTTTTCATAAATTTTAAAACAATACTTTTGTAAGAGATGTCATTTTCTACTTCCTTAGTGATTTTAAAGCATAAAGAATTCAGGTGGTTTGTGTTCGCACGGTTTTTTTTGACCCTGGCCATTCAAATGCAGTTCAGTACCATTTATCTTCAGGTTTATTACGAATACACCAAAGAAGAGTTAATGCTTGGTCTTATTGGTCTTACAGAAGCTCTGCCGTTTATTATCACTTCTTTTTATTCAGGATATTTAGCGGACATTATCAATCGAAGAAAAATACTGTTAACTGGTTGTGTTGCTCTGTTTCTTGGTTCTTTGTTTTTATTTGGATTAAGCAGCTCATATTTCGATGCATTTAAGGATGCAGGAATAGTTGCGTTATTTATTGTCGTATTTGTTTTCGGAATCATTCGATCATTTTTAGCGGTCAGCACAACACCTTTTATGAGTCAGATTGTTCCCAGGGAATTATATACCCAATCTGCTACCTGGAACAGCACGGCCTGGCATATTGGATCTATTTTAGGCCCGGTGATTGCCGGATTACTGTATGGTTATAACCATTCCTTTCATGCTGATTGGTGTTATGCGATTACCTGTGTCTTGTTTTTATTTGCTATTTTATTTTACGCGTTAATTCAATCAAAGCCAATGCCTGCCAAGAATAAAGATGAGTCATTTATTCAAAGCATGATGGTTGGTGTAAAATTTGTTTTTCAGAACAAACTGGTATTGAGCGCTCTGTCACTTGATCTTTTTGCGGTTTTATTTGGAGGAGCGGTAGCATTGATTCCAGCCTTTACGGACAAAATTCTGCATTTGGGACCCGAAGCTTATGGATTACTAAGAACAGCTCCAGCAATTGGAGCCGTTCTTATGGCTTTTTACCTAACCCTTAAAACTCCGGCAAAGTATGCAGGAATGAGTTTATTGTTCGGTGTTGCAGCTTTTGGATTATTTACGATATTTTTTGCGCTTTGTACAAATTACTGGTTGGCTTTTTTAATGTTATTATGCACAGGAGCTTTTGATAATATCAGTGTGGTGATTCGTCATAGTATTCTGCAATTATCTACGCCGGATGCAATGCGTGGCAGGGTTGCCGCTGTCAATAGTATTTTTATTGGAAGCAGTAACGAAATAGGAGCCTTCGAATCGGGTGTTGCAGCCCGACTATTAGGCCTGGTGCCGTCTATTATTTTTGGTGGCGCAATGACAATTTTGGTAGTGCTTGGTGTGAATAAATTGAATCCCGCTTTGAAAAATCTTGATCTGACGAAATTAGAATGAAGAAGGAGAGTTTGTCCGACATAAAGGCTCTGCTGGATGAAAAATATTTTCAGTTTAATAATACTGCGTTTATTGAAACAGATCCTATTTCGATTCCTCACCAGTTTTCAAAAAAAGAGGACGTAGAAATTGCAGGATTTTTAGTGGCCACCATTGCGTGGGGGCAAAGGCTTTCGATTATTAATAATGGGAATAAATTAATGCGGCTCATGAATAATGAACCCCATGATTTTATTTTAAATTTTTCTAAAAAGGATAGTCTTCGTTTTGAAAATTTTGTGCATCGCACTTTCAATGCAACGGATTGCCTTTTTTTTCTTAATTCCTTAAAAAGCATTTATTTAAAGCATGGCGGGCTGGAATGTGCCTTCAGCAAGAATTTAAAAGGAAATGATTTGGACGTTAAAGCTGCCATTACCGGGTTTAGAGAGCTGTTTTTGAGCGTACCACATGAGCACCGGTCGGAGAAACATATTTCAAATCCATCCGCTAAATCAAGTGCAAAAAGGTTATGCATGTTTTTGAGATGGATGGTTCGCCACGATAAACACGGGGTGGACTTCGGATTATGGAAAGCCATTCTCCCGAGCCAGCTTTGTCTGCCTTTGGATTTACATACCGGAAATGTGAGCCGGAAACTGGGATTATTGAAGCGAACACAAAATGACTGGCAGGCAGTTGAAGAAATTACTAATGTTTTGAGAACATTTGACTCTAAAGACCCGATCAAATATGATTTTTCATTATTCGGATTGGGCGCTTTTGAAGGATTTAAATAAGGTTATTTTTTCTTTTCAAAAAGAATAAACTCAACTCTACGGTTTTCCTGGTGTTCAGCGTCTGTACACTCTACGTCATTAACACACTTGTTGAGAATAAAACTTTCTCCTTTTCCAACGACCTGTTCGATGCGATTCGCTTTTAACCCATTGGCTTTTAGATATTCCCTGATCTTCTGAGCACGTTGTTTTGATAGCGGGATATTATAGGCTTCTGAACCACGGCTATCCGCAAAGCCATAAATTAAAATAGAGAGTTCCGGATGTTGGTTTAAAATCTCGATATTTTTTTTCCAGATGGCAGCGGCTTCTTCACTAATATTTGATTTATTCAACTCAAAGTGAATAGGCGTTAAGTTTAAATTCAAAGATGACGTTTTTGCTTTACTCAAATAAGGCAGAGCTAATTTATCATCATAAGGATTGGTGCCAGCCTCTTCTGTATTACTGACAACGATTTCATCAGTTGGTTTTTGATACCTTGTGTAACTGCATAATTTCACCGGTTCTATACATGTGTCGCAGGTAGCAATGATTGAAACATAAATGGAGTCTCCCAAAGCCGAGTTAGAAGCCTTTTGAGAAATATGAGAAACGTTGTCAGGCAAAATTGTTTGATTGAAGGTCCATTGATAGGAAACAGGTTTTAATTTTTCCGGCATGGTCACTTCAAAATCCACTATACCGGTTGTCTTATCTGTTAGCTTAGAATTAATAGTAAGTAATTCATTGACTTTTTCACGGCAGGTTTTATTGAATTTGTTAAGGTATGTGATCTGATAAATATCCATATCGCCATAGCCACCTGTTCTGTAGGATGCAAAATAACTGCTTTCGCCGTTTTCTGCCTGAGCATAAAAAATATCATGGCCCGAGGAATTGATAGGTTGCTTTAAATTCTCTGGAGTTGACCAATTACCGTTTTGAAGCGTGCTTCTATATATATCGTATTCACCAAATCCCGGATGTCCTTTTGATGCGAAGTAAAGAGTTTGACCATCGTCTGATAAATAAGGAGCATCTTCATCATAGGGCGTATTAATTGTTGTGCCCAGGTTTTCCGGAACACCCCATTCGCCGTTTTCGCCTTTTGTCGTTTTATAGATATCCAATCCACCATGACCTCTTTCATCTTCACTTGTAAAGTACAGTGTTTTTCCATCTTTACTAATATAAGCGTGGTTTTGGTAGTAATCCATATTCACATGCTTTGACAGTTTTTTGGCACTAATAGCAGTGGTGGCATCCGCTTTGACTTCATGAACTTTGTTGTTTTGATATAGAAATAAAGTTCGGCCGTCATTGGAAGACGATATGATCGACACATGTTTTTTCTTATGGTTGGTTTTAATCAGGTGGTCAACTAAAGTATAGGTGGATATAGATTGTGGCTTACCATTGTATAATTTACTGATGTACATATTTTCAAAATATTTTCCATCCAAGTCGCTTCTTTTTTCTTTTTCTGAATCTTTCCTTCTGGAAGTGAAAATTAATTCATCTCGATTGTTTACAACAGGCACGTATTCTGCCATTTCGGTGTTAATTTTTGGGCCGATATTAGCGACGTATATATTCCGGTCATAAACTGAATCTTTATATTTGTAAGCAAAATCACAATCCTCCATGCGTTTCTTGAGGTCGTTCGCTGTAATCAGATCCTGATTCTTATCTCCGGTTATTCTGACATTAAGTTTGGAATAAAGATCGCGGGCTTTTTGATAGTCGCCCTTGTGTTGATAGCATTTAGCCAGGGAAAATACAAGATCGGGAAAAGTGTCCTGCAGGTTTTTGGCATAAGCTCTTTCCAAGTAGGGAAGTGCTTCTTCATATTTGCTCATAAATTCAGACATTACAAAACCTACTCCTAAATTGGCTTCATAATTAGAATTGTCCAGTTTATATGCTTTTAAATATAAGTCTTTAGCCAGATCCATTTTATTACTTGCAACAGCCTTATCGGCCTTTCTCAAATAGGAATTGATCTGCGCGTAAGAGAAAGATGCAGATAAAACAAGTATATAGGTGATGATATTTTTCATAAGGAATAATTCTAAAGACGGTAACGTTCTGTTATGGGATTAAATTTAATAAACTATTTAAAAAAAGCTATTATATATATCCCAAACAAAAATGGGTTTAGTGCCCCATTAATGGCTTACTATCGAGAGACTTAGAATCCAGGGCATCTCTCAAGCCATTTCCAACCAACATAAAAGCTAAAACTAACACCATAATAGCCAGGCCAGGCACAAATGCGAGATACGCGGCATCTACTAATACATAGCCCCTGTGAGCATTAATCATTTCTCCCCAGGAAGGTGTTGGCGGTTGGGCTCCTATTCCTAAAAAGCTCAAACCGGCTTCGGTCAGAATAGCAGCGGCAAAATTAGATGCCGCAATTACGATTACCGGACCCATCACATTAGGTAAAATGTGACGTAAAATAATCCGCATATTTTTGAAGCCTAACGCTCTGCCTGCTTCCACAAATTCTTTTTCTCGTATGCTTAAAATTTGCCCGCGAATCAAGCGTGCCACATCTACCCACATCGTTAAACCAACCGCAATAAATACCTGTAAAATGCCTTTTCCTAGAACCAGCGTAATGGCAATTACTAACAATAATGTAGGGATGGACCACACAACGTTGATTAGCCACATAATGGCGTCATCCATCCATCCACGGAAATAACCGGCAAGAGCCCCTAAAAGTATTCCAATAACAATGGAAATGATGACTGAAATAAATCCAACAGAAAGAGAAATGCGTGTTCCGATCATTAAACGACTTAAGAGGTCTCTTCCGGCTAAGTCAGTTCCGAGAAGATAATGCCTACGCTGGATATGTTCTTCAGCGACAATTTTTTGTAAATCGCTTACATTTATTTTTAGTTTTTCTCCGGTACTTAATTGATAAAATTCAATCTGATTTGTGGCACTATCATTAATGATAGGGTAATTATTATTGATGTCATAAACCACATCCGCTAAATTGTATGGAACCTTGTTGCCGTTGTTTGGTTCATTTCCGGTATATTCTTCAACGATAATATCAAATCCTTTGAATGAATATGAGTAGGCAGGTATATTTGTAAAGTCGCTGATTTCACCGAAAACCATTTTATAAAACCAGCCATCCTTATGAGAGAGCTCATTTTTTTTAGTCAAAAGCAATTGTGCGTGAAAACCGGGTTTTTTAATATGTAATTCAGGTTTTTGATCATTCGCATAAGGAGATGAATCCGGTGTAATTAAAAAACCCAAAATAGAAATCGAGGTAGCCAGAATAATCAGAAGTAAACCAAACATCGCTAATTTGTTACGTTTAAAACGTCGCCAAGTTTGAACAGAAAGTGATTCTGATGTAAAGTTCGTATGTTTTTTTTTAAATAACAATTAGTTTGTTTTTTTTCCTTTCCAGTAAGGTTTATAAAATAAGGAGCTTATTCCAACAATCAGCGCGTAAATCCAATAGACACACTCAAAAGGTATTAGCCACCAAATATATTTAACCCGGCCCAGAAAATCTGAAGCTAAAAATAGCAACAAAAAATCAAAAACAAACTTCGAAAGTGCAAAAATCGATAAATAGGGTATAATGGCTGACTTTTTAAGGATTGCGACAAACAAAGCTAAAAACAAAAGGTTTGCAGCCATGACGATAAAGCCGGCAAAAAAATTTAAGTGATTGGAATTGTATTTCGCTTTATAGGCCCACCTCAATCGTTGTTGAAAAAAATCATTTAACGATTTTAATGGCGAAGTTTTAACGATCAGTTCTCTCTGTAAACTGTAGTGGATAGATTTTGAATTTATTTTCTTTATTTCTTCCAGAAACAATACATCCTCTCCCGAAGAAATATGCATATGGGACTGATATCCTTTTACCTGATTATAGGCGTTTTTTTTAAAAGCTAAGTTAGCACCATTGCATAGAAATGGTTTTTGAATTCCACAATACCCGGCTGTTACACCAGTTAAAGCAATATTTTCTACTATTTGAAAAGTTTCCAACAGGCCGGTCCTGTTTTCGAAATCAACGGGCATCACTAACAAATCAGGCGAATGCGTTCTGAAATAATTGGAAATGGTTAATAGCCAATTCGGATGGCGATATATAATATCTGCATCGGTTGTGACAATGACATCCCCCTGAGCTTTTTGAATGGCTATAGTCAGGTTATATTTCTTGCCCAAGTGTATACTTTGTTTAATGAACTTATAGGAAATTCCGGAATTATGAAGTTTTTCCTCTGCGAGCTGATAGGTTTGGTCCTCAGAGTTGTCATCTACCAGTATAATTTCAAAAGAATCTCTCGAAAAATTTTGTTTTTCGATCTGATGGATACACTCTGCAATATGAGAGGCTTCATTACGAGCCGAGAGGACAATGGAAATATATACAGGGTCGCCGGGTATTTTCGCTTTTAATGGTCGGTTTAAGCGGTTAAACCCGATAATGGCTGATGTGATAAGGACACCATAAGCAATACTTATAAAAGCGAATATATATAATTCAATTAGCACGGGCCGATCTGAAATCTATTTTTTCTCTTAAAATAATGATATAACCTATGAGGCTCGGAACAACAACGTTAATTATCCAGACAAAAGTAGAGCACAGCACTATGATAACAGTGTCATCACCACCATTAAAAACAAATAAGGCAATGGCAGCTCGGATAGCCGGTTCAATAAAGCTAACCATGGGGATTAAACTTGTTAGCATAAAATAGGCGGAAATGCTAAGCATGGTTTCAAGCATGTTGTTCTGAGGCGACAAGGCATTGAAAAGAATAAAGAATTGTGATGTAAACACAAGATAGCGGATCGCTGACAGTGTTATTAATTGAATAATCAAAGACCCGGAGAATTGAATTTTCGCGGTATCCTTGACTCTAAACCACTTTATAAGTTTTAATTTACTTTGTATTAATGATACATTTAAAATAGCCCAGCAAAAAAATACGATCAGACAAACCCCACCGGCGATAACATAATAGATAAAATTTGATGAACTGTCTGTTTTATTTAATTTCATGGAAACTGCTATCAGGCCCACGGTCACAGTAATCAACATTTGAAACATACCATTTATAAAATGTAGTACCGTAACGTCAGGCCGGTTTTCCGGTTTAAAAAAATAGATTTTAGCCAAAAACTCCATTGCCCTTCCCGGCGCAAGGTTTCCTACACAAATTCCGGAAAAAACAGATTTTAATGCCGTCTTATAGGAAACCGATTGGATTTGTGAAGTAATCCGCTTCCATTTGTAACTCTCTATTCCCCAATTAACAGGCATTAAAAGAAGGGTAACAGCTATAACTAAATACATACCCGGTTCACTAAACAAGTGAAGGAACTGATCTTTTAAATGTGGGATCTGAACAAGGCGGTTATAGATAATCCAAAAACTTAAAATACCTATCAGTATTTTTAGCCCGGAAATCAATATTTTTTTTCGTTTTTTTCCCACAAAAGAATTGGGCCTAATTTATTAAAAATTCCCGTTTTTCATAGTAAATCATCTAAAATTTTTTTCATGTTTAGTTGATTTAATAAGACTAATTTGTCTTCATTTTTTTTTGTTAAAATGTTAATTATTCTCTTTTGATGGGTGAAACTAGCGTTTCATCGAGTGAATAGTTTTATTTTTCCTAGTCTGTTGTCTAACTTTATGCACTTACAATTTTGAGTAACCGTTAATTAATTAAAATATGACTACAATGAAACTCAGTAAATCAGCTATTATCCTTTTTATCTCATTATTAATTTCAAGTTTAAATGTTTCTTCTCAAAGTAACAATACTAAAGTCGAAAAGCAAGGGATTTCACCTGTCACAATTGAGGAAAAATTACATGCCCTTCAGGGTACTATTCAAATTCAGGTCAGGAGCATGAGGTATAAGCCAAGTATACCATATAATATAGATGAGATAGTTGAGAAAAACAGGAAAAATAATGATGTTGTTTATATTGAATTGGGAACAGATGTCAGACTGAAGATTTTTCCAAAATCGCACGTGGCAGATAAAAAAATGGAATTAATCTCAACATTTTAATAATTAATAAAAATTATGAAAAAAATACTTTACTTATTTTCTGTATTAATAGCAATGAATAGTTTTGGCCAGGCGCCTGCAAATGATGCCTGTGTAAATGCACAAGCAATTGCCCTGCCTTCCTCAGGCAATATTTGTATTAATTCATCAAACCTGAATGCCACAAGTGATAATTCAACAAATGCATGTGACGTTGGTGCAGCCGGCAACGAGGTATGGTTTACCTATGTAGCATCTGGTGCAAATAATGTGATTACAGTTGCTCCAAATGGAGTAACTCCTGCTACCGGTGTTGTTCTTACATTAATTACCAGCGGCTGCAATGGAGGTACTTACGATGTATGTAACTCAGCAACTGGAACAACATCCGTATCTTCAACGTTAGGATTAGCACCGGGCACAGTAGTGTTAATTTCGGTTGAAACAAATGGCACCGATGGTGATTTTCAACTATGTATCAGTTCTCAGCCTCCAAGTAGCAATCCTGGTGACGGTTGTGCACAGTCTTCGTTGGTTTGTGATAAATCAAGCATAGATTTTCCAAATTTGACCGGTTTTACAGCCAGTGGAACGCAACCTAGCTGTTTTGCGGCTGCTGTTCGAAAAGATGTTTGGGTCAAATTCACAGTAGGAGTGACTGGCACATTAGAATTTACCGGAACTCCTCTTGCTACAGATGAATTTGATTGGGCAGTCTATAATATTACAGCTGGTTGCCTTGGTACACAGGTTGCATGTAATTATAATTACGCGTCTGGTGGCCCCTTTAGTTGTGGCACCCCGGGTGCTACTTTTGGAATGTTGGCCAGTACAGCCGGTCAACCGTGCCCGGCGGAGTTTAGCGCCCCAATTACAGTCACTGCCGGCCAAACTTATGCCATATTAATAGATAATTTTTCGCAAACAAATGATGGTTTTAGTCTTGATTGGGGTGGCACATTCCAGATGGGTACAACCGCTTTATTTTCTGTAACTCCTCAATCATCCTGCACGACACCAGTTACAACAACTATTACAAACAGTTCAGTAGGGGCTAGTACATATGCCTGGAATTTTGGTGATGGATCAACATCCACTGCAGCTAATCCTGGTACTCATACTTATACCACTACCGGTGATTATTTGATGTCTTTAGTTGTCACAGGCGGAGGATGTACGAGTGTATATTCCCAAAGAATAAATTTAAATACCGGACCTATTATTATTATGAATCCTTTAACTGCGCAGGTTTGTCCTCCGGGAAGTGCAAATTTGGGGGCAACTACATCTTTGGGAACAGCGTATAACGATCGTTCATTTACTAATAATCCCAGTGTAGCCATACCGAATAATACAGTTACCGGAATTACCAATACCATTACGAGTTCCGGAATGATCAACACAACATTAACAACGGGCGTGCTTCAATCGATTTGTTTTACGATAAACCATACAGATCATCCGGATATAGGAAATGGAAATGCAGGTGGAGTAACAATTAGTGTCAACGGAAATACGTATAGTTATACTCCATTACCTTTACCTGCCGCCAATGGTACACGGACCTATTGTTTCCCTCAATCGGTATTAAACGCCATTATGGCGGCCGGCGGAAATGCTAATACCCCCTGGGTATTAAAAGTAGCTGATACCCGAGGCGGTGGCGGCGGTACAGGAAGTTTAGTTTCCTGGAATGTAGTTTTACGGGACATGAATAGTGTTACCGGGTATACCTGGAGCCCTACCGCAACTTTAACAAACACAAATACTTTGAATCCCACAGCCAGCCCAACAACAGCTACTGTTTATTCTTTAACCGCCACAGATTTATTTGGCTGTACAACTACGAAAACAGCCACTGTTTCGATTTCTTGTGCGTGTCCTACATTAACATCTATTTCATATAACGGCCCGTATTGTCAAAGTTTAACTTCTTCAGCTACGCCCTCTGTTACTGGGGCAGGAGCAATATCGAGTGGAACTTATTCTTCAACGCCGGCAGGTTTATCACTAAATGCCACTACAGGTGTAATAACCCCTAGTCTGAGTGTGGCTAATACTTATACTGTTACGTATGTGGTAACGGCTGCCAGTTGCCCTACTGTGTCAGTAAATACTGTGGTAGTTATTAATGCAACCCCAACCATTACGGTAAACAATCCAACGATTTGTTCGGGTACATCAACTGTATTAACGGCAGGTACAGCAACAAGCTATTTATGGAGTACAGGAGCAACCACATCAACGATAAGTGTCAATCCAACATCAACAACAAACTTTACGGTTACAGGAACCACCAATGGATGTGCCGCAACGGCGGTATCCCAGGTGAGTGTCAACCCAACCCCAACCATTACGGTAAACAGTCCAACAATATGTTCGGGAACATCAACTGTATTAACGGCAGGAACAGCAACAAGCTATTCATGGAGTACAGGAGCAACCACATCAACGATAAGTGTCAATCCAGCATCAACAACAAACTTTACGGTTACAGGAACCACCAATGGATGTACAGCAACGGCTGTATCCCAGGTGAGTGTTAATCCAACCCCAACCATTACGGTAAACAGCCCAACGATTTGTTCGGGCACATCAACTGTATTAACGGCTGGTACAGCAACAAGCTATTTATGGAGCACAGGAGCAACCACATCAACGATAAGTGTCAACCCAACTTCAACAACAAACTTTACGGTTATAGGAACCACCAATGGATGTACAGCAACGGCTGTATCCCAGGTGAGTGTTAATCCAACGCCAACCATTACGGTGAACAGCCCAACGATTTGTTCGGGTACATCAACAGTGTTAACGGCTGGTACAGCAACAAGCTATTCATGGAGTACAGGAGCAACGACATCAACGATAAGTGTCAATCCAACATCAACAACAAACTTTACGGTTACAGGAACCACCAATGGATGTACAGCAACGGCTGTATCCCAGGTGAGTGTTAACCCAACCCCAACCATTACGGTAAACAGCCCAACGATTTGTTCGGGAACATCAACTGTATTAACGGCAGGAACAGCAACAAGCTATTTATGGAGTACAGGAGCAACCACATCAACGATAAGTGTCAATCCAACATCAACAACCAACTTTACGGTTACAGGAACCACCAATGGTTGCTCATCTGTAAGGGTAGCGACAGTTACTGTTAATCCAACGCCAACCATTACTGTAAACAGCCCAACGATTTGTTCGGGAACATCAACTGTATTAACGGCAGGTACAGCAACAAGCTATTCATGGAGTACAGGAGCAACCACATCAACGATAAGTGTCAATCCAACATCAACAACAAACTTTACGGTTACAGGAACAACCAATGGATGTACCGCAACGGCTGTATCCCAGGTGAGTGTTAATCCAACGCCAACCATTACGGTAAACAGCCCAACGATTTGTTCGGGAACATCAACTGTATTAACGGCAGGAACAGCAACAAGCTATTCATGGAGTACAGGGGCAACCACATCAACGATAAGTGTCAATCCAGCATCAACAACCAACTTTACGGTTACAGGAACCACCAATGGTTGTTCATCTGTGAGGGTAGCGACAGTTACTGTTAATCCAACCCCAACCATTACGGTAAACAACCCAACAATTTGTTCTGGTACATCAACAGTGTTAACGGCAGGTACAGCAACAAGCTATTCATGGAGTACAGGGGCAACCACATCAACGATAAGTGTTAATCCAACTTCAACAACCAACTTTACTGTTATAGGAACCACTAATGGATGTACAGCAACGGCTGTATCCCAGGTGAGTGTTAATCCAACGCCGACAGTGACAGCTAATAATGCTACAATTTGTGCAGGAGCCTCTACCGTTTTAACAGCCGGTGGTGCAAATACTTATGTCTGGAGCACAGGAGCTACGACTTCCACCGTTTCAGTATCAACGGCAGGAATTTATACTGTAACAGGCACCAGTAATAATTGTTCAAACACCCGAACCGTAAGCTTAATGGTAAATCCAACACCAACGACAGCAGCAAGCCCTTCTGGGACTATAAACTGTACAACTCCAACCATTACATTAAGTTCAACGTTGGCTGGAGCTTCTTATACATGGACTGCACCAGGCGGAGGAATTTTAGGCACCCCGAACGGTCAGAATACAACGGCTTCAGGTGCTGGTGGAACATATTCATTATTTGTACAAAGTGTTGCAAATTGTACATTTTCAACTACGGTTTCGGTAACTCAAAACACGGCAGTTCCAACAGTAACAGTATCAGGAACTCAAACAATTACATGTGCAGCGACAAGCGTTACTTTAACCGGTGCGGCAACACCTTCAACAAGTACTCCGGTTTGGACCGGTGGTGTAGCGAGTGGTTCCAATAGTTATTCTGCCACAGCGGCTTCACCAAACATATATACATTGACGGTTACTAACCCGGCCAACGGATGTGCAAGCTCTGCTACAACTCAGGTTGTTGCAGACGCAGGTGTACCCTCTGTGACAACCTCTGTAACCAATTCACTTTCATGTACTGTATCATCAGCTCAGGTTATTGCAACTACAACTGCCAGTCCTGTTTCTTATAGCTGGTCAGGCCCTGGAATTACCGGTGGAGCATCAACGGCATCTGCTACTGTAAATGCAGGGGGCCAATACACAGTTGTAGTTACCAATACTACCTCAGCCTGTTCAAGTACATTAACCGCTTCCGTGGTTCAAAGTACCATTGCCCCTGGCGTTACCGGAGCAACTTCTAATGTTTTAACTTGTACTACGTTAACTGTCAATGCAAGTGCCACAACCACAGCTACTCCGGTATCCTATATCTGGTCCGGAACAGGTATCACTGCAGGTTCAGTATCAGGTACAATCACAGTAAATCAACCTGGAACATTCAATTATACAGTAACCAATACGTCCAATAACTGTACAACAACAGGATCGCAGATCGTTTTGCAGGATATTGTCACGCCAACAGTTACTGTTCCGGGAACTCAAACAATTACATGTGCCTCTCCAACTGTAACGCTTATTGGTTCTGCTAACCCATCTACCTGCACTCCGGTTTGGACTGGCGGTGTAGCCAGTGGTTCAAGCAGCTATACAGCAACGGCAACTTCAGCTAACATTTATACTTTAACCGTAACAAATCCTTCAAATGGATGTGTCAATTCAGGTACCACACAAGTCATAGAAATGACTGAAATTCCATCTGTAACAACGTCAGTAACAAATTCACTTTCATGTACAGCTTTAACAGCAGAAGTAGTAGCAACAACAACTTCTACACCTGTATCTTATAGCTGG
>JAJNBG010000059.1 GCA_021155905.1 Bacteroidota bacterium
TTTAGCGCACATAGTTTAAAAATAATTAACTGGGTTAGTGTTTGTTTCCGTTAAATAGCTTGCGAAAGTAGGAAATTTATTTGATATAATCTCATAAAATATTTCCGGTGTAAATTGTTCGGTTTCGTAGTGACCGATATCAATCGCCAAAATCTTATTTTCGGCATCAAAAAACTCATGGTATTTAAAGTCAGAGCTAATATAAGCATCTGATTCTGAATTAATTGCATTTTTTAATAGAAAGCTTCCGCTCCCTCCGCATAATGCGACTTTTTTAATGGATTTATTCAAAAAAGGCGTGTGTTTTATAAATTTTAGCTTAAAAACGGACTTTAAAAGCTCCAAAAACTCTTTTTCAGGGATTTCAGTTTCTAATTCCCCGGTCATCCCGGATCCAATATTCTGATAGGTATTTTCTAACTGATAAATATCAAATGCCACCTCTTCGTAGGGATGATTTTGTTTTAAGGCCGAAATAATTTGAGATTCATAGACCGCCTCAAAAATTAATTCCAGCCTGGTTTCTTTTTCTAAGCTTAATTTCCCTTTTTCGCCTATGAACGGATTGCTATTTTCATTTCCCCTAAAACTGCCCGTCCCCTCCAAAACGAAACTACAACTATCATAGTTTCCAATATTTCCCGCACCCGCGTTAAAAAGACTGTTTCTTAAAGTTTCGAGATGATCACCTGGAACGAAAGTTACCAATTTCTTTAAAATTGATTTTTTTGGTGCCAGTATCCTGGTTTTGATAAGACCAAGTTTGTCTGCTATTTTTTTATTGACTCCCGTATGGACGTTATCTAAGTTGGTGTGGCAAGCGTAAATGGCGATATTATGTTGTATGGCTTTGATGACAGTTCTCTCGACATAATTAGTACCGTTTAATTTTTTTAGCCCACTGAAAATAATCGGATGATGTGCGATAATTAAATTGCATTTTTTGCGAATGGCTTCTTCAACAACCGCCTCCGTGCAATCCAAGCAAAGCAAGGCGCCGGTAACTTCCTGTTCTCTTTGACCCGTTAACAATCCACAATTATCATAAGATTCCTGGTAAGAAAGAGGCGCAAATTTTTCTAATTCTGTAATGATATTTTGTAAAATCATGTGTAAATGTATCGTTTTTATTTCATCACTTCTTTATAACGAGAACAGGTAACCAGGTGATCATTAACCATACCCGCAGCCTGCATATAAGCATAACAAATAGTAGAGCCTACAAAAGTAAATCCTCTTTTTTTCAAGGCTTTACTCATTTCATCCGACTCAGGGCTTGTGGCGCGAATATCGGACGGCTGTTTGACTTTAGTTATAATGGTTTTGTAATCTGTAAACTGCCAGATGTATTTGTCAAACGAACCAAATTCTTTTTGCACTTCCATAAAAGCTTTGGCATTTTTTACGGTACCCGTGATTTTTAATTTATTGCGGATAATGCCTTCATTCTGCATTAATTCTGCTACCTTATCCTCATCAAATTTGGCTACTTTTTTGACATCAAAATTCGCGAACGCCTTTTTAAAATGTTTGCGCCTGTGCAATATCGTTTTCCAGCTTAATCCGGCCTGGAAACAGTCCAGTACTAAAAATTCGAAATGTTTTTTATCTTCATGTACGGGTGTTCCCCATTCATTATCGTGGTAATCCAGCAATTGAGGATCATTTTGTGGCCATGTACAGTTCATAAAAATGTTTATCAGAAATTAAAACAAAAAATTATCTTTATGCTAAAATTAAAAATATTATGGGAATAGAAGAAAAAATAAATGCCGATGTAAAAGCCTCTATGTTGGCCAAAGATGCGAAACGGTTAGAAGCAGTGAGAGCACTCAAATCAGTGATCCTTTTATTAAAGACTTCACCGGAAGGTTTAACAGAAGATAATGCAATGAAGGCGATTCAGAAAGAATATAAGAAGCGCAAAGAAACTGCAGATATTTACACGCAACAAAACCGTGCCGATCTTGCTGCTGATGAACTTGCCCAGGCATTGATCATGGAAGAATATTTGCCAAAACAATTGAGTGAAGAAGAGGTCAAAGACATTATTAAAAATGCAATTTCAGAAACAGGTGCAAGTTCAGCCGCTGATATGGGGAAAGTGATGGGAGTGGCTAATAAGGCAATTGCCGGAAGAGCTGATGGGAAAATAGTTTCTCAATTGGTAAAAACGATGTTAGGATAGTTTAATTAAAATTTAAAAAGCCCGTTATCAAATTTGATAACGGGCTTTTTTTATTGTTACTTATCCAAACTGTATCCTTTGATGGTGGCAAATGAGACGATGGAGCTTTTAATAGCAGTTCCCAGATCGTCCTCTTTGTTTTTTGTTTTGGACGCTTCTGTAATATACTTCTGACGTTTAACGGCCAATTCGCCAATTTCTTTTTGAATAGTTTCTCGTTCTTTGGCTTTTTCCATGACAATTTTTTTGATCTCCTCTTTACTTTTTCCTTTGTATTCTGCCGGGAGATCTTCTGTTTTTAATTTATCCAGGTTGTTTTCATTTTCCTTGATGTTGTCTACCAGGTCCCAGCTGTCGTTTTTGTAAACCGCTTTGCTTTTTGTAACGATTCTTTCCGTAGAATTAGCCTGGGAAATGCTGCTCGCATTCGCATCCTGAGTTGCCTGTGCCTGTTTCTTCTGAACGCCTTGTCGGCCATAGCCAATGTATGTTTTATTCAGTTTATCATTACAGGTGTTTATTTGTTGGTCATAGGGAGTTTGAACGTATTCTATTTTTTTATCAGAATCAATGTTGAAATATTTGCCATGGCCTTTTGTAGCACCATCTTCCCAGAAAAGGCTGATACCTTCCTGTTTATTTCCACAATAAATAGTATTGACATAAATACCGTTTCTTAAAGCACCGTTGATGGCTTCTTTATAGTTTACTCCGCCCTGGTTAAATCCTTCATTGCCTGCAATGTAAACTAGTTTCATGGTATTAAGGCCGTCATCCCATTTAAGTTCCTTTACAGAACTTTGAATTACTGCTCCGCAATATTCACTTCCTCCATTTGTTCTTAACGCAAACAACTTTTCAGAGATCAGATCCAGGTCGGCAGTTAATGGCGTCACCTGTCTGATGTAATTTGATGCTGGCGATAGCCCATCATTACCATATTCATAAAGTGCGATTTCAATCTCCGGTGTTTTACCCTGGTATTTTAAAGTCGTAAGGGTATTCACTACGTCCCATAAACGTGATTTTGCCTGGTCGATTAATCCATCCATGCTGTTTGAAGTGTCGAATAATAAAGCAACCTGGATTTTTGAACTTCCATCCGGAGGCAGCAACTGAGTTGTGAGGCCCGAATAGGTTTCCACTGTTTTGAGATCAGCGTGAGCCATCATTGGATTATGGCTGGTAACCAAAAAAGACAATGTTGCAATGGTAAATGAGAAGATTGAATTTTTCATGATTTTTTTTTTTAGGGTTTATACTCGGGGTCGTTTATTTTATTT
This sequence comes from Bacteroidota bacterium, assembly GCA_021155905.1. Classification (GTDB taxonomy): domain Bacteria; phylum Bacteroidota; class Bacteroidia; order B-17B0; family Aurantibacillaceae; genus UBA4416. The sequence goes on from JAJNBG010000059.1 coordinate 3,472, forward strand.
CGAAAACTGTTTTGACTTCATAGCGTATTTTAATTTTAGATAAGCCGGTAATAGCATCCTCTGCTGTATTTGTAGTTCCGCCCGACACATTTCCAGAGCTCATGACTGAATTGGAATTCATGTTTGAATTGCTATAATTACTATTGGAAATACTATTATGTCCACCATAATATCCGTAATAAGGATTATGCCAGTAGTATCCATCATATCCACCGTAACCATTTGAATGATTATTATGTTTAGTTCCATTATCGGATGTCAATTCTTCTACAGATATAACAGATCCGATTTTTTCATCAATAGCGTCCAGTAGATAAGCGGCTTTTTCCTTTGCCATTCTTATGGCTTCCTTTTTTACCTCTTTTCGGTATAGCTGCATGTTTTTATTAGAAGTTGCGCTTATAGAAATGTTTTGCACCCATGGTTTATTCAGTTCCTTTACAAACTCCAATACATTAATGCCGGAGCTTATTTTAATTTTATAGGTTTGGGTCTGGTAACTGGAATTACGGTAATACCACCAGTAGTACCAGTAGTTCCAATAACTCCAATCGTTACTGGAAGCTTTAAAAGCTAACTGGTCTTCCGGTATTTTATACTTTTTGCAGATTTTTACGAATTCTTCTTCCCGTTTCTCATAATCAGCATGAGTTGTATGCAGTACTACTGACATTTCTACCTGATCAGGATCAATGCTCATTTCAGCACTTCCGGTTACTGTAATTTGTTTTTGTGAAATTTCCTGCGCGATTGTAACTCTTGAAGTAAAAAGAATGGTTAATGTTAAAATACAGGTGATTGGAATGTTTTTTAGATTAAATGGTTTCATGATAAAATAGAGATAAGGTTTAAAGCAAAATTAGATTGTAGAACAGCTTTTAAATTGGCAACTGGGTGTAATCGGTTCCTGACTTGGTGAAATGGATTGTAAAAGCAAATTAAATTGAGTTATTTTACTTTGTGAAAAACTACAGCAATAAACATATTTACCGGATTCCAATAATGATTAGATTGGTGTTGGTATTGGTATGTTTAATTGGATCGGGTATTAGTGCTTTTTCACAGGAAAAAGAACAGGATGAAACTTCTAAATTAAAGCAAAAGTCAGGTTCCGTTAAAAAAAGTCTGGAGAGAGGGGAGCATGATTTGAGCATTGCCGCCGGATATGAAGACCTTGTAAAGGAACTTGTTAAAAACAACGATCTTGTTAAAGCAGAAGAATATCAACAGAAAGCCGTTGATCTCTATAAAAAAAACAAATCTAAAGAACAGTTGGCAAATGCATTACGGTCTTTAGCTAAAATACAGGAAGCCCAGAACAAGACTAGTGATGCGATCCAGAGCTATGACAAAGCTTCGCAAAATTCAAATTTTGAATTAAACAATTCCATTAATACGAGCGATGTGGTAAGGTTAAAGAACAGTAATAACCCTGTAGAACAAACCAATTCGATAAATAAAAAACTTAATATTTTAAAAAAAGGCTCTAATTCTAACTCTTCTGTTGTGAAAGAAGATATAAAGGATGCTTATAAACAACTGGCCGAGGTAAATGTCCAGCAAAATAATTCAACAGCCGCCATCGAAAATTACAATAATGCGTTGGATGTTGTTGGTAATGATCCCATAGAAAAAAATAGCATCAAAAATGAGATCGCCGAAATTTATGCCAGCAATAATGACCTGACCCAGGCGATTTCCATTAAGAATGACATTTTACAAAACGCAGACAGCGTAAAAGACATTAATGAACAAATTAAACAAAGACAGGGCCTTGCCAAATTATTGATCCTGAATAAAGAAGATGATAAAGCTGTTGTCCTCATCCGAGAAGCCTATAATATGGCATTGAACAGGGGAAAGACCATTGAAGCAAAAAATAGTTTGATCCAGTTAATAGACTATTATAAAGTAAAACATGATGATCAAAAAACGCTTCAATTGTATGAGATGTTTTTGCAAAAACTGGAATCTTTAATAAAAGCAGATACTACACTGATTGATAAAAAAATATTTGAAGTAACAGACAGCAAAATTAAGAAGCTTGAGCAGGAGAAAGCTTTAAAGGATGAACTGATCAGTAAAACCAATACCTTCAATTATTTCCTGATTGCCTCTTTAGTTATTCTGATACTGTTGATGGGGGTTATTTTCAAATATTCTTTAGCCGTGAAGACTCAAAATAAAAAAATTTCGTTACAGTCGCTGCGCCGTGAAATGAATCCACATTTTATTTTTAATAGCCTGAACAGCGTGAACCAATTTATTGCCCAGAACAAAGAAATGGAAGCCAATAAGTACCTGACATCTTATTCTTCGTTGATGCGGAACATGATGGAAAATTCCAGTAAAGATTTTATTCTGTTACAAAAGGAAATTGAGCAATTAAAAAAGTACCTGGAGTTGGAACACTTACGATTCAACGATAAATTTGATTATAAGATTGAGATTGATGAATCGATTGATACTGACAGCGTATCCATACCTAATATGCTTTTACAGCCACATTTAGAAAATGCTATCTGGCACGGATTGCGCTATAAAGAAATGAAAGGGTTTTTATTATTAATGATAAAGAATCACCCGGATTATATTGAAATATCCATTGAGGATGATGGAATAGGCATTGAGAAAAGTAAGCAGTTAAAAACGGACAATCAGAAAGTTCATCAATCTATAGGGATAAAGAATATTAACGAGCGCATTGCTTTATTAAACGATCTTTACAAATTAAAAATAGTCTGTTTAATAAATACAAAACCGGATCATACTGGTACAATCGTTGTTTTGAGAATCCCACACTTAAATAAAGTATAACATGCAATTACAGAAAATAAAAAGTGTTATAGTAGAAGATGAGCTTGCAGCCAGGGAGGCACTTAAGAGTTATATTTCTAAATATTGTCCGCAGGTGGAAATCATAGGTGAAGCACATAACAGCAAGGAGGGTATAGATCTGATCAATAAATTAAAACCGCAGCTGGTATTTTTGGATGTTGAAATGCCTTTTGGAAATGCCTTTGATGTTTTGGAAGGCTGTAAGGATGTATTGTTTGAAACCATTTTCGTAACTGCATTTTCCGAATATTCTTTGAAAGCCCTGAACCAAAGTGCCGCTTACTATTTATTGAAGCCTGTTAGCATTGAAGAGTTGATACTGGCCGTTAATAAGGTGCAGCAGCATATACAAAATAAGGAATTACTGAACCGGAACAGGATTATTGTTGAAAATTACAGAAACGTTAAACCCGAATCCCAACAGATTATTTTACCAACGTTGGAAGGTTTTGAGGTCGCAAAGATTGCGGATATTATTCGTTTAAAAGGTAATGGTAATTTTACAGATATTTATTTTGCTAACGGCTCAAAAAAAATGGTTTGCCGCTTTTTAAAGCATTTTGATGAGCTATTGGATATGCCATTTATCCGCGTTCATAAATCGCATATCATCAACGTTAATTTTGTAAAATCTTTCAATAAAGGAGGTTTTGTAACGCTTTCTGATAATTCAGAAATTGAAATATCGGCAACCTACAAGAACGCATTTTTAAAAGAATTCGGAAAATAAGCTTACCCGGCCTCAAAGTCTATAAAATCCATTTTGTGCTAAAAACCCATTTAACGGTAGTGTAGAATCATTATGTCTTAATTAAATTCGCCCTTGTAAATAAATCATCATTTAAAATCCGTACTGGTGGGTATTGATGTACTTTATAAACACGTTTACCTTTGTGAAAAGAAAGAAAATGAAAAAGCATGTCATTATACTATCAGCGCTTGTAGCTTTAGCATGTACGTCATGTCAAAAAGACTACAAATGCGTGTGTACTAATTCAAATACAGGTAATACAAGTTATGGTGATCCAATAAAAGGAAATGTATTTACTAAAAAAGCTGCGGAAGAGTCCTGTAAAGCCAATAACGATCTTTCAGCAGGAGGATTAGAAAATTGTCATTTAGAAGATTAATATGAAATTGTTTTTACCATTGATAGTTGTGTTTACGGTAGTCTGTTCTTGTCAAAAAGAATATGTTTGCGTTTGCACCAATGAAAAAACGGGTGAGAAAACTTATGGTGAAAAAGTGAAAACAACGAACCTTGGTAAAAAGGGATTTGAACAATCCTGTAAAGCCAATAATGATACGATTAGTAAATTAAAAGATTGCCATATTGAATAATTAACTTAAATAAAAAGCCCTTAGAATCTCTAAGGGCTTTTTTATTAACTGTTATCTTCTTTTTTCTTTTTTGCTTTTGGTTTTACTGTCCTCACAACAATTTCGCTTTTCTCAGCATCATAATCAATTTCGATCTGATCACCTTCTGCTAAATTGCTCTGAATGATTTCCTCTGCCATAGGATCCTCTAAATACTTTTGAATAGCACGTTTTAATGGACGGGCTCCGTATTGAGCATCATAACCCTTTTCCACGATAAAGTCTTTAGCTCCGTCAGTAATTTTGATGGTGTATCCTAAATTATTAACACGGCCAAACAAGCTGTTTAATTCAATATCAATGATTTTATGGATATCTTTTTTGTCTAATGAGTTAAACATAATCACATCATCAATACGATTTAAGAACTCAGGAGCAAAAGCTTTTTTCAGGGCGTTTTCAACAACGCCTTTGTTAGCTTCCTCAGCATGTTCTTGTCTTGTTTGAGTACCAAAACCAACACCTTGTCCGAAATCTTTTAACTGACGTGCTCCAATGTTTGAGGTCATGATAATGATTGTATTCTTGAAATCAATCTTACGGCCCAGACTGTCTGTTAACTGACCATCATCCAATACCTGTAATAACATATTAAATACGTCCGGATGTGCTTTTTCGATTTCATCTAATAGTACCACAGAATAGGGGCGACGACGAACTTTTTCCGTTAACTGTCCACCTTCCTCATAACCAACGTATCCCGGAGGAGCACCAATTAAACGGGTTACCGCAAATTTTTCCATGTACTCACTCATGTCAATACGAATCAATGCTTCATCGTTATCGAATAAATGTCTGGCTAAAATCTTTGCTAACTGCGTTTTACCAACACCTGTAGGCCCTAAGAAAATAAATGAACCAATTGGTTTATTTGGGTCTTTTAATCCGGCACGGTTACGTTGAATGGCTTTAACAACTTTCTTTAACGCTTCGTCTTGTCCAATTACTTTACCTTGTAACAGTTCAACCATTTTCACCAATTTCTCACCTTCATTCTGAGAAATACGTTGAACAGGAACACCACTCATCATTGATACCACTTCTGCCACATTATCTTCCGTAACTGTGACACGGTTCATCTTGGTTTCTTCTTCCCATGCTTTTTTAGCCGCATCTAATTGAGCCTGCAACTGTTTTTCAGTATCACGCAGTTTGGCTGCTTCTTCATATTTTTGAGAACGAACTACCTGGTTTTTCAATTCCTTGATGTCTTCCATTTTCTTCTCAAGCTCCAGAACATTTTCAGGAACATTGATATTGGTAATGTGAACTCTAGAACCTGCCTCATCTAAAGCATCAATTGCTTTATCCGGTAAATGCCTGTCGGTTAAATAACGGGCCGTTAACGTTACACAAGCTTTAATTGCTTCAGGTGTGTAAGAAACATTATGATGGTCTTCGTATTTCGATTTAATGTTATTTAAAATCTGTAAAGATTCATCCTGGGTAGCCGGTTCAATAATAACCTTTTGAAAACGACGCTCTAAAGCTCCGTCTTTTTCAATATGCTGACGGAATTCATCCAGTGTGGTAGCACCAATACATTGGATTTCTCCACGCGCTAGAGCCGGTTTAAACATGTTGCTGGCATCCATGCTTCCGCTTGCACCACCCGCACCAATAATTGTATGAATCTCATCAATGAACAGAATCACGTCCGGATTCTTCTCCAATTCGTTCATTACCGCTTTCATTCGCTCTTCAAATTGTCCACGGTATTTAGTACCAGCAACTAAAGAAGCAAGATCTAAGGTAACAACACGTTTTCCGAAAAGAACGCGGGATACTTTGCGTTGAACAATTCTTAAAGCAAGGCCTTCAGCAATAGCTGATTTACCCACACCCGGTTCACCAATTAAAATCGGGTTATTCTTTTTACGGCGGGATAAAATCTGAGATACCCGCTCAATTTCCTTTTCACGGCCTACAACAGGATCTAATTTTCCGTCTTCTGCCATTTTAGTTAAATCTCTTCCGAAATTGTCTAATACAGGTGTTTTTGACTTAGATTCACCGGGCTTTTTAGCTGCGCCGGTTCCTCCGCCTCCAAAGGATTCTTCATTTTCATCATCATCTCCGGTAGCAGCATTTTCAATTTTGTGTGGGTTTTCCATATGTCCTTCTAATTCTAATTTTACTGCATTATAATCCACTCCGAATTTTCCAAGAGTTTTGGTAACAACGTTATCATTATCCTTTAAAATACACATCAATAAATGTTCTGTACCAATTTGAGGAGCCTTAAAAACTTTAGCTTCCAGGTAGGTCAGTTTTAAAGTTTTTTCCGCTTGTTTTACCAACGGAATATTGGCTAAATTGTTTACCTTCTTCATTGAAACCGGCAAACTTTGTTCGATTTGTTTTCTAAGGTCCTGAATGTTAATCGCAAGGTTTTTTAATAATTTAATACCAACGCCTTCTCCATCACGGATCATACCGAGCATTAAATGTTCAATTCCTATATAATCATGCCCTAGTCTTAGTGCTTCTTCTCGGCTAAACGTTATCACGTCCTTTACGCGCTGTGAAAATTTTGCTTCCATAATATTTTTAAGTTCTGTTATGTTCTAAACATAATTAATGCCATAATCAAAAGTAACCGATAAT
>JAJNBG010000066.1 GCA_021155905.1 Bacteroidota bacterium
ATGTGGACAGAAGCTGTAAAGAATTTTGCAGAACAAGGCCAGGGCAATGTCATCTTTTTAGATGGTAGTGTTGAAGGGATGGATAAAACCTTAAGGCAAATGATGGCATTAAACCAGGGTGGTGTAACAAAAAAATAGACGAATGTGTTCTTTTTAACAGCCGAATACTTGATTTTTTGCATTTATTTATGTAGCTTTAATAATCTGTAATAATTACAAATACGCGAATAACTAACATAAACACAGTACATGAAAAAACAATTATTTACAATGCTGGGAATTACTACGTTCTTCTTCGGCAGTTTTGCTCAAAGCGGTAGCAAATTAATTCCTTGCACCACGTTTGATGCGATGGAAGAAGGATTTAAGAAAGATCCGTTGTTGAGACAAAAACATGAAGCTTCACAATTGCAATTTGAGGCTGAATACCAGCAGGAATTAAACAAGCAAAACTCTACATCCAAGGTGGCTGCACCTGTATATACCGTTCCCGTTGTGTTTCATATCATGGGACCTCAGAATGTTTCGGACCAGACAATTATCAATTTCATGGCCGGTGTTAACCGGGATTTTGCAAGACAGGGAACTGATACCGGTGCTATTCATCCTACCTTCAAAAATTTATATGTTAATGCAGAGATTCAGTTTGCCTTGGCTCAGAAAGATCCTTTAGGAAACTGTACCAATGGTATCATCCGCCATAATTCCAACAGTATTTACTGGGATCAGAATAGTCCAAACTATGCATATTCAGGAACTGGAACCAATCGTTGGCCGGTTAATAAATACCTCAATGTATATATTGTTGATTGTATTTCAGGTACTGGTAGCCCTTGCCCTCCTACAGGATCTTATATTGGCGGATATACTTACCTTCCGGGAACGACGTGGTATACTTCCAATGGAAATATGGGAGATGCCATCGTATACTTGAGAGGCTTACTGGGGCAGTCTGATCCAAATGATTCCAGGACTTTAAGTCATGAAATTGGTCACTGGTTGAACCTGTCTCATACTTTTGGTAGTACTAATAGTCCGTTATTTGATCCTTCTGATATGCCAACCTCGCAGGTGTCGTGTTCAACGGATAACGTTTCAGATACTCCTCCGACAGGTGGTTACTTTTCTTACTGTCCAACAACCTATTCTTTGGACTGTACAAGTTTACCAAATATTGAAAACATCATGGATTATGCATCTTGCCCAAGAATGTTTACACAAGGACAGGTTACACGGATGAGAACCGCTTTACAAAGCTCAACCGGTGGAAGAAATAATTTATGGACCCCGTCGAATTTAGCAGCAACCGGAATTAGCCCCGGTTATACTTGTACACCTTTAGCTGATTTTGCAGCAAACAAATTAGCGAATTGCACCGGTAACGCAATTACTTTCACCAGTACGAGCGAAACAGGTACTTCAGGAGGAATCACATGGACTTTCCAGGGTGGTACGCCTGCTACATCAACTGCGACTTCTCAGGTTGTGACTTATGCAACACCGGGTACTTATTCTGTTAGCTTAACTGCTACCAATTCTATCGGTTCTAACACGATGAACAAAACATCTTACGTAGCGATTGCAAATGGTACAGTTGGCGTTCCGGTTCCGACGATGTATGATTTTGAAGGAGCGACTTTACCATCCAGTATTACTGTTTTAAATGGAAATGCCAGTACAGTTACCTGGGCTCAAAAAACAAACAATGGTGCTAATTCAACGGTTAAGAGTATATTTATTAATAATGCAACTGCATCTAATATTGGTGGTCATCTGGATGTGTTTGAAACTCCGATTTATAATTTCTCAAACACTTCTAACCTGAATTTATCTTATTACTATGCTTATGCTAAAAAAGTAGCCACACAGGTAGATACCTTTAAGATCCAGTATTCATTGGACTGCGGAGGTAGCTGGACGAATGTCATCGGTTTTTCAACCACCTCACAAATGGCTACAGCTTCAGGTGGAACGCTGTCAGCAGCGTTTAACCCAACTCCAAGTCAATGGATACTTAAAACCATCACGCCGGCCTTGTTAGGTGCTTTAAATAATAAGCCAAGTGTGAAATTCCGTTTCTATTTCAGGGTTGACCCTTCAAAAACAACGGCTAATAATATTTACATTGACCAAATCAACATTACCGGAACAATCAACACTGTAACCGGTATCACTGAACTGGAAAAAGATATGGAGCTGGTAATTTATCCAAATCCAACAGCATCCAGTTCAACGGTTGATTTTAATATTGAAGCAGGTAAACACGCTAAAATCAGTGTAATGGATTTAACCGGACGGATACTGGAAGAGCAGGTGAAAACGTCAGGTAATGACGGGCACATAACTCATACCATTAACCCGAATGGTGGATTAGCATCCGGTGTTTATATTGTGAGTATTGATGTCAACAACCAACGCGTTTCTAAAAAGGTAATTATTGAGTAATTACCCGGATGAAATTAAAAAAAGCGCCTCTTTATGAGGCGCTTTTTTTTGCTCTGAACCGGAAATGCATTTTATGTATTTATCAACTAATTTTCAACAGTATGATAAGTTTCAACAAAAAATATAAATATTTGTTACGTACTTAAAAATAGAAAGATTATGTCTGAAGAGATAGAAAGAACAGAAAGAGAAGATTTATTTTCTAAAGCAGTAA
>JAJNBG010000036.1 GCA_021155905.1 Bacteroidota bacterium
AAATTACAAAATGGCAAAAAATGAAGTACGCTTTTTAAACCCTCCAAGTGCAGAGGTTAAAAAGAAAAAATACTGTCGCTTTAAAAAGTTAGGTATTAAATATATTGATTACAAAGACGCTGACTTTTTATTAAAGTTCGTGAATGAGCAAGGTAAATTATTACCTCGCCGTTTAACCGGAACTTCATTGAAATTTCAACGTAAGGTATCTCAGGCAGTTAAACGTGCGCGTCACATTGCTTTAATGCCTTATTTAGCAGATGGTTTAAAATAATTAAAAGAGGAAAAACAACATGGAAGTTATATTAAAACAAGACCTTAAAGGGTTAGGATATAAAAATGACATTGTAAAAGTTAAAAATGGCTACGGTCGTAACTTTTTAATTCCTCAACGCATTGCAGTGTTAGCTACAGATAGCAACAAAAAAATGCAGGCGGAAGAAATTAAACAAAGCTCATTTAAAGAACAAAAATTACGTAACGAAGCAACTGCAATGGCTGCTAAGTTTGCTGATGTAACTGTTAAAGTGGGTGCTAAAGCAGGTGAATCCGGAAAGATTTTCGGTTCTGTAACTAACATCCAATTAGCGGAAGCTTTGAAAAAAGCTGGTTACGAAGTAGAGCGTAAAAACATTGAAATGAACGAAGAATCAATCAAAGCTTTAGGTACTTATACTGCTAAAGTTCGTTTGTTCAAAGAAATTTCAGCAACTGTTAACTTTGAAGTTATAGCTGAGTAATTTTTAAAAATCAAAAAAAAGCCTTTAGTGAAAACTAAGGGCTTTTTTTATGTTCAATAAATAATAGTTGAAATTAAAAGCGTGTCACTTCGAGCCAAGTCTGGAAGCGTTCCAATAACTCTGTCTGATTTTCGACTTCGCTTGAATTGACATCATTTCCTTCATTATTCTTTTAAATAAATTCTATTCTTCCTTCTTACTCATATCCTTTAATAAACTCCTGGAGAATAAAAAAATGGCAATGGCTCCAATGCCCAGGCACATCCATAAAAACTGTGGAGTTTCCAAAAATGATTTTTCTTTTTCCGGCGATACGGAAGCAGCCTGTTTTGGAATTTCCCTAATCACATCCAGTTTAGCTTCGGGCAATAACTGAGGAATCTGGCTTACAAAATTAACTAGGTCGTACTCAGGCAATTTCAATTGCTTGTTTCCGCATTTCAAGGTGTAATTTTCATTGGCCCTGAAATCACAAATTAAATAACTTGCCAGCTGTTTGCAGCTGATCGTTTCAATTTCCAAAGGAGGGTTGTCTTTATTCTCGATCACCACAAATAACTCCTTTTCGTTTAAGGCGGGAAGATCAAACCATAAAGCACCATCCGACTTTAAATCAAACTCGTATAAGGTCTCCTTGTATTGTTCCGTCTTGTGCTTTAATTTCTGTTCGCGGTTTGCGTAAATAATCACATGGCGCATATATAAACGCGGAGACTTGATTTTAAAATCAATACGGTTAATCGTTTGGTCACTGGAAAAAGTCAGGCGTACAATACTTACTTTATTCTTAGAGTCTTCCACGATGGATTTTGAAACAGGCACCTCGTTTAGTTTACCAGCAATCACTGAGTTTTTAAAATGTCCTGCAGAATTAATTTTCAAGGGATGAGCATTCCAATCGTCAACCGACAATCGGAAATATTGATAATCATTTAAAGGGAAGTAAATACACTTATATTGGTTGGTGTAGGATTCATTATAAGCCAGGCTCAATTCCTGTAACTCACTCACACTGTACCATTGTTTCTGATCATCGCTTCCTTCAATGGAACAATATTTATAGGCATCGGAATTATTGATATTAAAAGCGATGTTACTAATCTTGTCTTTGTTCGTGTTACGAATGATGATTTCTGAATAGGTATTGAAATGCTTTTGAGAAACAATTTCATAAGGCACAAAATCAGATTTTGATCTTAATAATGGTTCACTTAATACTACGTAAGGCACTTCTTTTTGTTTCGCATCATAAATACGCATGTCATGAAAATCTGTAGTCATGTATTGCTTATATTCCGGACTCAACGGAATCTTATACAGGGAATCTTTTGTAATGTTCCCAATAGCAGCTTCGTGCGTAAAATCCTGCGCTCCTAAAACAGTCCCAATCAATGTCAGGATCAAACTCAAACTTATTTTTTTCATACTAAACGGTTTCTTCGGGATTAATAGTTGCCTCCAATTTTTTTTCGTCATCCAGCAATAAGGCTTTAATTTTTTGATACATGAAAGAGATGATCAGTAACACCACACCCAGTATAATAAAGGCGATGATCTTACCGGCCTCTGATGCATCTTTGATATCATAGGTAAATAATTTCAACAGGGTAATTCCTATTAAGATGAGTGCAATCACCCGGAATGGCTTGTTGAATTTTTTCATTCCTATAAACAGAAACAAAAAAGCCAATACGCCCCACAGAATTGGAAAACCGATTTTAATGATGTGCGTTTCTGTTAAACCATATAACACAGACTTTACAGAATAATCATCACTGATGTTTGCAAACTGTGATGGTAGGGTCACCTTAAACACATGCAGAATTAATTCTGAACTGCTCATATATATAATGGCCAGCGTCAATAGTACAGAGTTCAACACTTTGCTGTAAACGATTGTACTGCCGGGTCTGCTAATCGCCAAATGCATCTGCCGTATAATGAAAATAAAACACGCGATAGATACATAATGAAAAAGAAACCCGATATGATTCGTGTATCCGTCAAACAAACTCTCCTTGAAATCAACAATAGGAATAATTGCGAAGAACAACACAAAAATAACGGCATTGATAAAATTCAACACATACATGGTAACCAACGCACCATTGGCATTGATTTTATTAGCCGCAATATTCAATAAGGAGAAGTACAGCAAATGATAAGAGCCAATAACAATAGCAATCGATGAACCATAATAAATCCGTTCATTCAACTGGTACACTAACTCAAATAATCCGGTCAAATAGAACAGAACTACAAAACCGATGCTTAACAGGGTTCGGTATGTTTTAGGATTAAAAGGGATGCCAAGATACTTCACAGAGTCACTTTCTTTTCTCAGCAATATAACAACAGCCAGTAAAGAGGCAGAAGCCACGAATGCTGTTATAAACGCTTTATTTACTATGATTATTAAAGGGAATTCATGGTAACCCGTATACACATTCACCCAATCCATAATCAGACTGATTCCCATTAACAGGGTAATTATAATAGAGGCGAACCTGTACAATACAATGCCGGATTTTTGAGCCAGCCAAATCAACAATACTGCTTCAAGCGCCCAGAAAATGGTAATGTAATTCCCGTGAAGTTGAACAGGAGCCGTTAAGGTGATAAACGTCAGAGTTAAACCGATCATCAGGTATACCAGTTTTTCATCGGCTTTAAATTTCTTATACAGGAACCATGAGCAAACCAGGTTAAAGAGTGCCATGGAGATACTAAATATACCTTGCAGTTCAGGATGATAATTGGAAAGGATCTGCATTCCTGCTCCGTAAAACAAAAAGGTATTACTGATCAGGATGGATAACTCCAGTGCACCGAATTTACGTTTCTCCTTGATGTTATTGATGATGTTCATTAATACAAACACCACATAAAAAACAGAGGCAAACAGGAAGGCGCCTTTATAAGGAGCATTCTCCTCCCCAATCACTTTTGTCTGAAGCCAGCTAAAATATAATAACATGGTGAAACAATAAGCCAGGATATTGATCAGATTCCATTTACGCAGATAAGCCAGAACCAACATGCCGGCATCCAGAATCAAAACGTACACAAATAAGGCCACGTAATTTCCTTGTCCCGTGCTTACCATAAACGGGGTTGCAAAACCACCGATAATGGATAATGCTGCCAGTTCTACACGATCATACAATATTGAAATGAAAACAGAGAAACCTGTGATCAATAACATGATGATGAAAGCAGTGGTTTGATTAAAGAGATGATATTGATGAAAGGCAATGCCAATGGTAAAATAAAAAATCGCTATTCCACCGGCTACCAGAACCGAACTAAAGGCTTTGAATTGCTTGTGTAAACGGTGGGCAAAACCCAATACAATTCCACCGCATAATACACCAATGCCTACTCGGGCTATTTCATTGATCCATTCTTTATCAATAGCAAACTTCACAAAGAAAGCAATTCCAATGACCAATACCGTGATGGCCACTTTGCTTAAAATATTTTCTCCGATGAATTTTTCGAGGTCAGGATTATTTTTCCTGAAAGTATCATACCATCCCGCCTTTGGAGTTACAGGAGCTTTAACAACCATTTGCTGAGCGGTCTGCGCCTGAACAATTGGCTCAACAGGTTGTATGTTCGTCACCGGAACAGGCTCAATCACTTTCTCCACCTCTTTCACCGGCGGCGGTTGAACATCATTTACCACAGGTTTATTTGTAACCGGAGGGGCCACAACCGAAGGGGTGACAGTCTGCTGGCTTTTTTCCGCCACTTTTTCAGCAGCCTGAACTGTCTCTTGACTTTGCTGAAAACTGATGGATTGAAGATATTTCTCAATGTGAGATAACTTTCGCTCTAAGGTTTTAAGTTTAGAGTTCTTTACAGAATGAAAAATAACAAGCAGTAAAATAACAACGAACAACAAAAATATTTCCATGTAAAAAGATGTTTCTTATTATAAAGATACATTTTTTGAGATATAAGATTTGTATGATAAGCCAGGAGATATTAAGAAATTATTAAACTGAACCGTTTCTCTCAGGTTCCTTCTCTCATTATGCAAATCTACATTCTAGTCCTGCAATTCCATCCAACGCATGGTCTTTTCATCTATCTGCGAAGAGATCATCGTAAATTCATTGGATAACTTTTCAATTTCCTTCACGTCAGAAATACCACTTGCGAGCAATCGCTCGATCTCCGCTTTTCTCGTTTCTAATTTTGGCAATTCCGCATCTAAAGTTTCCAACTCCTTTTGTTCTTTAAACGACAGTTTCTTTTTTTCTGATGAAGTTTTTTCAAGGCTTGGTTCTACCGGCCTGGTTGCCGTTTCTAATACAACAGTTTTCTGTTCTTTTTCACCCAATGCTTTTTGCTCTTTTGCTAACTCTTCTTCTTCAGCTTCAGAATCATATTTCCATTGACGGTATTCACTGTAGTTGCCCGGAAAATCCTTAACGACACCATTTCCTTCGAAAGCGAATACGTGATCCACCAATCTATCCAAGAAGTAACGGTCGTGAGACACAATTAAAACACAACCCTGGAAGTCAAGAAGGAATTGCTCCAACGTTTGCAGTGTGATAATATCCAAATCATTGGTCGGCTCATCCAGAATTAAGAAGTTAGGATTTTTCACTAAAACCGTCAGCAGATACAAACGGCGCTTTTCGCCACCACTTAATTTACTCACGTGCCCGTATTGCACCTCAGGTGCAAAATTAAATCGCGTTAATAATCCGGACGCGCTTAAAGAAGTTCCATTCGCTAAAGGAATAAATTCAGCAATATCTTTTACCACTTCAATAACCCGTTTATCATCTGCTACCTGGATACCTTTCTGCGAATAATATCCAAAGACAATAGTATCACCCACTGTTACTGTTCCACTATCCGGCGGTTCAATCCCCTGCAACATATTAATAAAGGTACTCTTACCGATACCATTGGGTCCAACAATTCCGATTTTTTCCCCTTTGATAAAGGTGTAGGTAAAAGGCTCTAATATTTTTTTCTCTCCAAATGCTTTCTTCAAATTGCGAACCTCGATGATCTTACTACCGATGCGCTCCACCTTCACACTCAATTCAATTTTTTTATCGACGCTTTTCTTTCTGGCCTTGGCTTCTACATCGTAAAATGCATCCACCCTTGATTTGGATTTAGTCGTTCTGGCTCGGGGTTGCTTACGTACCCATTCTAATTCTCTTCTATATAAATTTTTTGCTTTTTCCAGTTCAGAAGCCTGCATCATTTCACGCTCAGCTTTCTTCTCCATGTAATACGCAAACTTCCCTTTGTATTCATAAAGATTGTGATTATCAATCTCGATGATACGATCACACACTTCATCTAAAAAATAACGATCATGGGTTACAAGCAAAATGCTCTTCTTATAACTTCTCAAATAATCTTCCAACCATTCAATCACCGTCACGTCCAGGTGATTCGTTGGCTCATCCATGATCAACAAATCAGGCTCATTTAAGATGACCTGGGCCAGTGCCAGACGTTTTTTTTGCCCTCCGCTTAATGTACTTACTTTTTGTTTCTGATCATTTAAACCCAGGTTAGCGCATACTAACATGATCTGTGTTTCCACATTCCATGCTTCCAGGTCATTCATCTTATTGGTCAGGACATCCAGTTGGTTCTCTGTTTTTTCTGTTGGGTTCGCATAATGTGTTTCCACCAGATGATTATAATCAATAGCAGTCTTCACCATTTCGCTATCTCCTGCATAGATCGCCTGCTCAATGGTATGATTCTCATCCAATACCGGTTCCTGGCTTAAAAAAGAAATACGCAACTCTTTTCGGAACGCGATGTCTCCGCTATCCGGAATTTCAATACCCTGAAGGATTTTGAATAAAGTTGATTTACCCGAACCGTTTTTCGCGATAAGTGCTACCTTATCACCATAGCTTATTCCAAAATTGATATTTTTAAAAAGGACTTTGTCGCCGAAACTTTTACTTAATTGATTTACTGAAAGAAGATTCATTTTGTTTTTTAGTTAACCGCAAAGAGCGCAGAGGTTGATTGCAAAGAGCGCAGAGAGATTTATTTTATTTGATATAATTAATTTTTTAAGTTTTTTTCGATCAGGTACCTTAACTTGTCTTTGCTGATATTGGAATTGATTTCACCGTTTATGGTTAAGGATACATTTCCGGTTTGTTCTGAGACAGTGATCGCCAACGCATCGGTCGTTTCTGTTAATCCAACAGCTGCCCTGTGACGCATTCCAAAATGAGAAGGGAAATTCTCTTTTTCGGTAACAGGTAAAACACAACGTGCAGCGATGATTCTGTTATCTTTTATGATGACGGCGCCATCATGAAGAGGGCTGTTCTTATAAAAAATGTTTTCCAGCATTTTATCAGTCAAAACGGAATCAACTATTTCCCCTGTATTCACATAAAATTTCAAATCTGATTTCCGTGAAACAATAATTAAGGCGCCTGTTTTACTTTCGCTCATGTTATAACATGCATTTATCAACGCTTCATCGTCGAGCGTAAAACGGGATGAAACAACCTCGTGATTGGAAAACGATAAAATATTTTTCCAATTCCTGTTTTTAACGAACTCATTTGATCCTATATACAATAAAAACTTCCTGATTTCCTGCTGGAAGACTACCATCACCGCGATGACACCTACATTAACAAATTTTCCTAAAATGGACCCCAGTAATTTTAACTCAAAGGCCCTTACAATTATCCAAATGATATATATCAACACTAAGCCAATAAGAACATTTACCGCTGCAGTGCCCTTCACCATTTTATACAATTGGTACAGCATGATAGCGACCAAAAGAATATCAATAGCGTCGGCTATCGTAAATGAAAGAAATAGTATATAAAGAGGTGTCAACATCGCCCCAAAGATAGGCTTTTATGCCAATTTTTACCTGTTTTTTAAGGACAAAAGCCCGGTAACTTACATTTTTTTACACTTTAACACCAATGATTAGTACATCATCTACCTGGTCGAGATTACCTTTCCAGGAAACAAATTTTTGTTCCAAAATACGACGCTGTTCATACATCGGCAAATGATGAACCGATAATAAAAGTTCCTCCAATTGCTTATACTTGAATTTCTTTCCTTTAGGGCCTCCAAACTGATCAGCGTACCCATCTGTAAACGTATAGATCAAATCTCCTGACTGAAGCGCGATTTGATTATAGGTAAAAGATACGCTATCATCATGCCCCATTCCCACCGGCATTTTATCTGCCTTACACGTTAATATCTCCTGATTTCTTATAATGTAAAATGAATTATTTGCTGCAGCATATTCCAGTTTCATACCCTTTAAATTGAGCTTACATAGAATGGCATCCATTCCATCCTTGCTTTCTTTACCAGAACCGTCCGAATTTAATGCTTTTATAATTTCAGTCCGAATGTAATTCAAAATCCAATCGGGTTTCGTAATTTTGTTTTCATTAATACTCTGACTCAGTTTACTGATATTCAATAAACTCATGAACGCCCCGGGCACACCATGTCCGGTACAATCAGCCGTGACATAGATAAAGCATCCATCCTCTGTTGGCGTAGCCCAGTAAAAATCACCGCTCACGACATCTTTAGGTTTAAAAAGCACAAAATGTTCCGGCAAATATTCATTCAGTAAATTTTCGCCCGCCAGTAAGGCAAACTGTATCCTTTTCGCATAATTAATACTGTCTATAATTTCTTTCTGCTTTTCTTCAATCACTTCTTTTTGTTCTAAAATCGCTTTCTGGAATAGGATATTCTCTCTTCTGAAAAACACGAAAAACAAAATCGTGATCAGAAATAAGACAAACAGATTAACAATACTGATGATATTTTGAGCTTTTTGCATATCCTCTGTAAAATGAATAATCCCGGGTTTATTTCCCATAAAAATAACGAGGGCAAAAAAACAGATAACAGCGGTTGCTATGAAAACCCGCAATACCAGATTGCTTTTAAACAAAGCAATAGCAATGAGACACATGATGATGATAAAAAAATGCAGATTTGATTGTAATCCATAAAAAACAGACCCAAAAGTAAAGTAAAATAAACCATACGCACTTGACACCAAAAAAGCAGAATCATGTTGCTTACGATAATTCAGATATAAGCTAAGAACCGAAGAAGTGAAAAATAAAAAATTTAATATAACAATCCCCAATATTTTATAAATGATGGCCACGGGTATATAACCGAACATCGTGATGATGGTAAAAAGAGAGATCATGTTACTGATCCTTATTTTTCTGTTCAGGCTATTATCCTGATTTAAGGAAACTCCAATATTTAAAATCTTTTCAATCACTATATTCTAAAACCTATAATTAATATATCGTCTACCTGTTCCAACTCTCTCTGCCACAATGTGAGGGTTTGTTCCAATTTCATTTTTTGATTGTTCATTTCCTCATTCGAATTCGATGATAGCAATTGATTTAAAGGATTGTACTTAAATTTTTTGCCTTTTGGTCCGCCAAACTGATCGGCAAAACCATCTGTGTACAAATATAAACAGTCTCCAGCATTTGCTGCAATACTAAATAAGATATAAGGCTCTAATCTCTCACCTTTGCCGATAGGCATTTTATCTTTTCCTAGTTCGATAAAATGGGCAGACGAGCCGTTACTCTTTATCAGAATTGGTGCATTATTTGCCGCTGCATAGGTTATCTGACCTGACCCCTTATCAAAACAAATAAGGATGCCATCCATGCCGTCCTGCTGCTCTTCATGACTAATACTTTCAATCAACCTGTTCCGAACATAATTAAAAATTTCGTTTGGCTCCCTGATTTCTTTCTCCTTAATTGCCTCATTCAAAAATCCTATATTCAATAAGCTCATAAACGCGCCTGGCACTCCATGTCCTGTTGAATCGCAAACAGCCAGATAAAACCGGTCGTTGTGTTCTGTTGCCCAATAAAAGTCCCCGCTCACAATATCTTTTGGTTTAAAGAAAATAAAATGCTCCTTTAAATTCCTCTGAAGCAGCGCTTCATTTGCCAGCAAGGCATACTGTATCCGCTTCGCATAGTTAATACTGTCAATAGTCTCCTTTTGCTTTTCTGCGATCAGGTTTCTATGCTTTTCCACTTCAATCTTTTGACTGGAAATAATTTTATTGGCCGCAGTTTTTTGGCGATATGCTCTGAATATGACAATACCTCCAATTAAACATAAGCCCAAAATAGACAATAAAAACAACTGGGAATTCCTTTTCTTTTCAATCTCTTTCTCTATGACTGCATTCTTACTGGCGAGAGTTACAATCTGTGATGACTTCTTCTCCGTCTCGTACAAGGTTTCCATTTCCAGCAATTGCTTCTGAGTTTGCTCGTTATAAAGACTGTCATGAATATCAAAAAAAGTATTAAAATAAAAATAAGCTGAATCAAAGCGACTACCCTTTGCAAAAACAGAAGATAGCTGCTTGGCATTCCTGCTTTGGAGATCGGGATAGGAAGCCTTCTTGGCTAACTGAAATGATTTTCGAAAATGCTCCCTGGCTTCATTATTATTTCCCAAAGATACATATAACTCTCCCAGCGTATGTTCATTCCAGGCCATCCCAATATAATCGTGCAGTTTATTCCTGATTTCCGTAGACCGATTGATATAAGCAAGTCCTTCTGAGAAATTCTTTTTTATAAAATAAATCCCGGCGATATTATTTAAACTATAAGGAATCCCCACACTGTCATTCAGAGCAACCTTCAAACGTAAGGCTTCGTTATAAAAAAACATCGCCGAATCCAAATCGCCTTTTATTTCAAACAGTACGCCGTAATTATCAATGGCAGAAGTCAGGTCACTTTTGGCATTCAATTTTTTCAATATCCTGATAGCATTGGCCATCATCTCTAATGAAGCTTTCAAATTTCTTTTTTTACTGGCATAGGCTAATGTAGCCATTACATTTGCCTTTCTTCTTTCATCGCCCGCTTCTTCAAACAATTGAATGGACTTTAAATGCATGTTATAAGAAGCCAGGTAATTGCCTTTCAGATAATAGACAAGCGCCAGTTTTTCTATCAAATCGCCAGAGCGTATCTTATCCTCTCCAAATATGTTTTCATTATACAGTCTTTCATAAATAAAAAAACTCTTGTTCAAATTATTTACGGTGATATCATAAGGAATCGCCAGCGCCTTATCAGCAATTGATTTATTCAGAGGTTTAGTTTGGATTTCAAATAATATCGAATCAATACCCCGCTGAACCTGGGATATCACATTGATCTGATTAATCAATAATATAAAAAGTATAAAGTTTTTAAACATCCTACAATTTAATGCCAATTATTAAAACATCATCTACCTGTTCCAAAGCACCTCTCCACTGCGAAAAAGTCTTCGCCAGAACATCTTGTTGATCTGATAAAGACAAGGGATTTAAGCTTACCAATAATTCATTCAATGGTTTGTACTTAAATTTTTTACCTTTTGGGCCACCAAATTGGTCGGCATAACCATCGGTGTATAAATAAACGGTATCATTTGTGTCTGCGACTAACGTATACAAAGAAAATTCATCTACTCTTTCGCCTTTTCCTACCGGCATTTTATCACAATTCAAATGGCAAATTTTACCATCAGAAATCACAACGGGGTGATTGTTAGCCGCGGCATACGTCACTTCATTTGACATTTTATTGATCCGCAATAATATTCCATCAAATCCATCCTTCTGGTTTTCATTCGTAATGCTTTCTATCAGCCTTTTTCTCACGTAATCAAAAACTTTATTAGGTTCTTCGATGCCTTTCTCTTTGATCGCCTCACTCAAAAAACCTATACTTAACAAGCTCATAAATGCCCCAGGTACGCCGTGTCCCGTACTATCACATACCGCCAGGTAAAAATTACCATTATGTTCTGTTGCCCAGTAGAAATCGCCGCTTACAATATCCTTTGGTTTGAATAAAATAAAATGAGAGGCAAGATTATTTACAAAAAGATCTTCATGTGCCAGTAAAGCATATTGAATCCGTTTTGCATAGTTAATCGAATCAACAATTTCTTTTTGATGCGCCTCCAGAACATGTTTTTGATCTTCCACCAATTTCTTTTGCGACTGGATGATAATGTTCTGCCGTTGTGTTATTTTAAAACGGTTATACATAAAAGCTCCAAAAAAACAGCATATGATTAAACCAGCAATAATGGCGTAAATAATAATACGTTGCTGTTTTGCTTTGGCAATATAGGTAAGCTCCCTCTTTTCCTGCTCGGCTTTTGAGATCACTTCCTTCTTTTCAAATTCATACTGTAACTGTTTCCTTTCAGCACTTTTCCTGATATCATTATTATTAATGCTATCGCGCATTTTTACAGCGAGCTTAAGCATTTCATGGGCTCTATCGAACTTCCCTTCTTTCAGGTATACTTCTTCCAAAATAGTTGAAGCCAAACTGATGTTTTCCGGGCTACCAATATCCTGAGCTGTCATCAATGCTTCATTACCGTATTTCAAAGCTAATGCAGTATTATTCTGGGCCAGATGTATCCTACTCAAATTACAAAGAGAATAGGATATACCCTTTGTATCATTTATCTCCTTTCGAACCTCCAGGCTTTTTGTATAATAATACAAGGC
The DNA here is from genome assembly GCA_021155905.1 of Bacteroidota bacterium. Taxonomy (GTDB): domain Bacteria; phylum Bacteroidota; class Bacteroidia; order B-17B0; family Aurantibacillaceae; genus UBA4416. The sequence goes on from JAJNBG010000036.1 coordinate 12,337, forward strand.
GCTAAAATAATTTTTTTGGCTAAAGTAAATGTTACCGATATTTTGAAGAGAATACCCAACGCCGTGTTTATCACTATTTATTTCCCTTCTGATAGCAAGCCCCTTGAAATAATAGAATAATGCTTTTTTTAAATTCCCTTTATTCTCATAAATGTTTCCAATATTACTGAGAGATTGTGCTTGTCCATGTTTGTCACCTATTTCTTTTTGAAGTGCAAAACTTTTTTGATAATATGCCAAAGCACGTCCTGTTTGTTTCTGACTGTTATAGATATAACCAATGTTATTTAATGAATAGGATTGTCCTGATTTGTCGCCCACCTCTTCCTGTATCCTTAAACTCTGGTGAAAATAATCAAGCGCCAGGGTTATGTCACCTATATTATTACTTAAATAGCCCTTGTTATTCAGGTAATCTGAATAGTGTCTTTTTGCTTTCAATTTTATAGCTGCATTATTCGTACGCATTAATTTCTGAGCCAGAGGTCCTAATTGATCATTGTACCCGGACCACACCTCGTCCTCGCTGATGGCTTCTATAATACGTGTAAGTACCGATAATTTATGAGTGTCCGCGGGGGAAGCTTTTACGTAATTGATTAAAGAGTCAACATAATGACTTTGCGAAACCAGTTTTTGGCTCTTCAAAAAAAAGAATAGAAATGCCAGGCTTATTAAAATTTGTCTGACTTTAAAACCGGTATGCATAGAAAGTTAAATATACCGAAAATAGTAGAAATTTAATAATTAAAGTCTGATTCCTACCAGCAGTACATCATCCACCTGTTCCAGCTGATTTTTCCATTCATTGAACGCTCTGTCCAGAATCATTTCCACAGAACTCATAGATTCGTTATGGTATTTGAGAAGGAGTTCATTTAATTGTTTGTACTTGAATTTTTTTGCTTTTGGTCCGCCAAACTGATCCGCGTAACCATCCGTGTATAAATACAATACATCACCCTTTTTTACATCGATAGAAAATAGCTTAAAGCCATTTTCGTTTTCACCTTTCCCAACAGGCATCCGGTCTTTTTCAAGTTCTATAATTTTATTATCCCGGATTAAAAGAGGAGAATTGTTAGCGGCCGAATATTCTATTTTTTGATTTGTTTTATCATAAGAGATCAAAACACCATCCATTCCATCTTTCTGCCCTTCACCGCTTATAGATTTTATTAAGCGGGCTCTCACATAATTAAAAATTTCATCGGGTCGGTCGATGTTCTTTTCTTTGATCGCTTCATTTAAAAATCCGATATTTAAAAGACTCATAAACGCACCCGGCACTCCATGTCCGGTGCTGTCACATGCCGCCAGGTAAAACTTATTATCATGTTCTGCCGCCCAGTAAAAATCACCGCTTACAATATCTTTTGGTTTAAAATAAACGAAATAGTCCGACGTGTGATTATCATGAACCGATCTTAAATTTCGCTTCAGGAGATCATCGCTTGCCAATAAGGCATACTGAATTCTTTTAGCATAATTTATCGAATCAAGAATCTCCTTCTGCTTTCCTTCAATAACCTGTTTCTGATGCTCAATCTCAATTTGTTTTCTTTCAACCTCTTCTTTTTGTAGAGTTATCAGTTGATGCGCCTTTTTCTTTTGATTATATACACGGTACATAAAGAAAGCAAAAACAAGAGAAAGAATCAATCCTGTAATAATAAAATAAGAAATGAGTTTTTGTTGTTTTATTGTTTTGGCTGATAATTCATTCTGCTGTTGCAATAACAAATTTTGTTGTTCTTTTTTTTCTGTTCCGTACTTGGTATTCAATTCTTCTACTTGCTGATTGGCCACTTCTCCTAAATACAGTTTATTAATGGAATCGTATCTCAATCGAAGCCTGTAAGCCATCTGGTATTTTCCCTGCAAAGCGTATAAAGCCGAGAATTCGTCCATAGCAATTTTAAGATTAAAAATATCGGATGTCCTCTCCGAATAAGAAATGTACTGCCTATAATAGTTCTCGGCTTTCGCATAATTACCAATATCCATATTTACAGCTCCGAGTAGACCATAGATGTAAAAAATAGCCGTCGAATCCTTATCCTGGTAATGTAGCGCAAGTGCGGTGTCAGCATATTGCTGGACTTTTACAAATAATTTTTTATCTCCCTTTTCCTGAGCCAAGGCATAATAAGCGTTCGCTAAATTATCAAGGATAATTACTTCAAAATGGTGAATGCCATGTTTTCTTGACACGCTTAACCCATTATTTAAAATTGAAATGGTTGAATCAACCTGACCCTGTGTATTGAAATAATCAGAGAGGTTAACGATCGATCCCAGGTAAGATTTATAGTTCTTTTCAACAAGCGACGAGCTTTGCTGCATTTTAAAATATTTATACGCTTCCTCTTTTCTATATAATCTTAAGTAAATATATCCAATCTGTCCATAGATAGGAGAAACGCCGGAATTGTAATTTTTCTCCAGTATTTTCCGCGCTTTTAGATAGTTGACTAAAGCATCATTAAATTTAAAAAGGCGTGTGCTCGCAACGCCCAGGTTCGTATAGGCCCGCACCTGATGGGGAACTGAATTTATTTTAATAGCGAGATTTAATTGTAGATTCGCGTACTTAAATAATGAGTCGGCACTTTCATCTTCGTATTTATGACATAAGTTATTATATTCATTTAGCAATAAGGTATCCCGCGTAATATCTTGTGCCCATAGCCCATTGTACTTAAAAATCGCCAAAAGGCAGAAGAAAGTCGCAGTAATATATTTTTTCCGTAATAGTAACATATGTTTATCTGAGTAATTTATCGCGACTCAAATCGAAGATTTATCTTTATAATTTTAACCCAATGACCAATATATCATCTACCTGTTCCAAATTTCCTTTCCAGTCTTCCAACGTGTGATTTAAGAGTTCTGACTGATAAGATAGTGGCTTCTCAACACCTAGTAAAATCAATTCATTTAATTGTTTGTATTTAAACTTCTTTCCTTTGGGTCCACCGAATTGATCTGCATATCCATCGGTATACAAATACAGGATATCATCTTTTAACAGTTCAACAGTTTGCAGACTGAAACTCTCCGTTTTCTCTCCTTTACCAACCGGCATTTTATCCTTTGGCAGAATTTTTATTTTGCTATCGCGCACTAAAACAGGTTGATTGTTTGCCGCTGCGTAGCTTACTGTTTTACTGTTTTTTTCAAAACATAATAAAACCGCATCCATCCCATCCTGTTGCCCGTCGTTACCAATGCTGTCAATCAACCGACTTCTGACATAATTTAAAATTTCATGAGGTTCCGCAATGTTCTTTTCTTTAATAGCTTCACTTAAAAAGCCCATGTTTAACAAACTCATAAAGGCGCCCGGCACTCCATGCCCTGTACTATCGCATACTGCCAGATAAAATTTATTGTTATGTACTGTGGCCCAATAGAAATCTCCGCTGATAATATCTTTGGGTTTAAATAAAACAAAATGTTCACTCAAATTAGACATTAATATTTCTTCATTCGCCAACAATGCATATTGAATTCGTTTCGCATAGTTGATGCTGTCAATGGTCCCTTTCTGATGTTCTTCTATAATATGTTTTTGCTGCTTAATATCTTCCGTGGCAATTTCAATTTTAGACTCCAGATCTTTTTGACGCTGATTTAATTCACGTTCCCTGCTTTTTATAAATACATATATACTTCCTGCTACAATCAAAGTCACTAAAACCCTGAACCACCAGGTCTTCCAAAAAGGAGGGCAAATATTAAACGTATAATTTATCTCGTTACTCCAATAACCGACGCTATTCATAGCTTTCACTTTAAATGTATACGTCCCGGGTGGTAAGTTTCCATAAGGGGCAAACGTTCTGTTGGAAACAGCACTCCAGTTCTCGTCAAGACCTTCTAACTTATATTGGTATCTTACTTTCTTAGATTGATTCTGAGTGACGCCTGTGAAATTAAAAGTCAGGTAATTGTTATTGTAATTTAAACTCAAATTTTCAGGCACCGGATACCACTTTGTAACGCCATCAAATTTAAAACGACTGATATTTACACCGTTTCCCAAAGTTAAAATCGTATCCGGATGATTTTCAAGGTTTATCCATTCAATTTTTTCGTTGTATAATTCAATCCCGGTTAGTTGTATACTTGGCGGCGCAAGGTCTTCCATATCTCCTTCAGGGTGATAAAGTGTCAGCCGGTCATTCGTTCCGATCCAAATAGTCCCGTTTTCAGTTTCGCAGATGGAATTATTGACACAACCCACTCCCAAAAATCCATCCTCATAAGCGAAATTTTTAAAGAAAATTTCCGAGCCGTCAATAAGTCCTCCTTTTACCTTTTGGTTGATCTCAACCATTTTCTTTTTTGAAAGCTTACTTAAACCAAAGCGGGTGCCAATCCATAAATTTCCCTTTTTATCTTCCATCATCGACGTCACCACATTATTTAAAAGGCCTTCCTTTTCAGTGACATTAAAAAATGCTTTACTATCATACCGTGAAATCCCGCCACCATAGGTCCCAAACCAAATAGTCCCAGAATCATCTTCTAATATGGTCATCACACTATTGTTCGCCAGGCCATCTTTTTCATTATAATGTGTAAATGATTTTCCGTCGTATTTCGTAAGACCTCCACCAAAAGTTCCAAACCAAAAATTTCCTGACCGATCTTCCAGAATACTTCTCACATCATTATTGGATAGCCCTTGCTTTTCTGAGAAATTTGTAAATGAGGCAGTCTTCTCGATATTCCCGTTATACCTGGAAACTCCTCCTCCGATGGTTCCAAACCACAAATTACCAAGTTTGTCTTCATAAATACTTCGAACATCATTACTTGCGAGTCCTTCTTTTTCTGTATAATGAGTAAACGTCGAACCGTCATACTTCGCTACACCGCCCCCCGTTGCAAACCAAATGTTTCCAAGTCTGTCTTGCAAACTACCCCATACAACATTCCCTGGCAATCCTTCAGTCTCAGAATAGTGAATAAATGTTTTTCCATCATACCTGGAAACACCTGTTCCAAAATTACCTAACCATATGTTGTTTGACTTATCCTTCAATATTGACAAAATAATATTCCCGGATAAACCTTCATTCTCAGTGTAATGAGAAAAAAGTTTACCATTGTATTTGGACACGCCGCCCCCGTGAGTGCCAAACCAGATGTTGCCACTTCTGTCTTCCAGAATACATTTAACGGTATTGTTAGGTAAACCCTCCTTGTCTGTAAAGTGGGTAAAAGAATTTCCATCATACTTAGAAACTCCACCACTATTGGTTCCAAACCAGATATTTCCGTGGGAGTCTTCAACCATGGATAAAATTTCATCCGCAGACAGCCCTTCTTTGCTTGTAAAGTGGGTAAAGCTGTGCCGGTCGTATTTTGCGACACCTCCGCCGTATGAGCCAAACCAGATATTACTTTCTTTGTCTTCCAGCATGGAAAAAATCTCATTTCCAGGCAATCCTTCCTTGTCTGTATAATTTTGAAAACGCTTGCCGTCAAACATAGATACTCCACCATTGGTGCCAAACCAGATATTACCCTGATGATCTTCCAGCATGCTTAAAACATAGTTATTAGACAGGCCTTCCTGTTCTGTATAATGTGTAAATGTTTTGCCATCATACTTTGAAGCCCCTCCTCCGTTAGTACCAAACCAAATGTTTCCGCTTCTATCCTCCAACAAGCAAAATACTACATTTGCAGCGAGGCCCTCGTTTTCTGTGTAATTCGTAAATGCCTTTCCGTCAAATTTAGAGACACCGTTACCAGACGTTCCAAACCATATATTTCCTTTACTATCCTCCAGCGTACACCAGATGCCATTATCTGTCAAACCCTCTTTTGTGGTGTAATGCGTAAAAGTATTACCGTCGTACTTCGAAACACCGCCTCCATTGGTACCAAACCAAAGATTACCCAAGCTATCCTGCAACATACTATTCACATTACCGTGTTTTAATCCCTGGAGTTTCCCAAACGAACTGAAGCCTTGTGGATTAACATCTTTGATCGCAGCATCTTTTACCGGAATCGTTTCCGGTGTTCCTGCCACCACAATACTACCAACAACAGCTACCATTTTCGGAAGAGACAAAGTATCTTTTCCCGGAATTAACACGGCGGGTTTACCGGCAGCGATTACATGTGGCTCATTAACGGGATGAATGTTCTCATTAGCTAAAATAATTGATGAATGCCCAACCGGTACTTTTTTCAGTTTGGTCTCGTCTATCAAAATAATTACTGGCTCAATAAGACTGTCCTTGGGAACTCTGTAGCCAATCGCTTGTTTACCATTAAAATCTGTCAGGCTTTTATCGTCTTTAGCATGGCCTGCATTATTATTACAACTGCAACACACCAAAAAACCTGCAATCGACAAGCATCTTAAAAACACAACTATGGATACTCGATTAATTGTCAGCATTTACAGTCTCTAAAATTAGAATTTTATTCCGATGACGCAAATATCATCAACTTGTTCCAGGTTACCCTTCCATTCATTAAATTCTTGTGTCAACACTTCTGATTGTCTATTCAAGTCAATGGTTGAGTTAGCAAGTAAAAAATCATTTAACTGTTTTGATTTAAACTTCTTTCCTTTTGGACCTCCAAACTGATCAATATAACCATCTGTATATAGATACAACACATCATTAGCTTGCAAATTAATGATCTGCAATGTAAATGTATCCATCTTTTCTCCTTTTCCAACAGGCATCTTATCTTTAGGTAAGATAACAACTTCATTATTCCTGATTAAAACAGGTTCATTATTTGCTGCGGCATATGTTATGATTTTTTGTTGTCTATCAATGCATAGTAAAATTGCATCCATACCATCTTGCTGTCCGTCATTGCCAATACTTTGCATTAATCTTGTTCTTACGTAATTCAGCACCTCGTTTGGCTGCGAAATATTTTTCTCTTTAATGGCTTCATTTAAAAAACCTATGTTTAATAAACTCATAAACGCGCCCGGAACACCATGGCCCGTACTATCACAGACTGCTAAATAAAATTTATTATCGTGTTCTGTCGCCCAATAAAAATCCCCACTGACAATATCCTTCGGTTTAAAGAAAATAAAATGTTCCAGCAAGTGTTGTTTTAACATGTCATCATGTGCCAATAAGGCATATTGGATTTTCTTCGCATAATTAATCGAATCAACAATCTCCTTTTGTTTTTCTTCAATGATTTCCTTTTGATTAATAATTTCCATATTGGCGCTTTGCAAAGCAGCATTCTTTGCGTTGATCAGCTCATTCTTGTTTTGCAATATATTTGCATTATTTCGTTTTTGTATAAACGCTCTGACCAAAACAATACAAATTATAACGACGCAAATCAATACCCCAAAAATCAAGAATCGCTGGGCTTTTTCCCTTTTAAGTTGTTCTTCATTCTTAATGATTTCCAGCTTATTAATCTCTTCCGTTTTTTGTAACTTATCAATCTGGTATTGTTTCTTTTCAGACTCGTACATTTCTTTGTATTCGGCAACGGCCTTTTGAGTTTCCTGGCCAAGTATAGAATCTTTTACCTTTACATGTTCATCATAGTAACGATAGGCATTTTTATAATCACCGGTCATTCTATAAATCATCGATGTTTTCTGCAAGACATTGGAAAGAAGAAACAAATCGTTTTGAGATTCAGCAACTTTTCTGGCCTCAGCAATAGACGCAAATGCCTTACTAAATTTGCCCTCCTTTGTATACTGAGCAGTTAAGTTTACATAGACAGTGGCCATGCCATTTTCATCATCCGTTTCGCGCTTTAATTTCAAAGCTTCTTCTAAAATTTGTATTGACTTCGACGTGTTATGAAAATAATCCGCCTCAATACTTCCTAAATTTATGAGCACTGTACCTAAAGCTCTTTTTTCATCAATACTTCTATAGATAGCCTCAGCTTTTCTGAGGTACTCAACCTGACTTTTAATATCCTTTAACCCATCATAAGCCTGGGAAATTGAGTTATACTGATTGGCAATAGCTTTTTTATTATCTAATTCAATAAATAATTGAGCTGAATTATTAAGGTATAATATTGCTTCATTAAATTTTCCTAATCGAATGGATACATTGCCCAAATTTCCAAACGCAGAGGCCTTCATCGATTTATTACCTAATTTTTCCGCGCATTTTAATGAATAAGTGTACTGGGAAAAAGCTTCTTTGAAATTTCCTAAACGTTCATATACAAGGCCACAATTGCCGTGTCCTTTTGCTTCCATCAAGGTATCCTTCACTTCAATGGCAGTTTTTATTAAAGTGTCAAAAATCAATAAGGCTTGTTCGGTTTCACCTGAATAATGAGTAGCTAAACCTAAAATATTATATGTTGTCAGAAGCTGTCTTTTATTTTTACCGTGTCTTGTGAATTCTAATAATTTCATTGACGCTTTTTTTCCCATGACATAATCCTGGAAAACAACGAATTTCGAAAACACCTCCAGGGAGTCGATTTTTTTTTGAGCAGGAGTTATCGTTAAAATACCCGCTAATTGCTTTTCATATTCATGTTCCTGGGATCGGACAGTTAAAACTCCGAACAATAGTAAAATGATCAGCGAATACCTCGATAAACATACTATGCCATTAAATTTCTTCATTTTCATATTTTAAAAATTACATTTTTATCCCGATAAGTAAAACATCATCTACCTGCTCCAGGTTTCCTTTCCAGTCAGTAAACTGATGCTCCAGCAATGCTTTTTGCTTATTTACATCATGTTTACACATTGCGAGTAATGACTCATTCAATGACTTATATTTAAATTTTTTTCCTTTTGGTCCGCCAAACTGGTCCGCATAACCATCGGTATATAAGTACAAAACATCGCCTGGTTCGATAGCTACCACCTGCAATGTAAACGAATCCATTCTCTCTCCTTTACCAACCGGCATTTTATCTTTTGGCAATTCCATTATCTGCCCTTTCCGTATCAATACAGGTTCATTATTGGCCGCTGCATAGGAAACGGTTTTCGATTGCTTATCAATGCAAAGAAGTATCGCATCCATGCCATCTCTTTGTCCATCTGCCCCAATACTATCCATCAGACGTTGTCTCACATAATTAAATACATCATGAGGTTCTTCAATTTTTTTTTCCTTAATAGCCTCAGTCAAAAAGCCCATGTTTAATAAACTCATAAACGCACCCGGAACACCATGCCCTGTACTATCACAAACAGCCAGGTAAAATTTTCCATCATGTTCTGCCGACCAGTAAAAATCACCGCTTACGATGTCCTTAGGATTAAACAACACAAAATAATCAGACAGGTTTTGCTTCAACATACCTTCCTGAGCCAATAAAGCATACTGAATTCGTTTGGCGTAATTGATAGAATCCACCATCTCCTTTTGATGCTCTTCAATGACATGCTTTTGCTTTTCTATCTCATGTCGTTTTATTTCTACTTCCTGCTTCTGAATAGAGATTACGTGATTTGCTTTGCGTTGTTGCTTAAGGCTTTTGAATATGAAAATGGTGAATGCCACTAATAAAAGTAAACCTAGGATTATAAAATAAAAAACGGTTTTTTGCTGTTTGATCGTTTTGCCTGAAAGATCATTTTCAATTTGAAGAAGTTTATTTTCTTTTTCTTTTTTTTCCGTTTCGTACCTGGTATTAAGCTCATTCAATTGTTTGGTGCTTTCAATATTATAAACAGAGTCGTTAATGGCAAAGTAGAGTTCATGGTATTTCAGGGATAGATCATATTTCGACTTTACCTTATAAGCCTGATAATAAAATTTATAAATATCTTTTAACTGCGTCATCAAACGGTTTTCTTTTGCCAAAGGCAAAGCCAGATCAAGATTTACTAATGCCTTATCTATTTGATTTGTTTCTATATACAAGGAAGCGAGATTGGCATAAATAATACATATCTCCGATTTATCATTTAATTCTAATTCAATTGCCAGAGCCTTTTGGAAGTAGTCTAATGCCTTTTGATATTGCTTTAAAGTACTATAAATACTACCCGTCATATTATAACATTCCCCTACGCCTGGTTTATTCTCAATTTCCAGGTTTAACCTCAGCGATTCATTAACAAAAGCAAGAGCTTTATCATATTCTTTGCGCTCCATGTGAACTTTTGAAATATTCCGGGTCACTGTTGCCATTCCGTCTTTGTCATTATTCTTTTTCCATATCATCAACGCTCTTGAATAATAATCAATAGCTTTTTCATAATTGTGTAAACGAATATAAATAATGGCTACATTATTTAATTGCGGCGGCAGTTTGTTCTCATCTCCCCGCTGTTCTATAATCTTAAGGGATTTCAAAAAATAATTCAACGCTTTAGTATTGTCTCCCTGTCTGCCGTAAATATTTCCGATATTATTATTCGAAGCCGCTATTCCCGAAGTATCACTGATCTCTATCCGAAGCTGCAGTGCTTGATTGTGCCATTCGATAGCATCAGGGAAATCTCCCGAATTTTCAGCATTCAACCCTAAATTACTATAGTCAAGCGCGATCTGTTTTTTAGAATTATTCTTAAGATTAATCTCAAGGGAGCGATTATAATATTTTTTCGCTTCGTTAAAATTACCAATATCATCCTGAAGATACCCAAGTACAACAAGTGATTTTGAAGTGAAACGTGGATACCCGTTTTTCTCAGAAAGAGACAAAGCTTCCCCTGCTATTCTTTGCGCCAGTTTATTATCTAAAAACTCCACCCGTAAAGCAGAATCAACCAGCTGTTTGATAAATACCGAATCTTTTACCTGGGCAATTGCATTACCGGTAAAAAATACCAGCAAACATATTCTATAAAAACAAAGTTTATCCATTTAAAATTTAATGCCGATTAAACACACATCATCCACCTGCTCCAGGTTTCCTTTCCAGTTTTCCAGAGTTTCATTTAAAATCCCGGCTTGCTCATCCATGCAACGGAGACTGGTGGCAAGAAGCAATTCGTTCAATTGCCTGTACTTAAATTTTTTTCCTTTTGGACCACCAAATTGATCAGCATAACCATCGGTATATAAATACAACGTATCGCCTTTATTTACATTAACTCTTTGCAATTTGAAATCCCGTGTGGCTTCACCTTTTCCGACAGGCATTTTATCCTTTTCCAGTTCTGCATAAGAATTTCCCGAAACGAGAATCGGTGCGTTATTGGCAGCCACATAGGTTATTCCTTCTGCTGAAGAGTCCATACATAACAATATTCCGTCAAAACCATCCTGCTGACCTTCTTTACTGATACTGGTGATCAATCGCTCCCGCACATAGTTGAAAATTTTATCCGGCTCAAGAATATTTTTTTCATTGATGGCTTCGTTCAAAAAATTAATGTTCAACAAACTCATAAAAGCACCAGGTACACCATGTCCCGTACTATCACAAACAGCCAGATAAAATCGGCTCCCATGTTTTGTTGCCCAATAAAAATCCCCGCTCACAATATCCTTTGGTTTAAACAGGACAAAATTAGAAGGGATGTTTTCATTTAAAAATTCATGATGCGCCAAAAGTGTATTTTGAATACGTTTGGCATAGTGAATGGAATCCAGGATATCTTTACGATGTTCTTCTACTTCATGTTTTTGAAGTGAAATTATTTTATTAGCTCTTCTCTGTTGTTTCAAACCCCTGAAAATAAAAAACGCCAGGAAGGAAACAAGTACCAAACCTACGACAATAAAATAAGTAACCGTTTTCTGAGCCTTTATTGATTTTTCAGATAGTTGATTCTTTGTCTGCAATAGTTCATTTTCCTTGTCCTTTTTCTCAGTTTCATATTTGGTTGCCAGGTCCAGAAGTTCTTTACCTGTGGTTGCTTTTGCGACCGAATCCGTCAGCGACTTAAACTTTTTATGATAAAACAACGCTTCTTCCCAGTTTTGCTCAGCCTCATAGATCTCGGCCAGTGATTCGTAGCACTCAAACAATACATAATTACGATCCGATTGACCGGCAATCTCCAGAGCTTTAAAAATATAAGTTTTGGATTTTGCATATTCTCTGACTTTGAAATAATGATCACCCAATTGCATATAAGCAACAGCAATATCATTAAAGGCTGACACCTTTTTAAGATCTTCGACCGCCTGCAAAATAATCACCTCACCCTTCTCATACATTTTAAGATCCATGAGGAAATCGGCATAATTAAATTTGACTTCAGCCAGCCTCTTTACATTTTTACTCTGTTCTGCAAACTTTAACGCAATTAAATAATTAGCTTCTGCTTTTTTAATGTCCGGGATCTCCCTGTAAATATGTCCCAACATCTCATAGGAGATACAGGCGTTATAATAATCTCGTACACTTTCATAATATTTCGCGAGAGGAATAGAAATCTTCAGTCCGTCTTCATAGTTTCCCATATAATAATATACGTTAACGATGTATGTTTGGGTAACCCTGATCTGAACGGAATCATTGATGGATTTGAATATATCAATGGCTTTAAAAAAATTATCCAGCGCCTCTTTGTAACGGGTTTTTTCAACAAGAATGTATCCGATGTTAGACAAAGACATTCCTATATAAATGGGAGAGTTTTTTATTTTGGCACTTTTCATGCAATAGTTATAATAAACCAGCGCAGAATCCTGATTTCCTAAATGCCAGTAGGAATCAGCGATGAAACTATAGAACACAAATGGATCTTTTACCTTACCGGATGCGATGATTTCATGACACCGTTTGATACAACCATGGGGGTTATCGTATTTTATTTTGTTAAGACTGTCAATCAGAGGTTTGCTATTTGAAAATAAACTCAAACAGCAGGCACAGAGCAACACTATAATTGCACATCTTATTTTCATCCGGTATTCATTGAAAAAAGAATCATGTATTAATCCTGATTTTTTTTCTTGACCATGGTTAAAATAGTTGCAATTGCAACCGTTTCTCCTGTTTCATCATACACGTCTACCAGCCACTTGACAATGCCTTTTGAAATATCCTCTGCGTTTTTCTTTTCCTGTTCTATTTTCTCCTTACAGGTAAATCTCACGCCAATAGTGCTTCCCATGTAAACGGGTTTTGTAAATCGACATTCATCAATGCCGTAATTTAATAATACCGGGCCTTTTTTGGCATTCACGAATAAACCGGCAGCCTTGCTTAAAATATAATAGCCATGGGCCACACGACCTGTAAACATCGTACCATCTAACGCCGTAACATCTGTATGCGCATAAAAATGATCTCCACTGACATTGGCAAAATTTACTACGTCCGCATCTGTGATAGTATGCTTGGCGGTAATTAATGTTTCTCCAATCTCCAGATCCTCAAAATACTGACGGAACGGGTGAATGTCTTTTTCAATTTGTTTGGCCCCCTGTTGGTATTGGTTTAAGATCGCGGTAATGGTTGACGGAGAACCCTGTATGGCAGTGCGTTGTAAATAATGGAACACGCCTCTTTTTCCTCCCATTTCTTCTCCACCGCCTGCCCTTCCAGGCCCACCGTGAACCAGCATTGGCATGGGTGAACCATGACCGGTACTTTCCTTCGCGCATTCATTGTTCAACACTAAAATACGACCATGCATGCAGGCCGCGCCAATCGTGTACTTCCTTGCGATCGTATTATCTGCTGTGACGATTGAACTCACCAGGGAGCCTCTTCCCATTTTGGATAATTCAATGGCATCCTCGATGGTTTTGTATGGCATCAATGTACTTACCGGGCCAAACGCTTCTACATTGTGGCAGTCTGTAAATTCAAACGGTTTTTCATTCAGGAATATAATCGGCGGCATAAATGCCCCTTTGTTTTTATCAGCGCCTTTGACTTCAAAGTTTTCAAAATTTCCGATAATGATTTTCTGAGTTTTAGAAAGTAACTCTACTTTTTCTTTCACCTCAATTAATTGAGATTGGCCCGCCAGGGAACCCATTCTTACACCTTCGACGTTTGGATCACCAATCACATTTTGCGCTAAGCGCTTACCTAAAGCGATTTGTACGTCTTCAATCATATTCTCAGGAACGATGATACGGCGCACAGCTGTACATTTTTGTCCGGCTTTGGTTGTAATTTCTCTTGCTACTTCCTTAATAAAAATATCAAACTCGGGCATAGATGGTGTTACATCTGTTCCTAATACACAGCAGTTCAGGGAATCAGCTTCCATATTAAAATGAACTGCCTCCTGTAATAAACGCGGATGAGCTTTCAGCATTTTTCCAGTGGAAGCGGATCCCGTAAAAGTTACTACATCCTGACTTTCCACATGATCCAATATACCATTCGCGCTTCCACATATCAGTTGCAGGGCGCCTTCTGGTAAAATTTTACTGGCAATAATTTCCTGAACTACTGCTTCCGTTAAGAATGAGGTCAATGCTGCAGGTTTTACAATCGCAGGAACACCCGCTAACCAGTTAACCGCTACTTTCTCCAACATGCCCCACACAGGAAAATTAAATGCATTAATGTGAATTGCCACACCTTCTTTTGGAACACAAATATGATGACCAATGAACGTATTGTTTTTGGATAAACGTGCTACATCTCCATCATAGCAATAGGTTTCATCAGGAAACTGACGACGCAAAGATGCATAGGTAAATAAATTCCCAATGCCTCCCTCGATATCCACCCAGCTGTCAATGCGGGTAGCGCCGGTTGCCCAGCTGATTTTATAAAAATCTTCTTTTTTACTTTGCAAATGCAGGGCTAAAGCTTTTAACATTAAACCTCTTTGTTGGAAGGTCAATCGCCTTAATCTCGGGCCACCAACTGTACGGGCATATTCGCACATTTTCGCAAAGTCTAATCCTTTGCTGCTGGCTGTAGCCACAACTTCACCGGTAATAGCGTTAAATAATTCCTGACCTTTATCCGCTCCGGCAACCCATTGGCCTAAAGCATAGTTTTGTAGTTTATTCATGTTTAGATATTATTGCTTTTTAGTTGTCCTATGGTATAACCATGTTATTACGAATTTGTTTAAATTAAGGTAACCTGGTATTTCATAGAAGTACGTTATAATAAGCATTAAATATAAAAAAAATGAGGGAATAACCCTGTTTTTTTTCAATTAAAATGGGCAGATGACACCACTTTGCTTATTGACTCAAAATGATTAAATTAGTGATGATTACAGGAGATAAACCAAGAAATGTTCAAATATATATTACGGGATACCTGGGATATAATAGGATTAAATAACACAGATTTAGTATATAAAATTTTTAAAGTTCCATGTATGAAACATAACTTGCTCTTAATTTTCTTTTTTATTTTTTCATGCAGTATTTGCCAGGCCCAAACTATGGATTCTTTGTGGGCTGTTTATAATAATACAAGCCAGAATGATACTTCCCGTATAAAAGCTTTGCTTTCAATTGCAAAAACTATCAGGGACAGTAAGCCCGATTCCTCCATCTTACTGGCCGAACAGGCTATAAAACTCGCTGCTGCACTTCCGAACGGAAAAGGAGAACCTTTTATTGCAAAAGCGCATATCAGTATCGGCACAGCTTATGACCGTTCGCGTAATCATCCCAAAGCCATGGAACACGCTTTAACCGCCTTACGGTATTACGAAAAGGTTAATGACAAGCGTTACCGCGGCATCTGTTACAACCTGGTAGGTATCATTTATCTTGCACTTTCGGATTATACTCATGCGGTAAATTACATCAACCGATCTCTGGAAATACGGAAAGAAATTAAAGATACGTTGGGCCTCACATCCTGTTATGGTAACCTGGGGATCATCTATTATAACCAGGCTGATTATCCTAAAGCCTTAGAGAATTTTTTTAAACAACTCGAATTATGTGAAAAGATCGAGGAGCAGTATAGCCTAAGTAACTGTTACAATGCCATAGGTTCTGTTTACAGTAGCCAAAAAAATTATAATAAAGCGTTGGAGTATTTTTTTAAATCTTTAAAAATAGCGCGCGACAATAACGACCAATCCGGCATTGGATATGGTTTTGAAAATATTGGTATCATGTATCATAATTCCGGAGACCATAAAAAAGCACTTCAGTATTATGATTCGTCTATTGCTATCTGCGAACTTACCGGTGATATAGGCGTGAAAAGCATAAATTATAAAAATAAGTCGGAGCTGTATGCCAAAACCGGCCAATACAAAGAAGCCTATGAATACCATATGAAGTATGCGCAAATTCATGACAGCATTTTTAATTCAGAGAACAGTACGTTGTTGGGTGACATGAAAACGAATTTTGAAATAGAAAAGAAAGAAACTGAACTTAAACTGAAATCGGAAGCGCAGGAAGCACTTTCAGCAAAAGAAAAACAGAAACAACAACTCATCATCATTTCAATAAGCATTGGATTATTTCTTGTCTTGATTTTCACCGGTTTTATTTACCGAAGTAACCGGCAAAAACAAAAAACCAATTTGATAATATCAGAGCAAAACAAAGAGATCACGGACAGTATCAATTACGCGCTGCGCATACAAAAGGCCAAGCTCCCGAAAATGACGGATGTATTGAAAGCTTTTCCTGAGAGCTTTATTTTGTTTAAACCAAAAGCGATCGTGAGCGGGGATTTCTATTTCTTTCAGCAAAAACAAAATGTATCTGTTATAGCTGCTGCAGATTGCACAGGCCACGGTGTTCCTGGCGCATTTATGAGCATTATTGGCTGCGAAAGACTGGAAGATGCAGTAACACAATCCAACACAACCTCGGAAACTTTAAAGCGTTTGAATAAAGGCATGAAGGCATCTCTTCGACAATCTGCGAATGAAGAATCGACGAGGGACGGAATGGATATTGCTTTGTGCCATTTAAATCCCACAACAAGAGAATTGCGATATGCAGCTGCCAACCGGCCACTTTGGATCATAGAAAAAAATAAAAACGAAATTCACGAGACCAAGGCCACTAAAAAAGCCATTGGTGGTCTTACGGAGGATGAACAGGAATTTACTGAACATGTTTTCACGTTGAATCCGGGCGATACATTTTACATTTTTTCCGATGGATATGCTGATCAATTCGGAGGGCAGGATCAAAAGAAAATGACTACTAAACGGTTTAAAGATTTTCTTCTTTCTATTCAATCACAAAGTATGGAAGAGCAGGAAATTTCTTTGAATGACTATTTTGACAAATGGAAAGACGGCTCTGAGCAGATTGATGATGTGTTAATCATTGGGATCAGAGTATAGTTGCAAATAATATGTAAAGTCTGATTGCTTAAATATTCATACACACACAATTGTCCAGATTATATCAATGCTATTAGATTTGCATTATAGATTTATCTCATCTTTGCCACTTTACACAAATTATTCTATATTTAATATCAGAAAATGATAAAAAAATTAATAAACAAGGGTGTCAATCCTCAATTATCTTTTCATGAACAGAAAAAAATCCGGCTGACAAATAGCTTTTCTCTGGTAGGGTTAACAATTGTCTCTTTCTTTCTATTTGGTTCTATCTTTTTTCCGATGGATGAAAAAATGCAGGCCGGAGATGTCTTTTCACAATCGATTAACTTTTTTGTTTTTTGCATCATTTATGTTCTTTCCATAAAAGGTAAAAATTACGCATCGAGAGTTATACTGGTATTATGGCTCCCTCTTTTTTTGTCCGCTGTTGCATTGTTTTGCGGTATTCAAATGACTGCTTCCTATATTTCAATAGTTCCCACTGCGTTAATGGTTATTTTTTTATTCGACAGAAAAGCTGAAATAATATCTCTGTTTCTCTATTGTTTTATTGTTTTTATCCTTGTAATCCTGAATGAAAAATTTGCTTTTATACCAAGACTACCAATTAATATAGAAAACTTTAGCTGGGTTTACATTTTTGAGTGCAGCATGTCGTTTATGTTCATCTATGTGATAGGCAATAGCTTTAAATCAGAGCATGCCAATTACCAGAAATTGATACTTCACTCTCACCAGGAACTGGAGACACAGAAACAGGATATAATTTCCAGTATCAATTATGCAAAAAGAATTCAACGGCCATATTACCTCATGAAGAAACCATTTCAAGAAGCCTGCCTCTGTACTTTATTTTTTACAAACCAAAAGATATAGTCAGTGGAGATTTTTACTGGTTTCATGAAATTGATAATGACAATTGTATTATGGCATGTGCGGATTGTACCGGCCATGGTGTTCCGGGAGCATTTATGACCGTTATTGCCAGTAATTTATTAAATCAAACAGTAATAGACAATAAAATATACGACCCGGCAACCATATTATATGAAGTAGATAAACTACTGAACATGACTTTAAAACAGGATAAGGAGCGCCTGGGCGTGCAGGATGGAATGGATATTACCTTGATCAGGATAGACAAACATAAAAACGAACTCATTGTTACAAGCGCCAAGCGGCCGGTGTTTTTTGTAAGTGATAATAAATTACAGGAATTTAAAGGCAGTAAAACTTCGATTGGAGGCATGCGTGAAGGCGAAAAGAAATTTGAAGAGTTTATACTGAGGTATAAGGAAGATGATATGCTTTATATGTTTACTGACGGTTTTCACGATCAATTCGGCGGAGAAAAAGGAAAAAAATATTCAACTAAACGATTGAAAGAAAAATTATTCGCCATTCATAAAGATTCAATATCCGAACAAAAAGAAAAACTGGAAAAGGAAATTTTGAAGTGGAAAGGAGACCTGGAACAGGTGGATGACATTTGTATCGCCGGTATACGTTTTTAGTGGCTTTACACAAGCCTCCTCAGGAAAAATGTCCCGAAAGGTACTAACGACAATAGAAAAGCTAAAACCGATTTTTTTAAAGACAACTTCACTTTAAAAAACATCAGTGCTAATAGGATCGTAAAAGCAACGAACAAAGCTCCGTGAATAGAACCCACAGGACGAACATACTCCGGCGTATTATAAAAGTATTTTAAAGGCATGGCAATAAACAATAAGACCAAATAGCTATAGCCTTCAATTTTACCAATTAATAAAAACCATTTGGTGATGTTTTGATGAGAATGTTCCATGTGTACAAGGTACAAGAATATACCTATTGTTCTACCTCAACTATGATTGGAGCGATGATGAATTTCTCGATCAGTTTTTCAACCTTTTCGTTTAACTCGCTCGCAAATACCAGGTGTTGACATTTCGGGAGACTTAAAGCCAGACGATCGATTTGTCCCTGTGCGGAAATTTTAATCATCATTTCAGCGTCGTCAATTACAAATAATTTAATTTTATTCAGATTAAAATTCTTCTTAAAATAAATTTCCATTACTCGTTTAGGAGTTCCGATCACGATATCTGTTCCAAAATAAATTGCTTCTGTCTGTTTATCGATTTTCCGGCCTTCAAATACTGCTTCAGCTCTCAGGTCCGTGTTGTAAGACAACAATTTAAACTGCTCCAGCATGGCTAAGGCCTTTTCTTCATTCTCCACAATAATTAAAGCACGGGGCGCATCCTCAAAGGCACTTCCTAATTTTTGAATAGCTGAAATCAACGCCGTTGAACTTTTCCCGCTACCTTCAGGAGCTATGCCAATCACATCTGCTCCACCATTGATTTTTGGAATGCATTTTAACTGCAACTCTTTCGGTTCTTCAAACCCATGTTCCAACAAAGCCGAAGCTAATTTCTTATTTAATTTTTCTTTAAACATACTTATCGTTTAATGCCTTTTTTATTTAATGCGTCCTGGTATGCTTTTGCGTTTTTCTGATGAACAGAATAGTCATTTGTGAAACAGGAGAATCCGCTGAAATCAGGTTTCGCACAAAAGTAAGTGTAATTATGTTTTGTGTAGTTTAAAACTGCATCAATCGTAGATGGATTCACCAGACAAATCGGGCCTGGCGGTAACCCTTTATATTTATAGGTATTATAAGGGGAATCAATTTCTTTATCCGAAGACAAAACCCTTTGTACATCAAAATTTCCATTAGCAAACACGACGGTTGGATCCGCCTGCAAACGCATATCCTGCTTTAATCTATTGATGTAAACCCCTGCAATTTTTTGCTGCTCCGACTTGATACTGCTTTCGCTTTGCACAATAGAGGCGATCGTCACAAGCTCCGGCACTGTATACCCTAAAGCTTTAGCCTTGTCTTTTTTCGCTTTGGTCCAGACTGAATCATACGTTTTATCCAGTAAATCAAACAATTCGCTGATATGCGTTGTCCAGGTTACCTCATAGGTTTCAGGAATAATAAAGGCCATAAAATTTTCTCCGTTTAAGCCGTATTGTTCTTCCAATAATGGGTCGTTTGAGCAATAGTCTTCCAGCTCAGATTTTTCGATTTCCAGCTTCTCTGAAACGTAGTCAATAAACTGTTCTTTGGTTCTGATCTGCGAATTAAAAAACAATTTTACTTTTTCCTGTTTACCATTCACGATCATTTTCACAATCGACCGGTTGCTCATCTTCGCGTCAATCCTGTATTTGCCTGGATTGATATGCTCCGGTAAATCCATTTCCCTTGCCATCCATTCAAAGCTCTGCTGGTCATCAATGATATTGTGTGAATACAATTCATCTAACACATCATCAAACGTCGCATTCGTTTTAATATAAATATGGGTGAATTTCTTTCCATCCAGGTGAACATTGCTTTTAAAAATGTTCTGATAGACCCAGTATCCGGCGAAAGCCAAAGTGGCCAGGACAAGAAAAAGAGTTATTTTTTTTAAGACACTGCCTTTCCTTGCCATTACAAAAAGATCTCCTTAATTAAAACAAAAACTCCAACAACCAGTGTGAACCAGCCAAAAGCCGGTTTTAATTTTTTGGAAGAAATCTTATTGGACAATAAGCTTCCCAATAAAATTCCAATGCCACACACGGCAGAAATCATAATTAAAAATTTCCAATCCAAATTCTGATGTCCCAGGTTTCCTAAAAATCCAATGATTGAGTTAAGGGCAACAACGCATAACGAGGTTCCAATGGCTTTTTTAAAATTTAAGCGCATGAAGATCATCAACACCGGAACTATGATAAAACCACCACCGGCACCAACAAAACCTGTTATCACACCAATGATAATACCTAAGAGAATCACAAACGGGACACCTAAAGGCGTTTTAGTAAATTCATTCCACTTGACATCCTTGATTCTGTTCGGCTTGCGGTTAATGATCATAGAGTATGAAGCGCTCAAAATAAGTAAAGCGAACACGACCATAATTAAAGTGTGTTTTTCGATTACCCAACCGTTGAACTCAAACTTTGCAGGAATAACGGGCATAATAAATTTACGCATACAAAACACCGTCGTAATGGAGGCCAACGCAAAATTTAAAATTGCTTCTGCACTCACCTCACCTTTCCTAACGTAACTGATCGCCCCTACCAGGGCAGTTATTCCGACAATAAAAAGTGAATAGGTTGTTGCCAGATCTGCTTCAATACAAAGGATATATACTAAAACAGGCACCCCAAGAAGTGAACCGCCTCCACCGATCAATCCCAGGATCATTCCAATGATTAAAAATGCTATGAGCCCTGCTATGATCATTTGTTTATCTTTTTACCACATCCGCGCTTAAGCTTTTGAGGATGCTGATTTATTTTGTTGCTGCCTGACCAACCACCGAAATTATATTTAATTCCTTCAGCTGTTCATCACTGATTTCACTAGGGCTATCTATCATCACATCGCGTCCTGAATTGTTTTTCGGAAAAGCTATAAAATCACGGATGCTATCACTGCCACCAAATAAAGAACACAAGCGGTCGAAGCCGAATGCCAATCCTCCGTGCGGAGGCGCACCGAATTCAAATGCATTCATTAAAAACCCAAATTGTTTTTGCGCCTCTTCTTTGGTGAAACCTAAAAGATCAAACATTTGCGCCTGGAGTGCTCTATCATGGATACGGATGCTTCCTCCACCGATTTCCACGCCATTGATAACTAAATCATAAGCATTCGCTCTTACCGTGCCTGGATCTGTTTTCAATAAATTAAAATCTTCGGGTTTCGGAGATGTAAATGGATGATGTTTGGCATGCCAACGGCCAGCCAACGACGCTAATAAATTTGGATCGCCATCGTTCCATTCTAACAACGGAAAATCGATCACCCAAAGTGCCGAAAATTTTGTTTTATCTCTTAACCCTAAACGTGCGCCCATTTCAAGACGGAGTTCACTCATGGCTTTGCGGGTCGTTTCCTCTGGGCCCGCTAAAACCAATATCAGGTCACCAGGTTCTGAACCACAGGCAGCAGACCATGCTTTCAGGTCTTCTTCATTGTAAAATTTATCAACGCTTGATTTAATTGTACCATCTGCATTATGGCGTGCGTACACCAGGCCGGTTGCTCCAAGCTGAGGGCGTTTAACCCATTCGGTCAGTTCGTCTAACTGCTTACGGGTATACTCTGCCGCTCCTTTGGTACAAATCGCCAGGACCAGCTCAGCGTCATCAAATACTTTAAAGTTTTTACCGGATGTGGTCTGTTTAAAATCAACAAACTTCATCTCGAAACGGGTATCGGGTTTGTCATTACCGTAATACTTCATCGCGTCCGCATAGGTCATATGCGGAACATTAGGCATATCAATGTTTTTAACCGACTTAAATAAATGACGAACCAATCCTTCAAATGTATCCAGGATGTCTTGTTGTTCCACAAAGCTCATCTCACAATCGATTTGAGTAAATTCCGGTTGCCTGTCAGCTCTCAAATCTTCGTCCCTGAAACATTTGACGATCTGGTAATATCTGTCAAACCCACCAACCATTAATAATTGCTTGAAAGTTTGCGGAGATTGCGGCAAAGCATAAAACTGCCCTTCATTCATTCGGCTTGGTACAACGAAATCGCGTGCGCCTTCAGGAGTTGATTTGATCAACACAGGAGTTTCCACTTCCAGAAAGTTTAATTTATCCAGGTAATTACGTGTTTCAATCGCCATACGGTGGCGCAGCTCCAGGTTCTTACGAACTTCGTTCCGTCGCAAATCAAGGTAACGGTACTTCATACGCAACTCGTCTCCTCCATCCGTATTGTCTTCAATAGTAAACGGTGGAGTTTGGGATCCGTTTAATACTTTGAATTCGCTAACTAATATTTCAATTTCTCCGGTTGGATTATTTTTATTCTTACTCGAACGCTCGATCACTGTTCCGGTTACCTGTATTACAAATTCACGACTGACACTTCGTGCCTGTGCATTCATATTCTTGTCCACATCTTCATTAAATGCCAGTTGAGTGATACCGTAACGATCTCTCAAGTCGATGAATGTCATCCCTCCCAGGTCTCTGGATTTTTGCACCCAGCCACTCAAAGTAACCTGTTTAGTAACGTCTGATAATCGTAATTCGCCGCAAGTGTGTGTACGTAACATAATAAAAATTTAAGGCTCTAATTTACCGAAAATCAGCGAGATTGATATAATTCTTCCGCTTTTTCCCAGTTTGCAAGGTTCCACCAATTGGCAATATAATCCGCACGCTTGTTCTGGTATTTTAAATAATAAGCATGTTCCCAGACATCCAATGCCATAATAATATTTCCTTTCTGCTCTGCCACTTTCATTAATGGATTATCCTGGTTCGGCGTAGTCGTGATCATCAATTTACCATTTTGCAAAATAAGCCAACACCATCCGCTTCCAAAATGTTTGGCAGCTTTTTCAGAGAACTGCTTTTTAAATTCATCAAAGGATTTGAAATCTTTGCTGATCGCTTCTGCTAATTTTCCCGAAGGGCTGTTTGGTTTTGATTCTTTGTTAGGTTTTAATAAGGTCCAGAATAAAGTATGATTTACGTGACCTCCTAAATTATTTCTGATAACAGCAGACGTTGTGGAATCGATATGTTTACACTTGGTCATATCATCTACCAGAAAATCAATATTGGTAGAAGGAGTTTCATTTAATTTAGTAACATAGGCCTGGTGATGTTTTGTATGATGAATCATCATCGTTTGTTCATCGATGAAAGGCTCTAAAGCATTATACGCGTATGGTAAAGGAGCTAAAGTAAATGGCGAAGAAGACGTACTTTGATTGCCCAGAGTTTCCAATGCACTTAACTGATCATTACTTACCAATTTGGTAGCTATGCCTGAAAGGCCCAATAATCCTATCTTTTTAAAGAAATCTCTTCTGTCGCTCATTTTAAAATTGAATTAATAATTGATTTTTTTCAACGGCGACACCTTTGTTAATGGCGATTTTCTTTATCACACCGTCTGTTGGAGATTTTAAAATGTTTTCCATTTTCATTGCTTCCAAAACGATCAACGCATCTCCTTTTTTAACTTCCTGGCCTTCTGAAACCAGTATATTTAATACCATTCCAGGCATTGGCGCTTTAATATCATTTACCTTTTTCGCCGTTAAATTATCCAAACCTAGGCTATGTAACAGATCATCATACTTATCCTTAATATCCAGGGTATAAGACGTATTATTGATCTTAACAACCATCTTTTTTTCTTCAGGAATATGCTTTACAATTTCCAGGTTATAGGATACATTATCCTTCAATAAATGAAAAACGCCTTCTCTTACTTTAATAATATCCGCTGAAAATTCTTTCCCATTTAGGGTACCTGAAATAGTATCCTTGTTTTGCTTATGGAGCTCTGTTTTAAACTCTTTCGTGCCGTTAACTGTGATTGTGTACATATAGCAAATGTATATTAAATTAGTGAAAATCAAAACGCCCCGAATGATTTTCGGGGCGTTTTGATGTATTTATGTAATAGGATTTATTTTTTAATAAACTCTCCCATTTTATTGTCAAAGTTTAAGAAATAACCGCCTTTAGCAAGATTAGAAGCGTCAACCGTTGAACCATAACCTCTTTTTACAACATTTCCGTATTGATCATAGATCTCATACATGGTATCGTGTGGTTTATCACCAGCCACAAAACTAATATCTTTAGAAACTTTGATTGGTGCAAATGTGATTTCAGGTTCATCAGACGTAAAGTCAACAGGTTTTGATAAACGAGGCTGACCGCTATAATCTGTTTGGCGAACTCTAACCTGATTTTTACCGGAGTGAGGAGAAACTTTGAATGTGTAATTATTAGTGGAAGGTGTTCCGATTCCGTCTACTTCACCAACCTTTACCCATTTGTTCCAGCGAAACTGCTCAACTGCATATGCTAATTTGCCGGTTTCAGATTTGGTAGAC
The DNA here is from genome assembly GCA_021155905.1 of Bacteroidota bacterium. Lineage (GTDB taxonomy): Bacteria > Bacteroidota > Bacteroidia > B-17B0 > Aurantibacillaceae > UBA4416. The sequence continues at coordinate 37,453 of JAJNBG010000036.1, forward strand.
CATTTTACAGTTCCGTCTTTATCAACCGTCATTGATATAACTTCAAATGTACTTTTTGGTTTAAGAACTTCAGGATTTAATACTTTAGGCTTGCAATCTTCTTTGTGTTTAATTTTTATTTCAACTTTTTCCCCAATAGCTAATTTATGCGGTTTAAAATCGATTTCAAATGCGCTAGAGTTTGTTTCATCTGTAGTAATATTTCCATTAACTAACACTTCAGTTACACAAAAACCAACTCCTCCGCTTCCAAATGGGTTCTGTACATATAGGTTTTTACCTTGGTAATTTCCTTCTAAAATAATAACACCTCCTTGTGAAAATCCTTTAGTTGAAAGGATTAAAGAAAGTATTAATATTGAATAAATTTGTTTCATAGTCTGTTTGTTTTAGCACGTCTGCAAAAAGTCTTGCAATATTAAAACGATAT
>JAJNBG010000060.1 GCA_021155905.1 Bacteroidota bacterium
GGATTGTAACGGAATTCTGATAAAGCTACAACACCATCTGATTTGTAACCAATGTTTACAACTACTTCACGGGTATTTTTAGATACCACTGTTCCCTGCATAGTTTGAGCATCAGCAATAGTGCTTAATGATTTACCATACATTTCATCTAAAGCTGTACGCTCTTCTGATGAGTAATTGTCGTTTTTCTTTCCAATTGAATTCCAGTCAAAATCCGGATTCCCAACTGTTGCATTTTTGTCTGCCATTTATTTAATAATTGTATTCGGTATTTCAGGGTTACCGAAGAGGTTAGTTTTGATTTTTAGTCCCAGTTTTTACCCTGATTAAAAATTGGGCTACAAATATACAGTATTTCAGGTAACATTTTAAGCGATCATGGAAAATAAAAATTATTTTAAAGCACTGAAAACCAATTATTTAAATTCGATCCAAGCCTTTGTTTGTACAATTATATGTTATATATTTCGATAAATTCCGGCTAAACTTAAGGGTATGAATTCAATCATTACACATGGCATAGAGATTTCCGTAAAAACACGGTATTATGCACCTCAATCGGACCCTAAAAACAACCACTACTTTTTTGTGTACGAAATCACCATTACAAATAAAAGCGATTACACCGTTAAACTTTTAAAACGCCATTGGGATATTACCGATGCTTTTGGTGAGAAAAGAGAAGTGGAAGGCGAAGGTGTTGTTGGGGAAACCCCTACCCTGGAACCCTCTGATTCTTTTTCGTATAACAGCGGCTGTGATTTCGGTACAGACATTGGTAAAATGAGCGGCTATTATACCATGAAAAAACTGGTTGATCAAACAGAGTTCAATGTTTTGATTCCTGAATTTTTGATGACACTTCCTGCGAGGTTAAATTAGTTCCAAAATTGATTAAAGATATATGACGAAGGATTTAGGAATTTTTGTCATTAATCATAAATCATTCATCATTTATCTTCTATTGTTATTCCAAAATAAATAAGATATTTGACGTCTTATAAACAACCTCATTTAATGAAAAAAATAACACTTCTTGCTTTAGCAACTATCGCATTGTACTCATGTAATAATTCTGACTCCGGAAACAATTCCGGATTTGAGATTAAAGGGAATTTATCTAATTCAAAAGGAGAAGCTATTTACCTTGAAAAATTATCACAGACAGGTGTGGCTTCAGTAGACAGTGCTACCATTGATGAAAAGGGCGAATTCAAAATGAATCACTATTCGCCAAGTGTTGGTTTCTACCGATTAAGAATCAGCAATTCAAACTTTGCAATGTTGGTGTTGGACTCAGCACAAAAAGTATCGGTTACCGCAGATGCGCGTGATTTAGGAAATACGTTTAAAGCAGAAGGCTCACCTGATACACAGTTATTTCTAGAATATAACAAACTGGCACAGGGACAAAAAGTAAGAACTGATTCATTGGAAAATATTTTCAGAACTGCGATGGTAGTGATGAAACTGGATTCCTTACGTGCCGATTCTTTATCCAAAGAATTACAAAAACCTTACGAAGTGATGGTGGCACAATACAGCGATGTGTTAGCAAAAAAAATCAAAGAGAACCCAAGTTCATTTGCATCGATCATGGCCATTCAGCAATTACGTCCTGAAAATTATTTAGATGTTTACAAAGCGTTGGATAAAGGTTTAAGCGCTAAATACCCTGACAATAAAGACATTAAATCTTACCACGCCATGGTGCAGCAAACAGAGATGATGGTATCACGCACGCAGGCTATTAAAGTGGGTGCCGAGGCTCCGGAATTGATTTTACCAATGCCAAATGATAAAGATCTTGCCTTATCTTCTTTAAGAGGAAAAGTTGTACTGATTGACTTTTGGGCAAGCTGGTGCGGACCATGCCGTAAGGAATTACCTAATGTGAAACGTGCTTACGAAAAATACAAGAACAAAGGCTTTGAAATTTTAGGCGTGTCGTTAGACAAAGACCGCGATGCATGGTTAGAAGCAATCTCAAAAGAAGGTTTAACATGGCCACAGGTAAGTGACCTGAAATTCTGGCAAAGTGAAGCCTGCCAGATCTATGCAGTTCAATCTATTCCTTACACCGTTTTGGTGGATAAAGAAGGAAAGATCATCGCCACTGATTTAAGAGGTGCCGAACTGGATAAAAAATTAGCAGAAGTTTTAAAATAAGTTGAGACTAAAAAGACCTTTTGATTTAAGGGATCAAAGAGACTAATAAACATTATTTTAAAAACATGTTGAAATTTTTTCACATTCTTAGTTTTCTTTGTGCCTACTCTATTGCTTTTGCACAGCAAAATTACTTTCAGCAGGAAGTCAATTATAAAATTGATGTCACATTGAATGATGTAACGCATGAGCTGCAGGCTTTTGAAAAAATTCAATACATCAATAATTCAAAAGCGTCCCTCGATTTTGTTTATTTTCATTTATGGGCCAATGCCTATAAGAACCAGGAAACGGCTCTGGCCAAACAATTACTGGAAGAAGGTGATACTAAAATGTATTTCGCCAAACCCGAAGAGCTTGGTTATATTGACAGCCTTAATTTTTTAGTCGACGGACAAAGCATCAAATGGGAATTTGATAAAGAGCACATTGATATTTGTAAATTGTCATTAAACAAACCTATTAAGCCTGGAGATACGATTACCATTACCACGCCTTTCCATGTTAAATTACCATCCGCCAAACTGTCCAGACTCGGACATATAGCACAGGCTTATGCTATTACACAGTGGTATCCAAAGCCAGCAGTATATGACCGTGAAGGTTGGCATCCAATGCCCTATCTCAACCAGGGAGAATTTTACAGTGAATTTGGTGCCTACGACGTGAGTATTACTCTGCCTAAAAATTATGTACTGGCTGCTACCGGTGACCGTATTGACGAGCAGGAAGAAGAAAGCTGGTTATTGGCCAAAGCAGAAGAAACACAGAAAATGATCCTGGAGAAAAAATATTCTCATGATAATTCCTTTCCCGCATCGAGCAGCGAATACAAAACCATTCACTTCAAGCAATACAGGGTTCATGATTTTGCCTGGTTCGCCGATAAGCGCTTTCATGTATTGAAAGGTGCAATCACACTTCCTGCAAGCAATAAGGATGTAGACACCTGGGCCTTCTTCACGAACAATGAGCCGGAACTCTGGAGTCGTTCCATTGAATACATTAACGATGCTACTTTATTTTATTCCGGCATGAATGGCGATTACCCATACAACCACGTCACCGCTGTGGATGGTACCATTAGTGCGGGTGGCGGAATGGAATATCCCAATATTACCATCATTGGTGAAAGCGGCAACGCCTTTACCTTAGAAACCACTATCATGCATGAAGTGGGGCACAACTGGTTTTATGGAATCTTAGGAAGTAACGAACGGGATTATCCTTTTATGGATGAAGGATTAAATTCATTTTATGAAATGAGATATATCCGCACCAAATACCCGAATCTCACGTTAGCAAGCTTAGTAGGCAAAGACAGCACCTTCAAATTTTTTGGTCTCAATAAATTCAAGCATAAAGCACAATACGAATTATCCTATTTTATAGCCGCCAGAAAAAATCTCGATCAACCCATTGCCATCAATGCACAAGACTTTACTGGTTATAATTATGGCGGCATTGTTTACAGCAAATCAGCATTGGCATTTGATTATCTTATGAATTATTTAGGAAAAGATAAGTTTGACGAAGCCATGCATTTTTACTTTGATGAATGGAAATTTGAACATCCCACCCCCGAAGATCTTATCAAAACACTACAATATCACTTAAATGCTGACCTTCGCTGGTTCGTAGAAGGAATGTTGGTCTCAAACAGAAAATTGGATTATCAAATGGCGGGGCATAAGCAACTGGAAGATCACAGCCATGCCATCCTGGTTAAAAATAATAATAAATTGATGGGACCGGTTTCCATTTCAGGATTAAAGGATGGCGTATTGGTGGGGACCGTGTGGTATAATGGATTTAAAGGAAAAAAAGTGTTTGAATTTCCACCGGCGGACATTGATGAATTTAAAATTGATTACGAAGAATATATGCCGGATCTTAATCGTAAGAACAATAACATCCGCACACACGGCCTCTTCCGAAAAAGAGATCCCCTACAGCTATCTTTTATCGGAAAACTGGATAACCCAAATAAAACGCAGGTTAATTATTTACCGATCCTGGGTTATAATGAATACAACAAATTTATGCTGGGTTGTGCCTTTTATAATTACAGCCTGTTACAGAAGAAAACAGAATTCACCATCGCGCCCATGTATGCTTTTGGGAGCAATACACCGGTTGGCTTTGCCGACCTGACCAGGAATTTTACGCAGAATAATAATGTGTTTCAGCAGATCACTTTCATTGCCAAAGCCAAGTCCTTCGCGTATAATCGTTTTGACTCCAAGCCATTTAATGACGCCAACAATACAAGCGTCAACTCTTTTGATCTCAATTATTATAAAGTTTCGGCAACGTTGGATTTTGAAATCAAAAAACAAAATCCAAGAAGTAAAATAACTCAGCATCTCGGATATACCAGCAACCATTTATTTGTGGATAAAGAAGATTATAAGTTTGAATACACAGACAGCGTTCCCGTCGTTTCAGTGGATTCAAAAAACCAGGCTACGATCATCAATAATTTTTACTATACCTTAAAAAACTCAAGAGCGATCAACCCATTTGACGCAGTCCTCAATTTCCAGCACAACGATCAGTTTGGAAAAGCAAGTGTTACCGTAAATTATGCAGTGACCATGAAAAATAAAAACAGCCTGGACTTTCGGTTGTTTGCCGGTGCGTTTGCATTTAAATCTAACAACCTAAAGGGAGATTATCGTTTCAGAATGACAGGTTTTAGCGGCTACCAGGATTATTTGTTTGACTTTAATTATGAAGGACGGAATGAGGTCAATGGTATTGGGGCAGCGCAAATGGTGGAACAGGACGGAGCTTTTAAAGTGCCAACATATTTAGGGCAATCCTCCCAATGGCTGATCGCCTTAAATATCAAATCTCCTAAGATTGGAAAACTGCCTTTAAAATTATTTGCGGACATCGGAACAAGCGAGAGCCTATTCACCTCAAGAAAGCTATTGGGAGTTGGGACCACGCCAAACAGTTTGAAAAATGAACGCGTTTTGTACGCCGCCGGGGTTGATATTTGCTTATGGAAAAACATTTTTGAAATCTATGTTCCATTTATCTACAGCCAGGATATTAAGACCAACCTGGTTGCAAATAATAAATCAGGCTTTTTTGATACTATCCGATTTACATTAAATTTGCATAACATTAATCCGAGGAACTTTATCAGTAATAGTTTTTTATAATGCAGGCCGGCAAAAAAATATATTTCGCTTCTGATTTTCACTTAGGTGTCCCAACCTTTGAATTGAGCCTGGCGCGTGAAAAAAAGATTGTCCGCTGGTTGGATTCGATCAAAAGTATGGCCGAAGAAATTTACCTGGTTGGAGACATTTTTGATTTCTGGTGGGAATACAAATACACCGTTCCGAAAGGCCAGACCCGTTTACTCGGTAAAATTGCCGAACTAACGGATAGTGGTATTAAGGTTCATTTTTTTACCGGCAACCATGATCTCTGGATGAGAGATTATTTTGTGCAGGAGCTGGGTGTTACGGTTAACCATCAACCGGTAAAGAAAACATATAACAACAAACTATTTTTCATCGGGCATGGAGATGGCTTGGGGCCGGGAGATAAAAAATACAAATTCTTAAAAAAATGTTTCACTAACCCATTTCTGATCTGGTGTTTTAAAATCCTGCATCCGAACCTGGGCTTCTGGATAGCCCGTCGTTCCAGCAAACGCAGCCGAATTACAACCGGTGACTCCGATAAACAATTTTTAGGGGAAAAAAACGAATGGCTGATGGCTTTTTGCAAAGACTATTTAAAAAAGGAACACGTTGATTATTTTATATTTGGTCACCGTCATTTGCCACTGGATCTGAAACCCTCAGCCGATTCACGGTATATTAACCTGGGCGAATGGTTCAACTACTGTACTTATGCCGAATTTGACGGGCAGAATGTGGAATTAAAAAAGTTTGAAGGGTAACCACTTTTGAAATGTCAGTTCGAGCGTAATCGAGAACAGCTTCTTTCATTTCTGCGATATCGCTTCTCGACTCCGCTCGAAGTGACAAATCCATGGCATCCTAATAAAAATCCTGAACATCAATCAAATCCTGAACTTCAGAAGGCGCTATATTCTTAATTTGACGCTCCTTTGCAGGAACCTGGTTATTTCCCTGGTTGATATTATTTCCGTCAACAGAATTGAGGTCCTGAGCATTATACAAATTATAATTATTGTAAATGGACTTCACTTTTCCGAATTTAAAAACCAAACCAAAATTCACAAACAGAGAACCTTTCAGTTTTTCTTTGTAAAAGGAATTCAATTGTCCTTTATTGTCCTTGTTGAAGCTTTCAGAAAATAACCCAATATTGTTTTGAGTCGTTAATCCGGTACTTAAATAGAAATTAAAAAAACGGCTTGGCAAAATATCTAATCGTGTACCGCCTACAAATTCATACCGTCCAAAATTCAAGCTCTTGTCATTGTTCAGGTAATAAATGGAATCCGTATTGGCAAAGGAATACATACCTCCTTGTGCCTTGGTATACAGACTGGTTTTGATATGTCTTCCGATTGGAATATTAAAACTAACACTCCGAGGAAACTGAATACTTAAATTAACGCCGTCCAGCTTTCCAACCCTGATTCCTACATACGGTAAATTAAAACGGTTTCCGTACATAAACGAACGGGCATAGCCTGCCCTGAAACTAAAATATGGATTAACTGTGAAATTATAGATCAATGTGGATGCAAGGCGATAACGCTGTGTATAACGATAACCATTATCCTGTGTCACGAAAGGCGTAAACTCAGCATAAAAGAGACTACGCTTACCGGTGTTATAAATCATTCGTACTCCCAAAGAAGTTCTGCTTAAATGATGGTCATTAGCAATTCCTGAAAATTTTGGAGTAACAACTGCATAACTTCCCGTCAGCAGTAAATGAAAATTAGAAATAACCGTGCTATCTTTCTTATAAAAATCTTTTGTAAAAAGGGGCGTATTAAAACCCAAAACCGCCTGGCTGACCTGGTAAGTTTTTAATTTTTTGGAAACAAAATTTTTACCGGATAAAGTACGCTGCCCCGTGGCGTAATAATCAGCATAAATAGTAGTGTTAAAATAATGTCTGGCGGGCTTAACGGGTTTAACAGTCTTTAAACTATCATGATTAAACGCGGAAAACTTTGTACTCAAGAATACAAAGCTTAAACTTAGTATGAAATAACAGCCACTCATTATTCGGAAGAATTCCCTTTGATATTCTTAATTAACTCTTTTTTAAATTCTTCTTCCGCTCGTCGCAACAAGGCTACTTTTTTTACCGGCAATACTTTTTTAAACCGCTCAAAATATTCCTTATACAACTCAAATTCTCTTTGTTTGAGACTCAGTTCCGCGTTCAAAAAAGCTTCCGCTTCTTTATCTGTCAGGGTTGTAACATCACTGGCTTTAACGAACTGTTGCCTGAATGATTTACGGGCAAAATCCAGTTTATCATTGTATTCGTCGTATAAGGGCCAGAATAATTGAGCTTCCTGGGAGGTAAAATTTACTTTTTGACTGATAAAGTTTACACGCAGGGCCTCGATCTTATCCTTTTTACTGCCAGGTTGAGCCAAAGCTACCAAGCTCGAAAACGCAAACAAAAACACGTATATATATTTAGCAAACAGCTTCATTATAATTCATTTAACAGGTCTTCTTCACTGATGCTATCCATACCCTGAATAGCAGAAGGACCTTTCTCTTTATTCGTTGAATTCAGTTGTTGGTTCAATGAATTCACATCAACCAAATCCATTAATTGATCTTCATCGAAATTTGTAATCTCCTTCGTATTATTTAAAATCTCATTTCTTTCCAGGCATGCCAGTGTTTTACAATCTCCTGATTCCATAATGTTTCGAGGCGCCTGGTAAAAATAGAGAGCCAGGCCAATAATTAACGTCAGCCCGAAAGAAAAAGCCATGGTTTTACCAAAAATAAAATCCAATAACGTATCTAAAACAGATACTTTGGTTTCTTTAGCACGGAAGATTTTTTCTTTAATCTGATCTCCAACAGTTTCGAAATAATTTTCGGAAACAAAGAACGCATTTACTTTATCTAATGAATATAATGTCTCGTAAGATTTTAATTCTTCCGCCAATTCTATCTTGTAGTAAATCGCAGATTGTAAATGCTGCTTGTATTCCACTTCCAGTTCATTAAATACAAGCGGTTTAACGGATTGCAACCTGGAATAAGGCGCTAATTCGGCTGCATGCTCCAGACTGTTTTCAATAGACTCAAAATAATTTGCAGGAGCTACAAAAGCATTTGATTTTTCAATGGCAGATAAAAGCGGGAATTCGCTTAATTCACTTTCCAGTTCCAGTCGCTGTTTCAATTTATCCTCAAACTTCGAAAAATAATCCATCGGCAAACCAAAAGGATTCTTCCCATTATCATCAAATGGCAAGTTTGGTTCTTCGTTTGAATTATGATCGTTGTTTCTCATTTGGTATTTTGACTGCTTTTTTATTAAAAAGTTTAATTGGTTACTAAAAATTCCTCTATTTTTTTAGCCGCTATATGATAGGATGCTTTTAATGCTCCTACAGAGGTTTCCAGAACTTCCGACATCTGTTCATAAGGCGTTTCATCATAATAACGCATATTGAAGACAATTCTCTGTTTTTCAGGTAATGTTAAAATAGCTTTTTGCAATTTCAACTGGATTTCGTCCCCGCTAAAAAAATTATCGCTTTCCAGGGATTTTGATAATTGATACTCAATCGGGTGAATGGAAGTTGTATTAGCGCGCGCTTTTTGCTTTAAAAAAGTCAGAGATTCGTTAGTGGCAATGCGGTATAACCAGGTAAAAAGTTGTGATTCCTCTTTAAAACCGGCGAGGCCTTTCCAGATCTTAATAAATGTGTTTTGCAACACATCATCCGTATCATCATGGCTGATGACAATTTTACGGATGTGCCAGTATAATTTTTGCTGATATTTCTGAATTAAATAGTGCAGCGCCATATTTCGTGAACTTTCATCACGGAATAAGGCCAATATTTCTTCATCAGAATAGTGCTGCATGGTTTTTAGACATCAAGATACTTAAAAGGTTTAAATTACGTGTAAAATTATTTTTTTGCGGAAACTAAGCACAAATGACAAAAATTCTATAAACGCAAAAAGCCTCGCATTACTGCAAGGCTTTTTGACTTTTAAAATTGGCATCGACATACTCTCCCAGGTTTTAGACCAAGTACCATCTGCGCTGGTGGGCCTTCTCTGTTCGGAATGGGAAGAGGTGATCCCCACCGCTATAGACGCCATAAAGGGGATAATTAGACAATTAGTCAACGAGGTAATTCGGCAATTGTCGAATTTACTCATTATCAAATTGTCACATTAATAAAGTAACATATTTGAAAAAAGACACGAGCTATCATTTTGAATTGAAATAAAAATATTGGATGCGCATAGCAGAAAGCTTACGGATAATTAGTATTACTCGGCTTTGACATTGCTGCCTTTACACCTATAACCTATCAACGTCGTAGTCTTCGACGATCCTTATAAAGAGAACTAATCTTGAGGTGAGTTTCGCACTTAGATGCTTTCAGCGCTTATCTCATCCACA
>JAJNBG010000002.1 GCA_021155905.1 Bacteroidota bacterium
TTCGAAGCCCATTTCGGTCACGGCTTTTAGGAGCATTGGCTCCAAGCCTAATTCTTGAAATGTCATTTGTTTTTGTTTAAATTATTATTACTAGCTGCTCTAGAAGATTTAATTTTCGCAGTAGCTGTGAACATTTTATAGCCCGACGTAGGCGCGTTCACAATGTATTGGATGCAAATATTAAATCTAATTGCGGTGCAAAGATACAACAAATATTTTAATTAACAAGCTATGAACAATCATATAATTAATAAAATATTGATTATTAGTAGTTTACATATTATCTGGCGATTAATTTATAATTTTTTAAGATCAATAGGTAAAATAATTTGGTTTATAAAATAAACTAGTTTACATTTGCCTCGAGAAAATGAAATTATATATTTTGATATGTGCCTTTGCCGCTTTTACAGCGACGGCTCAAAGCGTATCTTACAAAGAAAGTTTAAAAAAGAACATTCGTGTTTTTGAGTCTTCTAATAGTGCACCTGAGTTTATAAAATCAGCCAATGAATTTGAAACGATGGCATTATCCGAAAAAAAAGAATGGTTGCCGTTTTATTATGCCGGTTTATGTAATGTACTGGCAGCTTTTCAAAAACCAAAACCAGAAATTGATGCTTTGTGTGATAAAGCAGAAGGTCTGGCACATAAAGCGGATTCCTTAAGTAAAAATAATTCAGAAGTATTGGTTTTAAGATCCATGATTGCAGCCGCACGTATTAACGTGAACCAGGCAAAACGGGGACAAAAATATGGCATGATGGCCAGGAAATTTGCAAACGAAGCAGTAAAATTAAATGACGCCAATCCCAGGGCATATTTTGTAAAAGCACAGGCAACTTTGTATACACCAGCTGCTTTTGGTGGTGGTGAAAAAAAAGCCAAACCCATTTTTGAATTGGTATTAGAAAAAGCAAAAACATTTAAACCGGAATCTAATCTTCACCCAACATGGGGAAAGACAGAGGCTGATCAGGAATTAAAAAAAATAAATAATAAACAGAAATAAACCCAATGGAAGAAAGAGAGATTAATATCAGTGAGAGTTTAAAGATTATCCAAAGTATGGTGAATAAAACACAGCGTCAATTTAGTGACGATAGTTTTTATTACATCATGTGGGGTTGGTTGGTTTTCACAGCTTCTGTGGCTCATTTTATTTTGTTACAGTTAAATGTGCCGCAAGCACCAATTGTCTGGTTGCTAATGCCGGTTGGCGGAATTGTTTCCATGATCTATGGAGCAAAACAAAGCAAAAAGGAAAAAATCAAAACTTATGTGGGCAACTACATGAGCTATTTATGGGGTGCTATGGGAATGGCCATGCTTGTTGTGTTGGGAATGGCATTCAAAATTGGGTTTGATGTAACGTACCCGATACTGATCTTAATTTATGGAATCGGAACATTTGTTTCAGGAGGTTTATTAAGCTTCAGGCCTTTGATCATTGGCGGTGTTATTTGTTTCGCGCTTTCTGTAGTTTCGTTTTTTGCGATGTTTCAATACCAACTATTATTTATCGCCGCGGCTATGTTAGCTTCATACATTATTCCCGGCCATTTATTAAAAGCGAAATTTAACAACTAAACTAATGGCACTCAAAGAACTCAATCCATTATTGCATTCGCAGCTCCGGCTGGCGGTTATGTCATTATTGGCGGGAGTAAAGGAAGCAGACTTTTCCTTTTTGAAAGAAGAGACGAATTCTACAGCCGGTAATCTGAGTGTGCAATTGCAAAAATTAAAAGAAGCCGATTATATAGAAATAGAAAAATCATTCAAAAACAATTATCCCCAAACCACTTGTAAAATGACTAATAAGGGTTTAAGTGCATTTAATGAATACGTGGAAAATTTAAAAGAGTATTTGGTGCCTAAAAAGACTTAAGGGATTAAAGGGACGGAAGAGAGAAAAGAGACTTAATGATTTCCTGTAAAACTTGTCACTTCGAGCGGAGTCGAGAAGCAGCATCTCAAAGGCCCAGAATCTAGTTCAGTGTGATGATAGAATAAAGTATAAAAAAAATAATAAACTAAAACAAAAAATGGAAACAGAAAAAGAACGTGAACTATGGAAACTGGCAAAAAAACGTGTTGGTTTTAAAAGACATTTGGCAACCTATATTGTAATCAATGCCTTTTTTTGGGCGTTATGGTACTTCACCGACCATAATGATGATTATAACGGGGTACCATGGCCGATTTTTCCAATGTTGGGCTGGGGCATAGGTATTATGTTTAGTTTCCTTGGAGCTTATGTGTTTGTAAAACATGATTCCGTGGAAAGAGAATACGAAAAACTGAAGAATCAATAGTAAATGTTTAATCGTTCTCGATACAGCGCAAAGTGACAGCGCTTACTCGAACTGACAAACAGTGAGGATATTATGTCCGTTCGAGTGATTTTTGCCTGTCTCTTGCAAAAATTGTATCGAGAACAGTACAATTTTTTTGTTAGACGTTTATAACTATTATAAAATGAGTTTCTATGATCTTCCGAAAGATAAACGGGCTGCATTGGTTAATGAGATCAAGACAGCTATTTTATCTGAAATAAAACCCTTCGACTCCGCTCAGGGTTCGAAGCTTAAGAACACCCTTGAGTATTTCTCGAACGAGGATACATACATCCGTAAAGCAGCTTATTTATCCATTGGCAGAATTTATTTAGAGAATGATGGTTTACGTAAAACCATCATTCTTATTTTAGATAAGTTATTAAAAGAGGAAAAAGCTCATATTCGCCAAACCGTGATCAACGCGGCAGGTGAAATAGGAAAAACAGATTTTAAGATCGTACAACATTTCTTTGAGAAAGGATTATTTGATGAACACCATTCCGTTCGGAATGCCGTAATCGGTTCAATAAAAAAGATGGGAGAGAAGAACCCTATTCCTGTGTTAAAATGGTCGGAGCAATATTTACATCACGAGAATAAAGAGATCCGTCGTGAGATTTGTCATGGCATTGAACTGCGGGGTAGAACCCATCCCCAGGATATTTTACCCTTATTGAAAGTATTACAACATGATAAGACTTCACGCGTACGAACAACGCTCGTTCATGTCATTGGGCAGATTGCTTATAAGAAAGGCTGTTTACAAACGGTAATTGCCGATCTCAATACCTGGGAAAATAAAGAACTCACTAATGATGCCATTGAAGAAATCATAGACGTGCATTATCGCTACCGTGATTTTTCAATACTAACGCAGAAAGAGGCTATTGCTTATATTGAGAAGCATTATAAGACTTCTCGACTTCCCATCCGCCGGCTGGCGGATGGGGCATCACCAGGTGACAGAATTATTTAATCTATAATGGCTTCGCCGGTAAATTAATTTCAAAGGCTGCCCACTTTCTGTCTTCCCCATTCCAGTAATACTGTATGGATTTCCCACCATTAGTGTCATAAACAATGTAATAGGCTTTCAGGTCATCCGTGGCATAATAACTTTTGATCATCACTTCACCGGTATTTCCAGGTAAAGGTTTTTCCGGTAAATTAATTTCAAAAGGGTTCCATTTATGATCGGTTCCGTTCCAGTAATACTGAACGGACTTTCCCGTCTTCGTATCCCAGGCAATATAGTAAGCTGCACCGTCCTTGTAATCAAAGTATACATCAAACATAATATTACCTAATGCTCCCGGTACTGGTGCGGCAGGAATATTAATTTCAAATGCGCTCCATTTGTGTTCATCATTGTTCCAGTAATACTGAATTGATTTACCGGTTTTAATATCCCATGCGATGTAATAACTTTTCTTATCGTTCTTGTCGTAATAAGAAGTCATACGAATGTTGTTTTGCGCTTTTAAGCTCAGCGATGCTAATGCGAGAAAAAGAAAGATTGTTTTCATAAAATGAGTTTTATTAAATATAGGCTTTTCTTTAATATTCATTAAATAAAAAAGAGCTGCCGGAAATCGGACAGCTCTTTTATTTTTTCTGCTTCTCAATTTCTCCCGATAGGTACGGGATGAACTGACAGAAGTTACTTCATGAATTTTTGTTTCACGTCACTGTAAGTTGGGAAATTATTGTGGTGCCAGTTCATGATGACGGTTCCGTTTTTAATTAAAATTAATCCCGGGTTAGCGCGCACCATCGTTTTTAAAACGATACCATCGGCATTCGCGAAATCATACATGGCCTGGTGCTTGTGTTTATAATCATCAATCTGTTTAGCATCTCCTGCCGTTAACGCCAGTACTTTCACATGATCTGCATCCGCCAGTTTATACAGATCGTTTATTTTGGCATGCAGGGTTTCATTGTCTTCCGTTTTAGTCAGGTCATAACAGATCAACAGGAACATATAATCTTTGGTGTTCAGAATACTATCCTTGATGTCATTTCCATTCAGGTCCGTGATGGAAAAGTCAACAATCTTTGGTGGATTAATGGCATCATGTATTAAAATATTATCTGTTGCCACCCATTTCCAGTTCAGGGTATCCTGCCATGGGTAATTCTTCATATCAAAATGTTTTTGCTCGCCCGTCTTTAAGTTTTCGTAGATAAACCCGGATTCATATTCCGCAGGTTTATAATCTGCTCCTGCTTTCATGTTTTCTTTGATGTTCATGCCAATGGCATATGGCCTGAAATCCAATGGAGGTAAGTTACGGTAAGCATAAATAGGGAAAGCAAAAGAAAGAACAATCGCAATGGCACTTAAAGACATGGTGATCAACCCTGAGAATAATTCGTTGATGTGTTCTTTACCTGAAATCAATAGGGTGATAAGCATTAAAAGTACCACGTCTTTCCAGAAACTAGTCCATGGTTTTAATACCAGGAAATCCCCGAAACAACCGCAGGTGGTTACTTTGTTATAGCAGGCTGAGTAGAAGGTTAAGAAAGTAAAGAAAGCAATTTGCGTGAAGAGTAAAGCCAGTGTTAAATTACGCTTCCAGCCAACCAGTAACATAAAGCCTAAAGCCATTTCACTCACGCATAATAAAATAGAGAGGGGTAAAGCGATGTGGGCAAAGCTTTCGAAAATAGATAGACCTGAATCGGCTTTGAATACTTCAAAGTACTCCTGCAATTTGTAACTGAAACCCAGGGGATCGTTTGCTTTAATAAAGCCGGAGAAGATGAATAAACCACCTACCAGAAAACGGGAGATATGTGTGATAATTGGAAGCTTATTGAGAAAGCCTGACCCGTTTACCAGTAACACCAGGATACCCAAGACTATGCCAATAGTGGTTTTGCTGAAGCAGGCAGGTGTGATGTAAAATAAAAACGCTGCCAATCCCAGCGACCAGATAGCACGGAATGATTTTGAAGATAAAAACTTTTTCATAGAATATGTTTAAGTCTCTAAAGTATAACCTATGGGCCTAAGTTAAAACACTTTTAAAGTTTTTTAACTAACAATGGAAGTTTGATAGCTTCAGGCTTGTGAGCTTAAAATACAAAACCCGGAATTTTTCCCGGGTTTTGAAAAGTAATTTTTATGTGTAGTGGTGCATCACATTTTTTTGCAAAGTTCCGCTGCTTTGTAACAGGCATCTGCACAATTTTTACAATGATCCATGTTGTGCTTGGAACATTCGTCACCGCATCTTTTGCAAATGTCGGCGCAGATCCTGCACATTTCTTTGGATTGCTCGCTGCCTAAACTCATTAACTGGCTGGCAGCTTTGCAAACAGCAACACACTCCATGTTAAGTTGAATGCAACGAGACATCACATCGACGTTTTTTTCCTTCAGGCACATGCTTGAACAGTTGTTGCACATGGCAGCGCAGTTGTTGCAGGCATCAATACAGGCTTTCATCTCATTGAAGGAAGATTTCGAAAGTGCCGGATTCGTTTTTGAATAGTAGCTATCGTCCACAAACGAAATAAAGGAGAAGCACATCAGTGCCATTAAAAAAAGTCCGAGAATAATAAAATGTTTTTTCATGACTATTATATTTATAGGTTAAACTATTATTGGCTATTGCATTATCAACATGCATTGAAGTCCGAAGTAAAGGTAAGGCAGCCTTATACGGAACTTGTCTCTAATTCGTTTAAGCTAAATTTTGAATGGGTAAAAAGTTATTTTGGCTAGCGATTATGTATTATATCAAACCGAAATTATATAGGTTGTAGTAACAGTACCTGCAAAACATAAAGATTGAAGCAACCAGGGAATCATTTGGCTATATAAACCGGTCTATATTACGATGCAGGCTTTGTGTAACGATCTCAGCATAGCGTCGAAGGAGTTTGTCATCTTCCAGGTAACTGATGATGATTTTGATAGCTTTTTTGCCGGAGGTTAAGGTGTAATTTTCATAAACATAATTCCTGTTATCCATGGTATAGGTTCCATACTGAGAAGCGGTAGCATAATGTTTTATTTTCAGATGGTCTACAGATGAAACGGATGTAATACTTGTGCCCGGATTTTGCATGTATTCATCATTGATGTTTAAATAAGATTTTTCATCGATCGTCATTCCGTCAACCACATCAAATTCTTCAATGGTGACCGAGAAGGATTTGGAGGATTCAGATTTTGAAGCTTTATCGTTACTTAAGTAATTATGCAGGTAGCCCGGCAAAACAGATTTTGATTCTCTTAATTCGAAAGGCAATGTCATGCTGATCTGTGGTGAGACGAAATAATTGGCCCATTGGACATCTTTCAAATAAGGTTTGTTTTCTGTACGACTAGAATCGCCTGAGAACGATTGATTCATTAAAAGGAAGCCTAAAAGCAATTGGAGGAGGGTGGAGGTTACAAAAATTTTTAGCTCCCGATTTTTATGGGATTTTATAAAGCGGCTGCCTCGTTGAAAAAGCTTATTCTTTTCTTTAGGCAGACTGTTTTGGATTTTTACAAAGTCCCCGTTTTGAGTGGTTTCGCTTGTTATATATGTTTCAAAAGAGGAATCGAATTTCGCTTTTTTCCAGTCTGTGTAATTGGCATTTATTTTTTTGCCACATTCTTTACAAAACACCAGGCGTTCAGTAGTGATTGAATTTTTAAAATGACAATGATTGCAAGCCAGGTAATTCATAAGCCGTTTTTTGAATGGATGATTTACCGAATGTATGACCTCCCGTAAGAAGTTAAAAGTTTTTATCGTTTTTTAACAATGACTATTTTACACTTTAGCTTTTTCAAAATTGAAAAGGGCCGTAATATGATTACAGCCCTTTGCTAAAAAGAAATATTAATTATTTAAGAATTCAGTTTCTTATTCCCCTGCTTTTTAATGACTTCCATTTCTACCTGCAGGTTACGCAACATGCTCATAATGCTACCTACATTTAATTCTTCTTCACGGTAATCGGTCATGTTAATGCAACAGGTATATTCCCATACTTCTAACACGTCTTTTAAATTGACATTAAACGGCGGGTATATTTTGTTATCGGAATGGCATTCCATAAATCCTTTTTTAGTGTTCACATTAAAGATACGTTTATACGAAATCCCATCTTCTTTGGTCACGACTATATAAGTTTGCCCGTTTTTAATATCCTCAACTCTATCAAGGTATTTAGCTACTACAAATGAGCCTTCCTTAATTGGCGGCATACTGTCGCCTTTAATTGGAAAAGCACGGTGTTTGCCTGAAGGTAAAAATGGTAATTTCATACGCGGTAATCGTTCCATGTATTCAGGATCGGCGTATCCCCTTAAATAGCCGGCACTGGCTTTTAAAGGAACTAACTCTACCGCATCACGGCCATCTTCGTCAATTACGACAGGAAAAAGCATACGGTTCTTCCCAATTTTCATTAAGCCGTCAAGATTGGTTTTGGTCAAATCACCACGTACCAATGCATCAACCGCTATGTGAAAAAAATCGGAGATCGCAATTAATAAGTCAATCGACGGTTCGTTACGGTTTTCTTCGTAAGCGCCAAGGCGGGAACGGGTGATGCCGAGATTATCTGCCAGTTGCTCCTGCGACAGGCCTTTTTGCAAACGCAGGAATTTTAAATTACTAAATATTTTGCTCATGATTTTAAATTGCTACAAATTATAGCACGAATATACTACATTAAATAGTATTTTTGTAAAAGGTTTTTGTTAATTTTTTAAATTTGTTGTTAGTGCCATGGGTTTTGTGGATGGGTTTCTCCTGTCTACGAAACCTTTGTTTTTAGACGGGATAATTACTTCTGTTCGGTTGTCCGTTCGAGCGGAGTCGAGAACCAGTAGAATATGAGAGTAAAATATTTATATGTTTATATATTAAAATGTAGTGACGGAACTTATTATACGGCATAACTAATAATATTGAAAAAAGGTTCCGCAGCATAACGAAGGAACAAATAAGGAAGCTTATACTTATTCAAGGTGTCCAGTTGAACTTGTATTTTGCGAATTATTTACTGATTATAATTTAGCAATACAATGGGAAACCGGAATAAAGAAATGGGGTTCTAAAAAGAAAGAAGCTTTGATAAACTCTGATTGGAAACGATTGCGGGAAGAGGCTCAATGTAAGAATGAGCGTTCACATATTTTTTTAGATAGTGGAAAGCTTCTCGACTCCGCTCGAAGTGACAATTAAGCTTTAATTCCCTTAAAAGCACGACTTGCATGCACTTATTACATGCGAAAATCATATGAGCATATTTTAGCTGAGGAGCTATATTTTTCAGGTGCTTAACAAAAGTTTAGCAAAGAGGGTAGGTGACCGACTTAACTTTGAATCAAAAAATAAGTCCATTGATAAAAATAAAACCTGAATTAAGCCCTTGAGAACGTCCTGGAAATATTTGTTAAGTCTTAGTCTCCTCTTTCAGTTGATCACTTCCTGTTTTGCGCCTCTTAAATTTGAAACCGCTAATCCTAATGCTCCAAAACCGGGCCCACCGGATTATGCTTTACATAAATACTGGTTGGCATTGCCGGAGATGACCGATAGCGCCGACCTTGTCATAAAAAACTCGGCATTAAACGATCTTCAGGCTTCTGCTAAAGCAGATGTTTTTTACGTTCATCCTACCACCTATATTTATGGAAAGGCGTGGAATTCCAATATCAATGATCCGGCTGGCCTGTTAACAGAAAGTTCTCCCGTGAAAAACCAGGCGAGCATTTTTAATGGCAGCTGCAGGGTTTATGCACCGCGGTACAGACAGGCAGAATTCCTGACCTATGTAGCTTTTTACAAAAAACAGGCGCAGGTATTCGACGTTGCTTATAACGATGTGAAAAAAGCTTTTTTATATTACATCAATAACTATAATAACGGCCGTCCGTTTATCATTGCATCTCATAGCCAGGGTACTGACCACGCTATCCGCTTGTGCCGGGAACTGATTGAAAAAGATTCTTCATTACGTAAACGCTTTGTAGTAGCTTACCTGGTGGGCTCTGTAATTAAAGAAGGAGATTTTACTGATTTGGTTCCCTGTGATTCTGCTAATCAAACAGATTGCTATGTGACATGGAATACGACCAGATGGGGTGAGGTTACTTTTTTCGGAAAGCCGGTTTTAAATGCGGTTTGTGTAAATCCACTCAGCTGGAAGCGAAGCAGAGAAACAATTTCTCATGAGTATAACCAGGGCGGAGTATCGACGTCGTTTGATAAAATAGACAGGGGTTTAACCGGTGCCAAAATTTCTCCAAATGGTCTTTTATGGGTGCATAAACCAAAAAGAAGCAAGAAGGAATACCCAAGAATTAATAAACGCAACTATCATTCCGTAGACTATAATTGGTTTTACATGAATGTCAGGGAAAATGTGAGGGACAGAATTGATTCGTATTTTTTAGGCAGAGATACAGTTGACCGGTCACTAACCAACAGAGACTCTCATGCAGAGATCCCAAGGTAGGATCTAAGGAATTACTTTCTCAACCTCATGGTTCTATGAGGAATATTATCTTCCAGGTACTCTTCTCCTTCAGGCACAAAACCAAGATTTTGGTAAAAACGATCCAGGTAAGACTGGGCGCCAATCACAATCACGTTTGACCCAAATAATTTTTTTATTTGAGCAATACTGTATTCCATTAATAATTTTCCGTAACCCGATTGGCGAACAGAAGGATGAGTCACCACTCTGCCGATAGAGGGCTCTGATTCATAAGAAATACCCGGAGGGACAAGGCGTGTACACGCCACCAGTTTCCCGTTTTCATAACCGAGTACATGATAGCATTTCTCATCTTTGTTATCCATGTCGAGGTACACACAATTCTGTTCTACCACAAACACTTCAGAGCGCAATTGCAATAGTTGATATAGCTCAGTGTTACTGAGTTCTTTAAATGACTTGGTAATGAATGAAATCATAATTATAAAAGCACTTGCAATTTGTTCTCACACTTCGACTCTGCTCAGTGTGACATCCTGAAATTACAAGCGCGACTTGCGAAAATTAATATTCTTTGATGGCCAACATAACAAGGGTGCAGGCATGAAGAGTCTGAATACCTTTACTTTCGGCCAGGGATTCAAATTCGGCATTTTCGGTACCCGGATTAAAAATAATACGTTTGGGTTTCAATGACAGGATGTAGTCTGTCCAGGCGTGCTGATGAGCGGGACCGACATATAAGGTGACGGTATCCACATCTTCAATAGCCGGCCTATCGGTTATGATATCCACATCGTGTATTGTTCCATTACGGAGTCCCACTGGGTAAACGGTGTGTCCGTGTTTATGGAGACTGAAGGTTGCCTTAAAGCTATACCTTTCCGGGCTCGGCGATGCGCCGATCACCACTGTTGTTTTATTCTTCGACATAATTTAAATCTTTTGCAAATGTTTCTTCTAAAAAATAGAGAGCAACAAATCCTATTCCAATGATGATACAACCTGTGATTTTTGTAGCTAATAATTTATCCACTGCAAACACGGAAATGACCAGGTTCAATAACAGTGAAATTAAAATAGTGGAAGCGCGTACAAAATTTGGCGCCGTTGTAGTGGCTGTTGCACGAATATTGGTTCCGAATAATTCTGATGCTGTACTGATGAAAACCGCCCAGTAACCGGTAGCAAAACCAATAAACGTGACAATGGTGTAAAATACAAATACGGAAGTTCCTCCATATAAAAAGTAAAGCACTGTG
This sequence comes from Bacteroidota bacterium, assembly GCA_021155905.1. Lineage (GTDB taxonomy): Bacteria > Bacteroidota > Bacteroidia > B-17B0 > Aurantibacillaceae > UBA4416. The sequence continues at coordinate 11,063 of JAJNBG010000002.1, forward strand.
CCCAGCGTAGTGAGAGATAAGAAAAGAGCAAGCGCTTTTTTTCGGGACCTCAGCCATTGGCTGATTAAACCAGAAGCTATATCACCAACGGTGATGCCCGCATATGCAAACATAATGGCTCTTCCGGCAGAAATGGATTTTTCTGGCAGCCCCATCATTTCGCTTAGTTCAGGTGAAAACAAAACCAAAGTTCCCATTACGTACCACACCGGTACAGTCACAAAAATAATACAGAGGTATTTTACTATACTTTTTTGACTGGAGAATAATTGCAGGATATTTCCTTTTTTAACGTTGCTTTCTGCTTTAATGGCCGCAAACATTCCTGATTCAAAAACACCGATCCGAAGTACCAGCAAAGCCAATCCCATTCCTCCTCCCAGAAAAAATGAATTACGCCAGTTGGTAATGACTTCACCCATAAATCCTGCAACTACTGCTCCGAATACTCCGACAGTCGCTACAATCATAGTTCCGTAACCGCGCTTTTCCTTGCTCATACTTTCGCTGACTAAAGTAATACCGGCTCCTAATTCACCAGCCAGACCAAAGCCCGAAACAAAACGCAATACCATATAAGCATTTGTGCTATGTACCATGCCATTTAAAATGTTGGCAATGGAGTACACTAAAATAGATCCGAACAACACAGATAGACGGCCTTTTTTATCACCAAGAATTCCCCAGAAAATGCCTCCAAACAGCATTCCTGCCATTTGCCAGTTGAGCAACAGTTTGCCATAAATAAGGTTTAAGGTTTTTTTGACAGAGTCAGAAATGCCCGGGTATTGTTCAGGCAAAATTTCATTAAGACTATCAAAACGCTCTACGCCAAATAATAACAGATCGTATATATCAACGAAGTAACCCAGGGCTGCGACGATGATGAGTTTGTTTAAGTTCTTATTCGGGTTGGGTTGCTTCATTATTTTTTGTTTATCCTTCGACAAGTTCAGGATAATTCAAATTTACAAAAAAGACAAGAAGGAACTAATGTTTGAGCCTTAAAGGCATTATTTATATTTATTTTTTTTCTGACGAAGGAAATAAATCCCGATACATTTTAAATGAAAATAAACCAGACTATTGTGTGTAATTTTGTGTAGTGCAGCCTCCCTCTTGGTCTCTTTGCCTTCAGATCCCTTTAAACAAACTTATCGCCTTTTTGTACTTTAACGTCGTTAACGAAATTACGGATCTGCTGCTCGTCCTGTTTTTTACAAACCATTAAAACACCATCGGACTCTACGACGATGTAATCTTCAAGTCCCTGTAACACGACTAGCTTATCGCTGGGAACATGCACGATGCAATCTTTACAGTTGTACTGGATAATGTTTTTTCCAACCAGAGCATTATTTCCTTTATCGTGCTTAATGTGAGAATACAATGAGCCCCAGGTGCCAAGATCGCTCCACCCAATTATAGAAGAACGTACATATACGTTTTTTGCTTTTTCCATTAAGGAATAATCAATGGAAATATTTTTGCAAACATTGTATGCCAATTTGATGAAATCTTTTTCCTTAGGAGTATTGTAAAACTCAATACCTTCTTTAAATACATTGGCCAGTTCGGGATCATTTTGCTCGAGTGAAGCAATAACACTTTTGGTGCTCCAGATAAAGATCCCTGAATTCCAAAGAAAATCTCCGTTTTCCATGAAAAACTTAGCCATGTCATGATCTGGTTTTTCAATGAATGTTTTTACTTTGTACATGCGCTTGTCTTTTTCTTCAACAGGCGAATCGATAAATTGAATGTAGCCGTAACCGGTATCAGGCCTGGAAGGCTTAATCCCTAGTGTTACCAGACAATCTTCATTTTTAGCCTTGGCATAACAGGATTTAATCGCTTTAATATATGTATCTTCCTTAGTGATCAGGTGATCGGAAGGTGCAACAACCGTAATGGCTTTTGGGTTAAGTTTATGAATTTTATATGACGCATAAGCCACGCAGGGAGCCGTATTTTTACGGGCAGGTTCTGTGAGGATATTTGCTTTTGGTAAATCAGGTAACTGCTCGGCAACCAAAGCTTCATAGCTTTCACTGGTAACCACGTAAATGTTTGATGCGGGACATAACTCTCTGAAACGGTCAAAGGTTTGTTGTATCAGCGTTCTGCCGGTTCCCAGAATATCAAGAAATTGTTTGGGGTGAGCAGTGGTACTCATTGGCCAGAAACGCGTTCCAACTCCACCTGCCATTATAATACAGTACTGATTCTTCATAAAAATAGAGCACTAATTTAAACAAAAATAATGGGGATAAAAAATTAAAAACAGGCATCAAATCCTGATTCCAATCACTAAAACATCATCAATTTGTTCCGCTTCATCTTTCCAGTCCATGAAGGCATCCATGAGCTTTTGCTTTTGAACTTCCATTGGAGACTCCACATTTTCGAGTAAGGTTCTCTGAAGATTTGTGAGCATGAATTTTTTACCTTTCGGGCCTCCGAACTGATCGGCATAACCGTCACTGAACAGGTACAGGCAATCACCTTCGTTTACAGGTACCACATGATTCTGGTAAACCCTGCTTTCTTCCAGTTCTAATCCTCCGATCGGATATTTTGTAGCCTTAATAATTTCCAATTCATAGCCTTTGTCTTTTCGATAAATCCAGAGTGGTCTGTTTGCACCAGCGTACTGAATTTCGCCGGCGTTTGAATTAAAGGCACAAAGTGTAATGTCCATACCGTCCCTTCTTTCAAATTCTTTGGCATTCTGATTCAGGGCAATTTTCACTCCTTTATGTAGTTCCAGTAAAATATCTCCTGGTGCAGTGATCTTTTTTTCGTTGACAATCTCATTAAGCAGGGTATTTCCCACGATACTCATAAAAGCTCCCGGAACACCATGACCTGTACAATCCACAGCAGCAATAAAACGCGTGTCCCCATTCCTGGCAAACCAGTAAAAGTCTCCACTTACAATATCTTTTGGCATGTATAGTACAAAACTGTTTTGGAATAAATTACCAATTTCACTCAGGTTAGGTAATAATGCTTCCTGAATATTTTTAGCGTATTTAATACTGTCGGTAATCTCAATGTTATGATGTTCGATTACTGTTTTTTGCTCAATTACCTCTTTATTAATGATCTCAACTTTTTCTTTTTCTTCACGTAATTCTTTGGTACGTTCTGTTACCTGTAATTCCAGTTTCTGTTTATCCGCGATTAATTTTTTAGTACGCATGGAGTTATATAGCCAGATGCCTGCAATCAGTGTAATGGCCGAAAGCGTATAGAACCACCAGGTTTTGTACCAGGGCGGAGAAATGATAAATTCATAACTGACAGGTTCTGTATTCCATAAACCATCATTGTTCATAGCTTTCACCATAAATTTATAATGACCAGGGGGCAGGGAAGAGAACGTCGCTTCCGTTTTGGAAGTGGGAGGAGTCCAGGAGTCGTTTTCCAAGCCTTCCAGTTTGTACTGGTACATTACTTTTTCCGGTGCGGTTAAACTCACACCAATGAAATGAAAAGTAACGTGATTTTTATTAAACGGCAGGTTTAAATTTTTCGGTAACAAGCTTGTGGAATCAAGGCCGTTTGTGTACTTGGATAAATCTTCCTGTCCGAAAAATAATTTTACATTGTTGATTTTGGTAAGTGCTTCTTTGGTATTTTTTTTATCAAAACGAGGATCATAAATTTCCAGTCCATTGATGGTACCGATCAGGATTCTTCCGTCTTTGTCTTTAAAACTGGCATTTGAATTTGATTCTACACTGATTAATCCGTCTTCTTTACCAAAATGTTTAATGGTAATTTTTTTGTTATAAAAATCTTTTAGATCCAGGATATCAATCCCGGTGTTTGTGCCAATAAATAATCGTTGCAAATCATCTGTCTGGGAAAAGTTAATGAAGTTGGAGGTCAGACCATTTCTCTGAGAGATTTTAGTGAAGGTTGAATAGTCGTAATGAAACAAACCTTCTTCCGTACCAAACCATAGGTTTTGTTTATAGTCCTTAATGATATTGGATATCCTTCTGTTCGTGAAGTTATTCTTATCAGAAAATAAGGTAATGTTTTCCTTGTCATACTTAACCACGCCATTCTCTGTCCCGACCCATAACGCACCCTGCTTATCTTCCCTCATACAAAATACGGGGAAAGGAATGTCAGTCTGTTTCAAGGCATTCACAGCGGTTGCTTCTGTAATTACTCCGTTTTGTAATTTGAAAAGGCCATTGTTGGTGCCTATCCAGATTATTTTTTTACTATCCTGAAACAGGGATAAAATGTATTGGTGTCTGAACCCAAAATCAGAAATGGTATTGAATTTTCCATTTTCATATACGCAAAGTCCATCCCTCGTTCCAAAATAGATCTTACCGTCTTCCGCGGCGAGTATAGCGTTAATGTCATTATCCGGAATGGCATTGATGTTCTTTTTGTCGAATTTATAATTTTCCACGGATGCACCTCTGATTCTCGAGATACCTGCATTTCTCAGCGCCACCCAGTAATCACCTTTTTTATCCTGGATCACTGCATTCACGTAATTTTCAGGGAGCCCATCCTGTTTGGAATAATATACAAAACGATCCCCTGAATATTTGTAAACTCCTGAGCCATCTGTTCCCATCCAGATATTATTTTCCCTGTCTTCAAACAGGCACATAATGGAATTAAAGGTGAGTCCATTGCTGAGGTTATATCTTAAAAGGGAATAGTTGTGATATTTAAGGAGACCAATATCCGCTGAGCCGAATAATTGCTCATTCTTTGAGGTGACGAGGATACTCCGGAAAGCGATATAAAACTGTCGGGGAATGTAATCTCCGACCCGCACATTGTTCTTTGTGTCAATCACGTTCAGGCCATTCACGGTTCCAATTAATATTTCTTTGCTGGCCGTTTCGCCTATCGAAAAAACAAAGGTTCCCTGTAGTCCGTTTGATTTATCAAAATGTGTAAACGAACTGTTTGCAGGGTTGTAGCAAATGGCACCATCATTAATAGTTGCAAACCACATCCGTTTTTGAGAATCAATAAAAATGGAGAATACCGAGGCTTTGTCCAGGATACTATCGAACTGGAAACGCCTGATTTTTTCATTCTGCAAAATGTAAACACCTTCCTGGGTGCCGATCCAGATCTTGTCTTCATCTTTTAAAAGTTTGAAGATCCAGCTGTTTTTTAATCCGTTTTTTTCATTATAATTTTTATAGGTAAATCCGTTGAACACGCTTAGTCCTTTGCTTGTTCCAAATACCAATTCATTTTTGCTGTTCTCGGCAATGGAAAAAACCACATTATTGATCAGTCCGTCATTGTCGGAAATGGTTGTGAATTTATTTCCATCGTATTTACCAACGCCGCCGCTGTTTGTTCCAAACCACATGTTCCCTGAATGATCCTGGAAAATGGACAAAACCTGTGACTGGGGAAGTCCCTGTTCCGTATTGTAATTTTTGAAATTATAGGTTTGCGCAAAAAGCGGACTTCCAAAAAGAAGGAAAAAGAAAACTATATTTTTTTTACTAAAGGGCATCTTTGCATTTCAAATATAACAAAAAAGCCAACCCGCTGAATAAGGGTTGGCTCTTAGAGGATAAAATGTTAATTATTAGTTGGTCACTGATAATTTGATCGTACTTTCAGCACCGTTGATATTTATTTTAATAAAATACATACCGGACGCCAGACCATCTAAAGGAACAGAATAAGAATGCTGATCCATGCTTTGTTCTCCTTGGTTTAAAACTGTTCTTACGGATTTCCCAAAAACATCAAACAATTCTATTTTCACGTTGGCATCATCTTTCAAACTATATTGTATCGTCACCTTGCTGCTGGCAGGGTTAGGGAATACTTTAATCGAATGTTCCTTAGCACTGATGTCGTTAACGCTAACAGTATTTATCGGGTTAATTTTGGCAGAGTCAACAATGAAGTCGAGATTTGTATATTGATTGTTTGTAATGTTAATGATCAGTCCGTCATAAGTACCATTTGTATCCAGACCCGGAATATCCACCAGGATAAAATAGGATTCTCCAAAACCATTTGGAGGTAATCCTTGTAATACATAAGCTCCGCTTGTGTCCGTCATTGTTTGAACAAACATTTGCCCACCTGGATTCTTACCTCCTTTGACAATGATACCACCGATTGGGTTACCCGGGGCGGCAGTTTTAAAACCTGTTCCCATTCTTTTTCCAAAGCCATTTCCTTCTTTGATATGTCCACTTAATAAACCTGTTCCTGTTGCAGTAAAGGTACCCAATGCTTTTACATTGATATCCTGAACATCATTCACAGCACATCCGTGAATTATCTGTCGGGCTGTTTTCCAGTTTACAGCGGAGTCACCATAAGTAACCTGCATATTGGTCGCTGTTGGAATTGCTTTAATAATGTAGGTTCCTGACGTAAATGAATTGAAAAGGAAACTGCCGTTGGCTGCAATATTTTGTCCGGCAACAGAATCAAATTTGGTGAAGAATGGTAAGTACTTATAAAGAACAACACGTCCGGCAACCGGAATGGAAGGGTTCGTAGTTACCATTCCGGAGAAATTACTGGAAGGGTTTACCGAGATATTTAATGTATTGCTTATTGCAGTACAATTCGAAGCATCGGTTACGGTTAAATTATAGGAGTGTGTTCCAACGCTTGTCGTGTACACATAAGTTGCATTAACGGATACAATTGTGGATGGCAATTCGTTCCATGAATAAGTGAAAGGAGCAATACCACCACCTACAGTTGACGTTAAGGTGTCTTCCAGTTGCTCACAGATTGAAGAACTGCTTCCCGAGATAGAAGCAGAAAAAGCACCCGGCTCAGTAATTGTTACGGTTTGATTAAGAATACAATTATTTGCATCCTTGATTTGTACAGTATAAGTACCTGGAGCCAAGTTTATCTCTGTATCATTTGTCCCACCGGAAGGCAACCATTGGTATGTATATGCGCTTGTTCCACCATTGGCCAAAACAGAAGCCATACCATTATTTAAACCATTGCAGGTAACGTTCGTTTGAGTTGCGGAAGCTGTAACAGGAGTTGGTTCAGTAATGGTAACGGTTTCTGTAATCATACAGGAGTTAGCATCCATGATACTTACCGTATAATTTCCGGCACATAAACCTGTGATGGAAGAAGTTGTTCCCGGAACCGGAGTCCATGAATATAAATAAGGTGCGACACCACCTGAAGCCATAGCTTCTGCGCTACCATCGCAGCTCCCACTGCATAAGGTATTTGTTGCGGAAGTTACAGCCGTAAGAGCCGTTGGTTCCGTTATCATTACAGTATTAGTACTCGCACAACCATTTATATCCATTACGGTTACTGAATAAATTCCAGCGCATAATCCGGTGACAGAAGGCGTCGTTGCCGGAGCAGGAGACCATGAATACACAAACGGACCCGATCCGCTTACCGGAGTTACGGAAGCTGATCCATTGCAAGCACTAAAACATGCAGTTGCAGAACCGGTTACAGAAGCCGTTACAATATCAACAGTCACTGCAACAGTATCTGATAATAACACAGACGACCCGTTACACATAATATCACAATAGTAATAGGAGGTAGTAGCAGGCATTACGTTAATGGCGGTTGTGCCAGAAGCAATACCTTCGTTACCAAAAGCTCCGCCGGTAGATGACATCCATTGGAAGGTGATGCCGGTGGCAACCGGTAAAACAGGTGCAAGATCCAACGCCGTTGATTGACCCAGACAGATAATTGAAGCGCCTGAAGCAGAAATTGCATTTGGGAAAGATACCAATCCGCAATCAGGAGGCATGATGGTCACCAGGTAATCTTCGGTTTCTCCGTAGGTTGTAAATCCGGTACCAATTTGTTTTGCTCCTCCACCCTGAGGCGTAATACAGGCTTCGTATGAATTTAAAGAATTACCGGATATATTTCGTACTCTCATTCTTGTTAATCCGACATTGGCTGTTACGGGAATAGAGATAGCACCGGCTATCGTGTCATTCCCGCTGTTACTTCCTAAAAAGGTGTATTCATTGGAGTCAAATGTTCCGTTCTGATCATAATCGATCCATACACTAACATGTTCTCCGGATGTATATCCTAAAACTGTTGTCATGGTGTAGGATTGTCCCGCGCTGATAGTAGATGAAGCCACTGTTCCTGTAAAATCCTCGAAGCCGATCGGTCCACTGCATGCTGAAGTATTTGTCATTGTTGCAAAGGCAACATAATTGATTTCGTCGCCTGATGCACAGTCCATCTGACCAGGGATACAGTAACATGCCATCAACGGATTTTGAGTTACCGTGATTGGCGTTGAAGTACCACTCATGGCACTGGATGTACAAGTGGTGATGCATCTGTAATGAGTGGTCATAGTTTGAGACCATACTTCATATGGAAAGTCTGTTTGCGCGGTACCTAAATTGAACCACGCGACGTTATCAGTCGAATATTGCCATTGATACGAAAGGTTACTTACGATATCGCTATTAACCAGGTTCAGTTTTAAAGTTGTATTAGCACAAATCGCAGTATAGGAAGAAGTAGCATCACCGGCATTAGGTGCACCGGTACAAGGAGGAGCAGGTGTAATATTTACAAAATAATCAATGTTAGTACCATCTGAGTAGTTGGCGGTACATGGATCAAAACCCGGGAAAACACTGCTAATGGATTCCATTTTTAAACGCAACCTTGTATTACCACCCATGGCTGAAAGCGGCACGGTGAATGGCATTATTATAGTTCCATTAACGGAGTCCCCTACGTTCATATATTCTGCTGAATCAAAAATTCCGTTTTGGTTATAATCCAGCCAGGCTCCCACATATGCTCTTGGGAAAGGCGACGCGATAGTTGCCGTGATGGTATAAGTTTGATTGGCATTTAAAGATAAAGACATGGAAGGCGTACTTGTCAGGTCATAATAGTTGTCTCCTGCATTACAGGCAGGAGTATAGGAAACACCCGCAACGGTTACGTCTGTCATTTGTGCACCATTAGAACAGGTAACATAATCAGGCACACAATAGCAGGTTGTCGGCAAATTCTGTACAACGACTACCGGAGTAGAAGTAGCAGAAATTGCACTGTTTGTACAGGTAAGTACGCATTGATAATGAGTTGTAGCCGTTTGTGAAGAAACCGCTAAAGGAACGTTGGGTTGAGAAACTCCCAGGTCGGTCCACAAAGAACCGTCCGGAGACGATTGCCATTGATAGTTGATGCCACTAACCGCATCATTACCTGCTAAATAAAGAGTATAAGGTGTATTGGTACAAACATTAGTCAAAGATGATACGGCACTTCCGCCGTTCGGCGTTAGAGAACAGGCCGGCGCTGCGGTAATATTCACTTTATAATCTAAAATCTGGCCGAGGCTTCCCGGATTGTTAGCACATGGATTAAGGTTTGTTCCTGGATAAGCGTAATAAGCATCAAGCATTAAACGCATTCTTACCGTTCCTGTTGGTGCGGTAAAAGGAACATTCACATAGGTCGAGTAAGTTCCGGATGCACCAAAACCTAAAGAGGTAAATTCATTGCTGTCAAATACTCCATTTTGATCATAATCGATCCATGCTCCCATGATACCATCACCATTAAAACCGCTGATACCTGATGTTGCTGATAAAGTATAGGTGTTTCCTGCGACTAAATTAATACTGGTATAGTTACTCATGGTTGAATCAGAAAACCCGTATGAATCACAATTCGTGTTTTGAGAAATAACATTGGCTATAGAAAACTCAGCTATGGAATCCTGTGTACAATCTACCATGAAATTTGGCCAGTTAGGCATGCAGTAACAGTTTATTAATGGATTCAGGTTTACACTGACAGTTGTTGATGTATCTGATTGGGTGGAGGAAGTACAAGTGCTGATACATCTGTATAATAGGCTTTGAGGTATACTAGAAACGGAATATCCCCAACTGATCTGTTGTGTCCCCATATTAGACCACACAGTTCCATCAACAGAAGATTGCCATTGGTAGGTCATTCCTGATTCCAGCGTATTACCAACAAGATCAAGGTTAAACGCTGTGTTGGGGCAAATCAATGTAGATGAAGAAATCGCGTTTCCTGCATATGGCGTTCCGGAACATGATGGCAACGGTAATACGGTGATCTCATAATCTTCTGTTTCACCATAATTCGAGTTTGTTGTCCCACATGCATCTGATGCTCCGGGTCCCGGGGACGTATCGCTCGATCTTAAACGGATGCGGGTTTGTCCTGCTAAAGCGTTATAAGGGATTATGAAACTTCCACTGAAGTACGCCGTTGCCAAAGCCCCCACATTAGGAGAAACACCCATAAATTCTGACGCACTGAAGGTGCCATCCTGATTCCAGTCACCCCACACACCTATATGGCAGGTGCCATATGTACCGCCACCAACATTCAAATTATAAGGTGTGCCAATAGTTAAAGACGTGGTAGTTGCACCGGTATTAGGAAAAAAAGTATAAAAAGGGCTTGATGCTCCTGCTGAAGGGTTGTTTAAAGAAGTTCCAACGAACTCCACTAAAGAAATCCAATCTCCGGATCCTGTGCCTGTACCATATGAAGTGGAGCAATAAACCTGGGCATTACCAGTGTTTGAAAAAGTCCCGAGGATTAGCATTAAAACCAAAGCACAAGCCTTACTTTTTTTGAAAACGGATTTGGGTAGAGTTATTCTCATTTTAAGTGTATTTTTTGATGATCGTATGTATTTTAAATAAAGATTTTTTTTATTTCAAAAGGCTAACAAAAATATAACTTTTTTTGATTTGAGCCGTATTTAATTTGTTGTTTTTTATGGACAAAGCTTGAGATGTATATGATTAATGAAAATAATTAATCTTTAAATTTCTTTTAATTATTTCTAAATTTTTTAGAAACTCATTTGAAATAATAAAAGCCATCTGTCGTCAGACAGATGGCTTTTATTTGCCTGGCTAAAATCTATTCGCTTACTATTAGTTTAATAATATTTTCAGAATTATTTATCGTTAATTTAATGAAATATATTCCTGAACCAAAGTGCTCCGTATTGATTTTGTGAGTGTATTTATCTTTTTCCTGGCGTGCGTCGGATATACTCTGCATTTTATGACCGATAACATCAAAAATTTCGATCTGAACTTCTGCAGGCTCAAGCAGTTCATATTGAATGATCGTATATTGACGCGCAGGATTAGGGTAAACAATTATTTTATTTTCCAGTAAAATGTTTTCCGTTGGAACAAAGGTTATGTTGTTAGGGTTGATATACATGGAATCCACATAAAAATTTAAATTATTGAATTGTGTGCTGCCGGTAGACACAACAACGTGGTACGTGCCATTGGTATCTAATCCGGGAATATCCACATAAACAAAGTAGCTTTCAGATCCGGTATTTAATGGTAAGCCTGATAACGTATAAGTTCCTGTTGAAGGATCTGTTAATGTTTGAACAAGCATTTGTCCACCGGGGTTTTTACCTCCTTTTACAATAATTCCCCCAATTGGATTACCCGGAACCATTGTTTTAAAAGAGGTATTCATCCTTTGTCCGAATCCGTTTCCTTCTGTAATTGTACCTGTTAATACTCCGGGACCCATCACAAAGTTTCCAAGGGCCATCAGTTTAATGTTTTGAGCAGAGTTAGTTGTGCAACCATGATTAATTACAGTTGCATCCTGCCAGCTGATGGCACTGTCTCCATATGTTACCTGGATGTTTGTAGCACTTGGAACAGCTCTTACCACATAGAGGGAACTGTCAATGTTAGAGAATGAATATGAACCGGCAAATGGAACAGTGGTGATTGAATCCCATTGACTTAAAGCAGACACGTATTTGTACAAAATCACATCACCTGTTGTTGCGCCGGTAGTGCTTGTAATTACACCACTGATGCTTTTTGATGGTATAATGGAAACAGTGGTGATTAAAGAAGAAAGACACGAACCGTTAATTCCCGACACAGTATAAGTAGTTGTTACCGAAGGGGTGACACTAATGCCCGGCGAGGCTGCACCTGTGTTCCAGGTGTAGGAAGTTGCTCCGCTTGCTGTTAAATTAGAAGTTGAACCATTACAGATATTGAGGTTACCGGTAACCGAAAGTACCGGTGAGCTATTTACTGTGAGAGTAAGGGTCGTTACATCGGAGCATCCGTTGGCTCCTGTTCCTGTTACACTATAGGTTGTTGAGGTAACGGGTGAAACTACTATCGATGAAGAGGTTGGCCCTGAACTCCAGATATAACTTACCGCACCTGTTGCTGTTAAAGTACTCTGGCTTCCTGAACATATAGTGGACGGAGATGCATTAACCGAAATGGACGGCATTACGACATCCTGCATGATGAATACATTGTTTGAAAAAGAGCAGCCATTAACCGTATTGGTTATTGACACCGAGTAACTTCCGGGTGATACAAAAGCAGGGGAAGATGTATTTTCAGTCCCCGGAATGATACCACCTGCAGGCGACCAGCTGAACATGACGGTTGACGGATTGGCCGTTGCGGTTATGCTTACAGTTGGCGAAAGGCATGTAATAGTTGCAGAAGTCGATGATAATGATGCCGTTGGTACAGCCATATCTGACACAACGCTAATGGTCGCCATAGCAGCACATCCATTTAGAGTATTTGTAACAACAACTGTAAACACATCTGCGGCAAGAGCCACGGGATTATTAACCGAGTAATTACTTAACGTTCCCGCAGTCGAAGACGTCCATGAGTATGACGTAAAAGGATCATCGGTACTGGATGTATTTAAAGTAGCCGTTGGACTTGCACAGGTAATGGTTGGAGTACTGCCCGTATTAATGGTAGGGATGGAAGTATTAGAAAAAACTGCGACGGTCGACGATGCCGTACATCCATTTACCGGATTAGTGGCAGTCAATGTATAGATGCCTGCAGCACAAGCAGCTGTAGAAAGAGTATTTGTGGAACCACAAACGCCGCCGGTCCAGCTGAATGCCGCATTAGTCGGCGTAGTTATACTTCCGTTCAATGGTACTGAAAATGAAATACAGGACATGGTTTGATTTGAGCCGGCGCTCAGACCTGCAGGCATTGTTGTGTTTTGAGAAACAGATGCTGTAGTTGAATAAGTACATCCATTAGATGGATTTATTACAGTTAATGAATACATTCCTGCACCAACGGCAATGGCATTTTGAGAATTTGTTCCGCTCGAAATAGATCCTCCTCCTGGAGCTGTCCATGTGTAATTTACGCCCGCCAAACTAGAATTTAAATTGACTGTTGACGTTGTACAGGTAATAGTACCGGTTGTACTCGCCGTTGTTGTTGGGGTTATCGTATTTTGACTCACAATCTGAGAACCCATTGAAACACAGCCGTTGACAGTATTAGTAACCGTGTAATTTTTTACACCACCACTACTTACAGTAATTGTTCCGGTAGTATTTCCGGATACAATACCTGTTCCGGACCATGAGTAGGATACCGGAGTGACCGTTGTAGAAATGCCGACTGCTACTAAAGTATTGGTACAGGTCAACGTATTTGTTACTGGATTATTTGTTACAACTGGTGCGCCAGAACTAGGGGACACCTGAACTGTTCCTTGTTTGGAACACCCATTTACCGGATTGGTAACCGTTAATGTATATATATTAGCTGCGTTAGCTGTGGCAGTATAACTTGTTGCTCCGGATAAAACACCGCCTGTCCAGGCACCAGTACAGTTAGTCGGAGTTGCGACACCGGATATGGAAACTGTAGGTGATGCGCAGGAAAGTGTTTGAGTACCGGTAACAGTAAGCGTTGGGACAACCGTATTTTGAGAAACACAGGTATTAGCAGTAACTGTACATCCGTTCGATATATTAGTAACAGTTAAATTATAACATCCCGGTAAATTTATTATCGGGTTAGCAGTTGTGGATCCTGCTACTATGCCAGGACCGCTCCAGTTATATGTTCCGCCGCCGGTTCCTGATAGAGCCATCGTTGTTGTTGTGCATGTTAATGTTCCCGAGTTTGAAGCAGATGCAGTTGGAGGAGTTGTATTTTGTGAAACAGCGGTAGTCGCGGACGCAGCACATCCATTTACGGGATTGGTCACAGATAAAGTATAAATTCCCAGGGCATTTGCCGCTGTATTTTGAGTTGTTGGAGATCCTGAAATTCCGGGCCCAGACCATGAATAGTTCATGCCAACAGGTCCGCCATTTAATGCAACCGTTAATGTACTACAGGTTAAAGTTCCTGTTGTGCTTGCCGTAGTTGAAGGCGAAGTTGTGTTCTGGTTAACAGCTGTTGTTGCAGTGGCAGAACAACCATTCGCAGAAGTAACGGTTAAAGAATAAATTCCTCCTTTGTTGACAGTGGCCGATGATGTTGTACCTCCGGAAACAATACCCGGCCCACTCCAGCTATAGGTTCCCCCACCTGTTCCTGTAACAGAAACAGTTGCAATAGTACAGGTCAATGTGCCTGAGTTCGATGCAGTTGGTGAAGGAGCAGTTGTATTTTGAGTCACTGCTGTTGTTGCCATACCTGAGCATCCGGTTCCCGAATTAGTAACAGTCACTGTATAGTTCCCCGGTAAATTAGCCGATGTATTTTGAGTGGTTGTAGGTCCGGCAATTCCGGGGCCTGACCATAAATAAGTTGCGCCCGCAGCAAATCCACTGCTTAACCCCACTGTTGTTGCCGAACAGGTTAACGTACCTGATGTACTGGCCGTGGCAATAGGATTAGAATTTACAGTTAAGCTTAAAGTTTTAGTGTTTATACATCCGGCAGCACTTCTTCCGATTACTGTATAGTTTGTAGTTGTGGTTGGAGAAACAACAACACTTGACCCAGTTAAACTGCCCGGGTTCCAGGTATAAGTTGAAGCACCGGAAGCAGTTAACGAAGAAGCTGATCCCGCGCATATGGCAGTAGGATTACTGAGCGCAGTTACCGTCGGGTTAGGGCTTACATTTAAAGTAACTGTTTTAGTGTTTGAGCATCCGGTGCCAGCCATTCCTGTTACCGTATATGTGGTAGTCACGGTTGGTGTTACAGCAATTGTAACACTGGTTATGCTTCCAGGATTCCAGGTATAAGATATTGCTCCTGAAGCAGTTAAAGTAGCAGTAGAACCAACACACATCGTAGTAGGATTACTAACCGCATTGATGGTTGGATTAGGATTTACAGTTACAGTTTTAAAGTCGGAGTTGGTACATCCTGTAAGGGTATTTGTTCCTACTACCGTATAAGTAGTTGTAGTAAAAGGAGTCACATTTTGATTTGCTCCGACAAAATTACCGGGATTCCAGGTATAGGTATGTGCTCCGGTTGCCGTATTCATAGTTGAGCCACCATTACAAATTGTATTATCAAGGCCGGCAGACACAACTGGCAATGCATTTACTGTTATCATCACTGTATTGGTTGCCACACATCCATTGGAATCCGTTACCGTAACGGTGTATGTTTGAGTAGACGTTGGGTTTGCTGTAACTACAGAAGATGTTGTTGAGCTAAGAGATGCACCGGGTGACCAGCTATAAGTATAAGCAGGTACACCGTTTGATGCTGTAATAGTAAGGGTTGTATTAGCTCCGTTGCAAATGGTCATATTTCCTGTAAAAGAAGTATTGATAGAAGGAGGATTTACTAAAGAACCTATTGTAGAGGCCGTGCATCCGTTCAGATCAGTTGTCACAACAGAATACGTACCGGCGTATTGACCGGAAATATTTTGTGTATTTTGATTCCCGGGGCTCCAGGTATAAGTATAAGGAGAAGTGCCTCCTGAGGGAGTTGACGAAACCATTCCATCATTACTTCCAAAACAGCTTGGGTTTGTGGTAACCATGGAAATGGAAGGTGATACAACAGTAAGAGTCGCGGTATTGGAGACGATGTTTTTACATCCAACATTCACAATACACCTTAATTTATTTTGGTTCATACTGGGAATCGCTGTAAAACTGGTTACAGAAGTATTGGTGTTTGTATATGGGAATACAGCATTAGAAAAAGTACCTGTGGTCGCAGAGTGCCATTGGTAGCTGATTGGCACCCCGCCAACAACGTTTAACGACATTGTTCCTGCTGTGTTATTACATTTAACACTGGAAACAGGTTGAGAGGATATCCCTATCGTACTGGATAAAGTTTTTACATTTAACGCATTATTTGCCGGTTGATCTACATAAAAAAAGTATGGAGTCCCGGTATAATCTATTTCAATATTAGGATTGAGGGAAGTAGCACTGTTCAGGTACCCTCCTCCAATCACATTGCTCCACGTAGGTACGCCTGTATATTTATAAGCAACCGGATAGGGAGGAGTACTCAAAATACCTGTAATGTAAGGAACATCAACCGGGTCCAGTTCAAGATCAAAAACATTACCCGAACTTAATCCGGTTATAGCAGAGCCAACAGGTGTCCAGGTTGCTCCGTCGAATTTTTGAACCACAGTGTTTCCTCCTGTTTCTGTATAACCTAAATAGAAATCACCGTTACTCGCAAGTTTAATTTTTGAGTTGGTTGCATTTGCTCCTAGTGTGGACATCAACACCCAGGCAGCACCATTGTATTTCATGACAGTGGTCTTGTTGGTTTGAGTACCATCCTGGAAAGCTAATACCGGCATATTAGAATTGGTAACGATCAAGGAATTAAAGGCGCCAACTCCTGGAGATACAACTCCTGAGCCAACGGCAGCCCATACGGATGAGCCGCTGTTCCATTTTTTTACAGTTGATTTATTTGAGTTAGCAACATCTGTGTAGGCAATATACTCATCGCCAGCTGGATCTGAAGTAATACAAAGATTGGTAACAGCTCCTGTTGAAACAGCAGCACCCTGCTGCAATAATACGGCTCCTGATAAATAATAAACTTTACCAACTCCACCTGCATTATCATCACGGACAAAAACACTGACTTTACCAGCTTTGTTAATATGAATCGCAGGTTTAATAGAAGTAGATCCGGTCAATGTGGCAGTCAGTGTCCAGCTGGAAGAAGTCATTCCGGAATGAAGCTGGTATTTACCTGCCGTGGTATTAAAAGCAATTGTATACAATACTTTGTTAGGTGCAATTGCCACATCCGACAACGCTGAGGGTGTTATAAAATTTGCTGCGCCAACCTGGTCCAGAGAACATTGTGCTTTAAGAGAGTTAATAGAAACAAAAAGGCTCGCGACAAATAATGATTTAAATAAAAGTTTTTTCATGAAAAATAGTTGATTTATATACTCAAATGTAAGTAAAAATGCAACCGACATCTAGTGATTTTTGCGATTTAACAAATTAAATATTAATAAGTTATGAAGAATAATTAATCAAGGGCTTCATTTATAAGGCCCGGCTCTTTGAATTAACTAAACAAGGGATGTTTGTTACGGATGAAGATACATTTCAATCAATCCTTCAGGAGACTCAAATTGAATGGTTTTTTGGTCATCATCAATTTCGATGATAAAGTCATCATTAAACGGAAGAATTATTTCCACGCCCGTTGAATGAATCACTTTTACAATGGGATTATCCGTTTTTTCGTCAATATCTGTTATAATACCAATATTTCCCAGACGGGAATCAATGACGGAATACCCAATGAATTCATTTAGTGAATCACTATTCTCCAAAATAAAGTCGGTTAAAGCAAATGCTTTCTTTCCGATTAGTTTTTTTGAGGTATCAATCGAATCTATGGTTTCCAGTTTTAAAATGTACCCGGTGTTATTGGGTCTGCATTCTTCAATAAAATAAGGAACCTGAGAGCCATTTAATTCTAAAAATACTGATTTAATGGCTTCTTCATCGATATTAATTAATTCATTCAGTCTTAAAATCAGGTGCCCTTTAAGGCCGTGTGTTTTACTGATATATCCAATTTCTTCTGTGTTCATAATTAATCTATCGTTTCGTTTCCGGCATCAAATTTAGGCAACGCCAGTTTATATTTCACTGCGAGTATTCTCACAAAAATTATTAGTACCATGCTGATGCTGGCTGCGATGTTAGAGTCAACATTTGCGTAAAGTAGCGCGGTAAACAGAACAGCGCCGGCAATACAAGCAGTGGCATAAATTTCTTTGGCAAAGATAAGCGGAATTTCGTTAATCAATGTATCGCGAATCACACCTCCAAATACCGCCGTGATGAGCCCTAAAATAACTGCTGCAAAAGGATTCACATGATATTCCAGGCTTTTTTGCACCCCTAATATGGTATAAATTCCCACCCCAACTGTATCAAATAAAAAGAGGGTCCTTGTTAATTTGACGATGTACTTTTTAAAAACAAGGGTGAACACGAACGCACAAATAATAGAGATGAGGATATTACGATCGCTTAACCAGGAAATGGGATATGCACCCAGCATCATGTCCCTCAATGTACCGCCGCCAATCGCCGTTAAAAATCCCGTAAAAAATACGCCGAAATAATCGTGGTAATGTTTTTTATCACGTGCGGCTAAGGAACCGGAAATAGTGAAGAAAAAGATACCGATAAGGTTTAGCCAATAAAATAACATGACGACAAATTAAAATTAGATATGCGTTCTCGGCGTGAGTTTTTCTCCCTCCCACTTAGCGACTACGGCACTTGCTACCGCATTACCAATGACATTTGTAGCGGAGCGGCCCATATCTAAAATCTGATCAACTGCTAATAACAACAGCAATCCTTCACCAGGGATATTGAACATGCTCAGCATACCTGCTATTACTACCAAAGATGCTCTTGGCACACCGGCCATACCTTTGCTGGTAATTAATAGAATCAGCATCATCTGGACCTGGTCGCCCATTGACATGTGAATGCCATAAGCCTGTGCAATAAATACCGTAGCAAAGGTCATGTACATGATAGATCCGTCTAAATTAAAAGAGTAGCCTAATGGTAAGACGAAGGATACGATTCGGTTGCTGATACCAAATTTCTCTAACTGTTCAATCGTTTTAGGCATGGCGCTTTCTGAACTGGCAGTGCTGAAGGCTAATAAAATTGGTTCTTTGACATAGTATAATAAAGAGAAAAATTTAATACGAAGCACAAGGCAAATACAAAACAGGATTCCAAATATAAAAAACAAAAGCCCTCCGAAAAAGCAAGCCATTAAATAAGCATAGCCGCTTAATACATCAAGTCCTTGTTGTATGACCACCGCTGTAATGGCTCCAAATACACCAATAGGGGCAAAGCTCATCACGAAATTAGTGACCTTGAACATAATGTGTGATAGGCTATCCATGGCTCTGATCATTGGTTTTCCTTGTTCGCCGATACTCGCAGCCGCTATTCCAAAAAACAAAGCAAAAATAACGATGGGTAAAATTTCATTTTCAGCCATCACTTTAATAATACTATCCGGTACCACATGAGCAATAAAGTTTTTAGCATCCTGCGCATTTGCTTTTACTCCTGCTTCAGCAGTGGCAGGCGGTAAATCAAGCGCCATTACTTTTCCGGGTTCAAATAAATTCACAATCACTAAACCTAAACTCAAAGCGAGTAGGGTAGCGAAGGTGAAATAAATAATGGTCTTTCCGCCAATCCGTCCCACCGATTTGAAATCCCCTACTTTGGCAACTCCCATAACTAATACAGCTAATACCAGAGGGGCAATGATCATTTTAATTAAGCGCAAAAAGATGTCGCTTAATATGGAATAGTGGGAGGCCACTTTTTTTTTGGCTTGTTTTAAATTCTCTTTATGCAGTTTATCAGTGGATGTAGTGATTTGCTTTTCAATTTCCCGATTCCCTTTTGAGATTTTTTGAATATAAGCTTGTTCTATTTTCGGAACATTATCGGTGATGGATTTGTTAATACCATATCCTAAAATGATACCAAGTATCATGGAGATAACAATGATGGTAATGAGTCTGTTTTTTTTGCTGAACATAAATGTGTTTTGATTTAAATTTTTGAGGTCTTGTTTCTTAGGATATGATCAACGAGCACTAAGGCCGCCATACTTTCAACGATAGGTACCGCTCGCGGTAAAACACAAGGATCGTGACGGCCTTTGCCTTTTATGGTCGTTTCATTTCCGTCTTTGTCAATACTTTGCTGGTCCTGCATGATGGTGGCAACCGGTTTAAAAGCCACGTTGAAATAAATGTCTTCACCATTGCTTATACCGCCCTGGATACCACCACTGTGATTGGTTAAAGTCCTGACTTTTTTGTCACCCTGAGCGGAGTCGAAGGGTAAAAACACGTCATTCATTTCAGAGCCCTTGAAATTTACGGAATTGAAACCTTCGCCGTATTCAAAACCTTTTACTGCATTAATACTGAGCATCGCTTTACCGAGGTCAGCGTGTAATTTATCGAATACGGGTTCTCCCAAACCAATAGGAGTTCCTTTCACCACGCAGCTTACAATACCACCAATGGTATCTCCGTCTTTACGGACATCTTCGATATAGCTTACCATTTTATAAGCCGTGGCCGCATCCGGACAACGAATGATTGATTCGTCTGTTTTAGTCAGATCTAAATCTTTATATGATTTCTCCAGTTTAATGGGGCCAACCTGGCTGACATATCCCTGAACAGAAATGTTAAGGTGGTTTAAATATAATTTGGCAATGGCACCGCCAACAATACGGCAGGCTGTTTCGCGGGCAGATGAGCGTCCGCCACCCCGGTAATCCCTTATGCCATATTTTTCCTGGTAGGTAAAATCAGCATGTGATGGACGAAAGGTATCTTTGATATGTTCGTAATCGGTGCTTTTTTGATTTGTATTTTCAATAGTAAATCCAATCGGATGTCCGGTTGTTTTGCCTTCAAAAATTCCGGAAAGAAAATTCACTTTGTCTTCTTCTTTTCTTTGGGTGGTAATATAAGATTGCCCCGGTTTACGACGCTGCAGTTCTTTTTGAATAAATTCTATGTCAATTTCCAGTCCTGCAGGACAACCGTCCAGTATTCCGCCAATAGCCGCACCATGGCTTTCACCAAAAGTGGTTAACCGAAATAAAGTACCGAAGGTATTGCCTGCCATGATGTAAAAATAACCATTTTGATCAAAAATAAGCCATAAAATAATAACTTGCACTTTCAAACAATTAATGCCATGTCGAGACTTCTGATCAAAAATATAAAAACATTGGTGCAGGTTCGTGAAGCTTCTGTATTGAAAGTAAGCGGATCGCAGATGAAAGAACTGCCTTCTATTGACAATGCGTGGATGGCCGTGGACAATGGCCTGATTGCTGATTTTGGACCCATGGAAGATTTTCCGGGAATCGAAGACTGGAAAGGACTTGAAGTGATTGATTGCGAAGGAAAATTAATTTTGCCTAGTTATGCCGATAGCCATACTCATATCGTATATGCCGGAAACAGGGAAGTAGAGTTTATAGATCGGATCAATGGCTTGAGTTACGAAGAAATTTTCGCAAGAGGTGGCGGGATCTTAAATTCGGCAAAGAAATTAGCGGATGCAACTGAAGATGAATTGTTTGAACAAACGATGGTGCGTTTGAAAGAAGTAATTGGACAGGGAACGGGCAGTATTGAAATAAAAAGTGGTTATGGATTAAGTGTGGAAAGTGAATTGAAAATGCTGCGGGTGATCAAACGTATTAAAGATTTGAATTTGGTTCCTGTGAAAGCTACATTCCTTGGCGCGCATGCTTTGCCCGTGGAGTATAAGAATAACAAGCAAGGCTATATTGATCTGATCATTAATGATATGTTACCGAAAATAGCTGCAGAGAAATTAGCGGATTATATTGATGTGTTTTGTGAGCAGAATTATTTCACTTACGAAGAAACCAAACAGATTCTGGAAGCCGGAAAAAAACATGGATTGGTTCCAAAAGTACATGCTGAACAGTTGAGCCATTTTGGAGGCATTCAGGCAGGGGTTGAATGCGGTGCTATCAGTGTGGATCATCTGGAATTCTGTGATGATGCCGATATTGAATTATTAAAGAAATCAGATACCATGGCAACGGTATTGCCGGGAGCTGCTTTCTTCCTTGGCTTACCTTTACCTCCTGCCCGTAAAATGATTGATGCCGGTTTACCAATTGCTTTTGCCAGCGACTTTAATCCAGGAAGTTCACCAAGCGGTAACATGAATTTCATGATGAGTCTCGGCTGTGTGCAGTATAAATTAACACCCGAAGAAGTAATCAATGCCTGTACTATTAATTCGGCTTATGCCATGCAGTTATCGCATGAAGTGGGAAGTATTACGATTGGCAAAAAAGCCAATTTCTTTATAACGAAACCAATCAGCTCTTACGGTTTTATTCCGTATTCGTTTGGAAGTAATTTGATTGAGGTTGTGTATTTGAATGGAGTGAAACAGTGAATCAACTTCCTATCTACTTAATTGTAAGTGAGGATTGAACAGGATGATAAATTCTGTGCCGGATCCGGACTCGGTATGCCGGATAGAAGCGTCGATTTGTTCTATCAATGAATTTATAATTTCGAGACCAAGTGAATGAGAATTATTGACATCCATCTTGCTCGGTAATCCGATACCATTATCCCTGATTTTCAACTCGTAAGTCTCCGCACTGCCTTTTGTTAAGGTCATATCAATGCGTGGCGATTTAATTTCCTTAAAAGCATGTTTAAATGAATTTGTTGTAAGTTCGGATACAATCAAACTCATGGGTGTTGCCATATCAAGATTTAAATCCACATCGTCTCCCGTAATCGAAGATTCAATTTCGTAATAGACATTTTTTTGAGATTGGATCAGGTCATTGAGGTATTCTTTGAAATTGACGGTTCCAATGTTTTTACCTGTAAATATTTTTTGATGAATGAGTGATAAAGCAAAAATGCGACTTCTGGTGATTTTAAGAATTTCAATTGTTTTTGGATCTGTAATTTCATCCGTTTGCAGGTTAATCAGACTTGAAATAATTTGTAAATTATTTTTAACCCGATGATGAATTTCTTTAATGATCAGGTTTTTTTCTTCATTGGTATTAAGCAGTTCCTTGTTTTGTTCAAGTAATTTAATGGTTGCCTTATTTTCTTTATCGAAAATTAAAGAAATGAGAAAGGTACAAACCGGCACTCCGATTAAACAGGCGGTGAAGAAAAAAATTTCGTAATAACGGTTATATTGTACCGGTAGTTGAAATCCGAGGTCATGTATAATCCCTATAGTGAGGATGATCAAGAAAAATATGGTGAGCCACATCCAGGAATAAAATCCTCTTCCGAGTAATAAAACAGATATCACTGAGAGCATAATATATGTGATTAGAAAAGGAGAAAATATGCCTCCGGAATAGAATATACTTAGCAGAGCTACAGTTAATGTGGCGTTCAAAAGATACAAATTACAGGATAGGACGTAGGTGGTAATGTCTTTTTTTAATAAGATAAAGATTACAATGAATGAAATAAAGTTACCAGACATGATGATATTTCCTGCAGGATAGTCGATAACAAAACATATCAAATTGAAAATAGCAGAAAATACAGCCGTAATTCCAATAAATGGAACTAGTATTTTGTCTCTGTTGGAATTCGTAATTAAACTCAATTCGTTGAAATGTCAGTGTTATAAAGATTCAGGAACCGAGAAAAAGTTAACCAGTTAGCAGCAATATAATTTTTCTAATGGTTTTTAAAGATAAGCGATTTCTAAATATGAAAGACAAATTTTTAAACAAATAGGAAATAAGCAACTGAGCTATTGTTCAATAACCTTTACCCACATCCGGATCTCAATTAAAGGGCGGTCATCTTTGTTTTTTCCTACTGCCGCTATTTTATCAATCACTTCCAGCCCTTCAATCACTTCTCCGAAAATGGTGTATTGTGTGTCCAGGTGAGGGGTTCCTCCAATGGTTTTGTAAATTTGCCGGTGTTCGGGAGGAAATATATAATGCGTTGTTTTGGCAAATTCTTCATTGACCTGCGCATCAATTTTTTTAAAGTAAACCATTAAGCTATCATTGTTCTGCTCTTTTTTGAAGTTTGCAATTTTTTCTTTCAAAGCACTGTTTTCAGGTTTGTTTAAAATGTCTTCTCTGATTTTTGTAATGATTGGTTTATTGATTCGTTTCTCGTAGGCTTTCAAATCTTCGTCGGTTCTCACTTTACCTTGTACTATATAAAACTGGCAGGCAGAGGATGCTTTCTCTGGATTCACATCATCGCCGTTTCTGGCGGCGCATAACATTCCTTTTTTATGACATAGTGTAGGCACAAATTCCGCAGGAACAGTATATTTTAAATCACCGTCACCCAATAATTTTGAAGGTTCCGCATGTTTACTATCTGGATCTCCTCCCTGGATCATAAAGTCCTGAATAACCCGGTGAAATAAAAGGCTGTCATAAAAATGTTCCTTCACCAGTTTTAAAAAATTGTCACGGTGCTGAGGTGTTTCGTTAAACAGCTTCAATTTCATGTTACCCAAAGAAGTTGAAATCAGGATTGTTTCTTTGGAAAAGGTTTGAGAATACCCCGGTTTAATCATTGAAACAAGGCATAAACTCAATATTATAGACTTCAAATACATTTTATTCATTTTTTTATTATATTTGGGGTACAAATATTAATCCAATCTCATTAATATAAAAATAAAATGAAACTAAAATTATTTATTGCATCATTAGCCTTTGGTTTGATTATTTTAGCGTTTAACAGTTCCTGTCAAAAGAAGACAGACTGTAAGTTAACTGTAAAAACAGTGGACGAAATGGGAAATGTTGTTGGCGGCGCGACCGTTAAATTATATGCAAATGTGAAAACGGCCTCAGGGTCAACGGTTGAAGCCGATTTGAAGGCGGAAGGTGTTTCTGATGCAAGCGGAGTAAGTACGTATACATTTAAGCTGCCTGCTATCCTGGATATCAAAGCGGTATCAGGTAGTTCTGTTGGAGTTGGTATTATTAAGCTGGAAGAAGGTAAATCAGTGGAAAAATCAGTGACGTTAAAATAAAGCTGAAAATTTTAATATTAAAAAAAATCCTCCCGTTAAACAGGAGGATTTTTTATTTAATGAGATCTTTGTAAAACGAGATCAGGTTAGCGGCAATACGCTTGTAATCAAAACTGGTTTCTGCTAAGGTCCTGGCCGATCTTTGCAAATTTTGTTTCTGCTGATCATCCGATAACAGAGTAAGAATTGCCTTCGTAAAATCTTGACTGGAATCGGCGATTAAAAAGTCCTTGTTTTTAGTGTAAGGAATACCTTCTGCTCCAATACTGGTAGTAATGATCGCTTTTCCATAAGCCAGGCCTTCAACAAGCTTTATTCTTAAACCGCTTCCCGACCATAATGGAACCAGCATGATATCATAATTATGGTAAAATTCTGATGAATCCTTTACATCGTCGATGATCGTCATGTTTTTTGAAGCCAGTTTTTTTATGCGCTGAGGCATCCCACGGCCGGCTAACACCAATTGGGCATCCGGCTTTTGTTTTATGACTTCAGTCCACACCGAATCCAGGAGCCAGTCTACCGCTTCAATATTTGGCATCCAGTCCATGGACGCAAAGTGAAACAGCGTGTTGAGTTGCTTTGGAGAAGGTACCTGGTTATAACTGTTTAAATTAACTCCTGTCAGGCAGGTATAAACACTTTTGCCCGGACAAATTTCCGAGATGTTTTTTTTGTCTTCATCTGTGATAGTCACAATGGCATCCGCCTCATTGAAAGCATTGATTTCAAAATCCTTTAAGCGGTTATTCTGAATCGTTAAATAATTTTTCTTGATAATACTTTTTTCATTTTGCAGATGTCGCTCCCAGATCTGGTGTTCCACATTATGGCTCCTTAAAACTATTTTTGCATTTGAAAACTGTTTGATCGTTGGAATATACGATGCCATAAAAACTCCTTCCAATTGAATGATATCAAAAGAGTAGGATTTCAGTTTTTTAATCAATTGTTCTTCATATTCCTTAAAGAAGAACCTGCTTACGAAATAGGATTCGGATGAGAAAAGATTTTTGACAGCACCTGGTAAACTTGTATTAGTATCCTGGTAAACTGATTGATAATTTGTTTTTTCTTTAAACGCCGGGCTAATATTTTCTTCGGGTTTAAAATGTTTTTTTGTATTAATCGGAAACAAATGAAGCTCTACACCGTTATCGGCTAATCCTTCCGCTAAGGTGCAGATTGCAATGGAGCTTCCGTCGTTGGCGGGATATGGAGCTTTATTGCATAACTGGAGGATCCGCATGTTCTTTTTTTCGATTAAGTAATTTTTTGATCGGATCAATATAGGATGACATATCAAAAAGTGCCGAGTCTTTCGCTGCTTTATAAGTCAAAAAGATTCCCAAAGGTAAAAACAACATTAATGGAAACCAGGTTCCGAAAAATACAGTATATACCTCCTGGATGACCAGGTCTTCAAAAATGATCGACACTACATAATACAAAAGGAAAAACATGACTGCTACAACAACCGGTAAACCCATTCCACCCTTCCGGATAATTGCTCCCAGTGAGGCGCCAACAAAAAACAGTACGATGCAGGCAAAAGAAATGCTTATTTTTTTATGCCAGCCAATTGAAAAATCAAGCCTGTTTATGTTTTTACTAAAAATCTCGTCGTTGATGGAATCAATATAACTACTCGAACTCCTAACCAGGTTTTGGGCATTTTCTACACATCTTCTGAATTCATCATTGTTAAGAGACCCGTAGAATTTTTTCAGTGGTATGTGTTCTTTAGCGAATCCCGAAGTTTTTAAAGTTCTTGGTACGAAATAATTTGTAAATTGATTTTGAAGATTCGTGTGTTTTTTTTCAATAGCTAAATTCATTGTGTCAAGCTCTTTGGCGATTTGCCAGATATTCATCATCTCGTGATGGTCCTGAAAAAGAGCTTCTTCTGTCTGCTTCATTTTAAAGCTGCTCATGTCCACATTCACGTTCAATTCCTGATAAATCAATTGCATCAAAGGCCTGGTACGCCTGTGTTCTTCCTCTTCCATGATATCCTCATACCTTGAACCGTTGCTAAGTTTGATTTGAAGATAATTGGTGTCCGCGGACGTTTTCATAATACCACTGTCAGCATACAGCTGAATATTATTGCCTTTTCCTTCCGAGTGATCATAAATATTAAGATTGTAAAGCGTTTGCCCGTCCTTACTTTTTTTTCCGACTTTGATGCTGTAGCCTTCTAACTGACTGTAATACACCCCTTCTTTAATACTTAGGGTTGGCTTCGCCTGCCGGATATCCCATAGCATGCGTGCGGATTTTAAAGTAATTTTAGGAAGAATAAAATTGTTGAATACAAATGTGAAGCAGGCCAGGAAAACAATAAATACAAATACCGGACGAATGATTTTGAATAAGGATAAGCCTGAAGATTTCATGGCGGCTAATTCATAATTCTCTGCTAGATTTCCGAAGGTCATAATCGACGATAATAAAACCGCGAGAGGCATAGCCACCGGAATGAAAGTAAGAAAGGAGAAGAAAAAAAACTGAACAAGTACCCAGGCTCCCATACCTTTACCAATAATGTCGTCCATATATGTAAATACATGGATCAAAAAGAAAACGAACACCCCAATGAACAATGTCATGAAAAATGGCGGCAAATATGCTTTCAGCAGGTAAGTATGTAGTACTTTTGGCTTCAACTTTTGAGGTCTAATTTAATTATATTTTTTAAGGAGAAGTGCACAAATTATATAAACTTTGTTATTTTTGTAGGATATGATTAACGGGAAAAAAATAGTGGTAGTGTTGCCAGCATATAATGCGGCGCTGACTTTAAAACGTACTTACGATGAAATTCCTTTCGATATTGTTGATGATGTTGTTTTGGTGGATGATCACAGTAAGGATAATACTGCTGAACTGGGTAAACAGTTGGGAATAAAACATGTCATTCGTCACGAAAAAAATAAAGGGTATGGCGGCAATCAAAAAACTTGTTACGACAAGGCTTTGGAAATAGGTGCTGATATTGTGATTATGCTTCATCCTGATTATCAGTATACGCCAAAATTGATTCATAGTATGAGTTACATCATTGCCAATGATTTATTTCCGGCGGTGTTTGGTTCCCGTATTTTAGGTAAGGGTGCCTTGAAAGGTGGCATGCCGATGTACAAATATATTTTTAATCGTTGCCTGACTTTAACTCAGAATATCCTGATCAATCAGAAATTAAGCGAGTACCACACCGGTTACAGAGCATTTAACAGGGAGATTTTAGAGACAATTAGTTATCATGAAAACTCTGATGATTTTGTCTTCGATAATCAGATGATTTCTCAGATCTTTTATGCGGGTTTTGAGATCGCTGAGATAACCTGTCCTACAAAATATTTCCCCGAGGCAAGTTCCATTAATTTTAAACGGAGTGCAAAATACGGAATGGGAGTGTTGGGTGTTTCTTTCACTCACTTCTTCAATAAACTAGGCCTGGCAAAGAGCAGGATCTACATCCGGAAAAAATAATTTTTATAAATCTTTATACCCGCAACGATGAAATACACCAAAATTCTATTATTGGCCTTGTTAGTTGTGGGTATGACTTCCTGCAAATCCTGTAAAGATAAAAAATCAGAGGAAGAAGCTCCTGAAGAGCCTGTTAATGGACCAACTGTTGATAATACGTTGGGCTATGGGGTTTTAAACAAGGTAAAGGGAATATGGAATGGCCCGGTATCTTCAACCACCGGGCTCGGTAGTTATCCCGAATGGATCGTGGATTTCAGGCCAAATGCGGAGAACCAAATCTCTGCAAAAAATGAACTCGATTCATTAAATGATATTTTCATGTCTTTTTTTATTGTAAAATACAATAATGAGTATAAGGTAGCTTTTAGAAATGGAGGTTCTTTTGTTGGAATGAAACGATCTTCTTACTTTCTGGCAGATAGTGTTTCTGAAACAGCCAGTCAGAGTTATTATAGATTCTCCGAGGTTATTAAAGGAAAAAAAAGAGCTTATTCTGAGGTTATCAGAAAAGGAGACAGCTTGATCATCAAATCATACACTAATAAAACAAACACATTGCCTTCTTCGGTACCACATATGGCATGGAATGCTAAGCTACAGGATACAACATCTGCCGCAGCATCAGTTGCTGCCCTGGGGTTTCCTAAGAAATCAATGGCCAGGGATTTTACGTCGGCTTTTGTTGGAATCGGGGAATCTATTTATTATGCAAGCTCAGGAATTCCTGCCGGTGATCCTTATCCTGAAACAGCTCAGCCGTACCTGGGGAAAACAACAGTTAATTATACACATTCCGCTTCTTACACTGCTAACACAAATAATAAAACTTTTTTAGTGATATGTACGCAGCCCTTATTCAGTGGCATGACGATGGATTTAAAGCACCGCTCACGCTATGTTATTTTAGCAGCGAATGATTTGAGTTTCACATTTAATTATATGCATCCTGGTTCTTATTATGCATACGCCATGTACGATAAAGACGGGAATGGAGTTATCAATAGCGGAGACTGGATCAGCGGAACAGGGACAACTTTTAACCTGACGGCTCTTGGAACAATTACGGTTAATACGGCTATCAATGTTCAGATTCCTTAGGTAATAATTTCAATTCAGTGATCAAATCAACGACATCTCTACCTTTAGTTAAATAGTACGATTGAATTCCTGTATTCATAGCACCCTGAATATGTTGAGGAGAGTCATCAATAAATATGGTTTCATTTTTATTGAGATTATTTTCTTTTAATACAAATTCAAAAATTTCCCGGTCTGGTTTACGCATGCCTATGCGACAGGAGTAGTACACCTTCTCAAAAAAAGTCTCCAGGTTTTGGTAGCTATGTTGTTGAAATAAATGAGATTCTAATTCCCGAACATGTGTTTCATTGGTATTACTTAACAAAAACACACGGTACCCTGATTTTAATTTTAGCAATAATTCAAGACGTTCCTTAGGGAAATCCAATAACATGGCATTCCAGGCATGCAGAACTTCTTCTCTTGTGGTTTGATCATACAACGAATTTTTTAATTCTTCAAAAAAATCAGATTCGCTGATAGTGCCTTTGTCAAACTGATCAAAAAGAGGTGATTGCTGTAACTGTGTGAAAATCGTTTCAAATGGTTTATTCGTTAATCTGTTGAATTCATTGATGGTTCGTGAGTAATCGAGGTTTATGATTACTCCGCCCAGATCAAAAATTATATTTTTAATTTCACTCATATATTTTGTTTATGTGCTACAAATATATATTTTTGCAGCCTTATCTGTTATACAGATCGCTCCTATAGCTCATTCGGTTAGAGCAACTGACTCATAATCAGTAGGTGCCTGGTTCGATTCCAGGTGGGAGCACTTCTGCCTCGCGAAACACCTGATTTATCAGGTGTTTTTGCTTTTAAAAAGGGTTTGTGTGTAACATATGGGAAACATTTCAATTTTCTTTTCAAAGCATTCATTTACTTTAAATTTTACGTACTCATTGGCAAAGTATCGGACTCGTTTGGTGTTTGTTGATCCTCTTTAATTGCAGTTGAAGCTTTTGGATTGTTTCAAAATAATAGCCTCTGAGCTTGGCCAATTCTCTTGTCCTGAAAGGCGCTGGTTGCTGAATAACACATGGTGCAAAAATACAAAATTGAAAAAGGAACGTACTGAATTAACCTAATCTGGAAAAGCAGAAATGAACTTTTAATTCGTTCAATTAATCACTTTTTTGTGTAATTTCTGATCACCTTTGCCAAATCAATTCCTTTCCCGAGTACCGGCTTAAAAAGATCACCAGTGGTTTTAATTCGCTCAATGGCATTATGTATATGGAAGTCGCTCATCTTTAATCCTTTCTTTACCTCGCCCCATTCAAGAGGCATAGATACGGTTGCGCCAGGCTTTGGTCGAACAGAGTAGGGCGCAGACACTGTTGCCTCCGGTCTGTTTTGTAAGAAATCAATGTACATTTTCCCTTTCCGGTTTTTCACCATACGCTCAATGCTTGTGAATTTCGGGATACGTTCATGAACCAATGTCGCAATGATCCTTCCGAACTCTTTAGACTGTTCATAGGTATATTTCGCACCAAATGGAATGTAAATATGGATTCCTTTTGAACCGCTGGTTTTAGGATAGCTTTTGACTCCGAGGTTTTCCAGAACATCTTTTGTAACATTTGCCGCTTCGATGACTTGCGCAAATGTCGTTTGAGCAGGATCCAGATCAATAATGCACCAATCAGGACAATCTTCACTTTGTACCCGGCTATGCCATGGATTCATTTCTATACAGCCTAAAGAAGCCATGTATAACAGGCTTGCATCATCTTTGGCAATCAGGTATTCTTTTTTTTCGCTGCTTTTACTTTTGAACTTGTAAGTATCAAGCCATTCCGGTGCCTTTCCTTTTATGTTCTTATAAAAGAAACTGAATCCGGTAACCCCATCCGGGTGCCTGAGCATGGATTGTGGCCTATCTTTAAGATAGGGAAGGATATAAGGTGCGGCCTGGTAATAATAATTGAGCAGGTCCCGCTTAGTGATCTTTTCTTTGGGCCAATACAGTTTACTTAAATTCGTAAATTTCAATTCATGCCCATTGATCATTCTAACCTGTGTTTCGTCCGTAGGATTTAAAAATGTTTTTCGATCAGCTTTCTTTTTGGCTTCAACAATTTTTTTGGCAGGAACTTTTTTACTTTCCTTTACCACTTTAGATGTCGGCTTTGCTTTTTCCCTGATCACATCACTGGCTTTTTTATCCACTCTCATGCCCTGGAAAGAGGGGTGTCGCATAATACCATCGCTCGTCATTTCTGTAAAAGCGACTTCGCATACCAACAGGGGTTTCACCCATGTTGCTGTTGCATTTGGGGGATTAGGTCTGAACCTGGACGGTTTATTAATATCAGGAACCTGAGTAAAGGGAGAGTTTTTAATGATCAGGGGTTTAAACTGCTTCATGAGATCGCGCTGGGTTTTCACATCAAAACCTGTCCCAATTTTGCCAGTATAAACTAGTTCTTTTCCATTAAAAACTCCTACAATTAATGAACTGAAGAGTTTTGATGTATCATCGTTTTTGGTGTAGCCACCAATGACCATTTCCTGGCGCTTGTTGGCTTTAATCTTTAACCATTCTTTTGAACGGCTTTTAGTCAGGTATTCACTGTTACTTTTCTTGGCGATAATTCCTTCCAGCCCCATTGCTTTTGCCGCTTCAAAAAAATCTATACCACTTTCTTCAAAGTATTCGCCAATTCGCACCAATTCATTTTTAGGTAAAATAGCATTGAGAATGGCCTTTCGTTCCAGTAATGGTAGACCGGCTAAGTCTCTGCCTTCGTACCAAATGATATCGAAGACATAAAATAATAAGTCACCATCTGCCTCGCTGCGCCAGTTTTGGAGATCACCAAAATTCGATATCCCATCTTCACGAACAACAACTACTTCACCATCGATTATAGCATTCAGTTTTAAATCTTGCAGTGCTTTGGTGACCGGATAAAATTTATCATTAAAAGATTTGTCATTCCTGGACTTTAGTTCAACTTTGGATTTGTTGCAAAACGCTAAAGCCCTGTAGCCATCCCATTTTACTTCATATAGCCAGCCTTTTTCATCAAAGGGTTTATCAACCAGGGTTGCCAACATTGGAGTCAATTTGGTTGGCTGTTTGCTTTTGGATGCTTTTCTTAGAAGGGCTTCCAAATTTACTATAGGAGGATTTTTGCCAGCACTTTTAGCGGCAGCTCTGTTTGATGTTATGTTGGATTCAACAGGTTTTCGGGAAGCCATTTAGAGTTTAATTACTTCTCGAAAATTATGATATTATAAAGAAATCTGCCTTACAGTTTTCAATGTTTTAATTAAGCTAAAATCGAACCAGGAATTTGTGTCGGTTTGAAAAACACTTCCGTGGCAATAGGGTGACAGTTTATGATTTTCTTAAACGTTTCTTTAAAATAGCCAGGCAGTTAGTTCTTAAACAATAAAACATTTTTTTTGGCCGTGGCGCGAGTTTACATACTGTACTGGGAATCGGTTTAATTTTAACAAGAAAATGAACTCTATGAATAGACATTTACAAAAATCAAAGAAAAGCTTTAATTTTGTCATGGGCTTTTTATTTAAATGTCATTTCATGAATACATAGCCTTTTAAATCATTGTTCAGATTTTAAAGTATCGAACAAAAATGAAATCATGGCTAAACTGAATGCTTCATATTATTCAAATTCTGATGTTGTTTTTCTGGCCAGGGATTTGATTGGCAAAACAATTTGTACCTGTATTGATAATAAATTGACAGGTGGGATTATAACAGAAACCGAGGCATATGCCGGAGTTAATGATAAGGCATCACATGCATATGGTGGCAGAAGAACGAATAGAACGCAGACAATGTATAGTGCCGGTGGCGTTAGTTATGTTTATTTATGCTATGGCATTCACAGGCTTTTAAACATTGTTACAAATAGTCAGGATATTCCGCATGCGGTACTGGTACGTGCGATTTATCCAACAAAAGGTGTTGAAGAGATCATCAGGAGACGTGGTGTAAAATTCTCTGAAAAGCTATGTGTTGGCCCCGGAAAAGTGTCCCAGGCACTGGGAATAGATCTCATTCATAATAATGTTTCACTAACCGGAAAAACAATCTGGTTGCAGGATGATCATGTGAATATTCATGACAATGACATACAGGTTGGACCAAGAATAGGTGTAGATTATGCCGGTGAAGATGCTAAACTACCTTATCGTTTCTGGACCACTAATTATAATTTTTAATAGACTTTAATTTTTTTACAGCTTAGTGAGTTTTTATCTTTTCGTTGTATAAAATGATTTCATTTGGCTGTAGGTAATATTTTTCAATTTCCGGCCTTTTCTGTACATAGCCCGGAATACTTCTTAAGTAAACGGCATGATTATAAAGTCCGCTTCCGTAGCCTCTGTCTATGGCTCCGCTGTCAGCAGCCCTTTCAATTTTCCTTTTAAAAGAGGGCAAAGGATATAATAGCATGAGCGTTAGTAGTCGCGGTCCTGTTGCATTTTGAAACTGTAATACATGAAAGAGCTCGTGGGCAATCACTGCTTCCTGTTTATCAAGAGAGAGGTTTTTAAACAGGGCTGAATTGTCAGGCTCGCTTGCTTCCTCAAGTAATGTAACAGTGTATTCACGCTCTCTTGTTTTTTTAAATAAACTACTAAAAGTAGGTGCAGTTCCATAGGGAACAGAATGTTTATTTGTCAACTTAAAATGAATCCGGCAATCTTCTAATTCGGGATAAGATGATAAGGCAGTCATGATGGGCTCCTTATATTGTAATGGAATGATTTTATTAGTCATTATTATTGGTCAATTAATATTCAATACTTAACAGGTTCGCTAAATCAGTTATTACGCGTTCCATGATCTTTATTCGAGGGTATTTTAGTTATTCAAAATGGGCTTTGTCATTGGTATAAATTAATTATTAATTAAACGTTAGAAGTAAATTTTATAACTCAACACCGGGATCAAACCCAATTGGTACCTTGTTTCTGTATTTTGTGTGAATCTGTCGAAATAATGATAGGCAACATTTTGATTGTTACTTACATTCTGAATATCCAGCGCCCAGATCACTGTACTCTTTTCCCTGTTCTTTCTGTAACTCACTCTTAGATCCATCCTGAAATAAGAAGGTATTTGTTCAGAATAAGTATACCGCATCGACGGTTCATTGCTTGCGGATTCCATGTAGCCATTCCTTGAGATGCCTCTTAAGTCAATGCTTATGTACCTTCGTCCGTCTTTTAACCGGAATTCCTTACCGCATGTAAGTACTGCATTATAACCCGTATTGAACCTGGCGTTATATAAATTAGTTGAACCAAGTGTATAAGCGCTATTGTAAATACTGAACGAAGGAATCATATAGAAACCTTTGAAGTATTTTTCATAAGTAAAATCGAGGCCATATACGACGCCTTTTCCTTTTGATACTAGTTCGAAAACAATGGCTTCATTGAAATAATTAAAGGCAGAAAAACCCTGAGAAACATTAATCGGTACCTGGTCATATAACTGATAATAAAGCTCTGTTTTAAATGTGTTTGAACGGAATTTCAACAAATGAGTCAGCGAGAATGACTGCGACCGGGTTGGCTTTAATTCCCCGTTTTGTGCATCCGCAACATATAGATTTGCCGGTTGCAATTGGGCACTCTCTCCATAATTAAATGAAAGTTCCTGTTCATCTGTTAAGAGATATTTCACCATCGCTCTTGGTTGTAGCGCAAAGTATTTTATACGGTCCTGGTAAAAACCATGCAACCCAAATTGAAATTCTACTTTGCGGAGAATACTGCTTTCAAAAGACAGGAATGGCTGGACCAGTGATTCATTTATTGTACCACCGACTTTTTGGACGTCATTTACAAGAGAATTTATCCGGGTCATAAAGTAGTTAACGTAAGAACCGGCTT
Organism: Bacteroidota bacterium; assembly: GCA_021155905.1. Classification (GTDB taxonomy): domain Bacteria; phylum Bacteroidota; class Bacteroidia; order B-17B0; family Aurantibacillaceae; genus UBA4416. The sequence continues at coordinate 46,433 of JAJNBG010000002.1, forward strand.
TCATCCTGCTATGATTTGCAATACGTTTTGATAGGAAACATACACCGCTCAGTTTTTGCTGGTTATATTTGTCGGCCTCTTCAATTTCATTCTTCCATAAATTGCTACTTGGTGCGGAATTTCTCGTGACTTCTTTAGACGAGTAAGCAACGACAGTCTTTACAAAAAATGTGTTGGAGAGCGGCGTCGTAATTGAAAGACCGGAAATTGAAGTAAGTGAGTTATAATTAATATCCTGGAGTTCCTTCTGCATCTTAACCTTTAAACTGTCATCCTTGCCCTGAAAAAGCGTTTCGCTGTTTCCAATCATCCCGAATAGTTTTACGGTATTGTTCCTGAAAGGGTAGTTGATTACAAAAGAAAGGTCTTTGTAATTTGTTTTTTCATCACCGAAGTTAACACCAAGTTTACTTAACAAACCAATAGTCGAATACCTGAAATTAACCAGATAAGAAGCTTTGCTTTTTTTTGAAAATGGTCCTTCCAGGCAAATGTCCGTTCCCAGGAAACTTGCCTGGACCGTTCTTTCCATTTTCTTTTCATTGCCCGCTCTGAATCTCAGGTCAAAAATTCCGGACAGAACATTGCCTGAAAGTGGAGAAAAGGGCGCCATGCGAAATCCGGATGTTTCGAGTAACTGCGCGCTGATCATACTGACACCGCCACCATTTAAGGCTGGGCGGTCATTCAGTGTGCCGGCATTCTCCAAATGATTTGGATTGACTACTTCAACACCCTCCATTTTCCATTGAATGTAATTTGGAGAAGTTCCTCTCACGGTTAACTGGTTTGCCTGGTCATCACTATTCACAACACCGGCATGCGAATTAACAACACGGGCCGGATCATAGAAGACCGCTGCATATTGCTGAATGTTCCAAAGTGACAATTCTACATCCTTATCTTTTTCTGGCTTGACAGTAACCGGGTCAAGATTCACTTTGTATTCGCTCATGTCAAAGTTTTGAACGGAGTGTTTGCCCGCTGATACAATGACATTTTCTCTTACCTGGCTTTTAAAACCCGGGTGCTCCAGCATGATCTGGTAATTGCCGGCCGAAACCAATAGTTCGTAATTTCCATTGCTGTCTGTTTGCGCTGTATAGGACTCTATACCGGAAACAAAAACCGTCACATCAGTCAAAGGGTTTTGTGTAGATTCACTCACACAACGCCCCCTGAGCACTTCCTGGTTTTGTGAAATGAATTCTGTTGAAAGTAAGAGAGTGATGGATAGAAAAAACCACCCGGGTAAAATTGAAAAGACGCCTTTTGAACCGATCATCAGAACACTAATTTATTTATCTTTTTTTCTCATATCCTTCAGATAAGCGATCAATGCATTCATTTCCACTTTTGAAATTTCATGTTTATTAAATGCCGGCATTCTTCCTGTCCATAAAAAAGTTGCCCTGCTTCTTATTCTTGCGCGCATAATGATAGCGGGTAACTTCTTGTCGTTCAATGCCGGACCAACGCCCGCTTCTCCGTTTGGGTGACATTTCTGACATTTGTTTTTAAATACCAGGCGTCCGTCGGCAATTTTTTGATCCAGTGCATTAACGGAGGTCATGTCTTTTTTAACACGACGAGTTGAACAGGAAACAAAGTATATACCCGAACAAATAAAAATTACTATAACTAGGATCAAACTTTTTTTCATCACTTAGAGTTTTGATATTTTCCAGAGTACTCCCGTATGTTGTTTTGGGGCAGGACCTTTTTCAGGCATTTCGAGAACACCAAAATCTACCACATACAATGCATTGCCATCTGCACTGAATTTTAAAGCTACGGGTCTTTCCAATCCTCCGTTTTTCAGTGTAGATGCAGGCCCGTTGACGCGGCCTTTATTTACAGCAAAATCTGAAATATCGCCTGTTTCTACATTTACTTTGACTACTTTGAAGCCAACCGGTCCATAAATAGCCCCCACTCCTGGAGCCATATCACCAAACTGTGCAACAAACGCTTCACCTTTGTGTCCGAAAGCATTTGACGTTGAAAAATCCAATCCGTTTGAGGATGAATGGACACCGAAAGTTGCAATAGGGGCAGGCGGAGTATTGGGATATTTTTGTAAAAGTGATTTTGGTCTGATCTTTCTCGCTTTATAATCGGCTCCGGAAAGAGAATCTGCACCTGAAAAATCCGGCCAACCATACCAGGTTTTGCGTTTGACTTTAAATAAAAGGTCACCCGTACCAAACACAGGCCGACTTCCACGCTCATCAAATCCATTATCCGTGACAAAAAGACTTCCATCTGGTGAAAAAGCCAATCCAAAAGGATTACGAAAACCCCAGGCGACTAATTCCACATCGCCACCAGTTAGCGGAATCCGCATGACGGCCCCGTTACAAGGAACGCTGCCCTTGATAACCTGACCTTTTACCGTTTTTGTTCCAAAAGGAACAAAGGCACCGGTTTGAACCTTTTCCTTATCTTCAGAAAAAACATTTTCTGTTTCGTAATTTTCACCTGTGAGTATTACGTCTTCACAAGGCACATCATGAAAATCTTTTTTTCTGGAAAGCCAGCCAAAATCAAAATTATCTTTACCAACGATAGCTGAGTTGGTAGCCGTGCCCTGACCGAAATAAATGTAACCATCATCTCCAACCACTACACCATCCGTGTGGTGATCACCATAGCTTGGTAAGTTCTCAGCCAGCCTGGTTATTTTCCTATCTTGTGACACTTTTAAAATTCTTCCACCTTCCATGCTTCCTCCTTCAGAAATATAGAAGTCACCTTTGTAATAATCAACTGCCGTCCATGGCCCATTCTTGCTTCCCTCTGCGATTACGGTTTTTTTTCCGTCAGGTTCCAGTCGCAATAATTTTGGAACAGTAAATATCTCACCATAAGAATAGCCTGCTTCAAGAATGTAAACCCGGCCTTGTTCATCCATAGTTATCCCCGATGGAAAATTAAATCCTCCTGAAATCATTTCAATTTTGTAGCCATCTGGTAAAAGAATATCCGATGGATTAACAGGTCGCGCAACGGGTTCATAACTCTTCGTGCCATAATGACCCCGAAGTTTGAAACAGCCTTCTAACAAGAACAGACACGAACATAACAAGATGTAAGTGAAAATCCGCACACGTTTTATGAGAATTGTCCGCATGGAACCAAAATAAAGACGATCAGACAGGTAACCGTTTTTAATTCGGTGAACGGCGTTATAAAGTAGCTGAAACGAATTATTTAAGTGGATTCTTTATACTTTAACTTCAAAAAAAAATACCGGATAAAGTCGGCCTAAATAGGGTGAAAGTCTCATAATTTGTAGTTAAACTTTTCTTTGTTCGAGAAAGCCGGTTAATTGTGTTGTTCCTAAAGTTTATTACCTGTTTGTAATACTTTACGCTTCAAATGTATAATTCAGTTGAGCCCTGATGTTTTTCCTGTTAAAACGACACTAAGTTTCCAATCATTTTTTTTATCATTTATTTCTAAAATCTTACATATAGCTTGTTTTACGTTTTTTGAATAAAATGGCAGAATAATACGATTTAACTTTGTTCTATGATTTATATAGAAACTATGGAAAAAGTTGGATCAGTTAAGCAGCAGCGTGAACTGAATAGAAAAATAATTCCGAAATTAGGCAATAAAGACTTTGAGCGTTTTTTTGAATTTTCTCCCGACGTGCTTTGCATAACAGATTTTAACGGACGTGTTCAAAGAATCAATTCATCTTTTGAACGGTTGTTTGGTTACACAGAAAAAGAATTATTGACAAAATCTTTTACAGATTTTGTTCTTCAGGACGAACAGCAGATAATTCTGAATGAATTATCGTTAATTACCAATGGGAAGGGCTCAACTAATTTTGAAAATCGCTGTTTCTCGAAAACCGGAAATGTTATTTGGGTTTCCTGGCGCACGTTTATTATTCCGGAAGAAAAATTGATATATGCAATCGGTCGTGATATAACCATAAAGAAAGACGACGAATATTTATTGCAGCACCAGACCGAGTGTTTAAAAGAAATGATCTCTGATAAGATTGAAGGATTGCAATATGCCCGTCTGTTACAGGAAGCGCTTTTTCACGACCCGCAAACTTTAAATCAGATATTTCCGGAGGCATTTATATTTCATTCTTCAAAAGATATTATTGGCGGGGATTTTTATTGGTTTACCAAGTCAGAAAATAAGGCATTTGTTACTTGCGCTGATTGCACCGGCCATGGCGTGCCTGGTGCAATGCTATCTGTGCTTGGCATCAACAAACTTCATGAGATAATTAATTCACATGAATTTCAACCCTCCCGCATCCTTGATAAATTAAATACGATTATTTATAAAGCACTTGGAAAAAAGAATAGCCCAAAAATAATGCGGGATGGTATGGACGCAGCGTTTTATTCAATAGATTTTGAAACAAATATTCTGGAATATGCAGGCGCTAATAATCCTCTATATATCTTAAGGGCTGGTGATTTGATTGAATTATCCGCTGATAAACAAAGTATAGGTGATGATTTAAATTTAGCGCCTTTTACTAATCAATCGTTTCAATTAGAAAGCGGGGATGTGATTTATGTTTTTTCTGATGGATATGCCGACCAGTTTGGTGGCGAGAAAGGTAAAAAATTTACGAAAAAACAATTTAAAAATCTGCTCATATCTGTTTCGCATAAAAGCATGGAAGATCAAAAACGCCATTTACAGGAAATGATAGAGGAATGGATGTTTGGACACGAACAAACGGATGATATATGCGTGATTGGCGTGAAAATTTAGAATAAGTGAGATCAGGGAATCGAAGTTGCTTCAATAATTAATTCATTGGTTAAATTGGCGACATAATTCCTTTTAACATTTACTTATTTATAATAACTTTATGTCATAATCGACATTTTGTTAATGAAACATTTTTTCCTTGCTTTTACATTTGTTTGCTGCCTGACTGGTTTTTCTCAAAGCTTTAAAAAAGCCTGGGAACCCATTCAGAAACGAATTGACAAAGGAGAATCTTTTTCAAACACAGAACTTCATGGCTTTCTGGAAAAATATGAAAAGGATCTGGATCAGAACCTGATTGAACGGTCCATCCTTTTTGATTTTTTAGGTGGTAATGCTTTTAAGGAGCAGAAGTTTGATGAAGCAGTTGACTATTTCAACAAGGCGATTGACATTACTAAAACTTTAAATGATACTTTATACCGGGCTTTCTATCTCTATGATTTGGCCTGTGTGTATAATCATGTTGGTTATTATACGGATGCGGAAGCCTTGTTTTTAAAATCGCTACCTAGCCTGGCAGCAGTATATGGACAGAATAGCCTGCAATACACGATGCGTTTCAAAGTGCTGGCAGAAATGTATGTGGAGATGGGGAATTATCCATATGCCAAATCCATGAACGATGCCCTCCTGTATTATTTTAAAACACTGAATGGGGAAAAGGACCGGGAATACCTGATTTGTTTAAATAACGACGCGCGCATCAGCCAGGGCACCGGTGATTATACAAAGGCCCTCGATACGTTTAAAAAACTATTGGAGATTCATGGAGTCATGAACCCGATTGATACAGCTGATTATATTACCACAATCAACAACACGGCGGAGGCTTACCGCCTTACCGGCAACTACAATGAGGCTTTAAGCCTTTTACAAAAAGCACTCGCGATTTATAACAGCGGTAGTAAGCATGATGAACTGACTTTAGCAACTATGTATAACAATTTAGGGCTTAACTATAAAGCAACGGGTAATTATCATGAAGCCGAAAAAGCTTATAATCAATCCATTGCTATTTATAAAAAACTGAAATTGGAATACTCACCGGATTATACCAATTCCCTGAACAACCAGGCAGAGCTTTACAGGAATCTTGGTCGTTACAAACAAGCCTTTGATTTACTCTTGCAGGTGATTCATATCCGTAAAAATTCATTGGGGACAAAGCATCAGAACTATGCCAATGCCTTGAATAATATGGCTTTGGTACATATTGATGAAGGATCCTACGAAGCTGCAGAACCATTGTTACTGGAAGCCAGCGCGATTTACAAAGAAGTGTTGGGTGAAAATCATCCGTTTTACGCGAATGGATTAAACAGTCTTTCCATGTTGTATGCACACTTAAAGCGCTACAAAGAATCGGAAGAATTGAAGCAACAGGCCTTAACGATTATTAAAAATACAGTTGGAACTGAGCATGAACGCTATGCTTATTTTTTAGGAGGAACTGTTACTTTGTATGACATTTTAGGAAAATATGATCAGGCCATTGAAAATATTGAAATTTCGAATGCCATTATCAAACAAAAATTTGGAGAGAAACATATTTCATACATCGATGGACGGTTCAATCTGGCTTATTTTCAGTGGAAGAAAAAGAATTATAAAAAAGCGGAAGCATTATTTTTGGAATCATTGAATGCTTATAAAGAACAGTTTAATAAATATTTTGAAAGTATGAGCGAAGCTGAACAGCTTTCGTATTATACAATTTTGGGAAACCGTTTTGACAGTTTCGATAGCTTTGTGATGAGTTACACAAAGTTATTTCCTCAGGAAGACCACAATGAATTATTAGCGACATGTTTCAATTACCAGTTGTTTATCAAATCGCTCTTACTAAATAAGAGTGTTAATACAAGAAAAAATATCTTAAACAGTAACGATACGGCTTTGGTAAATAGCTATAACCGCTGGATCAATATCAAACAGCAACTGGCCGGCACCTTTCGTGACCTGGACTTCCAGGGAAGTTACTGGGACATGACCCGGCTGGAAGAAGAAGCCAACAGGCTGGAGCAGTTTCTCAAAAATAAAAGTGCTTTGTTTTCAGGAAATAATTCTAAAACCTATAAGGATATTCAGGCGAGGTTAAAAGCTAGTGAAGCTGCCATAACCATTATCCGTCAGGACATAAGGAAGAATGACAGCAGTTCTGTGGTTGAGTACGTAGCCTTGGTACTGCGAAAAGATAAGCCTTATCCTTCTTTGGTTCGCATCAGCAAAACTAAAGAATTTGAAAGCGACTACATCATCGATTATATTAATAAGATTTACGATAGGGAAGAGGACTTTCTTTCATATAACCGTTTTTGGAAGCCACTGGCGATGCAGTTGACCGGAGTCACCAATGTTTATTTGTCAACCGATGGTATTTATAACCAGGTGAATTTATACACCCTAAAAGATCCTGTTACACACAAGTATGTACTTGATGAGTTTAACATCAGTATACTTCCAAACCTGAATTATATTTTTAATGAAACCAAAAGCAATCCGTTAAATAACGCCGAGCTGTTTGGCTTCCCGGATTATGAATACGATTTCTCTAAGAAAATAAGCATCCCTGTGTCGTCAGAGGCATTGGCGGTGAACCGCTATGGTGCAGCAAAATTAATTCCCCTGCCGGGTACGAAAACTGAGGTGGAAAATATTTCTGGTTATCTGAAAGACGTAAATTGGAATGTGAATGTCTACCAAAAAGAACAGGCTTCGGAAGAACAGTTAAAGAAAGCGGTTTCTCCTAAAGTACTTCATATTGCCACACATGGTTTTTTCCTGAGCGATGTGGATAAGGAAGATAAAAGTATGATGGGTTTTGAATCGACCAAACTAAAAATGAATCCCTTATTGCGTTCAGGAATTATGCTGGCAGGAGCATCAGCAGTTGCTAAAGATACCAGCAACAACCAGGTGGAGCAGGATGGAATTTTTACGGCCTATGAAGCATCTTTATTAAATTTAACCAACACCGACCTGGTTGTGTTGTCTGCCTGCGAAACCGGTTTGGGTGTTGATATAAATAACCAGGGAGTTTATGGTTTGCAAAGGGCATTTTACATTGCGGGCGCCAAAAATTTAATCATGAGTCTCTGGCAGGTAGATGATGACGCGACCATGACTCTGATGAGTGAATTTTATAAAGAGTGGGGAATAAACCCGAGACAACAAACTATTACCAAAGCTTTTAAAAAAGCACAACGCGAAGTGAGAAAAAAATATCCGCACCCGTATTATTGGGGCGCCTTTACTTTATTGGGGAATTAAATCTACGTAAAAAAATAATGAAGTTAAAAGGCGTACATCACATTGCAATTATTTGTTCAGATTATGAAAAGTCAAAACAGTTTTATACAGATGTTTTAGGCTTCGATGTGATTCATGAAATATACCGTGAAGAAAGGCAATCCTATAAATGTGATCTTTCACTCAATGGCGAGTATCTCATTGAACTGTTTTCATTTCCTGATCCAAAACCAAGATCCACAAGACCGGAAGCGACCGGTTTAAGGCACATAGCATTTTCTATTGAGAATATTGAGGAAGCAATTACAGATTTGGAGAAACGTGGAATAAATGTTGAACCCATCCGAACAGATGAATGCACAGGGAAGAAGTTTGCTTTTTTTAATGATCCCGATAACCTGCCAATTGAACTATACGAGTTATAGTATTAATAAATTCAAATCTTGGTTTTACATAAATACCTGTCGGTTTAAATCCTTAAATTTGGTTATCGCTTTGGAGAAAAAACATGGACCGTAAGCACTTTTTAAAAACTCTGGCCATATTGCCATTAGCAGGAATGAGTATGAAACTGGAAGAATTAAATAAATTGACAGGTACATTCGGTAAAACTGAAAAAATGCCCGTGTTGTTTGTTGGTCATGGTAACCCCATGAACGCAATCACCGATAACATTTATAGTAAAACCTGGAAAGCAATGGGAGAAAAGCTGACCACTCCCAAAGCAATCTTATGTGTTTCTGCTCATTGGTTAACCAACGGTACGGCGGTGACAATGGTGGATCATCCAAAAACGATTCATGATTTTGGTGGGTTCCCGGAAGAGTTGTTCGCGGTGCAATACCCTGCGCCAGGCGCGGTGGATTATGCGAAGATGGCCATTGATAGCGTCACATCTACAGTTGTACACGAAGATTTTGAATGGGGACTGGACCATGGTGCATGGTCTGTTTTAAAAAACATGTACCCTAAAGCCAATATTCCTGTGTTTCAAATGAGTATTGACTATGCGAAGCCTCCTCAATATCATTTTAATCTGGCGAAGGAGCTATATGCTTTGAGAAGTAAAGGTGTAATGATTGTTGCCAGTGGAAATGTGGTTCATAACCTTGGGCTCATCAGTTGGGATGGAAAAATAAAAGCATATGACTGGGCTGTTGAATTTGACACACTGGTAAAGAAAAGTATTGAAGATAATAACCCAACACCGTTGATTGAATACCAAAAATTAGGAAAGATTGCCACTCTGGCCCATCCAACTAATGATCATTATTTACCATTGATGTATACTTTAGGATTAAGGGATAAAACAGATCAGTTCCAGTTTTTTAATGATACCCTGGATATGGGATCTTTGAGCATGCGCAGCGTTTTGTTTAGTTAGATTCTGATGCCAATCAGACATACGTCATCTATTTGTTCCAACTCACCGCGCCAGTCTTCGAAGGCTGTATTCAGTTTGTCCCGCTGCATAGACATTGATCCCTTGCTAATCTCCGCCAGTAAATTATTAAGGGTTTTATATTTAAATTTTTTTCCTTTTGGCCCTCCAAATTGATCGGCATAGCCATCCGTGTAGAGATAGATCATATCATCTTTTTGCACCTCTATCTGGTGAAGAGTAAAAGGATCTGTTTTGATGCCCATGCCAATTGGCATTTTGTCGGCTTTAAATTCGATAATCTGGTTATCCCTTACAACTATAGGAGCGTTGTGGGCAGCCGCATAGGTGATCGTTTGATTAATCCGGTCAAAGCAAATAATGATTCCATCCATGCCGTCCTGTCCGCCTTCCTGCGAAATGTATTTGATCAATCGTTTTCTTACATGATTTAATATTTCGTTTGGTTCCGCAATGTTTTTATCGCGAATGGCTTCATTTAAAAAAGAAATATTCAATAAGCTCATGAAAGCGCCAGGAACGCCATGCCCCGTACTGTCACAAACAGTCAGGTAAAAACGGTTATCTGTTATGGATTCATTATAGCTACTGACTTTTGTCGTTGCCCAGTAAAAATCACCTGATACAATGGCTTTGGGTTTAAAGAGTACAAAATGTTGTGGAAGGTGTTTATTGAGGTATTCGTCCTTTGCTAAAATAGTAGTTTGGATGCGCTGCGCATAATGTATGGAATCAACAATCTCTTTTTGTTTTTCCTGGATGATGTTTTTCTGTTCTACAATTTCCGCCGTACGTTCAGTAACCTTGTCTTCCAGGTTATGATTAATATGACGGAGATCATTGATTAAGGCGTTAATGGAGGATTGCATCGTTTTGAAGCTGGAAGCAAGAACGCCGATCTCATCTTTTTTACCGGTAATTATTTCCACTTCCATATTTCCTTTGGCAAGTTCCAGGGCATCCACTGTTAGCTCTTTTAATGGACGTGTGATTTCACGGGAAACAAAATAGGAGGTAATAAATACCAGGATTAACAAACATGCAAATGCAATTATAATATTATTCCGTAGAGTAGTAACGTTTTCAAACGCTTCGGCCTCATCAATTTCACTCATCAGCCCCCATTGCATATCCATTATTTTTAATGGTTTAAATGCAGATAAAACCCTCACGCCTCTGTAATCAGGGAACGTTTGGGTATCTGTAATGCCCTGCAATGCCTCCATAGAACCTTTTGTTTTAGCAACCTGCAAGCCAATCGAGCTTCTGAATTGTTTGATTTTTTCAATGGTATTTTTATCTACCTGAATATCTTCCAGTATATGAAAGTAGTTGATGCTGTCTTCAATTAAAAAACGGGATTGGTTGCGGAGCGTGTAATCTTTACCAACGATATAAGTTTCGCCTGAATTTCCTAAACCAACTTTCGACCAGTTTTGTTTATTCGTCATGATGTCATTGATTTTATCAATCGGCATTTGAAATGCAAGAACACCTATTTTTTTGTCGCCGTCAAATATCGGGCAGGTAATAAAAGATGCCTGGGCATTATAGGACGCAATGTAGGGTTGAAAATCTACTAACTTTGTAAGTCCCTTTTTAGTATCTCCGTTAGCCGATTTGAATGCGGTAGCAAGATTTGTATTCCGAAATGGTCCTGTGATAAGTGACGTTGTGAAATCCACTTCCTTGTAAACCGTATAGACAATATTTCCGGTTTCATGATCGATGAGGAAAATATCATAATAGCCGAACTTGTCCAGAAAATTTTTTAACAGACCGTGGTATTTAGCATGTGCCTTTGTATATGAACTGGCATCATTCGCTGACAGGAGGTTGTTTTTTTCATCGGCTTTATAGGGATTGGAAGCGCCATACAAATCCTGCAAAACGAGTGATTTATCATCAAAAGTGATTTGGTTAATTTGTGAATCAGGGACCAGGTTTTTTCTTAAGCGGGAAATATATTGGGAATCTATGTAGTTGTCAACTCTGTTTTCGATAACCTGCAGTTGCTCTTTTGAGAATTTCAATTCTTCATTAATGGAGTTAAAACCATTCTTCAGATCTTTCATGGCATCAATCACCATAGGGTTTTCTGCACAGGTTGTAATCTGATCATTGATAATCTGAAAGTAGTCTTCGATTTGACCTGCTTTCATTTCCCTGACGGCTGTTAATTTTTCAAAGGATTGCTTTTCGAGTGATTGTTTCGCGCGCAGGTAACTAATAACGCTGATCACTGCCATCGAGAGAAAAGCAATGAGGAAAAAGGTGCTGGCAATCTTTACTCCAATCTTCATAATTAAAACGCGAGAGATTTTTTTTGTGCATTAAAAATAAGGCTTTTATCTCAGATAGCATTTAAATATTTACGATAGTCGTGCCTTTGGGCTAGCGGGATATCTTTATTGGCCATTTGAATTTGATGCGGGGCTCACTATCAGATTGTAATTTTTCCAGATCGTTCATGTAATCCTGTTGAAGATCCTCATGTAAAGCATTAATGAGTGTGTTTATTTTTTTTAGTTGTTGCTCATACATATTTACCAATAGCTGGCTTTTCTGATAAGGAATTCCGGAGGCTTTCAGTTTTTGGCAGAAATAAATATGAAGCTCTGCCGCCAAAGCTTTGTCTGAAATGTATCTACAGTATTTGGTAATGATACGAAGAAGTTTGCGAAGGCTTTTTTTAACGTAGTAAAGGTTCGGTTGCGATTTTAATTCGTCAAAGTGTTCATCAATTTCTTTTTTGACACCGGTAATAAAATTGTTTTTATCATGGGCTTCAAATAATAAATAATCCAAAAACTCTTTATTATCCTTTTTGTATTTGGCAAGTGTAATACATAGTTCAGCCAGTTGTTTCGGAGGCAATTCCTGTAGCTCCTTTTTTAATTCGTGGAGGGTAGCGGTTTTCATTGATGTAAATATAGCAGATTCGATGCTTTATTCGTTTACATTTTCATATTTTGTTTTTTTGGTCTGTTGACTTGTTTTTTGTACATTTATTTAAACAAATCATAATTCCATGAAAAAATATTTATTCTTTATTCTTTTCTCTTCTGCATTAATAAACAACCTGATTTCACAAGTTGACTATAAAGATGTGGCAGGTATATTTTATGCCCGTTGCACAAGCTGCCATCATACAGGCGGTTCAGATTATCCGTTTATGAATTACACGGAAACTGCCGCTATGGCATCTTCCATTGATTACGCTCTGCAGAATGACATTATGCCTCCCTGGAGTGCGGATACTTCCTACACAAGATTTATGCATGAACGGATCATCACGAGTTCTGAAAAGCAATTAATTCTTGATTGGATCTCAGGAGGAACAATCAAAGGAGATACAACGTTGGCTCCTCCTGCGCCGATTATACCTCATGGTTACCAGCTTGCAGGAAATGCGGATTTAACATTGAGTATCGGGAACTTCACGAGCACTTCGACATCGACAGATAAATACTATTGTTTTTCAATTCCATCCGGATTGACGCAGGACAGAATCCTCAGAGCTTTTGAAATCGTTCCGGGAAATCCGGCGATTGTTCATCATGCTGTTGTCACAGCGGATACAACAGGCGCTTACACCAGTGACTTGTCCGGTTCCTGCTATAATATTCCCGGAAATTTAGGAATTGGCACCTATGCTCCTGGTTCGAAAGCAACAATATTTCCAAGCCAGGCACCCTTGAAAGCGGGAATGTATTTAAAAGCAGGTTCTAAGATCATCATCCAACTGCATTATCCGTCAGGAAGTGCCGGGGAAGTGGACAGTACAAAAATCAGGTTATTCTTTTACCCAGTTAACGAAACCGGTGTGAGACGCATCTATTCAACGACACCACTTCAAAACTGGTCAATGTCAATACCGGCCAATACTATTAAAACCTTTTCGGCTTATTATCCATCGGCAAGCATTTCTTTGCCTGTTTCATTATCTGCTTTTGCCGTGATGCCCCATTCGCATTTATTGTGTAAAAGTATACTTTATTACGCTGTTAATCCCGGGATTGATACCATTAAGCTTGTTCGCATTAATGACTGGGATTTTGAATGGCAGGACTATTATACGTTCAAAAAATTAGTGAAGATTCCGGCAGGATATAAATTGTATTCGAAACACGTATACGACAATACTGCTGCTAATCCAAATAATCCTAGTAGTCCTCCAGTCAATGTTTATGCAGGGACGGGAACCATGGATGAGATGTTATTTGACGGTATGATGTATTTAATCTATCAGCCCGGTGATGAGCTCATTGATATTGAGACTATTATCAATAATGACACTCTTTTGAATCCCAATTCGGTAACTGCTATCAGAGATAAGGAAAGCGGAACAGCTTTGATTAATTCAGTCGCTTATCCTAACCCATTTACAAATACCATTGCGATTAAGTATATACTCAAGAGAGCCACTGATATTAGCATTGAGATCAGGGATATTGTTGGCAGAAAAGTATATTCTGGTAAATCAGTTAACCAATCTGAAGGTTATCATGAACTGAACTGGGATGGAAGAGATGTTTCCGGAAACAAGGCATCTGCCGGAATTTACTTTTACACAATAAGGACCGGCGATTACAGTTTTGATAATAAAATTATCAAACAGGATTAAAGCGAAAAGGCTCCCAAAGCAGGGAGCCTTTTTTATGAATTATAAAATACATTAGCGATGTCACTTTCAATACGTTTAGGTCTTTTTGTCTGAGAATCCAGCAAGTACCAGGTTGTTTTAATTTTCGCAATAACAGAATTAGTTTCAGCTTCATAAATGACAACATGCCTGTCCGATTTTGCTCCATTTGGCTCAGTCACCCAGGTTTTTGCAGTTAGTTTACTGTCAAGGTAAGCGGATTTCAGATAATCAATTTCATGACGGCTGACCACCCACAGTAAATTTGTTTTCATATCCTGTGTTGCGACCGAGTTCCAGTGAGCAATCGCTATATCCTGCACCCATTTTAAATAGACGATATTATTGACGTGACCATTCTCATCAATATCAGTGGGATAAATACGAATGGTTTGCTCAAAGCTTATGTTTTCCATATACACTTGTATTAAGTTAAAAGTAAAGATAAATAATTAGTAAACCATAGGAGTAATTTAGACGTATATTGTATATATGAAACGTGTGTTATTGTTTTTGATTCATGTCATTTGCTGTGATCTGTTTTCTCAGGTAAGTGATACAATGCTTTTATCAACGAAAGCAGAAAATTACATTCGATTTCAGTATGACAATGATTTTTTCAGCGCGACAGATCGTTATTATACGCAGGGTATTCATTTGACGATTATTCACCCTGTTATTAAATATTCGCCAATATCATATTTATTGGTTCGGTTAAAAAAAGCGTCGTTACATTATTATGGTTTTCAGATAGCCCAGGACTGTTTCACGCCTAAAAGCATCCGCTATGATTCACTGAATTACCTTGAGCGTCCTTTTGCAGCAACATTTTATGTAACGCATACACAATGGTCATTAATGCCTCAAAAGAAACAAGCTTTGCGTACGGAGATTGACTTGGGAATACTTGGCCCTTGTGCTATGTGTGAAGAGGAGCAAAAAGCCATTCACAGGTCGCTGGTTAATATTCAGCCATTGGGTTGGGAAAACCAACTCAAAACAAATTACCTGATTAATTACAATGTGCAATTTGAGAAGGGATTGTTTAACAGAAAACAGCGTGAGATCATTGGGCAAACTACTTTAAGAACTGGTACCTTTTATACAGACTTGTCCATTGGGTTAACAGGTCGAATGGGTTTTTTCAGCCCTTACTTTAGTAACCTAGGAATGGATAAAAACGCTTTGTTCAGAAAGTCAAATTTCCAGTTTTATGGAATTCTCAAAGGAGCTGTAAAAGCAGTGGCTTATAATGCGACGTTAGAGGGCGGTTTATTCAATGATCAATCCGTTTATACCATTTCATCTAATCGAATGGCAAGAGTTGTTGTGGAGGGAATGGCAGGTTTTGTTTTAACCTATAAGCAAATTGGCTTAGAGTACAGTAAATTTTATTTAAGCCCCGAATTCAGGGAAGGACTCGAACATCACTGGGGGAAGTGTGTGATCAGTTATTGTTTTTAATTATTTGAACTCAAGCCTAAAAACCCTTGATTCATTCCGGTCAGCCTTTAATCTGTCCACAATTAACTTATCGTCAATCGACTCGAATGATGTTGGGAAAAGTTTTGTTTTTTCTTCCCTGATATCAAAGACTGACCTTTTTGTCATTTTGCCATCATGGTCAATTTTAACACAGGTCAAATATCCTCCTAATCCGCTCGAATGTTCAGCTGGAGTTTCTGTTAAAGGTAGATTCATGTTTTTGGCGTTATCGAGGTAAAAAAAATAATCTTCCTCTTTATACAAATGATGATGGAAGGACATATCTGATACTCCGGAATTAATAGTATAACCAAAGCTTATCGAATTATTCCCGCCGCTTATTTGTTCCTTTGGGATTTTATTGCACCAGACTGTTTTTCCGGTTTTGTCGGTTTTTAATATTAAAATATCGTTGTAATGCTGGATATATTTAGTTGTGACAGAAGTCCCGTTATAATAACTATACGTTACAACATAAAACTCTTCACCTATAATGGTTGTGCTACCATCAGGAGAAAATATAATTTTTCTTAAGACAAGGTCGGAAGCTTCAAGAGTGCCGTCTTTCGCTTTTTTTTCCATTTTTCGTTTGGTGCGTGCATTTTCATAAGATTTTAAAGTTTCAATGGGAAATTCACAAAAGGTGGTTTTGAGATCTTTTACTACGTTCTTATCATCGTATTCTAATCGGATGATGTAGGCGCCTGTAGACCCTGAGCTGTTTTTTTTGTCTGAATAATAACCTGCAATTACGATGTCGCGATTCAAATCTTCGGATAAGACCGCTGAGTTTGTATATTTATTTCCGAGGTCAATTTTAATAGCCTGAAGCGTGTTGTTACTTTGATTGACCCTGATCAGCTCATAACGCATGGCGTTCTTATTTTCCTTATCAATTTCTCCATCCAATGAATTATTGATTTTTACTTCTGTCAGAATGTAAATATTTCCTCTCGAATCGATCTCATAGCCCAGGTTATTCATGTCAAACTCAGAATATGGCATTTCGATTTCTGCAGCGTATAATTTATTCATCTGATGGTCAAATAAATTAAATCCAATAATGTCTTTATTTAATTTATCTCTTGTTTCTTTGGGTTTTATTCTATAGGTAACTAACATTTTAGTACTATCAGTGGAATAATTGAACCTGTATTTAGGGTTGGCGCTTAAACGCCCGGTTTCGATCAATTTAATTTCTTTTGTCGCGAATTTTAAGGAGTTTTTGTCAAAGGGAAGCGCAAACAAGTATTCAGTTTTGGTTTTTCTGTCCAGGGTAGAATAGAACCAATAAAAATCATTTTTTAAGCTGAAAAAACCCTGATCATGTGGATGGCGCTCAAATTCCGGGAAAGACGCGGTGGCTGTTTTTATTAAGGTAAAGCTTTTGTCAAATAACTGGAACACCATGTTTTTTTCATCTTTTTCAAGATAAACTTCTACATATTCATTATCTCCGTATTTGAAAAACCCTTTATCCCTGTGGTCTTTTATGGTTTCAAACTTGTCACTGAAACTATAGGATAGCGTTTGTGCAAATAGTGATGTCGAAATAAATGCTAAGATCAAAAACGTTTTTTTCATAGGATGTTTTTTTCGTGAATCTGGTTATTCTTTTTTATTTTGCCTGAAGCCTTAAAATTCTCGTGTTTTTTCTATCAGACCTCACATGGTATACAATTAAATTGTCAGTCACTGATTCAAACTGTCGTGGCCTGATATCATCCTCATCTTCTTCAATATGCAACAGGCTTTTTGCGATTTTTCCACCTGCATCAATTTTCACATTTGCAAGGTAAAGCCCTTTGTTTCTTAACTTTTTATCTGGTAGCTGATCCACTAATTCCTGTTCAATAAAACTGTCTCTGAATATAAAATAATCATTATCGTTTAGTGAGTAATTATAATAAGACAGGAAGGATTTTTTGTCACCGGATTGTCCTTTGTCAATTTTAGTGCACCATACTGTTTTCCCCTGCGGATCAATTTTTAAAAGAAATATATCATCGTAGTGATAGGTGCGGCTCGTATAATTTTTACCATTCATGCTATAGGAATATTCTGTCACATATTCTTCCTCTCCTATAATAAGTGCGCTGCCATCTTTTTTGAATAGTATTTTGTTAAACTTTAAATTATTTACTTCGAGTTCTCCTTTTGCTTCTTTCTTTTCCATTTTTCGTTTTTCCCTCGCACTGGCTTCGGCCTCAATTACTTCCTTTGGAAAATCACTGTAAGATTTAAGGATGTTTTTAATTGTACCATCGGCCTCATAGGAAACTTTAAATACAAAAGCCCCATTGAATGATTTGGTCTTCTTTTGATCAGAATAAAAACCGGCAATTACTAAATTATGATTTAAATCCTCTGACAGTACAGGAGTGGAAATGTATTTGTTATCAAGGTATAATTTTGTGGATTCAAGTGTATGCGTTGTTTGATTTACTTTTAAAAGTTCAAACCGAACACCGTCTTCGTTTTCTTTATCGGTATTTACAATGCCATCAACCGCGTTATTGATCTTCACAGAAATAAGAACAAAAATGTTTCCATGGGAATCTATTTCATAATCCAGGTTTTCCATATCATATTCCGTATATGGCATTTCAATATCGTGCGCGTATATCAGATCCATCTTACTGTCAAACAAATTAAAACTGATTACATCTTTATTCACTTTATCTTTTCGTTCTTTTCGCCTGCATCTGAATGTGGTCATTGATTTAGTGCTGTCATTGGAATAATCATATTTATAATAGCTCTCATCATCAGTCTGATCCGTATCGATCATTTTTTTCGCGGGACCTTTAAAGCTTAAACTTGCTTTATCAAAAGGGTAAGCAAACATTTTCGAGTTTTTCGTTTTTCGGTCCCAGCTGTAATAGATCAGGTAGAATTCATTCTTTATTTTTAATATCCGTGAAACAAATGAATTTTTACATTCTTCGGGAAGAGTAATGATGGATTGTGTTGTTACACTTTTAAAGGTGGGATCAAAAAGCTGTATCGCCAAATCCTTACCGTCTCTACTATAAAAGCTGGCATAACTGGTCTCATTGAATTTAAAGAAACTTAGCTCTTCATATTTTTTCAATGTTTCAAATTCATCACTGAAACTGTAGGATAAGGTTTGTGAAAATAGAGAATTGCTCAGCGTAATAAGACAAAGGATAAATTTTTTCATAGTAAAAAATGTTTAACTCAGTAGAAGTTCGCCACGAATGTATATTTTAAAAATCAGAACTTACTTACCGTTAAATGGTTTTTTTAATACATTTAGTTAAAGAAGCATACTTAAATCAGTAAATGATTAAAGAAATGTTTTTAACCATGTTTCAGCGCTTGGAATATCGGAAAAAAAGTGAGTTGGTTTCTGAGGCTTATAAATTTTAATGTAAACATTAGCTACCATTTTATGGGCTAAAGATTCAATTATAAAAGCTTCAGCTATCGAATATCGGGCACCATCTCCTTTGGCTACATGGTCACGACAATCATGATCTACGGAGGTATATTTTCCCGGAATTTTTAAAATAATATGAGGGACACCATTTGTTATTTCTCCAATTGCATTTACAGACTCAATCGATTCTTTTAACGTGAAATCGAAATGATCAGGATAATTAATTTGAACAATGCCATCACTTCTTAATTTTAGATGGCTATGAGGTAACACAATTTCTTTAATGATTGTGTAGTTATTCTTTTCTTTTATTTTTTCGTTTAATTCTTTAACCATTATGGCAACGAATTTACATTTTTTTTAAATGGATAAAATTATTATTTCTTTTTAGCTGCTGTCTTTTTCGCCGGAGCTTTCTTAGCAGCTACTTTTTTAGGAGCTGTTTTTTTACTGGCAGCTTTTTTTACTGTCGCTTTCTTTGCCGGTGCTTTTTCTCCTGCTAATTTCACCACCTTTGCTTTTTTAGGAGCGGCTTTTTTAGCGCCTTTTTTGTCAAAGGCTTTTGGCACCTGCGCCACAATCATTTGCTTAACCTGGTCTAAAGAAAGTTCCGTCAGTTCTTCAGGTGTATATTTGCCGCCACCTTCTTTTATAAGTTTTAAAACGAGTTTTCCGAATTTAATGATTGGTCCCCAACGTGCATTTTCAATGGCAATTTTTTCTTCCGGCCAGTTTTGAATATAACGGTTCGCTTCCTTTTCTAGTTTTTTCTCGATTAATTCTTCAATATCTTTCTGAGATAAATTATCAAAGTTATAAGCTCTTGGTACATTGATAAACAGGCCTTCATATTTAATGAACGGACCAAAACGGCCTTTGCCTTTAGTAACGCCTTTGCCCTTGTAATGTGCGACAGGTGCATCAGCTTCTTCCTTTTCCTTAATAATTTCAATTGCTTTCTCCATATCAACCGTCAACGGATCAATGGTTCGTGGAATTGAAATAAAAGACTCACCTAACTTGATATAAGGACCAAAACGGCCAACGCCAACAATAACTTCCTGATCGTTGTAATTGCCTAATGTCATAGGTAATTTAAATAAATCCAATGCTTCTTCAAGTGTAATCGTTTCGATACTTTGGTTTCTTCTTAAACTGGCAAACTTCGGTTTTTCTTCAGAGCCCTCAATGGTTTCTCCGATCTGAGCCAATGGGCCAAAACGTCCAACCCTTACGCTCACCGGTTTTCCGGATACCGGATCAGTTCCAAGAATTTTTTCTCCGCTTGCACGTTCACTGTTTTCAGTAGTAGTCTCCACTGTTTTGTGAAAAGGCGTATAAAAACTTTTCAGCATCTTTTGCCAGTCTAAATGGCCTTCGGCAATCTCATCAAATTCTTCTTCCACTTTAGCAGTGAAATTAAAATCAAGGATAGTAGGAAAATATTTTAGAAGAAAATCGTTCACTACCATCCCTATATCCGTTGGAAATAATTTTGATTTTTCTGCTCCTGTATTCTCCGTTTTAATGTCTTTGACTAAATTCTGTTTAACCAGCGTTAGCTGTACATATTGTCTCGGATTTCCTTCACGGTCAGTCTTCTCAACATAGTTACGTTTTTGAACGGTGCTGATAGTCGGAGCATATGTGGAAGGACGGCCAATTCCCAGTTCTTCCAGTTTTTTTACCAAACTTGCCTCTGTATAACGGGCAGGGTGATGTGTAAAACGTTGGGTCGCCGAAATTTCCTGGCTGTCTAATTTTTCACCAACTTTCATTGGAGGCAACATCGACGAATTATCTTCATCTGCGTTTTCATCATCGGTTCCTTCCATGTATACTTTCAGGAAACCGTCAAATTTTAATACTTCTCCCTGTGCAACAAATAGTTCGGATGCTCCACTGATGTTTACTTTCGCAGTTGTTTTCTCCAATTCAGCATCACTCATTTGTGACGCGATCGTACGTTTCCAGATCAGGTCGTATAAACGCTGTTCATTGCGTTCGCCATCAATAACAGTGCGGTTAATATATGTGGGACGAATGGCCTCGTGGGCCTCTTGTGCACCTTTACTCTTATTTTTATAGACACGGGGATGATAATATTTTGCCCCGTAATTGTCATTAATTTCTTTATTTGCCTGATCCATAGCCGTTTCCGATAAATTCACGGAATCCGTTCTCATGTAAGTGATTTTACCTGCTTCGTATAAACGTTGAGCAACCTGCATGGTTTGGGCAACAGAGAATCCTAATTTACGGGCAGCCTCTTGTTGCAGGGTAGAAGTTGTGAATGGTGCAGCCGGCGTACGTTTTGCGGGCCTGGTTTCTAAACTTTCAATGGTATAAGATGCCACTTTACATTTTTCTAAAAATGCCTGTGCTTCTGCTTCTGTATTGTAACGTTTATCTAATTCTGCTTTTAATATTCCCGAACCTACTTTGAATAAAGCAGATACTTTATAAGCAGATGTTGAAACGAATTTCTGGATCTCTCTTTCACGTTCTACAATTAAACGCACGGCTACAGATTGTACACGTCCGGCCGATAAACTCGGACGAACTTTACGCCATAAAATAGGAGATAATTCAAAACCAACCAGGCGGTCCAACACACGGCGGGCCTGTTGGGCGTTTACTAAATTAATATCTATTTCACGAGGATTATCAATGGCTTTTAAAATAGCCGGCTTGGTAATTTCATGAAAAACAATGCGTTTCGTATTTTTCTTAGTTAGTCCTAATGTTTCGTACAAATGCCAGCTGATGGCTTCTCCCTCGCGATCCTCATCGGACGCCAGCCAAACCATATCGGCTCCTTTTGACAACTTTCTTAATTCGGCTATTATTTTCTCTTTATCGGGCTGAACTTCGTAGGTGGGAGTAAAATTATTCTCGATATCAACCCCAAATCCTTTCTTTACTAAATCCCTGATATGCCCGAAGCTGGATTTTACAGTAAAATCTTTACCTAAAAACCCTTCAATGGTTTTTGCTTTCGCAGGGGACTCGACAATAACTAGATTTTTTGCCATGTATATATATGTATATTAAAAGTTCGCTTTTAAAGCTCAAAATCTGTCCATAAAACGGTTTTTTCAACCTCGAATTTTGTGTTTCGATTACTTTAAAAGTTTGCAAAGGAAAAAAATTTAATCCGAATAAACCTAATTTTTATTTTTTAGCTATTCAAAAAACGTGTAGAATCGTACTTATAATTTGTCATAATCATTTGATAATTAATCGTTTAGGAATTATTGAAAAAATAGTGAATTAGACTCCTAAAAAACGGTTAACGTGTCAAAATGTCATAACAAAGACTTATCTTTGCTCTTTTTTAAAGATCCATGGAGAATAAAATTATAGACGAATCTAAACAGGGAGAAGCGTTAGTTGTTAAATCAGGTCATAAGGGAGGCAAAAAAATGTTTTTGGAGAGCTATGGCTGCCAGATGAATTTTGCCGATAGTGAAATTGTTGCTTCTATTTTAATTGATAAGGGATATACAACTACCACCGATTATAAGGAAGCGGATCTGATTTTTGTAAATACCTGCGCAATCCGTGAAAATGCTGAATCAAGAGTTCGTCAGCGTCTTTACGATTATAAAAAAGTAAAAAAGACCAATAAAAATTTATTAATTGGTGTTTTAGGTTGCATGGCTGAACGTTTAAAGCATCAGTTCCTGGAGCAGGAAAAACTGGTTGACATGGTAGTTGGTCCTGATGCATACCGTGATTTACCAAATTTGATTGCTGTTGCCGAAGGCGGACAGCAAGCCATTAATGTTATTTTAAGTAAAGAAGAAACGTATGCCGATATTTCTCCGGTACGTTTAGACCATAACGGTGTGAGTGCGTTTGTGAGTATCATGCGTGGTTGCGATAACATGTGTAGTTTTTGCGTCGTGCCATTTACAAGAGGTCGCGAAAGAAGCCGTGAGCCTGAAACGATCGTCCGTGAATGTAAAGAAGCATTTGATAAAGGATACCGTGAGGTAACTTTATTAGGACAAAACGTAAATTCTTATTTGTGGAGTGGAGGAGGGTTGAAAAAAGAAACGTTAACTGAGGAACAAAAAGCTAATTCAACAACATTTGCTGAATTGCTGGAAATGGTTGCGTTAATTCATCCTGATTTACGTGTGCGTTATTCTACTTCACATCCAAAGGATATGGGGGATGATGTATTACATATGATGGCCAAACATGAAAATATTTGTAAATATGTTCATTTGCCGGTTCAAAGCGGTAATAGTGATGTCCTTGAAAAAATGAACCGTGGATATACCCGCGAGTGGTATTTGGATCGTATTGCGGCCATCCGCCGTATTATGCCGGATGCCGGAATTTCTGCAGATATCATTACTGGATTTTGCGGAGAAACAGAAGAGCAGCACCAGGATACTTTATCATTAATGGAAGAGGTGCAGTATGAATTTGCATATATGTTTTCTTACAGCGAGCGTCCTAAAACGTTAGCGGAACGTAAATACGAAGATGATGTTCCTGCTGAAATAAAAAGCAGACGTTTAACTGAGATCGTAGATATGCAAAGAAAACATAGCGAGATCAGAACAAAACAGGGACTTGGAAAAACATACCGTGTCCTGGTTGAAAATGTTTCAAAAAAATCAGCTGAGATGATGAGTGGACGCAATACACAAAACACAGTCGTGGTTTTTCCGAAAGGAAATTTAAAAAAAGGTGATTATGTGAATGTACTGATTACGAGCTGCACGAGTGGGACGCTTATAGGGGAGTGCGTATAAAACAGGATTTAAGATGAATGATTAAGGATAAAAGAGAGTTGTATGAATCATAATTTTAAAGAATTAAAGATTTGGCAAAAAGGAATTGACTTGGTTGATATTTCTTATGATTTTGCCTCAACGCTTCCTAAAGATGAAAAATATAATTTAGTATCTCAAATCACAAGGTGTGCTTGTTCGGTTCCGACTAATATAGCTGAAGGATGCGGCAAAAGAACTTCTAATCATTTTGCTGAATTCTTATCAACTTCTCTAGGATCATGTTTTGAACTAGAAACTCATCTGGTTATTTGTGAGAGAAGAAATTTTGGAAAAACGGAATTAAGAATAGAACTAACAGAAAAAATAAATGAATTAAAAAATATGATTTTCAATTTTAGAGAAAAGATTTCAGGATCTGGTAAATCTTGAGTCATTCATCTTTAATCATTAATCTAAAAAAATGAATTTACAAGATACAAAACAACGTTTCGGAATAATAGGAAATAATCCATTATTAGAAAGAGCCATTGATATTGCAAGACAGGTTGCTCCAACTGATTTAAATGTTTTAATCAACGGGGAGAGTGGGACAGGTAAGGAAGTATTTCCCCAGATCATTCATCAGAACAGTGCACGCAAGCACGGCCAGTATATCGCTGTGAATTGCGGAGCGATTCCGGAAGGAACGATTGACAGCGAACTGTTTGGCCACGAGAAAGGATCTTTTACCGGCGCTCATGAAGCGCGTAAAGGATATTTTGAAGTAGCGGATGGAGGTACCATTTTTTTAGATGAAGTTGGTGAATTGCCGTTAACCACTCAGGCGCGTTTATTGCGTGTACTTGAGACAGGAGAATACATCAGAGTAGGTAGCAGTAAGGTTCAAAAAACAAATGTTCGTGTTGTTGCCGCCACAAATATTAATTTCACCACAGCAATTGAAAAAGGAAAGTTCAGGGAAGATTTGTATTACCGTTTAAACACAGTTCCCATTAATTTACCGCCATTACGGGAACGCAAGGATGATATTTATTTATTGTTCAGGAAATTTGCCAGCGATTTTGCGACTAAATATAGAATGCCGGCTGTTAAGTTATCTCCGGATGCAGAACATGCTTTGGTAAGTTATTACTGGCCGGGGAATATCCGTCAGCTAAAGAATATTACAGAGCAGATTTCTATTATTGAAAAAGAAAGGGATATCAATTTGGAAAGTTTGCTTCAATACCTTCCGAATTATCAAACCAATACCTTGCCCATATTAACGCATAACCCTGGAAGTGGACCCGGTGCGGATATGAGTGAACGTGACTTGTTATATAAGGTCCTTTTTGATATGAAAAAAGATCTTAATGATCTAAAAAAAGTTGTACATGATATTGTCCAGGCGGGAGGCGGATCCTTAAGTAATTTGTCATCAGACGATTCACAGGGAGTCGAGAGGTTATATAATAGTGAAAGTAATTTTCCGGTTGTTACAGGTATGGGTGAACATAAAGTTCATAGTCCTATTATTGTCAAGGATACAGTGAACGGATATACGCAGCCAATTGTGGTGGAAGAATCTCTGTCACTACAGGATAAGGAAATTGACATGATTAAGAAAGCTTTAAAGAAACATAAAGGGAAACGCAAATATGCTTCTCAGGAATTGGGCATCAGTGAAAGAACTTTGTATCGGAAAATTAATGAGTATAATATTGAAGAATGATATGAAAAAGAAATTCAGTTTTATTGTATTAATTTTTGCGACACTAACCATACAGGCCCAAATTATTCCGGCTTATGAAACATTTAGTTTAAAGAATGGATTGAAAGTGTATTTATTGCAGTACGGAAAGATTCCTGCTATTAATGTGAAACTGGTTTTAAATACAGGCAAGGTAAATGAAGCACCCGGTCAGCAAAACTTCAGTGACCTGGTTTCCAATTCGATTTTAATGGGAAATGTAAAATATGATATAGAAACCCAAAATAATAAGGCCTTTGTATTAGGGACTGCATTAACAGCCAGTTCCACCAACGATAATACCATGGTAGAAATGAATATTTTAAGTAAGGACCTGGATGCCGGAATGGATTTGATGTCGGCCGCTGTTTTAAGTCCTGTTTTCCCAAAAGATAAAATTGACCAATTGATCTCTAGGAATGTTGATTTTAATAGTCCGACAAAAATGGATATTGGAGAATTATCGTCTGTATTCAGCAATTATTTCATGTATGGCACCTCAAATCCTATGGGCCGTTATTTTTATAAGGCACAGCTACAAAAAATAACTCCGGCTTTGATTAAAGAATTTTATGATTTTAATTTTACGCCAAAGAACGCTAATCTCATTATCTGTGGCAGTTTTGATATAGCAGCGATTAAACCTGTTATTGAAAAATATTATGGTACCTGGAAATCGACGATGGGAAATACAAACGGCGTGAGTCTTGAAAGTATCGCTATCAAAAAAAAGGAGATTGGTTTTATTAACAGAAACGGAGCTACCCAATGTGCTTTGCAATGGAATAAAATGGCACCGGCTGTAACAGACAAAGACCAGCTGGCTTTTTCTGTAGCAAACGCCATTTTTAACGAAGTATTGTTTAAAGAGATCCGTGAAAAAGGTGGTAAAACATATAGTATTGGGAGCTCACAAAAAACAGGTAAATTTTCAAATACACTAATGATCGGATGTTCGGTAAGAAACGAAGAGCTATTTAATACAATAGAGCTGTTTGATATGGCCCTTGCTGCTTTTTATTCAACCGCGATCAGTGAAACAATCTTTAAAGAATCCATTTATAAAAGAATTGTGTCTGTAAAAAGAATGGAGAGTCCTGAAGAGATTTCAACCTTCTATAACCCTCTGGTATATAATTTTGAAAAAAGAAAGAACATTATCAATGAACTGAATACACTAACAGTAGATGATGTCAATAAGGTCATTAAAAAATATTTCACGCCTGATGCTTATAAATTGGTTGTAGCTGGTGATGAATCAAAAGTTACTACGCAACTAACAAAAATTAACAGTTTAAAAAGGTTTACTGCTGCTGATATCGAAAAAGATAATTAATAATTATTATTTTTAAAATCTAAATTATAATTATGACTATTCTTAAAATCTCATCTTTTGCAGCGGTAGTTCTGATCATTGCTGCCTGTCATTCGAAAAAGAAAGCAACTACTGAATCTGCTCCCGCTCCGGTCGCTAAATCAACAACAGGTATTTTCGCCCCTGGAGAAGAAGAGTTGACTGCTATTAAAATCAAATTTCCTGACGCTACTCTTCCTGCTTTAACCGAAGGGCACTCAATTTATACAGGTGTGTGTACCAACTGCCATGGCGCAAAAAGTATTTACAGGATTTCTGAAGATAGATGGCCCGCTATTATTGATAATATGGCTTCACGATCAAAATTAACTGTTTCTCAAAAAGACGCTTTGACTAAATATGTATTTGCAATTAAAGGTACTCAACCAAAGTAACTAAGGCGAGATGAATGAAGCGCTTCTTCATACTATTTGGAAATACCGGCTTTTAGGTAAGTCTCAGTTCAGGGGTTCTAAAGAAGAAGATATTGAAGTTATTTCCATTGGTGAACATAATCAGGACTCAGGTCCTGATTTTTTTAATTCCAAAGTCCGGATCAATGATATAGTATTGGCAGGAAATGTTGAGATTCATATCAAAACATCCGATTGGCTGAGACACAAGCATCAACATGATAAATCCTACGATAACCTGGTGTTACATGTGGTTTATGAGCATGATAAAGAATTGCCTCAAAACGAACAGTTCAATGTTTCTGTTTTAGAATTAAAACAATACATCAAACCCTCTTTACTGGAACAATATCACCAATTGCAGTTGTCGAAGCAGCCAATTGCCTGTGGAAAAGCAATCGCCCATATTCCGGATATAAAATGGAAATCCTGGCTGGATCGTCTAGCGGTTAGTCGTCTTGAAGAAAAAACGGCATACATTGAGCATTTATTCGAATACACACGAAATAGTTATGAAGACGCTTTGTATCTACTGCTTTTTCGGAATTTTGGATTTAAAATCAACAATGATGCATTTGAACTCTTAGGGAAATTTTTACCCTACTCGGTTCTTAAAAAATACGCAGACCAACCGACGCAGATAGAATCTCTGTTATTTGGTGCGGCAGGTTTACTGGATGATTTGTTTGATGACAAATATCCAAAGCAACTCCAAAATGAATTTGAGTTTTTAAAACACAAACATAAGTTACAGCAAATAAAGAGAGAGCAGTGGAAGTTTTCCAAAACACGCCCGGTTAATTTTCCAACGATTCGGATTAGTCAGTTGGCGGGACTAATTGGGAAACAATCCTCTTTGTATCACTTGATAGATCAAAAACCGGATCTGCAAACTATCCGACATTTTTTTGAGGTTGAACCTAATTCCTATTGGATGACGCATTATAGTTTTGATGTTGAAACAGAATCAGGTTCAAAATTTCTTGGGGATAAAGCCGTCGAATCTATTATCATAAACACGATTGTTCCTTATTTGTTTTTCATGTCAAAGAACGGCAACAAAACAGATTTGATAGAATACGGGATAAATCTGCTGTCACAGCTTCCTGCGGAAGTAAATAAGAAAACCAAAGAGTTCGTCGGCCTGGGTATAAACACTGAAAGTGCGCTTGAAAGCCAGGCTCAAATTTATCTATTGGATAATTTTTGCTCAGTGAAAAGATGTCTTAGCTGCCAGGTAGGGGAGTCTCTGCTAAAAAGTTCATCAAAATAAAAAAAGGGTAGAAGTTTTTTTATACTTTTGTAAGCAATGATAGACAAAATTAGATATTGGTTTGAACAGAAAGCCTTCGGTGTTTGCGAATGGTGGGGAAAAAAATTAGGAATCAGGACTACTCATATCCGTATGTATTTTATTTATCTGTCTTTTTTTACGTTTGGCTCTCCCATTATTATTTATTTTATCATGGCTTTTATGTTAGAGCATAAGGAAAGCTTTAAGCCGAGTAATTACCAGCGCCGTCGCAGCGTTTGGGATCTTTAAATTTAATTTCGTTTTTTAGATAATAGGCAATCGTATTTTCCTAAGCTCATTATTTTTTCTTTAATTTGCCGGATATGATAAATGTTTTAACGTCTTATTATCGTTTTTATTTGCCAGTACTGATTATGTTTTCAGTATGGGTTATTGGAACGATTGGGTATGTGATCATTGATGATTACACCTGGTTTGATGCATTTTATATGACTGTTATTACCATTGCTACGGTTGGTTACGGAGAAGTAGCACCTCTCAGTCATGCCGGCAAATTATTTACGGCGTTTCTTATTATGACAAGTTTTGGTACATTTGCTTATGCCGTTTCATCCATTACTAAATTTGTAATTGACGGAGAGTTTAATGAATTTTTTAAAAACAGGAAATTGAACGCAACCATAGAAAAACTGTCGGACCATATCATTATTTGCGGTTATGGCCGTAATGGTCGCCAGGCAGCACAGGTATTAAAAAAGCATAATAAGCGTTTTGTGGTGATCGAAAGTGATGCTGCACTGACCGCTACTCTCAATCACAGGTTTAGTGAACTGGTTGTGACCGGTGACGGCACCCACGACGAAACGTTAATTAGGGCAGGTATCATGAGAGCCAAAGCTATCATTACTACTTTGCCTACAGATGCTGACAATTTATTTATTGTTTTGACAGCTCGTAATTTAAACAAGACACTCACTATTATTTCAAGGGCAAGTGAAGATAACTCAGATACGAAACTCAAGATTGCCGGTGCCGACAATGTAATCATGCCCGATAAAGTTGGTGGTGCCCATATGGCTTCATTGGTAATGAAGCCTGATGTCATGGAGTTCATTGACCATATTAATGCAGAAGGTGGTGATACGGTTAACCTTGAAGAAATATCATTTACAAATGTTCCTGAAAGCTTAAAGAATAGAACTTTAAAAGACCTTGAAATCAGAAACCGTTCCGGTGCCAATATCATTGGCTATAAAACTGTAGCAGGTGAATACATTGTTAATCCAAGTGCAGATACACGCATTATTCCACAATCAAAATTATTTGTTTTGGGTACACCCGAGCAAATTTCCGCGTTAAAACAAATTTTAAGTTAGTTGATTACTAACATTCAGTTAATTTACCGACAATTATTCCATTTTTAACAATTAAAAATCGTCTTTGGACTGTTAATTGTCTTCCGTGTTCTGATTATTTTACATAATTTTAACAGTTCCTTGTGAAATTTTTGAACAAAGGCTTTTTAATAAAAGAAGGCTTTGTTCTTTAATCGAATAAGTCAAGCTTTTGTTTACTCTAAAGACCATAAATTATAATAACAGAAAATGAAAAAACTATTTTTTACTTTTTTAATCAGCCTTTCTTTAACATCATTCGGACAAGTCCCTCAGGAAATCAGTTACCAGGGTGTGGCCCGGAATGCGAGCGGATCCTTATTATCCAATCAGAACATAGGTATAAAACTCGATCTGCATCAGGGCAGTGCCGGTGGTGCCGTTGTGTTTTCTGAAACACACAGTAAAACAACAAACTCTTTTGGTTTGTTTACCCTGGGAATAGGTTCAGTTAACACGGCTGCTTTTACAGCAATTAACTGGGCAAACGGGCCATACTTCATGGAAGTATCTATGGATCCGGCAGGAGGGAGTTCATACACCTCGGTGGGAACACAACAGTTCATGAGTGTGCCTTATGCTCTCTATGCGAAAACAGCCGGGAATGTCAGTCCAACGCCAACTATTGCTATCAATGCACCAAATACGGTAACATCTGCCGGTGGAGGATATACTATCAATATTCCAGCATCAGCTACATATTCTGCCGGAACAGGTATCAACGTGAGTGGTAATACAATCTCAAATACTGCGCCTGACCAAACTGTTGTGTTAAATGCAGCGGGCGCTACTACCGTAACAGGAACTTATCCTAACTTCACGATTAATACCCCAACTTCGCAGACTTATTCGGCCGGGAACGGGATTGACATTACGGGTGGTGTGATTAGCAACACAGCTGCAGCGGTTACTCCAACTATTGTTGGAACTGGCGCAACTACGGTAACCGGAACTTATCCTAACTTAACCATTGCAAGTCCTACAACCCAGGCTTATTCAGCGGGTAACGGAATTGATATTACCGGAGGTATTATCAGTAATACAGCAGCAGCGGTAACACCAACTATTGTTGGAACCGGTGCAACCACTGTAACGGGAACTTATCCAAACCTGACTATTAACACGCCAACTGTAGCTCCTGACCAGGTTGTGTCCTTAACAGGTACAGGTACGGCTACTGTAACAGGTGCTTACCCAAGTTTCACAGTGAATGTGCCTTCGGGAAGTTCATTGCCTACAGGGTTTAACGGGCAGTTCTTATTCAATAACGGAACCATCTGGGATACATTGCCAAGGCCAAATTTGTTTTTTGACGGAACTAATTTTGGTGTCGGGACTACTGCGCCGCAGGCTACCTTTCATGTGGTTGGCGCAGGAAGATTTGATGCGAGCGTTTCAACTCCCCAAATTTATACAGACAATATTAAAATTACAGGTGGTAATGCTGGTCAGGTTTTAACCAGTGATGCTATAGGGAATGGTACATGGCAGGCAATTCCTTCACCAACACTTACATATAATAACGGTACAAATGTGTTAACATTAACTCAGGGAACAATCGTTACAACCGCAACTTTGGTCGGAACAGGGTCTAATACCGTGAGTATTGTTGGTTCGGGTTTAGCTACAGTTACCCCAACAACGGGAAGTACATTTACGGTAAGTGTTCCTAATCCTACATTAACTATAACAAGTGGTTCATTATCTATTAGTAACGGTAATTCCGTTGCTTTTCCGAGCCCGAGTTTAACCATTAATTCAAATTCATTAACGATTAATGGCCCTGGAGGTAATACAGTAGTATTGCCAACAGCATCCACTACTTCATTGACACAAGGTTCTAATATAACGGTTTCAGGTTCTGCACCAAATTACACGGTGAGTGCGCCGGCTTATTCCATCAGTTTACCCGGTGGCAACACGGTTCAGCTTACCAATGGTGTCAGTACCAGTACAGCAGCAATCAATGCAACCAGTTTGACTTTGACTGGAGCTGGCAATAATATTTTATCAGCAGGTGGAAATACCGTTGCTTTAAATACTTATACCGCCGGGTCAGGAATTACGGTGTCAGGTACCGCACCAAACTATACTTTATCTTCTCCTAACCAGTCACTAACCATTAACAGTAACTCTCTTTCCATTACAGGTGGTAATACAATCACATTACCAACGAGCTCAACAACTACCTTGACACAAGGCGCAGGAGTGACTGTGGCAGGTTCTGCACCAAGTTATACAATTTCCTCAGCCAGCCAGTCTTTGGCAGTTTCCGGTAATTCATTATCTATTACGGGAGCTAACACAGTAACTATTCCAACATCTTCGGTAGTCGCAGGAAACACAAACATCACCATAGCAACTTCCGGTAATACTTATTCAGTGAGTGCCGTTACTCCCACATTAAATGTTGTTGGAGGAGCATTGGCAGGTATTTACCCAAGCCAGACCTTAACGATTCCAACATCAAGTACTACTGCAATTACAGCAAGTACAGGAATTACGGTGACAGGCGCCGCACCTAACTACACTTTATCTTCTCCAAATCAATCATTATCTGTGACCGGTAATTCATTATCAATTACAGGAGCTAATACGGTTACCATACCAACAACATCAGTAGTTGCAGGAAATGCTAATATCATTGTCAATCAGTCCGGAAATACTTTTTCTGTCAGTTCAGTAGCTTCGCCGTTATCTTTAACAGGAACAACGTTGACGTCAGGCCCGGCCACAAACTCAGTAAACCTTGCACCGTTAAGTGTCTGGTCAAGATCAGCAACTTCTGTATTCCCTTCAACCTTAACAGATAAAGTGGGAATTGGAACAAATGCACCGGCATTTAAATTGGATGTTACCGGTAATGGTCGATTCACAACAGGAATCCAATCTAATGGCCAGGTTTATATTGCTAATAGTGGTAATTATCAGAGTTTTGCTGTTTCTGAGTTCGGTGGGTTAGGAGCAGGTATTAACTTGCAGGCTACCGGAGTAGGCGGCCGCAGCTATACAATGTATTCAGAAAATGGCAGCGGGCTTTTACAGATTTTTGATGAAACCGCCAGTGCTGTCCGCATGGTTATCAACCAATATGGAAGAGTTGGATTAGGAAGTATATCACCGAATCAACGCTTAGATGTACGTGGAAATATTGGATTGGATTCATCTTTGCTTTGGCAGGGTTTAAACTCTATGCCTCAGACTTCTTCCGGTGGAAATGGGCGGATTTATTTCGACCGGACTTCTCAAAAATTCAAAGTATCTGAAAACGGTGGAGCTTATGTTGACATGATTAGCGGAGCTGGTTCATCTCCGTGGCTTCAGGGCGCAGGTATCATTACACAAAATAATCCCGGTGATATGGTTGGTATTGGGACAGTTGCCCCGAGTTCACCACTTCATGTATACGGAATATCAGATCCTCTACAGATTACGGTAGAAAATGGAGGTGGAAACTTTGCAACAGGATACCATATAAAAACAGGTTTAGGCCAGGAATGGTTTATGGGGCAGGACGGGTCTTCTTCAACAGGGTTCCGCATTACAGATAAGGATGCTTTTGCTGTGCGATTTCAGATCGACCAGGATGGTAGAACGGGAATAGGAACTACATCAGCAAGTGAAAAACTGGATGTGAACGGAAATGTAAAACTGGATTCTTCATTAATGGTGACAGGTTTAACATCAGTTCCTCCAACTTCTAATGGTGGTAACGGCCGGATTTATTTTGATCAGGTATCCGGAAAATTTAAAGTTTCTGAAAACAGTGGACCTTATGTTGACATGATTGGTGGTGGAACATCTCCCTGGATTCAGGGGGCTGGAATGATAACACAAATGAACTTAGGTGATTTGGTCGGTATTGGAACTTCCTTACCGGAGTATAGACTGGATGTCAGAAATTCTTCTGATGTATTAATAAATTTAAGTAGCTCTGCGAGCACACAGGGAACTCAGGCAGGTTTAAGACTTTCCATGTTTGATGGTTACGTTGGCAAGCAATATACGTTAGCTGCTGAAAAGACTGATGCCACAGTAAATTCCGGAGCTTCTGATTTTGTTATAAAATCACATTATTCTACTGCGGGTGGTACATTAAATAACATGGTTATCAAAGGCCAGGATCTCATTTTTAATGAAAGTAAAACCACAGGATTTGATTTTGGAAATGTTATAGTTGCTAGTGGATATTTAGGAGTGGGGACTGGCTCACCTTCGGCAAAACTTGATGTAAATGGAAATATAAAAGCAGATTCGTCATTGATGTTATCGGGAATGGGCACAGTTCCACCAATTTCATTCGGTGGCAGTGGCCGGATCTTTTTCGACCAGATTTCCGGGAAATTTAAAGTTTCAGAAAACGGTGGTGGATATGTTGATTTGATTAGTAGTACAGGCAGTGACTGGGGCTTAAGCGGTAACGCATTAACAGGAACTGAATTTTTAGGTTCTACAAACGCGCAGGATGTTGTATTTAAGTCAGCTGGTACGGAATTGATGCGCCTTTTATCTAACAACTCTATTACTTTTACGGCCGGGCAATATTCTATGACGGCTTCTACTGCTGTAAACCCGGCATTAACCATCACGGGAGCCAATTTTCGTTCAACGCAGCTGAATATGAAAACCACTGCTGCTGTTACAGGCGTAGGAAATTTAGGTTCCATAAGTTTCTCAGACGGAACAAACAGTACGACACAGGCATATATTCAAGGTCAACGTGAAGCAGCAAGCGGCGGGGCATCTGATTTACCTACAGCCCTTTTATTTTTTACAACAGCGGATGGTTCAGGTACTGAAGGTGAACGAATGCGTATTAATAATGCAGGAAAGGTGGGTATAGGAACACAAGTTCCTTCGGCAATGCTTCATGCTTTGAATGCTGCAAACACTGGTTCGTCAGGGCGTTTTGAAAATAATTCAACGACCAACACAGCGGATGCAGTTTTTGTTCAGAATTCGGGTACCGGCGCCGGTGTTCATATTGTAGCAACGGCCACTTCAACACTAGGTTTATTGTTGGAGAACGCTCACATGAAATCGACAGCATCTGTTTCTCCTGGAACGAGTACGGTTTCTGTTTCAGGTATAAATACTATTGCTCTTACTCCAACCGGATGCACTGATGTAAAAGGAAATATATTGGCTGTTGTTACGCATTCAGGAAATATCGCTATAAATAACTCTGTTACCTATCGTGTAACATTTGCCAAACCTTATCAAATTTCACCTACAGTAATACTAACCCCGACAACGGATTTTGGAATCATGAGTTATTATATTTCAGCAATTAGTAGTACTTCATTTAATGTAACGATTCGTTGTACTTCAAATACAGGTGAGACGCGCACGAACTTTGGTTTAAATTATTGGGTAATTGAATAATCTGATGAGATACTATTTAGTTTTTATATTTGTTTTTGGGATTGTTATAAAACATTCCGGTCAAACCATTAGTCCTTCTGTGATAAATTCGGCGGGCGGTGGTGGAGCAGTTGGAACGACCGGTATTGAAACCTATTACAATATCGGCGAGCCGATGGTCTCAACCATCAATAATAGTTTTTATGCTATCACCCAGGGTTTTTTGCAGCCGGACATTGTTGGTGAATTTGCCCTGACCCTTACACCATTGTTTCAGAATGAAAGTTGTTTGAGTAAAAAAGATGGTTTTATTTCTTTGGTGCTAAACACTGCTCCAGGTTCCGCTGCACAGGTTTTATATATATGGAGCCCTTCCTCTGTTTGTCCTGCCCAGAATTGTACGAGTGTTGATAGTTTGTCTCCGGGAACTTATAGTATCACGGTTAAAGCTGTAAACGCTGCTAATGCAGTAATTGATTCTGTTTTCTTTAGTTATACAGTTGTTGCTAATGTAGAACCATGTCTGATTACTGTTTATAATGGTTTCACACCCGATGGCGATGGTATCAATGATACCTGGATCATAGAAAACATTGAAAATTATCCTACCAACTCGGTTTCCATTTTTAACCGATGGGGAACCAAAGTATGGAACACATCCAATTATGATAATGGACAGAATAGATGGGATGGAAAAAACAATAATGGTGCAGAACTGACAAGTGGGACTTATTTTTATGTGATTGAAATTGAGAACGGTGTCAAGAAAGGCTGGGTCGAATTGTCGGGTAGGTAAAAAATTTAAAAATGAAAAAGAAAATAAAGATAGTCTTATTTTTAATGTTGGGGATTTTGAGTATAAAAGCTCAGTTACCCAACAGGGGCTGTGGTACAAAGGCACCAGGCAGTCAGTATGATTCTTTGTTTCAGCAGAAGGTTATTGATTTTTTGAATGCTAATTCTTCTCTCAGCAGAGTACAAACGACTTATCAGATTCCTGTAATTATTCATGTCATTCATGGTGGGGAGTCAGTTGGTACTTATCCTAATATAGCACAGGGACAAATAAATTCTCAGATTTCTGTTCTTAATGATGACTATGGAGGTATAGGTTTTAATTCTGGTAATTACCCCGCCACGGCTTTCCAGACTTATGCAACAAATACAGTAATTGCTGCTGCAAGTAAAGATGGATCAAATAGAATAGGGATTTCAAATACAGGAATAACGTTTTGTCTTGCCTTAAAAGATTCTGTTGGTAATATTTTACCTGAGCCCGGAATCGAACGTATGCATTGGAATACGATATCGGGCGCTTCCAACCCAACAACTTTTACAACCAGTTCAGGCTTTACAAATTTCATGAATACTGTGGTAAAACCGGCAACGATATGGAGTTCGAATAAATACCTGAATATATGGGTTTCTGATATCAATGCATCTGCAGGGTTATTAGGATTTACAGCGTTTCCTCCGTTATCAGGATTAAGTGGAATATCAGGCGCGGGTACAGCAACAACAGACGGTTTATGGTGCTGGGCAAAAGCATTCGGGACCCAGAATATTTTTCCATCGGGGATTTATTCCGCACCCTATAATTATGGAAGAACTGCTACGCATGAGCTCTCTCATTATTTTGGCATCAGGCATATCTGGGGTGACGGAACCTGTTTAACGGATTATTGCAACGATACTCCTGCACAGCAGGATGCTACTTATATTTCACCTTCACCTACTTATCCCTATTTACCAAATGATTGTCCGTCAAATACTCCTCCAACCGGAACAAATGGTATCATGTTCATGAATTTTTCAGATTATACAGAAGATGCGGGTATGTACATGTTTACAGATGAACAGAAGGCAAGGATGCAAACTGCTATGGCCAACAGCCCATACAGGAATCAGTTGGGTACGCATGGAATATGTTCAGCAGGAGGCGCTACGGTTATAGCTAATTTTTCATTTACTCCATCGTCAATATATCAGGGTCAATCAATTTCGATCACTGATATGTCAACTTCAACTTCTCCACCGATTATAGCCTGGAATTATTTTTCTGCAGCTTCTACGGTTACTGCAAGTGCCCTTCAGAACCCTGCTTTTACATTTAATACCGCGGGGGTTCATACCATTTCGCTTACTATAACATCTGCTGGCACTAATGCGTCTACGACAAAAACGCTGCAGGTCAATGTTTGTCCGAGTCCCACAGTTATCGTTAATACGATCAATACAACCTGTTCTGGTTTATGTAACGGCTCTGTGACTATGTTAGCGAATGGAGGTGGACCTTTCAGTTATAGTTGGACACCGTCAGTTTCTTCATCCTCCGTAGCTGCAAATTTATGCGCCGGAGTTTACACTTGTGTAATCACCAACAGTTGTGGTGTTTCAGTAACAAAAGTAGCTAACATTACTTCACCATCTCCTTTAAATTTATCCATTAATGTTTCGGGGGCGCCGGTTTGTTTAGGTGGTTCTGTCAATTTGGCTTCAAATGTCGGTGGTGGAACGCCTTCTTATTTATATAACTGGAGCACAGGTTCTAATTTATCGGCAGTTACCGTTACACCTGCAATAATTCCTGCTACAGTTTATAGTCTTACAGTGACTGACAACCAGGGATGTACAAAAACCCAGACTGTTTCTGTCGGTGTTAATCCTGTTCCTTCTATTACTGTTACGCCACAGAATCAAACCATTTGTCCTGGTAAACCTGCTACTCTTACTTTATCGGGTGCGCAAAATTTCACCACCAACCCGGGCGCAATAACTCTTCCTTCCTTTACAGTGAGCCCTTCATCAACAACTGTATATACTGTTACAGGTACGAGTCCGTTTGGTTGTGTAGGTTCGAAAAAGGATACCGTTAAAGTTGCTATTCTTCCTAATATATTTTCCAATGTTAGTTCTCCTACTGTTTGTCTGGGTTCAGGCATTACATTTACAAATAGCGGAGGCGCAACTTATACTCTTAATCCATCGGGCCTGACAGGTAATATAATAAACGTATCACCTTCAGTTTTAGGAACCACGATTTATACGATTTCAGGAACAGGCCCATTTGGTTGTATCAATACAAAAACGGTTGGCATCTCCGCATTTAGTGTGCCGGTGGTTTCTGTTACACCAGGTAGTACAACAATTTGTTCAGGTAAAACAGTAGTGCTTAATGCATCAGGCGCCAGTTCTTATACATGGGCGGGATCAGGAGCAGTATCAAATTCTATCAGTGTCTCTCCAACAACAGGTACAACGTATTCAGTGATCGGAAGAAGTTCCAGTGGATGTGATAATTCAGCTTCATCATCTGTGAGCGTAGTGACACAGCCTATCGTGAGTATTAATTCACCTTCCACCAGTGTTTGTTTTGGTTATACGATGACAGCTGTTGTTAATGGCGCAAATAGTTACCAATGGTCGACCGGTGCCACCACCAATACGATTATGATTCAGCCGTTTTCAGCAAATGTGTATAGTGTGATTGGCACTAATAATGGCTTTTGTTCTGACACCGCGTTTTTATCCATCACCGTATTGCCTTTGCCATCTGTTTCTTCCTCTGTGAGTCAAACCATGGCCTGTATTGGCCAATCAATTGTATTGAATGCAACAGGTAATTCAGTACAATATTACTGGCAGCCAGATACTTTGATAGGTGCAACTCATACGGTTCAGATCCTTGCGCCAACAACTTATACCGTTTATGGACAAGGTTCAAACGGATGCTTTTTTTATAGTACTTCTTTTGTGGATGTGCAGGCGGGCAACTCCGTGATCCCTGTTGCTACGCCGAGTGCTGTTTGTATTGGCGATTCGGCTATCCTTTCGGTTGTTGGTGGATCTGTTCCTTTGTGGAGCACTCATCCTGTGCCAAATACAGAAGCTGTTTCTCCTGTTGTACCTACTTCTTATACAGTAAGTGCCATGGACCTGTCCGGATGTATTTCTGATATTGTCTTTAATGTTGATATTAATTCAAATTGTGACATGATTATCTATACAGGTTTTACTCCAAATGGTGATGGTATCAATGATTTTTTAACGATCGATAATATTGACAAGTTTCCTAACAATAAGGTGTCTATTTACAATCGCTGGGGGAACAAAATCTTTTCAACTTCCGGTTATCATAACCAGAACAATAACTGGGATGGAAAACAAAATGGTAAGCTAGTTGGATCAGGTACATACTTTTATGTTATTGAATTTGAAAATGGAATTAAAAAAGGTTGGATTGAATTAACAGGAAAATGATGCGTTGCTGGTGGTATTTCTACTTATAAATGAAAATGACTTAGGGGCAAATTACGGCAGTAAAAAATTGAATAAAAAGAATGTTTTTTAAGTATATTAATTTGAAAACAATATTGATGAGCAAAAGTAAATGGAATAAAGTAGCATTCATATTTTTATGTTTAATGGCTTCGGTATCTTTTTTACAAAAGCTTGGTGCTCAAACGATAATACCCTTTACAACGGTTGGTACACAAACATGGGTTTGCCCTGCTGGAGTTACTACCCTTACGGTTGAATGTTGGGGAGCAGGAGGAGGCAGTGGAGGTGCAGGCAGTGTAACTAATGCTGCAGGTGGTGGAGGTGGCGGGGGGGCATATGCTTCTTCGGTTTTAGCTGTTACCCCGGGAACAACTTATTCACTCAGTGTTGGCGCCGGTGGTGTTGGTGGAGCAAGTACAGGAGGAAACGGTGGAGCAGGTGCCGGAACCAACTTTAACGTAAGTGTTGTTGTTGCAGCAGGAGGTAATGGAGGAGTTGGGGCGACTACCACAACAGGTGGAGCTGGTGGAACCGGTGGTGTATTTGCATCCTGTGTCGGAACAGTTCGGTTTGCCGGTGGTAATGGTGCCGCAGGAGTTCCGACATCGTCCGGTGGTGGTGGTGGGAGTAGTGCCGGAAAAGTTGCAGCAGGAAATGCCGGGGCCGGAAGCGCAGGTGGTGCAGCGCCTGCAGGAGGAGTGGCCGGTATGTCTGGTAATACAACTCCTGGTGGAGCAGCAGGTATTAATGGTATTAATGATGGTGGTGGTGCGGCAGGAGCAAGAAGAGGTTCTCTCGCAACAAATTATACGGGTGGAACTGGTGGTAATGGCAAGGTTGTATTAAGTTATTTTTGTACGCCTCCCTCAATTTCTCCTTCCTTCACTAATAATATTTGTAATGGAGGGAGTATAGGGGCCATAGGTCTTTCTGTTACCGGTGGTGTTCCTTTTCCCGGTACTCCTGTCACAGATCAGCAACAAGCAACCGGGGGATGTGGAACAACCTATTCTAATTTCTGGCAATCATTTACTCCCGGTATCAATGGATTATTTACATCAATTGATGTGAGGATTTATACAAATTCACCAACGGTTGGTAACTGGTTCGTGTATGGCGGTACCGGAACCGGGGGGCCAGTATTGGCATCCGGCACGTATAATTTCCCGGTGCAGGGAGGTGTTTTATGGAAAAATTTGGTTATTACCGGAACACCGCCATTAATTGCAGGTCAGCAGTATACTTTCAGGATGGACAATGTAGACTGGTCAACTT
The DNA here is from genome assembly GCA_021155905.1 of Bacteroidota bacterium. Lineage (GTDB taxonomy): Bacteria > Bacteroidota > Bacteroidia > B-17B0 > Aurantibacillaceae > UBA4416. The sequence goes on from JAJNBG010000002.1 coordinate 87,197, forward strand.
CATGTGCTACTAATTTATACCCTGGAGGTACAGATAACTTTTCAACCGACCGGGCGTTTGTGACGTATATGTCACCACATCCATATAATTATTCCTGGTCAAATTCAGCAACAACACGTGATATTTTTAATTTGACGGCAGGATCATACAACGTTGCAGTTACTGATGCCGTTGGTTGTATGGCAAATGCGAATGTGACAATTAATCAGCCACCAGCAATTACAGCAACCTCATCTCAAACAAATATCATTTGTAATGGTAATAACACAGGAAAAATAGATTTAACAGTTTCCGGAGGAACGCCTATTCCCCCAACTCCGGCAGTTAATCAACAGCAAATGACAGGAGGATGCGGGACAACCTATTCAGATTTCTGGCAATCTTTCACGCCTTCAGTAAATGGATTTTTCACATCAATCGATGTGAGGATATATACCAATTCGGCAACGTCAGGTAACTGGTTTGTTTATTCAGGTACAGGAACAGGTGGTTCAGTATTAGCGTCGGGCACCTATAATTTTCCGGTTCAGGGTGGTGTTTTGTGGAAAAACGTCGCTATTACAGGAACTCCACCTTTGTTAGCAGGCCAGCAATATACATTCAGAATGAATAATGTTGACTGGTCAACTTCTTGTGCCACCAATTTATATCCCGGAGGTACGGATAATTATTCTACTGACAGGGCTTTTGCGACCTATATGGCACCCTTCCCATATAATTATTTATGGTCAAATGGCGCTGTTACCGAAGATATCGGTAACCTTACAGCGGGAACTTATAGCGTAACAGTCACGGATGGAAATAATTGTACAACGTCTTTAACGACAACAATAACTCAGCCAGCTGCACTTACTGCCAATGCAGCATTAACGACCAGTATCAATTGTAATGGTGGTACAGGTGTTATTACAGTATCTGCAGCAGGAGGCACGCCTGCGTATTCAGGAACAGGAACATTTACAGTTACGGCTGGAACTTATTCTTATAGTGTAACCGATGCCAATGGTTGCGTCAAAACAACGAGCCTTACTGTTACTCAACCGGCTCCATTAACAATCAACGCTAATGCCTCATCATCAATTTGTTCCGGCGGAAGCACTACTTTATCGGCAAGCGGAGCTGCCTCTTACACCTGGAATCCGGGCGGAATAGTGGGCGCCAGTGTTGGAGTAACACCGGTTTCTACAACCATTTATACAGCAACCGGAACAAGCTCTTTAGGTTGTGTCGCTACAAATACAACCGGTGTAACTGTTAATCCAAATCCAACGGTAACAGTTTCATCTTCTACTATTTGTATTGGTGCCACAACTACTTTAACAGCTTCCAGCGCCACTACTTACTCTTGGAGCACTGGGGCCACAACGTCCTCAATATCTGTTTCTCCAGGGTCTACAACAAATTATACTGTTACCGGAACCAATGGTTTTGCTTGTACAGATACCAAAACAACCAGTGTAACTGTTAACATGCTGCCCTCTATAACAACTTCTGCCTCACCATCTTCTATTTGCGTGGGGGCAAACTCCAATTTAACGGCTACCGGAGCAACAACTTACACCTGGAACCCGGGAACATTAACCGGATCTGCTGTCACAGTTTCCCCGGCCTCAACCACGATATATACCGTTACAGGAACCAATAGTAATGGCTGTGTAAATACCCAAACGATTAATTTAACGGTTAATCCGTTGCCTGCTTTAACGTTAGCCGCTTCACCGGCAACCATATGTGTCGGCGCAACTTCCACGTTAACCGGCACAGGCGCAACTTCTTACACATGGAGCCCCGGTGGCTTTTTAGGATCAGTGATCATTGATGCTCCTTCTGTATCAACGCAGTATACTGTAACGGGTATGAATGGTTTTGGATGTGTAAATACACAAACCGTTAGTTTAACAGTGAATCCGTCGCCTGCTTTAACATTAGCCGCTTCACCGGCAACCATGTGTGTCGGCGCAACTTCCACATTAACCGGCACAGGCGCAACTTCTTACACATGGAGCCCCGGTGGCTTTTTAGGGTCAGTTATCATTGATGCTCCTTCTGTATCAACGCAGTATACTGTAACAGGTATGAATGGTTTTGGATGTGTGAATACGCAAACAGTTAACCTAACAGTTAATCCATTGCCAGCTTTAACAGTTGCGGCTTCACCCGCAACTATTTGCGTTAGTGCAACTGCGACTTTAACAGGAACAGGAGCTACTACTTATACCTGGAATCCGGGAAGTTTAACCGGTTCTGTGACCGTTGTGTCACCTGGATCAACTACAATTTATACAGTAACAGGAACTAATAGTAATGGCTGTGTGAATACACAGACCGTAAACTTAACGGTTAATCCATTACCTACTTTAACAGTAGTTGCTTCACCGGCAGCTATTTGTGTTGGTGCAACATCTACCTTAACAGGAACCGGTGCAACTACTTATACATGGAACCCTGGTGGTTTAACAGGCGCAGTCGTTTCCGTTTCTCCCGCATCGACTACTATTTATACATTGACAGGCACCAATGCTAATGGTTGTGTGAATACTAAAACAGTCAACTTAACAGTGAATTCATTACCTACTTTAACATTAACCGCTTCACCGGCAACAATGTGTATCGGCGCCACTTCAACATTAACCGGAACAGGTGCCACTTCTTATACCTGGAATCCGGGAGGTTTTTTAGGATCTGTTATAATTGATGCTCCTTCTTCATCAACGCAGTATACCGTAACCGGCATTAATGGTTTTGGTTGTGTAAATACGAAAACAGTTAACTTAACAGTGAATCCATTACCTACTTTGACTTTAACTGCTTCACCAACCGCTATCTGTGTGGGCTCAACAGCTACATTAACAGGAACGGGCGCTACTACTTATACGTGGAATCCTGGAGTTTTAACAGGTTCAGTAACCGTTGTATCACCTGGTTCAAGTACAATTTATACCGTAACAGGCACAAATAACAATGGCTGTGTGAATACTCAAACAGTGAACCTAACCGTTAATTCATTGCCAACGTTAACGGTTGCCGCTTCACCAACCGCCATTTGTGTTGGTGCAACGTCCACCTTAACAGGAACGGGTGCAACTACCTATACCTGGAACCCTGGTGCTTTAACAGGATCTGTAACTATTGTGTCGCCTGGTTCTACTACTATTTATACTGTTACAGGCACCAATGTTAATGGTTGTGTGAATACGCAAACAGTGAACTTAACAGTGAATCCATTACCAACCTTAACAGTAGCGGCTTCACCGGCTACTATTTGCGTTGGCGCTACAGCTACTTTAACCAGTTCTGGTGCTACAATTTATACATGGAACCCCGGAGCTTTAACCGGATCTGCAACCGTAGTGTCGCCTGGTTCAACTACTATTTATACTGTAACCGGCACGAATGCTAATAACTGTGTTAACACCAAAACTTTAAATTTAATAGTTAACTCATTGCCAGTTATAACAGTTGCCGCTTCACCAAGCGCTATCTGTGTTGGCTCGACAGCAACCTTAACAGGAACCGGCGCTACAACTTATACCTGGAATCCTGGTGCTTTAACAGGAGCGGGCGTTTCTGTTTCTCCTTCCTCTACTACTATTTATACAGTAACAGGAACCAATGCTAATGCTTGTGTGAATACTCAAACAATAAACTTAATTGTTAATTCGCTACCAGTGTTAACTGCTGCATCTTCACCAACCGCTATCTGCGTTGGCTCAACGGCTACCATAACAGGAACAGGGGCAACAACTTATACATGGAACCCTGGTGCTTTAACAGGATCTGTAACGGTTGTTTCTCCTGCATCAACTACTATTTATACACTAACAGGTGCAAATGGATCAGGATGTGTTCAAACAGAGACACTCAGTTTAGCAGTTAATGCTTTACCGGTTGTTACAGCGGCGGTTACTTCGTCAGCTATCTGTGTGGGTGAAACAGCAACGCTGACTGCGGGAGGAGCTATTACTTATTTATGGGATAGCGGCGCTTCCACATCAGTCATTACTGTAACGCCAACAGTATTAACTGTTTATACTGTAACAGGTACTGACGCAAATAATTGTGTGAATTCAGAAACAGTTAGTTTAATTGTGAATGCCTTGCCTGTTGTCACAGCAATGTCTTCCCCAACTGCTATGTGTGCGGGAGCGACAGCCACCTTAACAGGAGCAGGGGCTACAAGCTATACATGGGAACCAGGTTCTTTAACAGGCACCAGTGTATTTGTAAATCCTGTTTCAACAACGGATTATACAATAACAGGAATTGATGGAAACAGTTGTATGAATACACAAACTATTAGTTTAACGGTTAATTCATTACCTATAGTAACAGCTGCATCATCATCCAGTGCCATTTGTGCCGGATTTACAGCAACTTTAACTGCTGGTGGCGCGAACAGTTATTTATGGGATACAGGAGGTTCTACGGCTGTGATCGCAGTGAGTCCGACATCATCTGCTATTTATACTGTAACAGGTACAGATGGAAATGGTTGTGTAAATACGGATACAGTTAGCTTAACAGTTAATACATTACCGGTAGTAACAGCAGGGGCTTCTCCTACAGCTATCTGCGCAGGAGAAACTACCACTTTAACTGCAACTGGTGCTTCCTCTTATTTATGGGATACTGGTGCTATCGGAAATATCATTTCGGTTTCGCCTGGCTCCAGCATTATTTATACTGTGACAGGTACAGATGTAAATAGTTGTGTGAATTCAGAAACCGTTAGCGTAACGGTTAATGCTTTGCCTGTTATTACAGCCATGTCTTCCCCAACAGTAATCTGTGCAGGAGCAACTGCGACTATCACAGGTTCAGGCGCTACTTCTTATACATGGAATCCGGGTGGTATAACAGGACCAGTAATCAGTGTTAGCCCGATATCGTCAACTATTTATACAGTAACAGGTACAAACGGATCAGGATGTGTTCAAACAGAAACCATCAGTTTAGCGGTTAATGCTTTGCCCGCAGTTACAGCAAATTCTACTGCTTCTGTGATTTGCAACGGACAACCTGTTACTCTGAACGGATCAGGTGCTCTCAGCTATGCATGGGATAATGGAGTAGTGGATGGTGTAGCCTTTATACCAGGTGCATCAGGATCTTATGTTGTTATCGGTACGGATGTTAATGGATGTGTTGCCGGAGATACTGTTTTTATAATTGTGAATTCGCTTCCTGTAGTCACTGCCGGGTCTACATCAACAGCTGTTTGTAGTGGCGACTTTGCATCCTTAACAGGAGCAGGCGCACTGACCTATACCTGGAATCCGGGAGCATTAACAGGTACTACTGTATCCGTTAACCCGTCGTCCAATACTGTTTATACTCTTAGTGGAACAGATGGAGCAGGTTGTGTGAATACAGAAACTATAAGTTTAACTGTAAATCCATTACCTGTTGTTACTGCTACAGCATCACCGGTAAGTATATGTGCAGGACAAATATCTACTCTAACAGCTGGAGGGGCTGTTTCCTATACCTGGAACCCCGGTGCTTTAACAGGTGCTGCCATTGCTGTTTCACCTTCATCTACCATTGTGTATACAGTAACAGGCGCGGATGGTTCTGGTTGTGCAAACACAGGAAGCGTTAGTTTATCGGTTAGTATGAATCCAACAGTAACGGTGGTATCATCGCCTTCAGTTATCTGTGAAGGACAAACTGCGACCTTAACGGCAAGTGGTGCTATTACTTATTCATGGAGCACAGGAGCCAATACATTTTCTACATCTGTTTCACCGACATCCACATCGGTTTATACTGTAACCGGAACTAATGGTACATGTACACAGACTGAAACGATTAGTCTGACAGTTAATGTAAATCCAACAGTTACTATTGCCGCATCGCCTTCTGCTATCTGTGTTGGGCAAACATCAACTTTAACGGCAGGCGGTGCCAACACTTATGTGTGGAGTACCAGTGCAGCAACATCTGCCATAACTGTTTCACCTGCATCAACAACGATGTATACAGTTACAGGAACAAATAGTAATAATTGCACGCATACTGAAACAGTTAGTTTAACGGTTAATGCACTTCCTACGATATCGGTTTCACCTTCGGGCACTACTACATGCCAGGGTCAGCCACAGCTTTTACAGGCTTCCGGCGCAACGTCCTATACATGGTCAGGTGCTGGCTCGACAACAAATTTCATTACGGTTACACCAACAGTTGCAACAGTATATACGGTAACTGGTATGGATGCAAACAGCTGTGTGAATACAGCGACTGCTGTTGTAAATACAGTAAGCCAGCCGGTCGTAAGTATTAATTCACCTTCTACTAATGTTTGTATGGGTTACACGATGACAGTTGTTGCCAGTGGCGCTTCTAATTATGTGTGGTCTAACGGAGCAATTACCAGTTCCATTACTGTTCAGCCTTTCTCTAACATAACGTATAGTGTGATCGGTTCAAATAATGGAGCATGTCCTGATACAGCCTTTTTGCCGTTAAATGTATTACCGTTGCCTTCTGTTTCTGCTTCAGCTAATAATACATTGATATGTGCCGGAACCACCGTTAGCTTAACTGCAGTTGGTACTGCGGCTAATTTTATGTGGGAGCCAGGCGGTTTATTTGGTGCCAATCAGATTGTGCAAATGAATTCACCAACGACATTTACGGTGGTAGGCTTTGGTTCAAACGGTTGTGCTTTTTTTAGCACTACTTTTGTAGATGTGCCATCACCTTCGGTAATTACTACAGCAGTTACACCAACGGCGATCTGTGCGGGAGATTCTGCTATATTATCTGTGAGCGGCGCTACTGTTTCTTTATGGAATGGTAATGCAATTCCTAATACAAGCGTAGTAATGCCATTCAGTAATACAACATATACTTTTAGTGCTGTAGATGTAAACGGCTGTTCATCCGATATTTCCTTTACCGTGCTCATGAGATCAGATTGTGATGAAGTAGTAGTGTATAACGGTTTTACACCTAACGGAGATGGTATCAATGATGTGTGGCTGATAGATAATATTGAAAAGTTTCCGAACAATAAGGTATTCATTTACAACCGATGGGGCAATGCAATATTCCACACAACAAATTATAATAACGCGGATAATAGCTGGGACGGTAAATTGAATGGACAAGCCATTGATGCCGGAACTTATTTTTATATTATAGTTGATGAATCAGAAAAATTAATAAAAAAAGGTTGGTTAGAAATTACAAATTAGAACAAGATGAGAAAGATATTTTTAATACTTAGCTGTACGATCGCATTGCCGGTTTTGTCACAACAGGATCCGCAATACAGTCAGTACCAATTTAACCAAATGGTTATTAATCCTGCTTATGCAGGAACAAAAGATGCGTTAAGTGCAGTAGTTGATGTCAGGAGACAATGGAGTGGTTTCGACGGCGCCCCATCCACACAATCATTCAGCTTTCACGGGCCTTTAAAAAAGAAAAGAATAGGTTTGGGAATCAGCGCATATAATGATGCAATCGGTCCGAAACGGGTGACCGCAGCTTATGGTAATATTTCTTATATCCTGCCTGTATCGAGTACAATGAAATTGTCCTTTGGAATCAGAGCGGGCGTGGTGAATTATGTATTTGATTTTAATAAAATGAATTACAAAGATGCCGGTGAAACGAATGCTGTTTCAAGTATCGCCGCTAACCGGTTAAAACCGGATTTTGACGCGGGGCTTTATTTGAAATCCAATTCATTTTATGCAGGGATTAGCGCCACCCATTTAAACGCGGCTTATATTTACCAGGATAAAATTGCTTATACCAGCGTTTCAGGTAGCCAGGTGGAGTATGACCTGACCTATAAGTTGAATACCCATATTTTTGGGATCATCAGTAAAGGTTTTGCCATGAATGATAACCTGGTAATCAATCCTGCCATCATTTACAAAGGAACAAAGGCTGTTAACAATGTGGATGCCAATTTGAATTTTTTAATTAAGCAACGTTTGTGGCTGGGAGTATTCTACAGGTCTGAGGCTACTGTAGGTGCACTGCTGCAGGTGTATGTGACTAATTCCTTTAAAGTTGGTTACGCGTTTGATACTGGTATCAGTAGAGTGCAAAAGCGTTTAGGAAATGGACACGAAATTATGATCGGTTTTGATTTTAATACATTTAAGTCTAAAACTTTATCGCCGCGTTATTTATAAAATTATTGACCCACTACTTATGAGAAAAAACAATTTCTTTATTACCTCTTTGCTTTTAGTATCTCTTGGCTGCTTTGGTCAGATGAAAAAAGCAGAAAAGCATTTTACGAATTTTAATTATGCGAAAGCGATTCCGGTTTATGAAAAAGTCGCGAAGGGAAATTCCGCTGATCGTCAAAAAGCCATGATTAAATTGGCCGACTGTCACAGGATCTTAAATAACTATGCTGAAGCGGAGAGTTATTATGCTAAAGCGATAGGAATTGGCAAAGTGCCTTCGGAAGTTAATTATAATTATGGTAATGTACTGAAGTCCAATAATAAATACACGGAAGCTTTAACACAGTATTCTTTATTTTTAGCGGAGAATCAGAATAGTGCAACTACCAAAAACGCCATTAAATCCTGCCAGGAAATTAAATTCTGGGAATCAAAACCAAAGGAATATGAGGTTAAAAACATGGAGGCTATCAATACCAAACGTTCGGAATTCAGTCCATTTGTATTGAACAATCAATTGATCTTTGTGGGAGAAAAAGTAGCGGACATTGTTGACTTCGAAAAATCAGCTACTAATAATCAGCCTTTCCTGGATATTTTTTCTGCTGAGATTAAAAACAATGAATTAAAAAAAGAAAAATTATTATCCAAAAAAATCAACTCAAGCTACCACGATGGACCGATTACTTTTTCAGCGGATGGAAAAACAGCGGCCTATACCCGCGTTAACTACATTGTAAACAAGAAAGATAAAAATTTCATCAACCGCGCGAAGATCTATTTCAGTGAGGTGAAAGGCAAATCTTTTTCCAAGCCAAAATCATTTGTTCATAACAGTGATGATTATTCCTGTGCGCATCCTACTTTAAGTGCAGACGGAAATACCTTATATTTTTCTTCTGATATGCCCGGCACGCTGGGTGGACAGGATATCTGGATGTGCAGGAAGAATGGGGAAAACTGGGATAAACCGGTAAACCTTGGGTTTGATATTAATACATCCGGTGACGAAGTTTTTCCATCGGTTAAAAAGGATGGTACCTTGTTTTTTTCCTCCAATGGTTTACCGGGTTTTGGAGACCTGGATATTTTTTCCGCAAAACAAGTTGACGGGAAATGGTTGCTGAACCGCAATGAGGGCTTATACCTGAACAGCAAGGCAGATGACTTTGGAATCACTTTTTTAAATGATTCTATCGGGTATTTTTCTTCCAATCGTGAAGGTGGAAAAGGAGAAGACGATATTTACTACTATAAATTCACCAATAAGAATATTTCTGTAGACGGAATTGTTCTATTGACTGAGAATGTGAACGATCCTGCAAAAAACGTGAAAGTGTATTTATTGGATGGCGACAGTAAGGCTCTTGATTCTACATTAACAAATGAAATAGGTTATTTTGTCTTCAGGGATCTGGATGCAGATAAAACTTACATGGCGGAGATTGAAGGAACAGAAGCGAACCTGAAAAATAAATCAAGATATTACCTGGCCGATAAAGATTCGAAGATTACGAGGATTACTCACAATGGCGGATCCGGGCAAAAATTTGTTTTTAAAAATCTGCCTGTTGATCCGAATGGAATGCCTGATTTGTATAATGATGATGACTTAAGTTTGGCAGGTAATTTATTATATGGAGAAAATCCTAGTAAACCAATTGCTAACAAAAAAGTGATCATCAAAAATGAATATGGAGATATTGTAGAGGAAACTACAACGAATGAGTTTGGAGCATTTGCATTCAGGAACCTGCCATTGGATCAAAACTATTCCATCACCGTAGTAGATGATGATATGCCGGTAAATGCTAAAATTATTATGACGAGCAAAAGCGGAAAAGAGGTTAAGGTTGCGCGTTCCGATTCAAAAGGTAATTTTAAGTTCTCATTGTTAGCTGTGGATAAATCGGCAATTTCTGATCTGAATGTAGATGATAAAGACCTGATCATGAATCTGAACGGCTATTTGTATGATCAGGATAAAAAAGCAATCAGCAACGCCAGGGTTACTATTTTTAATAAGAATGAAGTGATTGAAAATATTATTACAGACAGTAAAGGAAAGTTCACTTTCAAAAATCTGGGAACTGATCAGAATTATTTATTCAGCATTGATGATTCGGATCCGCGCATGAAGAGTGTGACGAAAGTATATGTGGCCGATGCAAAAGGGAGAATCTACCGTGAAATAAATCGTGATGCTAAAGTTGGTTTTCAATTTAGCCTGATCGAAGTAGATAAAACGGCGATGGGTGAGTATTCTGTTGAAGATCCTTGGCTGGAAGTATTGAGTATGAAAAACAAGGAAATGCAGAAGGCTATTACGATTATTGAAAGCCTATATTATGCATATGGTGATTATGAAATTGACGCGGCCGGTCAGAATATTCTTGACAAAGTAATCACGGTTCTGAATTCTAATAAAAATTTGAATATGGAAATTAGCTCTCATACGGATTCGAGAAGCTCGTCTGAATTTAATATGTCTTTATCTCAAAAAAGAGCGAGGGCTGCGGTAGATTATATTATTTCTAAAGGAGTAAGTAGATCGAGACTAAAAGCGGTTGGTTATGGAGAGACAAGGCTGTTAAATAAGTGCAAAAACGATGCAGACTGCACGGAAGAGGAGCATGCTAAGAACAGAAGAACTGAATTTAAGATTGTTGAAGTTGGAAAACTTTAAATTTTTAGACTAATATTTATTAATTTTAAAACATAGACTTTTGTCTATGTTTTATTGTTTTAATTATCATCACATGAAAAAAATTTACTTTTTAATTATTGCTTTATTTTCTCTTCAGGGTTTTTCTCAAAAAGATTATTCCCGGTATTATAATTCCTGGCGGTTGGGTTTGAACCTGGGCGGTGCATGGCAAACGGCAGATTATAGAAGCTGCTGGGGAATGGCCGGTGGTTTTACGCTGGAGAAAGGACTGCATGAAAACAGCACTAACTTTTTTTCCTTTGCTATCAGGGGGCGTTATCTTGCTGCAAATACTTATGGGATGGATTTCAACAGGAATTACGATGTGAAAAGTAATGACGCCTACAATGGAAAATACGATCCTGTGGTAAATTTTGTGGACAGTGTTCCTTTAAACAGGCAATATGTTTTTGATAATTATAAAACGACGCTGGGTGAAGGATCTCTGGAACTACAATTATCATTTAATCGTTTGCGCGAACGCACGCATGTGATACTGAACTTATGGGGTGGAGTAGGAGTGACAAGCTACCGGACGAAATCGGATTTACTGGATGGCGATAAAAAAATGCACGACTTCAGCCTGGTTGATTCCACAGGGAATAAAACCAAAGCGTTGAATTCTTATAATGGCCTGATCGATAAAAATTATGAATCGTATGCGTATGGTAGCCGGAACGGCAATCTTGTCACTTTTTCACCTTCAGCCGGTATTGGTTTAGGGTATCAGGTCTCTCCGGGCTTTTCTGTTTTGTGGGAATACAAACTCACCCTGCCACAGGGAACAAATGCGGATTTACTCGATGGTAAATTGAGCATGAATAATGACGGAATAGGAGGGAATAATGATTATTACCATTACACAGGATTGAACCTGTTGTTTACGTTAAGAGGAAAGAAAAAAACAAAAACCACGGTACCAAAAGACGAAACGGTTTATACCAATACAACCGTGCCAACGAATACAACCACTGTTCCAACAACTTCCATTGCACCAACCAATAGTGTAGTTATCACTCCGCAACCGACTACCACGGTTACATCATTGCCTCCAAAAGAACAAAGACCTGCTGTTACATTTATCACTCCGTCTTCAAACGGTATTGTTGTCGCCAATCAGCAGTATAAAATTTCCGCGCAGGTATTGAATGTATCTGCTTCCAATAAGATTCAATTTAAATTTAATGGAACAGTGCATACTGATTTTATGTATAATGCCCAGACACATATATTGGAATATAATGCCGTCCTGAGTAAAGGGACCAACTCGGTGCAGATCACTGCATCCAATACGGCCGGATCTGATACAAAACAAACCACCGTTGTTTTTGAGAAGCCTAATGTAGTGACAGGTAATCCACCTCTGGTGTCCTATATCAGCCCCGGTCAACCGGGGACAACCGTATCCGTAAAAACATATACGGTCAGGGCTCAGGTATTAAATGTGTCAGAGAAAAAGAATATTTCGGTGTATGTTAATGGTATGTCAGCGCCATTTGTTTTTAATGCGGTTAATAAACAAATTGCTCTCACCGTCGAACTAATTGAAGGATCAAATAACATCAGTATTACGGCAAACAATACGTCCGGGGAAGATACGAAGATCAGTACTATTAATTTTAGCGAGAATAAACCTAATGGTATTCCTCCGGTAGTTAATCTGATTAACCCTGCAACTGACATAAACACGACGAATAATTTAATGTATAATTTTAAATTGTCGGTGTTGAATGTTGCTTCCAAAAATGACATCATCATGATGCTGAATGGAAACCAGGTGAGTAGCTTCACATATGATCCGGCTTCGAAGTTTGTGGACCTTTCCATTAATCTGGTAGCCGGTGATAATACACTAATCGTAAAAGGAAACAATGCATTTGGAACAGACTCAAAAACGATTCGAGTAAATTATCAGTCGCCGGAAAAAGCAAAAACTCCACCCGTGCTGACGGTCACTACTCCATCGAGTTCCCCCGCAACTTCTTCAGTATCAAATTATATTTTCAGGGCCAAGGTGACTAATGTGAGTGCAAAATCTCAGGTAACGGTAAAATTTAACGGAAATAATGTTCCTAATTATGTATTTACGTTTCCGAATATTATCTGTCCGGTGACACTAATCCAGGGAAATAATATTTTTGAAGTAACAGCCACTAATAACGATGGTGTGGATACGAAAAATGCAATCGTTAACTTCAAGCAGAAAGACATACCTGTGCTTCCTATAATAAACTTAATCAATCCTTCTGCAATACTAAACAACGTGACTGTTTCTTCGTATACATTCAAATTAGGGGTTTTAAATGTTAGTTCCAGGTCGGATATCGAAGTAGTTTTTAACGGTAGCATTCAATCTAATTTCACTTACGATCCCGCATCAAAAGAATTGGTTTTCCAAACCAATCTGGCTAAGGGTAACAATAGCTTATTGGTGAAAGGAACGAATCCGTCGGGTTCAGATTCAAAGCAAATTACTGTCATTTACACTGCGCCGGTTGAAATGAAAGCTCCGCCTTTTGTAACCATAAGTCATCCTTCATCAGACGGAACGACTACCACAAACCCTAGCCATACATTTAAAGCTACTGTATCGCACATTGAAAACACAACCGGAATTACTGTGAAGTTTAACGGAAACATTATTACTAGTTACACTTACGATGGTTTTAATCTGACTTATCCTGCAGTGTTGGTACAAGGGAGTAACAAGTTTGAAATTAAGGCGGTTAATAATGATGGAGCAGATATTAAGAGCAGGATAGTAAATTACCGCGTCATTACGACTCCGGTTCCTCCTACAGTTAATTTAATAACACCTGCATCCGTTGAAAATGTTACGGAAAATGCCGTATATAATTTCAAATTATCGATACTCAAGGTAAATTCAAAAGCAGATATTGAAGTATTATTTAATGGCATTTCACAGTCAAATTTCACCTATGATACAACAAGCAAAGAAGTGAACTTCCAGTCTAATTTAGTTGTAGGAGAAAATACGCTTCTTGTAAAAGGAACAAATCAACACGGATCAGACTTTAAACAAATAAAAGTCACATATACACCGCATACGGAGCTTAAGAATCCACCATCGATTACTTTTGTTAATCCCGCTAATGGTAGTGGCGTTTCTCAGTCTGCAAATTTTGTATATCAGGCATCCATTACCCAGATTCCAAACGTAAATGGTTTGACAGTGAAATACAATGGAGTGGTTGTTTCTAATTTTACTTATGATGGCGCGACTTTGACCTATTCGGCAGGTTTACTTCCTGGAAACAACAGCCTGCAAATTGCAATTCATAACAACGATGGAAGCGAAGAGAAAACCGCTGTTGTGAATTATAAGCCTATTGAGGTAGTGAAACCTCCGGTGATTGTTATTTTACAGCCCGTGAATACACCAACGGTTACAATTCCGGCTTTTACATTTCAGTTTAAAGTGATGAATGCAATAAAAAAACAAATTGAAGTGACGTTCAATGGAACGCCAGTCACTTCCTATAATTTTGTTTCAACGGTCGGAAGTTTTTCAACTAATTTGGCTCCAGGAACAAACACCTTAACGGTAAAGGCTACAACCTCGGGCGGAACGCAGGCTAAGACAGCACAAATTATATATGTGCCGCAGGACTCAGCAATACATGACGATGGTGGAAGAAAAATGATCATTTGTCATTTTCCTCCAGGAAATACCCAGAATCCACAAACACTTACAATACCAATTACAGCGTGGCCTGCGCATCTGGCACATGGCGATACTGAAGGGAGCTGTCCTTCAAAAAATGACAGCATAAAGGTTCAGCAAAAACCCATTAAAAATTTAGATGGTGAAGGCCAGCCAGAAAAGGAAGGAACTGGCACACCAGCAGAAAAACCTATTATTACTCCAAGAAAGCCTCGCTAATATGAACTATACCTCATTTGATGATCACACATGGCAGAATTTATTGCCGCTTACTTTTACAAAACCAGTGTCCGAAATACGTATCGGTATTTTAACCATCACAGAGAAATGGGAAAAATGTCTGGATACTAAAATGTCTTTTCAAACGCAGGAGTATCTGAACAAAAAATATTCCCCGTCTGCAAATGGAGATACTATTTTTATTAATGGTAGCGTTTGCCCTGATTCTGGTTTAATCGAGCAGGTTAAAAATTTGAGTAAAGGAACCGGTATTAAGCAGGGCGAAAAACTGATCGCATTCAGAACCGATAACGTTTTAAATATCACAGAAGCGAAAGCGGCATCCAAAGAAAGTGACATTACGATATTGGATATTAAAAATGCATGGGATATTTTTTCTAAAAATGGTGAAGCTATTAAACGCGATTTTGAGCTGCTCACTAAAAACAGAACATCGCTGCCTTTATCCAACAGCAATACAGTGATAGGTGATGCAAAAGATATTTTCCTTGAAGACGGAGCTGTGGTGGAAGCGGCTATTTTAAACACGAAATCAGGTCCGATATATATTGGTAAGGACGCAGAGATCATGGAAGGTTCTGTTGTGCGCGGACCATTTGCCTTATGTGAGCACTCCGCATTAAAATTGAGTACGAAAGTGTACGGGCCTACTACCATTGGTCCTCATAGTAAAGTTGGTGGCGAGGTAAACAACTCTGTGATTTTTGGATACAGTAACAAAGCACACGACGGTTTTTTAGGAAACAGTGTGATTGGTGAGTGGTGTAATTTAGGCGCTGACACAAACAACTCCAATTTGAAGAATAATTACGGCAATGTAAAACTGTTCAGTTATGTCCAGGATAAAATGATCGATACCGGATTACAATTCTGCGGGCTGATCATGGGAGATCATAGTAAATGCGGGATCAATACGATGTTTAATACAGGAACTGTGGTAGGTGTAGGCGCTAATATTTTTGGTGGTGGATTTCCTCCCACCCATATTCCCGGTTTCAGCTGGGGTGGGGCAGAAGGAATGGAAGAATACAAATTTGAGAAGATGGTGGAAACTGCTAACCGGGTGTATGCGCGGAGAAGCTTATCAATGAGCTCAGATGAAAAACAAATTCTGGAAACGATTTTTAAAGGAGCAAAAAAATACAGGAATTAAATTTTATCCTTTGATTACCCTGTCTTTAATTTTCACGGCAGGATTTCCCTGGTAGATACTCCACGGTTCGAGGCGGTTGGTTGCCACACTGTTCACCGTGAGAACTGCATGACTGCCTACTTTAACTCCGGGGCAAACCACGCATTGCGCACCAATCCAGGCGCCTTCTTCGATGGTGATGTTTCCAACGATTAAATCAAAAGTTACTTTTTTGTAGTGATGGTTCCCGCATAACAGCATTGCACCCTGTGACACACAGGTATTGTCATGTAATACCACTAAACCTAAATTATCGATCCATACGCGCTCACCGATCCATACATGGTTACCGATTCTTAAGCGCCACGGATATTTAATATTCACGTACGGTTTGATCACAACTCCTTTCCCAATCTTCGCGCCGAATAAACGCAGCAAAAAACGTTTGAAGGACATAATCGGAAAAGAGGAATTAAAGAAGACAGCATTCACGATATACCATGAGATACGTTTCACAGAACTGCCACCTTTTTTGTACCAGTCGTTATTAAACTTTGAAAGATCTGTTTTTAACATGTTCTCCATTAGTTGATCGTATCGCACTGACAATTTTCTGTGCTGCTGAGCAGCTTAATATCATTGACAAAAGTGATGGTATCTTTATCCTCCGCAATAAATTCATAACGCGCATCTTTAACTTCTTTGGCCTGAAGGTAATAGATGCCATAGGGTTTTTTGTGAACGTCACTCAGGTCGTAATTTACCTGAAAGTTTCTCATGTTTACTTTAAAGCCTTTGTCAATCATTACCAGGCATTTTAATTTGCACGCCGCTTTATTTCCAAGCATTAAATACTGGTGCTGCAGTTCGAGCATTTTTAATTCATTGGGACTCGTGCAACCCGTTTTATTGATGATGAAAAATAAAATGATACAACCCGGGATAAAACCGATGAGAAAAAGACGAAAGCGGTGCCAGAAAGACATACAGGAATTATAAGTTATAAGTTATGAGAAAAATGTTTTTCATGACGAAGATTACATTGCAGCCATGAGTAAATTGATATCCTTATGAGGCAGGTTAAATGTTTCTCCAAGATATTGATTCGTCAGGATACCGTTATAGATATACACCCCGGTTCTAACCCCGGCGTCTTTTCTCACCAAACTGTCAAAGCCTCCTTCATCACCCATGTTCATAAGGATCTGCTGGAAAATATTACTGAAAGCATAAGAAGCAGTCCGCGCTACACGTGACGGAATGTTAGGGACGCAGTAATGTATGACACCATGTTTGCGAAAGACAGGTTTTGTATGATTGGTCACAGCGGACGTTTCAAATACACCACCCTGGTCGATACTCACATCAATGATCACAGAACCAGTTTTCATTTCGGCAACCATTTCATCGGAAACAATACAAGGAGTTCTTCCTTTGGAAGCCCTGAGGGCACCAATTGCTACATCAGCAGAGCGTAAATGTTTTTCTAAAACTTTCGGAACAATTACTGAAGTGAAAATCCTTGTGCCCAGCTGGCTCTGTAAACGTCGTAAACGCGAAGTGGAATTATCAAATACTTTCACGGTAGCTCCCAATCCTAGCGCGGCACGGGCTGCAAATTCACCAACGGTTCCGGCACCGATAATCACCACTTCTGTCGGAGAGATACCACTGATACCTCCCAACAAAGATCCTACACCGTTATTGGCATTACTAAGCAATTCGGCGGCTACCAAAATAGAAGCACCTCCGGCAATTTCACCCATGGCACGAATCACCGGAAAGATCCCTGCATCATCCGTAATCAGATCAAATGCAACACAATTTAATTTTTTAGCGACTAATTTTTTTAAAAAATCTTCAGGTTGAACGGTAAGCTGTAAAGCTGAAAACAACGTTTGTTTGGTTTTCATACTTTCAATTTCCTCAAGGGTAGGCGGGGCAATTTTTAAAATGATATCCGCTTTATATACTTCTTCAGCCGAATAAACGATCTCAGCACCGGCTTCACTGTAATCAGTGTCCTCAAAATGCGCATTGGTACCGGCACCGGCTTCCACCACTATTTTATGGCCGTTATTTACAAGTAAGGCAACAGCGTCGGGCACAAGAGGTACACGATTTTCCTGAAAAGCCATCTCTTTCGGAATACCAATGTAAAGCTTACCTTTCTTACGGGCCACTTCAAGCATTTCTTCCTGAGGAGCATAACCGCCCTTCGTTAAAGAAAACAACACGTCTTTACTCATTACCATAATCGAATTGATTTTTTAAAATTAATAATCACTACCATGATACCTTGGGGCATTACAATCGTCTATAGATTTTCTCGGACGGTAAATGATTCCGATTCTTAGCTCCCACATTCTTTGCCAGAATACAACACCTTGTGTTACCATTTTAATGGCGTCCGGGTTGTAATGTAATTCTGTGAAAAAATGAAATTTACTGTATGATGCAAATTCGTATCCCAGGCCAACGTCAGGGGTTAAATTAATCTTTGGCGCTGCACCAGCAATTGTTGGGTAAGCTGTGATCGCTCTTGCCATGTTGTATTCAAGCCTTGCACCAAGCATTAGATAAGGCGTTCCGCGATATCCTTCATTACCAAAAATTTTAGCGAAGTTGTTCCACTGAATATTTGTGAATGTATTGGGAGAGGCAGGACCTCGTTCCCCGCTACCCGGAATTAGTACAGGGCGCTCAATTCCTCCTTTAGTAGCATACTCCAATTCTGTTTGCCAGCGTATATGGTCATATTTTAAAAACTCACCAAGGATCCCGACGCTAAAACTGATGAATTCACCGGAACGGTGTGAAGGCGCAGGGAATGCGTGTGCATAAGTTTCGTTGTTAACAGGGTTCAGGTTCCTGTAACGGTGACTCGAAGTGGTCGGCCCGACAAAAATACCTACACCCCTGAAAAACTGTGCATCCAGCTGAAGAGTCAGATGAAGTATAGCGAAGCAAATGATGATCTTTTTTATCATAATATTAAGCACTAATGGTTTCCATGGATTGATTGACCTTTTTAATAAGGCCCTGTAATACTTTACCCGGTCCAACTTCGGTAAAATGTGTGGCACCGTCTTCAATCATTTGGGCAACAGTTTGTGTCCATTTAACCGGAGCAGTTAACTGAAGAATTAAATTTTTCTTGATATCTTCAGGATTTGAAACAGCAAAAGCAGTCACATTCTGGTACACAGGACAAATTGGTGGATTAAAAGAGGTGGCATTAATAGCAGATTCCAGTTCTACACGGGCAGGTTCCATTAACGGAGAGTGAAACGCTCCGCCCACAGGCAACACTAAAGCACGTTTGGCACCGGCTGCTTTCATTTTTTCGCAGGCAATATTGATCCCTTCAATGGAGCCGGAGATCACTAACTGACCCGGACAATTATAATTGGCAGCAACCACTACATGGCCGCTGTTAGTAATTTCTTTGCAAATGTTTTCGATCACATCATCGGCCAGGTTCAATACGGCAGCCATGGTAGAAGGATTAATTTCGCAGGCCTTTTGCATGGCCATGGCACGCTTGTATACTAAGGTTAAGGCGCTTTCGAAACTTAAGGTTTTATTAGCAACCAAAGCAGAAAATTCTCCTAAGGAGTGACCGGCTACCATGTCCGGAACAATGGAAGAATCCATCGTGGCGGCTAAAATAACAGAATGTAAAAAGATGGCCGGTTGTGTGACTTTGGTTTGTTTCAGTTCTTCGTCGGTGCCTGAAAACATAGTATCGGTAATGTTAAATCCAAGGATCTCATTTGCCTGGTGGAACATTTTTTTTGCTAAATCGGAGTTGTCGTATAGGTCTTTTCCCATTCCGGAAAACTGGGAACCCTGTCCCGGAAATACAAATGCTTTTTTCATAGTGGTTAAAATAAGTTTTGCTTGTTTGTACAGACTATAAAGTTAACAGAAATTTGATTAAAAACAAGAGAGGGTTCCTAATTAAAAGCTAACGTTTGGGTGTTAATTGCAAGGGCTGATTTATATAATTCCAGCATTTAGTGGACTTTATCTAAGATTTCCGGTAAGGTATGTGGAAGAAATAGAGAGGCAATGAATTAAACTCTACCCGGAAATTTTTTACCAAAAAAAAGCAGCTGGTGGATGACAACAGCTGCTTTTTATCTAACTTAAATTTTCTTTATTTTTTCGTAAGCTTGATTTCCATATTCTTGAATTCTTTGCCTTTCTCGGTACAATACATCTCCATCACCTGGTTTTTGTCATCTATGGTTTTGACTACCTGGCGCATTTCTATCTCCTTACCTGTTGCAGGATCTGTCATTTTGCCTTTCATGGTAATGGTTTTTGTTGCTTCATCATAAGGTCCTTCCATGTACATTACGCCCGTACCCATATTATCGATCCAGGTATTGATAAATACTTTTTTTGCATTGTCATAGGCCATGATTCCATGCCCTTCAAAATCCATTCCCATCATTTTACCTTTGTAAATTGATTCCTGGTAGCGTCCACCAAGTATCATTTTATTTTCTGCCGTGACTTCACTGGCTGGAGTTGGGGGAGCATCGGCTTTCATCCAGGAAACCAGTTCTCCTTTCCATTTTCCGTTCTGCTCTGTCATCACCTGGTGCATACTGCCCGGAGTCATATATTGTTCCCAGGCCTTTGCCATGGCTGTACTGTCCATATCCGGTTCATCGGTAATAGGTTCATGTTCGGGTGCTGTTGTAGCAACTGTATCAGAGTGGGTTGTTTCGGTTTCGTGTTTTTTGTCTGCATTGTTGCAGCTGATTAAAGCACATAGTGATAATGCAATAAGTGTAAGATTAAGTTTTTTCATTTTTTAATTTTTTTGTGCGAAAGTAAAAAATAATAATCTCACGGATGTTATATATATCGTGTAACATCTGCCTTCGATAATATCCGGCTTTGAAAAGTATTTAAGAAAACACATCGGGAATAAAAATTAATTAATTTTCCATCTGTCCAATCGTTTCATTCCCCTGGTAAATAGCCAGGAGAAAAACCTGGAATGTCCTCCTTCCATCATCTTTTGTTTGCAATACTCCTGAAAGTCATTCACATTTTCACCCTTGTAAATAAATTCGCCTTTTTCGAAGCAATAGGAACAATACTTTTTGCTGATGCTTCCATCGGCTTGTGTACCACCACCTTTTTCATCACGTTTCAATGGCATTCCACAGGACTGGCAATTTTTGTATGTTGTAGTCATTATTATTTATAATTGTATTAGTTGCTATAAAGATAACTTTTTGAAGGCTTTGGCAAAGAAAAAACTTAGACTATGTCTCTAGAGGATATTGATGCAGCGGAGCAGACACAGTATTTATTTAACGTGGTATAATCACTCTGCAATTTTCAAAATAACGTTTCCCGTTTTTTGCCCTGATTCCACATAGGTATAAGCTTCTACAATTTGGTTCATGGAATAGCTTCGATCGATCACCGGTTTGTAAATTCCTTTTTCTACCAGCTCTTTAAGAAAGATCACATCTTCTTTAGAAATGGTAGGAATAGGAAACAACACTTTTTTACCACCCAGTAACGGGGTGATGAGTGCCAGGGGAATATTCACACCGTTCTTTCCCAGTTCGGTGGAAATGTAAATTCCTTTTTCAGTCATTAACGGCCTGCATTGTTTAAAAGAACTTTTACCTACAGCATCAAACACAAAATGAAATTTGGCAGCTGTTTTTGTAAAATCCTGCGTTTGGTAATCAATTACGATATCTGCACCGAGCCCTTTAACCAATGCGACATTTTTGGTATTGCAAACTGCGGTGACCCTCGCTCCGAAATGTTTTAAGAGCTGAACAGCGGCAGAGCCAATGGCACCGGTAGCACCATAAACCAGCACATGTTGGTCTCTTTGTGTTTTTGCTGCTTTGATATTATTAAGGGCATAATGAGCTCCTTCGGTAAGGGCAGCAGCTTCCTTCAAATCCAGGTTATGTGGCAGGGTTGTAATAGCATCATGTTCTGCCATACACAAGTATTCCGCGTGCCCACCAAATGTTTTGTCATTGTAGCCAAACACGTTGTCTCCGGTTTTTAAGGTTGCAACATTCTTGCCTGTTTCTTCAATGATGCCTGCAAACTCGCAACCAAGTACATTCAATTTAGGACGCAGCAAACCGCTCCAGAACCTTGAAACAAAATACTCGGCGCTCCTGAAACCGGAGTCGGTGCGATTAACAGTAGAGGCGTAGACTTTCACCAACACTTCATTGTCTTTTGGAACAGGTTTTGGAACCTCAGTTAAACCGGCAACTTCGGGTGGTCCGTATCGTTTGTAAACTATTGCTTTCATATTTTAATTTTTATGATTGAGTTACTCGTCCCACTTTTACAATTAAACGCCAGGTCAGTTTCTTTTTAGATGAGCTATCCGGCCATAGACTCATTAACTCTTTTTTTAATTGCTCAGTAGGGTTAAATTGCCGGTCAGTTATAAAACGTTGGGTGGCCGACCAGGTATTTAAATAACCAATCAATTCATCGAGGTCCATTTCTTTTTCGCTATAAAATTCAGGTGAGCTGATGATTTGAAAAGGAAAGGGAATAGTGGTATATTCTTTTTCTACCAGGCGATTTTCAGGTTGCCAGTATGCATCTACGGTATAATCGTGGAAACGCCGGATGATGGGATCTATTTCCGGTGAAATGGAAGGGAGACTCATGGTCCAGGCAGCGATGACCCCGTTGTTTTTTAAAACACGTTTGGCTTCTTCGTAAAAGATGTCAAAGTCAAACCAGTGAAGGGCGTTGGCAATTGTAATCAAATCAACCGAGTTTGGTAGGAGGGAAGTTTGTTCAGCTTTTTCTACCAGGTAGGTGATGTTTTTGTCTGGCAGGCAATTCTTGATTTGTTGTTCGCTTGGGTCGGTAGCAATGACTTTTTTGTAGAAAGCTGTTAGCCCTATTGCCGCCTGCCCGTTACCCGTTCCGCAGTCCAAAGCTAATTCATGTTCTACTGTAAGAGATGATAAGAAGGAATAAACGGCTGTTGGATACAGTGGCCGGTATTTTATATAAATGTCTGCCTGTTTTGAAAAGTTGTCTTTGAAGCTGCTCATGGATATTTAAAGGTAAAAAAATATCAATAACTTTTATCAGCAAACTGCATGCACAAAAAAGCCCGGTAAAATCCCGGGCTTCAATTAGTAATGGTTTTAGGTTCATTTAAATTCCTTTTCTAATTTATCGAACATGGATTGCCATCCCTTGATACAATCTTCTGCCTGATCAACCGGTATGCCTTCGTGCACCAAATGCATATGTGTTTTACTATTTAACTCCTCAAACTTTACCGTCACTAATAGATCTTTTGACCAATCACCGGGCATACCGTAATATGAAGCCGGCACGACGTTACCTTTGCTATCGGCAAAGTTATCGGTGCACACGATTTTTTTGTTAGGAATAATTTCTTTGTAAGTGCCGGTTGACCATACTTCTTTTCCATCCGGACCTTTCATTGAATTGAAATAACGTCCGCCTGTTTTAAAATCGATGTTGCAGGCAGGGCAGGTAAACCCTTCCGGACCCCACCACTTTTTGCAGCTTTCCGGGTCAGACCAGGCTTTCCATACGGTAGCGACTGGAAGATCAAACGTTCTTAGAATAGAAATAGTTTTTTGTTTTTCGGAGGTTGGTTGTTCTATCATTTTTTTTATTTTTAATGGTTTTGTTACCAAATGTATTTATTAATAAAATCCATCGATTTTAAGATCACATAAGAGCCGATTTTAAATCGCCGGAACCTGCTTTAAAAGGCCTGAATTAACTGGATGAAACAAGGGAACTGAGAACTGTGATTCTTATAATTTTCACGCTGAAATAAGTAACGTATTGCGCACATTCTGAAATTAACTTTGAGTAGCATTAAATAGTACTAACAAAAAAATTAAATACCATGGACACAACTACTAAAGGATATAATTTAACACTGAACGTGAATGGGATCAGATTGTGTTATGATGATGTGGGCGAAGGATCGGTTCCTGTTATTTTTCTTCACGGCTTTCCATTTGATAAAAATATGTGGCATTCCCAGGTTGAATTCTTAAAGTCAACGCATCGTGTCATTGCATACGATACCAGGGGATTTGGCAAATCACGGGATCATGGAACCACATTAAGTATCGATCAGTTCAGTGAGGACCTGATTCGTTTTATGGATCTTTTGAGCATTGATAAAGCGGTTGTTTGCGGATTGTCGATGGGTGGCTACGTTGCGATGAACGCGCACAAGCGTGCACCCGGACGTTTCGAGGCTCTGATTTTAAGTGACACACAATGTGTGGCCGACACTGCCGAAGGAAAGAAAAAACGTTATCAGAGCATTGACGAGATTAACGCGGAAGGTATCAAAAATTTTGCCGAAGGGTTTATTCAACGCGCGTTTTGTAACGATTCTCTCACGAACAAAAAACAAGTGGTGGATCAATTGAAAGAGGTGATTTATTCAACCTCACCCCGTATGATCACGCAAGGGCTGAAAGCACTTGCTGAACGAAGGGAAACCTGTTCTACGTTGTGCAACGTTAGCATCCCTACCTTAATTATCTGCGGTAAAGAGGATGAATTGACACCGGTTATTCAATCCGAATACATGAAACAGAATATTGATAGATCGATGCTTTGCGTGATTGAAAATGCGGGCCATGTTTCCAACCTGGAGCAACCCGAAGAATTCAATAAACAGTTAAGTGATTTTTTAGGAATGTTAAGCAATCAGGTGGAGGATTTGGCGGAAAAACAGGAGAGCGCTGAATAATTAAAAAGAACTGTACATTGATATAAATTAAAAGCCCCGGTTTCTACCGGGGCTTTTTGTTTTATTCTTTGACAAATAAGATGGACTGCGATTTGTCTCTTTGTTTTAAGAGATAGAGTCCGTTGCTTAAAAAAGAAACATCAATGTCATGTGATATACTTTGTTCGGTTGAAAAAGCATATACTTCTTTACCGGTGATATCCATAATCACAAAGTCAGTAGGTTTATCCGGGAAGTTATTTTTGATGGTCAGTAACCCGGTAGAAGGATTAGGATATAGACCAAAAGAGAGTTCGTTGTTCTTCAGATCCTCCACCGAAGTGGCAGCCTGGTTGGTAATGATCGAATTGCCCAATACATATAATTTCCCAAAGTATTCAGCCATGCCCATATACCATGTAAAATACTCATTGGCATTTCCTGAAAAATCCAGGGCCCATGTTTGTCCACCGTTAATAGTCTTAAAAATCTCGCTATGGCCAGAAGCATTCGATATAATATAACCTGTACTGATATCCGCAAAATGCATATCCTGCGGGGCAGTAATAGCGGCCGGAAGATCATAACTGATCCAGTTCTGACCGCCATTGGTCGTTTTATATATTTTAGATTCTATATTATCTGTGGCGTTATACTGGTACAATAATACATAGCCGTTACTGCTGCTTAAAAACTGACGATCCATAAAGGAAGCATCGGCTGTGCTGTCAGTTAACAATAAGGTCCAGGAGGCACCTCCATCTGTACTTTTATAGAAAAGGTTTTCTTGATTGGACGATGTCGAATCCTTATAAAGTATCAGGTTATTGGTTACCTGATTATATTGCACTGTATTTGTATTGCCTGTTTTTGTGAAGCTGTTGCCACCATTCACGGTATGAATAATACTATCGGTAGCGGGACTCAGCCATTGCGAGGTCACATGAAAATACCAATCGTTTTGTGCGGCCATGTGAAATGAGATATCACTACCATCATAAGGCCCTAATATACTGCTCCAGCTTTGTCCGCCATTAGTGGTTCTGTAAATGCTTACCGGGTAAGCAAAGCTTATGGCTTCTGTGACATAGATAAGACCTGTGTCGGGAGATATAAAGCGGATATCATTGATCTGCGTATATGGATTAAAACTATTTGGAAGATCATTCCAGGTTGTTCCACCGTCGGTTGATTTAAAGATGGTATCGTTCTTTAAGGCATAACCAGTCTGAGCATTAAAAAAATAGATCTTCTCTGCCCGAAAAGGAGAATTAATAATCCTGGTCCATTGTGCCGAAATCATATCGGCACATAAAATAAATGCAATGAGTAATGTTGTTTTCATATTTTCTGGTTTAAATGATAGTCAAAGGTAGATCAATCATCATTTCAGGCGTTAGGACAAAATGGGGAATCACTGGTACTTTTTACGGATTTTAGTACGGAAATCACCCGGAGGTGTGCCTGCCAGCTTTTTGAAAAAACGGGTAAAGTAGGAAGAGTCTTCAAAAGACAAGGTCGCTGCGATCTCGCTGATGCTTTTATCGGAATGGAACAGCAGGCGTTTGGCTTCCAGTATCAAGCGGTCATGAATCAGCTGCCCCGCAGAAGTACCTGTATTTTCCCGTATCACATCATTGAGGTGACTGGGCGTTACACACAACATATCTGCATATGCAGATACTTTATGGCTCTGCATAAAATTTTTTTCAACGGCCACTTTAAAACGCTGTAACATTTCGGTGGCAGGGTTTCCCGGTAGCGCTTCACTTTGTGAAAGAAACAAGCGTTTGGATTGGATCAGCAAAACCTGCAGATAAGTATAGAGCAGTTCCAGCTTATCGGGATTGGAAAAATTAAATTCAGTTTGTATTAGCTGTACCTGGTTTAAGAACAAGGCCAGACTATTCTCAGGAATATTGATAGCCGGTTTTAAATTATTCTTATTGAGGAACAGAAGATCATACAAGGCATCAATGTTCCGGTTTCCCAAATGGTAAAATTCCCTGGAAAATAAGATAACATAACCTTTGGAATGAGCACCCCGGTTCAGCAAATGAATTTGTCCGGGAGAGATAAAATGAATGCTGTTGTTTTCAATGGGGAATGTTTCAAAATCTATTTCATGGGTACCACCACCTTTTAAAAACAAAAATAATTCATAGTAATCGTGGCGATGATGGCTCACTGTATCGTAATCTCCTTTTTCTTTGAGCTCCTGGAAATCAAAAGGAACATCAATTTCCTTTTTGTCAGAAAGCTCATGCGTTGGAATATGTATTTTCTTTTTAATGGTTAAATGCAGTTTGCTATTCTAAAGATAAAAAAATGTTGTGACTTCTAAATAATAATTGATAGAATCATTTGACTTTAGTTATGCATTAGAAGCACAAAAGCCCGGAATTTATTCCAGGCTTTTGTCTGTCTCTGAATTGTTACTAATGGTCAATGCATACTTTTATTATTTAAATGTCTTCTCCAGTTTGTCAAACATAGATTCCCATCCCTTTATACAATCATTTGCCTGGTCTGCCGGTAAGCCTTCATGTTTTAAATGCATGGTGGTTTTGCCATTGTTTTCTTCGAATTCTATGATCACTAACAATTCGTTTGGCCATTTGCCCGGCATGTCATAATAAGAAGCATTTACAACGTTTCCCTGACTATCGGCAAAACTATCAGTACATACTATTTTTTCATTGGGTATAATTTCCAAATAGGTTCCTGTTGACCAGACTTCTTTTCCATCAGGCCCTTTCATCGAATTTAAATAACGGCCGCCCACTTTAAAATCAATGTTGCAGCTCGGGCATTCAAAGCCTTCCGGTGCCCACCATTTTTGGCAGCTTTCTTGTTCCGACCAGGCTTTCCATACAGTACTTAAAGGAAGATTGAATGAACGGTGAATGGAAATAGTTTGTTGTTTTTCGGAGGTTGGGTTTTCAATCATGATTTTAGTTTTAATGGTTTGATGACCGAAAAAATAAAAATACAGGATCACATGCTTGTTACAAAAGTGTGAATTTTATAACTCTCCTTTCGAATTAAGTAACAACTCCGTTAAATCAAAAAATAACTTTGTCTTGTTAATACAAATAGCTAAAAATAAATACCATGAAAACGGAACCAAAAGGATACAATTCAATGATTACGCTTAATAATTTTAACTTATCATACGATGATGTTGGAGAAGGAACCATTCCGGTTATCTTCCTTCATGGTTTTCCTTTTGACAAAAATACCTGGTATTCTCAACTTGAGTTTTTAAAATCTTCTTATCGTGTTATTGCTTGTGATATCAGGGGATTTGGAAAATCAAAAGACGAAAGATCACCGCTAAGTATTGATTTGTTTGCTGAGGACCTGATCTGGTTTATGGACAAGATGCACATCGATAAAGCGATTGTTTGTGGATTGTCAATGGGTGGCTTCATCGCACTTCATGCACAAAAAAGATTTCCGGATCGCTTTGAGGCATTGATCTTATGTGATACCCAATGTATTGCTGACACGACTGAAGTAAAAGAGAAACGTTATAAAGCGATAGATGAAATCGCAGCAGATGGAGTTGATAATTTTAACGAAGCATTTATTAAACGTGTTTTTCACAAAGATTCATTCACCAACAAAAAGGAAGTGGTGGAACAATTAAGAAATACGGTATTTTCCAACCCTCCCTATATTATCAGCCAGGGATTGGTAGCACTTGCCGAACGTTCAGAAACCTGCTCCACCCTGAATGAGATAATCATTCCAACTTTAATTATCTGTGGTAAGGATGATGAAGTAACACCGCTTGCCCAATCCGAATATATGCATCAACAGATCAAAGGCTCAGTACTTCGCGTGATTGATCGTGCGGGACACGTATCTAATTTGGAACAACCCGATGAATTCAATAAACATTTAGCTGATTTTTTATCGACTTTAGGTGGTAAAGATTCTGAGGAATTAAATTTAAGCATAAGAGCGTTAAATGATTAAGATGATCAGCTAATTCTATTTTTTACTGAAAAAAATTACTATTGGATCAACAAACAATCTTCAAGGCCAATGGCATAATAGTAACTGAAATATTTTTTGAAACTATCATTGGCTCACCGTCATAATGCACCGGGAGTTCGCCATGAAAACTAATATCGATTTGTTTTCCCTTTTCAGATTGCAGGAGGTTTGAGGTATGGATCTTTTTAGAAAACAATTTGATGCCCATCAACGGAATGGAAAAATAGGAAAATGGTTTTAAGATGCTGATGTTGAGAACGCCATCGCTTAATTCTGCCAGTGGTGCAATATAAACATCATTACCCCATTGCCCGGCATTAGCGATGGTAATTAAAAAAGCTTTGGTTTCGATCACCTGATCATCGATAGCGATTTTATATGTCTGCGGCGTGTAGCTGAAAAATTCTTTAAGCGTTGTAGTGAAATAGGTCATGAAGCCCCTTTTAGAACTGGAAGCAAATTCATGGGCAATGTGCGCATCGAAGCCTATACCTGCTGTGCAAAAAAATGCTTTGCCGTTGATCAGGGCCCCGTCAATTTGGTTAGTGGTTCCCCGTTCAATGACTTTCAATGCTTTTAAAGGATCCAGAGGAATGCGGTTACTCCTGGCCAAACCGTTACCGGAACCAAGAGGGAAAATACCCAGGGCCATATTACTTTGTGCAATCACGGATGCTACCTGATTTACGGTGCCATCACCTCCACAGGCGACCACGGTATCATAATTGCCTGCAAGCAGAGATTGTCTTACGGATTCAAAATCATCTTTGTCTTTCCATAGGATCAGGTCATAGGGTATTTCTTTCGAAAAATTCTGTGTGATA
This sequence comes from Bacteroidota bacterium, assembly GCA_021155905.1. GTDB lineage: Bacteria > Bacteroidota > Bacteroidia > B-17B0 > Aurantibacillaceae > UBA4416. The sequence continues at coordinate 116,710 of JAJNBG010000002.1, forward strand.
AATTCACTGATGTCCATTTTCTTTTTGACACCTGCCTTGGGGTTGATCACAAATGCGATTTTTGGAGCCATGTTATTTTTTAGCAGTGTGAAAGAAAAATTCCTTTAAATAATTCGGCTCCGAATAAGCTACATCGGCAAAGTCCTTCACGTTGTATTTTTCAAGAGCCATTTGAATCATGCCCGTGGCGGACGCAGTTATACCTTCGATAAAATGTGCCTGCGGTAATTGCTGTAAAATTTCTTTGGCTTTTGGCATGCCGTCTCCGAAAAAATAAAGCGGTTTGTTCAGCTCAAATGCTTTAATACTTTCTTCATTCAACACCAAAGCCTGCACCGGTAATACTTCGTTGAGCTTTTGGTCGTAGGCAGCGCAATACACTTCCATTCTTCGCGCATCCATAAACGGAATAAACACGGCATCTGTGTTGTGTTGCTGAATAGCATTCATGGTCAATGCCTTTAAAGTATCTACTGTAATCAACGGAATATTCAGGGCGAAGGCCAGTCCTTTGGCAGCCGAAAAACCAATACGTAAACCTGTATAGGAACCAGGCCCTGAGCTGACGGAAACTGCATTCAGATCATCTGCTTTTAAATTGCTTTCGCGGAGCACCTGTTCAATAAAAACGTGCAGGTTTTCGGCATGGGTGTAACCGTTGTTTAATTCTTTGAGGGAAAGCAGCTCTGCATCTTTGGAAATGGCAACAGAGCAAACGGTGGACGTGCTTTCTATATGTAAGAGGTAAGCCACGGGTTGTTATTTTTTATCAGAAAATAACTCGTCCTTATCCACTACTTTTATTTTCTTTCCGTCTTTTAATATTTTGGAGACCGCGCCATAAGGGCCCGAAATGACTTCGTCGCCCACATTAATCCCGCTTTTAATCTCTATGAAATCATTGTCCTGGATACCGGTAGTTACGTACACCATTTTGGCCACACCATCCCGGTTTACGAAGACGCATTCTTTAATTTCTTCTTTTTTATTACTGTTCATTTTTTCTTCTTTCTCATCTTTCACAACCACATCACCGCCTTCTTCATCTTCCTCATCAAATCTTTCTTTGGTTTTGGTGGTGTCAGAGCTGCGGGTGGTTACAGCCGGAATTGGAACCGTGATTCTATTGGCGGCACGCATGGTTTGAATATCCACGCTCGCGCTCATGCCAGGCCTGAATGGCGCTGGATTTTCTTCGGTTACCAGGTCAAGGTAAGATTCCCGGATCATCCGGATCTTCACCACAAAATTAGTTACCTGGTCGATGGAGATGCCAGTAGTGTTTGCAGAGTTTGCTACTTCGGTTACGATGCCCCTGAATTTTTTTCCGATGTAGGCGTCTACTTCAATGATGGCCGTGTCATTTTTATGAATGCGGATAATGTCATTTTCGTTGACTTCCACACTGGCTTCCATTTCATTTAAATTAGCCAGACGAAGAATTTCAGTTCCTTGTAATCCCTGAACACCCACCACACGTTCTCCTTTTTCCACATTTAATTTGGAAACCGTACCATCAACCGGCGCATAGATATAGGTTTTATCCAGATTGGTATTGGCTTCTTTTAAAGAGGCTTCTACACTTTTGACGTTGTAATCAGAGGCGTTGATACTTTCGGTAATACCAACCACATTGGCTTTTGCTGCTTCGAAGGCAGCTTTGGCACCATCAAATTCCTGTTGAGAAATCACATTCTGATCAAATAATTTTTTACTGCGGGCATAAGACGCCTCAGCATTGGCGAGGTTTGCCTGTGCCTGAGCCAATTGTGCCACGGCTGTTTTTAAATTGGCTTTAGAACTGTTTACGGTAGCGTTTACCCTTTCTAAATTACTTTCATAAATGTCCGGTTTGATACGGCATAGCAGCTGTCCTTTTTTGACATCGTCACCTTCCTTTACCAGCATTTCCACAATTTCTCCGGATACATCCGAGGTGATTTTTAATTCTGCTTCCGGCTGAATTTTCCCGTTGGCAGAAACTGATTCGATGATATTGCGTTTCGCTGCTTTTTCAGTAGTGACCTTTGTTGGCTCAGCACCTTTAAAAAATTTGAAAATGATTACTATCATTAAAACAGCAATACAAATTCCGATGATCCAGTATAGTTTTTTCATAATAGGTTCTTAAAACTTCAATTCTTTCCCTTGATAATAATCCAATACTTTTAATTTGAACACGTAATCGTATTTCGCCTGCACCATATTACCCAATGCATTTTGAGAACGCACCTTTGCGTTATTGTAATCAAAGGTGCTGATAGCACCAACGTTTAACTTTTGCTCGGCATAAAAGAAGGATTGCTCGGATGCTTCAACCGCCGACTTGCTCGCATTATATTTGTTAAGTGCAGCTCTTGCATTAGCATAAGCCTGGGCAATGGTTTTGTATAAATTTTGTTGTAAAAGGTCCTGTGAGTATTTGGCATTCAAGGCACTCAGTTTGGCGTTCTTCACTCCGGTTACCGTTTGCAAACCATTAAAAATTGGAATGGATAAAGTAAAGCCAACACTCTTGTTGACATTATCCTTGAACTGATCGGCAAAAGGTTTTTTGGAAGTAATAATTTCTGTTTTGGGCTGGTAAACAGGATAAATCAGAGTTGGGTTATTTGGATCGTCCGCTATATAGTAGGGTGTTTGCTCAGAACCAATAAAATTTACGGCATCGATGTTTTTATCCAGTTCCGACGTTCCTGTTCCTAAACTTCCGGTAGCGGAAAGGGTAGGGCTTACTCTTCCTTTGGCAACGTCTAAACTTTTTTCAGCAGCCATGACATTGTACTCGGCACTCCTCACAGAATGTTGATTTTTTAGCGCTGATTCGTAAACCGTTTGAACAGATAAGGAAGCTAACTCATTATTTAAAATATCCACATTGGGTCTTGTAATCGCAAAATTACTCACACTGTCCAGGTTCAATAATTGTTTCAGGCTCAGTAAAGCGATCTGGTAATTATTGTCGGAACTGATAACATTTACATCTTCATTGGCCAGCTGTGCTTTCAAATCATACACGGCGCTTTTCGCAAGTGTTCCGGCATCAGCCAGTTTTTGGGTACGATCCAATTGCTCTTCGGTAATTTTATATTGTGCTCTGGCAATCTGCAGAATCTCGTCACTGAAGATCACATTGATGTAGGCAGTGGCCACATTGAGGGCAAGGTCGTTGCGTTGCTGCAGGTAATTTTCGGCACTGGACAAATACTGGTACTGATTGGCTTTGATGTTATTGTACTGAGCCAGGCCCGACCAGAGAATGACATTGGAAGACACATAAAAGTTTTGTGATAATACCTGTGAGTTGGCAAAGGTATTGGTGTAACGGTCAATTGTTCTACCAAAGTTATAAGTATGCTGGGCACCCGCATTCACCGTTGGTAAAATAGCGGCCTTGCTTTGCGTGGCATTGTTCTGATTAATTTTAGCCGCAATCTCGGCTTGTTTTATGGAAATATTATTTTTCTGGGCATAGTCTACACATTGCTGCAGGTCCCAGGTGCCCGTTTGAGAAGAGGCAATATTAAGTACACCAACAAAAAGGAATATGGTTAGAATGGTCTTCATAGTTTTTAAAAATCAGGGTAAATTTAGTTAAAAAAGACCTTATAAACACGCTTCTACAAAAACGGAAAATAACGTGTTTGAAAGGTAAGGGTTACTTTACGATCCCGATAACTATCGGGAGTATCCAAAAGCATTTCTTCTGTTCTTTTTGCTTGAAGCTGGAACTAACTTTTTGTTTTAGAACTTACTTTCTTTGCATGGCAGGCAAAGAAAGTAAAATTGACTTATTCAATTTTTTTTACGATACTTTTGCAGCCAAAAGTATCCAAAAGCTTATGATTTCGTGATAGGCAATTCCTTCGGACCACTGATAAAAGCAACCCGCTTGCGCGTGCCGACGCTACGTTGCTTTTACAGCTATTGCTTCACAAAATCATAGTCCCGCACCTGATGTTCATCCTGCTCTCGTGAGATATAGATGTGTTTTAAAATTCCGATTGGATGTTGTACTTTAGAGTCACGAGTATTGAAAACCAAAATAAAACATCAACTGAAATAGCGCAGGGACGTGAACGAACGGTGCGAACTACAATTTTTTAGGGAGTTTTTGCGCTGTGCGCCCCTAAAAAGATTGGAGTTGGTGTTCGTTCTTGATTTTTTGTTTCTTTTTCATCAAGGAAAAAGAAAAAGGGAAATGCGCTTTTGGATACTTTTGCAAAAGTATCGATCGTTTGTATGCGATCTCATAAATACAAAGAGCGCGCTGACATCGTTTTGTCCCGAAAGTTATCTGGATGTTTTTTTTGCTTACTTTTTTCGTCAGGGAAAAAAGTAAAGAAAAAAACCTTAAATTTCTCCTTTGAAAATACTTCATGACCCCTTTCCTTCAGTACATTGCCCAATACATCTTTCAACATCATGAGCATGATACGGAACATCTGTGCATTGTATTGCCGAATAAAAGGGGAGCACTTTATTTAAAACAACATCTGGCCAAAACATTTCAAAAAACCATCTGGTTGCCAACCATCATCAGTGCCGAGGAACTGGTGGCTGAATTATCCGGTTTGCAGCAAGCCGATAGCATTGATTTAATTTGTGATTTGTATACGGTATATACCGGGGTTTTAAAAGATAAAGCAGAACCATTTGATGCCTTTGCTAAATGGGGAACGCTCATGCTTCAGGATTTTAATGAAGCGGACCGTTACCTGGTGGATACCAATGCCTTGTACCAGAATTTAAAAGAGATCCGTGAAATAGAGAACTGGAGTTTGAGCGCGGAAAACCTGACGCCCACGCAACAGGATTATGTGAATTTCATGCACCAGATGGGAACCATATACCATGAGTTTACCAAAGTGTTACTGGAAAAAAAACAAGCCTACCAGGGCTTCATGTACCGCAAGGCGGTGGAGCGTTACCAGGGATCGGAATACATTAACCGGTTTTCCAAATTATTGATCTGTGGATTTAATGCGTTGAATAAAGCAGAGACCATTATTTTTTCGGAGCTGGTGAAAGAAAAAAAGGCTGCCATTATTTATGATGCGGATACCTATTATGTGAAGCACGAAAGTTATGAGGCCGGTTTATTTTTAAGAAAGAATTTTAAAAATACCTGGCTGGATACAAAGGATCATATCGGGGATTATTTTAAGGAGATACCAAAGCATATTGATATCGTGGCGGTTCCCAAGCAAATGGGCCAGGCGCAGGTAGTCTCGCATCAGCTGAACGAGTGGATCAAACAGGGCAGGTCCCTGAACAAAACGGCTGTGGTATTGGCAGATGAAAGTTTATTGTTCCCCATCCTGAATCACTTGCCAAAGGAAGTGCAGCATGTGAATATCACGATGGAATATCCATTGCGCTTATCGCCGATTTATGATTTGATGGATAACCTGATCAGCCTTCATCAGTCGACGCAGAAGGCGGGAGGGAGCAGCAGTTTTTATTTTGCGGATGTCTTTAAGATCCTGCAGAATTCCCTGTTTAAAAAATACTACCGTTCGTTTGAACCAAGGGTTCCTTTACAAAGTATCATTCAGCGGATCATTGATAAGAACTATGTATGGATCAATACCAAAGTTCTCTCCGAATTATTCGAGGACCATTATCCCTACATCGAACATTTGTTTTCAGCCTGGACCAATTCTGCGCAGGGTATCGAGGCCATGTCGCGGATCATTACGGTTTTTAATACGTCTGAAAAAGAAGAACTGCAGTTGTCTTCTACCGAAAAAGAATACCTGCATGTGTTTACCAAATACTTCAACCGCTTGCAGTCGCTGGTTACAACTCATGATTACCTCAATTCCCTGCTGACTTTAAAAAGTTTGTACAAGCAAATCATTGGCGCCGCTTCGGTACCTTTTATTGGTGAGCCTTTGCAGGGCTTACAGATCATGGGTGTGTTGGAAACCCGGACGCTTGATTTTGAAAACATTATTTTGCTGGGTGTGAACGAAGGCGTGTTACCTTCCGGTAAATCTGCCAATTCGTTTATTCCCAATGACCTGAAGCGATACCATGATATGCCTTTGTACGGTGACAAGGATGCGATTTACGCGTACCACTTTTACCGATTGCTGCAAAGGGCTTCCAATGTATTGATTACTTATAATACGGAGCACAGCGTGTTAGGTTCCGGTGAAAAGAGCCGTTTCATTACCCAGTTGCAGTTTGAATTGCAACGTTATAATCCGGCGCATACCATCACCGAACAAATGCTGAGCGGAGATGCATTGCCGGCGAGTTCCAGGAACGTGATCGCGATTTCAAAAACCGATCTGAATTTAGCGCCTATTCTGTATAAGCTGAGTACCGATTCTCAATATGCGGGTTTAAGTCCTTCGGCTTTGATCACTTATAAGGACTGCGCCCTGCGTTTCTTTTTCAGGTACGGGGTTGGCATCAAGGAAACGGAAGATGTGGAAGAAAGTGCCGAGGCCAATACACAAGGATCGATTCTGCATGAATCCCTGGAGATGCTTTTCCAGCCTTTTATCGGCAGGGTACTCACGGAAGAAGATTTGAAGGGCTGTCTCACGAAAACCGAAGAGAGCGTAAACCTGATCTTTCAGAATTATTTCAGCCAGCGAGAGAGCCAGTTTGGTAAAAACTTTTTACAGCGAAAGGTACTGTATGAATACGTCAATAAATTATTACGGAATGATCTGAAGCTGATCCAGCAATCCAAAAGGACCAATGAGCTGCTGAGCTTAATTGACCTGGAACGGACCTTGTCGGCCACGGTTACTATTTCTATCAAAGGTATAGAGACTGTCATTTACTTAAAAGGCTCTGCTGATCGCATTGATAAATTAGGGAATAAGATCCGCATCATCGATTATAAATCCTCGGTGAAGACTGATGATAAATTTAAGTTCACCAATTTCGAAGATTTGTTTACCGATACCCAGTACAATAAAATGCTGCAGCTGTTTATGTATGCCTGGTTGGTGGTAAAGAACAATTTGGCCAAGCCGGAGGAACTGCAGCCCTGCATCATTCCTTTTAAAAAGTTTGAGGAGCATCCCAAGTTTATCATGGAAGATAAAAAGGGCGGGGCCATTTTAGAGTTCACTAACGAACTCCTGCAGGAATTTGAAGATCACCTGAAACAAAAGATCTCGGAGATCCTTTCTCCTTCTAACTCCTTTATCCAGACAGAGGACGAAGATCAGTGTGAATACTGCGCCTATGCCGGTATTTGTAATGTTCGCTAAGGTGTCATTAGTTTCTATTGCGTTAACATCTTTCTGTTTATAAAATCGGGCGAAAGAACCCAAAGCTCCGCCGGGGTACCGTAATTTTATTTAACAATGAAGACAACACAACACCCTGCTTTGGCAATCAAAAAAATGGCACTGACCATCATTTTAATCTGTTCCTATGGATTCAGTTTTTCACAGGATATTACCGTGGATTTTGAAGGAAGGGTAACGCATGAAAATAACAGTCTATCGGAAGTGATTGTGCAGGTATTACAAAACGGGAAATTAATGACCACGTTTAAAACCAATAACACGGGCAGCTATAATATTTACCTGCCCCTGGGGAATGATTACCTGATTTCGATTTCTAAAAACGATTACGTGCAAAAATATTTCAGTGTGAGTACCAAGGGTATTCCACCGGAACTGGCCGGGATTAAATTTCCCGCCATCAAAGCGGATGTGGATCTTTTAAAATATTATGAGGGCGTTGATTATTCCATGTTCAATGAGCCTATCACCAAGTTTTATTACAATAAGCGAAAAGATAATTTTGATTATGATAAGGAACATCTAAAAGCAAAGATGCAGGCCATGAAGCTGGTGAAGGAAGCCGAAAAGAAAGCGATTCAACTGGCCCTTCAGAAAAATGAAGCCAAACAGAAAGAGCTGAACAAAGCGGTGGCCACTTCGGTTGCTAAAGCTGAAGGTGAAAAACTGGCGGCCGAGAAAAAGGACCTGGATGAGAAACTGGTAAAGGAAAGCCTGATGCTTAAATTAATTGAGGAAGAAAAGAACTCCATATTTAATAAGGACAAAGAAGAAGTGCAGCTGAATATTATGGCAGCGGATAACACGGCCACCAAACAAATCATCGATAAAAAAATAAATGCCCTGGTGGCCAAATACAAACAGGGTGTTACCGAAGAAAGAGTGGAGGGAGACGGCATCATCATTATTAAGCGGGTACTGGTGCGCGACCAGGAAGCCTGGGTGTATGAAAAGAAAATCTTTAACTGGGGCGGGATATCCTATTTCAGGGATAAGCAACGCATTACGGCCAGTACCTTTAATATGGAAACGGCCACGAATTAGTATTTGACGATCTCGTTAAAAAGAAATTTTACTATATTTATTTTTCAATTTGATAGTTAAACCCTTATGACCGACCAACCTGTTATAAATGTACTCTATGTTGATGATGAACAGCATAACCTGGATGCCTTCAAAGCCGCTTTCCGTAGAAATTTTAATGTCTATACCGCACCCTCTGCTAAAGACGCTGAAGTTATCCTGAGTAAGGAAGACATCCATATCCTGATCACGGATCAGCGGATGCCTGTTACTACCGGTACGGAGTTATTATCCGAAGCCGTTAAGAAATATCCTGACCAGATCCGGATCATCTTAACCGGTTACAGTGATATTAAGTGTTTAATTGATGCGATCAACAAGGGCCATGTGTATCAATACCTGGAGAAGCCCTGGGATGAAACTACGTTAAAAGAAGTGATTCAAGATGGTTATAAAGCCTTTGAGCTCCGGAGAAAAGAAAAAATACTGCTGGCCAAAATGGAGCAGCTGATTAGTCAAAGAGTTTAAAGTTGGCAATTTTTATATCAGCACATATATAGGCGGCGCTTCTTCAGCAGGAACTTCCTGGTAAGGAATATAATGATTGATTTTTTGCTCCAGTTTTACATTGTTGAGTTCACTTTTTAGCAGCTCTAATTCATAATGTTCCAGAAGCTTTTGAAAAGATGCTTCCTTTTCTGTCTTTTTAGAGCTTAATACGCTATCTAAAAGATTGTCTTCCAGGATAATAAAATCATGATAAGTAATATCGAAAATCAGGCAGATTTCCTTGATCGTCTTTTCGGAAAAATTGGTTTTTCCTTTCTCTAAATTACTGTAAGCCTGCTGGCTAATGTTTAAGCGGCTTGCAATCACACCTTGTTTAGCATCGATTGTTTGACGCAGACGCTTTAATTTTTTTCCGTAAAGGGAATTAATAAAATCAGGCATAATCTTTTACAATAATCTAAGATAAAAACTATTTTTTTTCTGGCAAAACATCCCTCCTTTTTTTTTCTGCTTGTATTTTACAATCATTTACTTGTAAAATACAATCTAGCCGGTTTTCACTATAGAATATTTCTAATTTATTTTGCCCAAATAAACCTTAATAAAAGTATGAAAAAACTTATTTTATCTGTCTCAATCTTCGTTGGTCACAACATGTTTTCACAAAACACCATTCCTACTACTACATGTACAGGCGCTATGAAAATCAATGATTCATTGAACGTCAACAAAGACATCACGGCTAATGGGGATATTATTTCAAAGGGAGAAGTAACTGCCACGGATACCTTAAGGGCAAAAGAAGATGTGTTGGCAAGTAAAGACGTTAAAGTTGATGGTAGCGTATATATTGGAGATAAACTTAGCGCCAATGGAGATATTAATACTAACAGCAGCTATTTTATAAAAAACACTTCTGTTATTGGGATATTACCACCGATTGGAAATCCTACCACTGATCCTATCGTTCCGCCAGAACCAGGAACGCCACCGATCCAAGTGTTTTTTGGGCCTTCTGCAAATGCAAGTTTAGCTACCACCACTTGCAGTGATGGAGATTATGACCAATGGGTACCGGTTACTAATAATTTTGGGGGACGAATTCAGTTGTTTGATAATACGGGTCCTGGTATGACATATAATCCCGGGGGAAGTGTTCTTAATATTGCTTCCTGGTCTACTGCGTCGTCAATAGACGTAAATGGAGGAACACAAAATGGGGGGGCGTTGTTAATGAATTATTTTTGTGGAAAGAACATTTTCATGTGTACCGGTTTAAATGGAGGCACTATCTTTATGGGAAAAAAAGTTTCAGCTGCACAAAGTGTAAAGATTGGCTATGATGGTACAAGTAACGTAGATCCTGCAACCGCATTAACAATTATTCAAAACGCTACTAATTCAAATGCTTTGAAATTTAAGACATATAATAACCTGTTAAATGTAATTTCTATTGAAAATACAAATTTTCCTAACAAGTCACCTTTTACCGTTTTCGGAAATGGTAAAACCCAAATAGGCGTGGGCATTCCTAAAGCTGGAGGTTCGGCCGCTAATGCTATGTTATCGGTTGATGGTTTAATTTTGGCAAAGGAAATAAAAGTGGCGATTGCAAATACCCATTGGGCGGATTATGTATTCGAGAAAAATTATAAATTGATACCGTTGCAGGAAGTTGAAAAGTATATTGTGAAAAATAAGCATTTACCGGAAGTTCCAAGTAATTTGGAGGTAGAAAATGACGGGATTGATTTAGTTGAGACAAACGCAGTTTTGTTAAAAAAGATAGAAGAGTTAACTTTATATTTAATTGAACAGGATAAGCGTATTGAGAAATTAGAGAGAGAAAAAAATAATAGTCAATCTAAAAAACATTAACGATGAAAAGAAGTTTGTTTGTGATTTTGGGCTTGTTCATTTTTATAGCCTGTAAGAAAAAAGATAATACTACTCCTGACTCCAACCCAACGGATCCGGGAACCAATAATACGACTACACCGGATTTCATAATAACAACTTCCAACATCAATTATGCAGTTGGCACAACCTGGTCATATGAAATAACTACGATTGATGATTTTTATAACAATGGAGTAGTTGACCCAAGTTTAAGTTATACGAACACTGCGTCGTATACCGTTACTGTTTCCAGGGATACGATTATTTCTCCGGGGATTACCGGAAAAATATTGCACTATGATGCACCTGGATTTGATGGAATCAATAATTACATACGGGAGGTGTCCTATTACGACCCCGGCGACCTCAAATGGCACAGTATTGCATCTCAAAAATACAATGGTGGCCCGGAAGTCACCGGTTGCCTTGGGATTGACTTGCCCCTGACAAGCACCAGCAAGTGGCAAAATATGCATGCTAACCATCCGTCAACAGCCAACGACAGTTGTTTTGCCCAAGGGTTTTATACCATTTCCACTGGTTTGGGAGATGTCAAATGCATACGGTTTAGAAATAAAAGCGGATCTTCATTCTTTTGGTACAACAATATATATGGCCGCGTGAGGACAGAGAATTTCACGTATGAAATTCTTAATGCTATGCAGACTACTTCCAGGTTGACCATCATTAATTTAACTTCATTTCATCCTTAACCTCATGAAACACTTTTCAAGATATTTTTTTCTTTTCATGCCAATCTTTTTATTTTTTAATTGTAAGAAATATCCTGAGGGTGGATGTGAAAGACGTGGCCCAAAAAATATTCTTGGAGATTGGAAACTTTCTCTTTATGAAGTGAATGGAATAGATAGTACGGATTTGATTAATTATAATGGTGACGAAAATTATAAAACCATTAAAATTTATAAAAATGCAAGCGTTACTCAAATTGATCAGAAAAGTTCAATTACAAGTGTTGGTAGTTTTAGTGATAAAAATAAAATTATTACGATCAAAAGACAAACAGAACTTAATGGAAGGGTATGTTACCTTGATAACAATATAAATTATTGTTATAGGTTGTTTTTTACACCTGAAAATTCATATAAGATGGATTGGAAAATAATAAAGTTAACTAAAGACGAAGTTAGCCTTTCCTCTTCTTCAAAAAACACGTACAAAATAAAACTAATCAGAAAATAACAATATAATTATAAATTAATTATTATGTATCGATTTACAAACATTGTAATTCTTGTTTTAGCAGTGATTCAAAATATGATTGGACAACAAACTGTTGATAACGAAAAAGCTCACCGCCGGTATTGGTATTATCGTACACGGATGATCAATGATTTTATGAAGGTTGGGAAGGAACAAGGGGCCTGTATTGTTTTTGCACAGAGAAATAATGGAGAGGATGGATCTGCACCAAGAGAGTTTCAGTCAAAAGTCGGCCCGGATCAAATCGATATCACGAATATGTATATTATGGCATTGGCTTTAGAGTACAAACTGTTGAGTCGCAATAATCAGGATACCCGTGAAACGGTTAAAGAATTATACCATATGCTCTATGCCATTAACCGTTTGGATTTAGAGGCAGAACAGTTTTTTACCGTTGGTATGATGCCGTCAAGCGAAAACGTCCAACAGAATGGGCAATTAAATGGTTTTATGTTACGGGAAGATATGCCCAAAAGTTTTTTTACTCAAAATAAAACTCATTTTAACTATGGGTTGTTAGAAAGGCCAATAGAGAACAATGACCCTGATGAAAATTATAGTGGGTATACCGGACTGCAACATACAAATGATTTATCGGACGATAATAAATTCAGTGGGTTTTTTCCATATCAAAATGAATCTCTGGAGGATCTAACGCTAGTTGTAGATAAATACATGTCGATGTTAACGGCTATGATGTTTGTCTCGAAATATATTCCAGTTGGTGAGCATTATGGAAGCGAAAGTTTTCAGGATGGTGAACAGAGTATTCGCCAGGAAGCAGTAAATATAGCCAACAGATGTTACGGGTATTTGAGAAATAAAAACAGTTCATGGAATCTGCATTACCAGGATAATAATGGAGTTTATTTGTCGCAGTTGACAGCGGGAAATCAAGCCTTTTTATATAGCTTTCCGTTAAGCAGAATGGTGTGCTGGACAAACAAAATTTTTCCGTGGAACTCAAGTAGTCCGTTTGTTTGTGCAAATTATAGTGATGTAGAAACTGCAACCGTTGGTCGTGCTGCGTATAACGGCTTTACAATGGGAACAACGACTTGTTCAGAAGATAATTCTGTTTTTAAAGCCTGGTGCCAGGCAGGCAGTAATTTGCCTGCACTCTCCAATATTGGTACTCTGGCACCCATTTATATAGGAATGTCTTCAAATACGACCTATAACAGTATTGAATGGGCGGATCTGTTGAGGAAAGTATTACATCAGGATGGTGCATTGTTAAAGCAATTGTCTGTCTATGGAGACCCAATTAATGAAGCGCCCTGTCAAGGTCCTTATAATTATGGTAGCTGTTCACATGGCGGCTGGGAATGGTCAAGCCAGGACCGATTGGAGCATCCCACTGCTCGAGGATTTAACTGTAATGGTAGTCCTCATTCTGTTCCTTGTGTTCTTCACACTCAAAACTCCGGTTTTCAGGGTAATTACCCCGGGGTAGATTATATGTTACTGCATAATTTATATTATGAGTATCAGAATCAGGTAAAGGAAGGAAACCAAGGCAATGTGGGGCCAAGTTCTGTAGGTAATGCTATAACTGCTATTTATAACGCCGTCAATGGCGTTCCTAATCTGGTCAGTGCTGCTTATTGTGCCGTGATAAATCAATTAACGGGATCCACTATCTGTGATGCGACGATTGGCTCCAGTGGAAATGGCGGCGCAGGTAGTATGAACGCTAATTTGGTGGGTTATAAATCTTATAATTATATGGACAACAGGGATCAAAATATCTGGCCGCGTAAAGTCTTTGAAAATGGCCCTCTTAGTAGCGGACCTGCCTACCTTCCTGGTTCTCCTATGGATAATGTTGTACAGGGGACGAATGATATGCTAGCTAAAGTAGCGGTGTTTCAAAACCTCAGTTCGATTGCTCATATATATCATACAAGTTCCCCGGCGGCACCTAATAATCAAACACCCTCAAATGTAACCTATCGCGCAGGGAAAGAAATAGTTCTGGAGCCTGGCTTTACAGTCGATCATGGAAGTACTTTCCGGGCTTTTATTCAACGCTATGTATGTACCGGAAATAGTGATCCGTTGACCATGAGACGTGGACATGATTCAACAGCTATAGAAATGGAATCGGTTGATTACGAAAACGATCAGATGAACCCGATTCCCATTCATTACATAGAAAGCCCAAAATCAGATGCAGATAATCATCCCACTGTGGCTGAGGCTAGTTATGATGAAAATTATTTGACAGAGATATTACCACTTGATAGCCCTAAGTCGAGTGAGTTTAAAGTAACGCCTAATCCAACTACCGGAAGAATTAAAGTTGAAACAAGGAAGACAACCGAAGATGAA
>JAJNBG010000003.1 GCA_021155905.1 Bacteroidota bacterium
AAGAATACTTTTTGTGGTAAAATTTATTTGTTCTAACATAGTTTTTTATTGTTTCATTAAATTCCTGCGTTTTTTCTTTAAAATCTACCTCTATCGGTAAAACGTATAAAGGTAAGGTATTTGCCAAATCCTGCAAATCACCTGAACGTAATCTCATGGCATCTTTTTCAGTAGTTATCACAATTTTATTACCACCCTCAATCGCATCCAGCTCTTTTCTGATATCGTTGATGTCCTGAATCGTATATTGATGGTGATCTGAATAAGAAAGGTGTTTAACATCGGAGGCATATTCTTTCAGATATGTAATTAGTGGTAAGGGATTGCCAATGCCTGTAAAGAGTACGATTCTGTATCGGAAAAGGTCATTCAGGGTATCAATGGTTTCATTCGGGTTCTGAAAACCCACTAATTCCCCGTATTTCAACCAGGTAAAAAATAAATGCTGATGGGCTAAAGGCTTTAAATCTTTGACCAGGTTCCGGACTTCTACTGCAGTCGTTCTTTCAGGGGTTTTACTGATAATAATAATATCCGCCCTGTTGATTCCTTTTTTTGATTCGCGCAGGTGACCTGCCGGCATCATGCAATCGTGTATAAACAGATTATTGTAATCACTGATCACAATTTTTAATTCGCAGTTTAAAGCCCGATGCTGAAAAGCGTCATCCAGTATGATTACTTTTGGCGGGTCCTGAAATTCAAGAATTTTTTTGACTCCGTGCACGCGATCGGCATCTACACAAACGTCTAATTGAGGGTTTTTTGTTTTGTATTGCAGGGGCTCATCACCAATATCAAGAGCCGTACTGGTATTATCAGCTAATACAAATCCGGAGGTTTTGCGTTTGTAGCCTCTGCTCAGAACAGCAATTTTAAAATCGTCTCGAAGCAAATTAACCAGGTATTCTACATGAGGAGTCTTGCCGGTTCCACCTACAGCCAGGTTGCCAACGCAAATTGTATGGACTTCAAAAGATTTTGATTTTAAAACTTTCCAATCATAAAGAAAATTACGAAATGAAGTGATGAAACCATAAATCACAGCAAAAGGAAAAAGAAGTATTTTCTTTAGTAACAGCAAAACAGTTTAAAAGTAGTGAATTTAGGAGGATTTTATTAAAAATGGAAATCTTTTTAATGCTTAGGAATTATAGAATAAGGTAAGCAATGGATGCTATTCTTTCACTTCAACCCATAAGTAGCAGGGTTCGAGGCGGCAGTCGTTTTTATCGGTCTCTGTCACCTCGATTAGTCCGCTTTGGTAATCGCTGTCTACTGTAATTTTATGACTGTGTTTTCCGCTGGTGATCCACATTCCGGCAGGCATGTTCCAATAATAGTTTGAGCCTTCATGGAAAGGAACAGAGTAGGTAAGTCCGGTGCTTTTTACTTTCAAGGCTGTTTCTCCTACGATTATCGAAGGGGCTTTAATGAGTCCGAAAAATGATGCTGCCCAAAACGTACTGTGAAATCCCTTATTGAGCGCAAACATTCCGGTTTTACCGCCCTGAGTCGGACAGGAACCGGTGTCAATGGGTAAAGTATGGCCAATTCCTTTTATCCGGTAATAGCGAACCACTTCTTCCTGCTTTTTGTTTTTGTATACGGTTAATTCGATGTCTTCATCGTTTTTGAACCGGTCATAATGACCATCTTCTTCATAATCGGTTTGATGGATGTTTACCCATTGTTTAATCAATTGATTGGCGTTATTGGTACTCACTACCGGGTCGATGCCACCATGAAAGATAACCAGTTCAGGATAAGAGCCTTTGTATTCCGGATTTTGTTCACGTATTAAGTTGCCCCAATCCTCCGGAGATTTGGAAACCATACCCATCATGGATTGCCCCGCTTTCATGACCGACTCCGCAGATTTATAAGGACCACCGGCCATCACACCGCCTTTATCAAATACTTCCGGATAAACTGCCATCATAATGCTGCTCATGGCTCCACCGGCTGATAATCCAATGATATAAATCCTGGTAGAGTCAATGTTCTTGTTTTTTTTCAAATGAGTAATCATTTGCATGATAGAGCCAGGTTCTCCTTTGTCACGGCTTTGATCTGCGGCACGATACCAGTTGAAACAGTTTTCAGGATTATTTAAAACGAGTTGTTCCGGATACAAAACATAGAACTGGTGCAACTTTGCCAGTTTGTTCCACCCCGATTGCTCGGCACATGATTTTGCCATCTGCGTACAGCCATGCAAGACAACAACCAAAGGTGCCTTTTCGGTAATATTACCAGGGTCGTAGAACATGAGTTTTAAATTTCCGGGATTGGTTCCGAACGGGCGGATTTGTATGAGCTCGTCCTGCGCCAATGCAATGTTGGAAATCAGAGTCATGAAGCAAATGAAGAATTTAGTTTTTTTTGTCGCTTGCATTATCTGAACAAAGAGATATGTCCGTTACGGGTTATTTTTTTGTCATTCCCTTTTTGAATAGCGTCTAAACGATAAACATACACATCATCCGGACATGGATTGCCTTTGAATTTGCCATCCCATTTCCCATTGATGTTATTGGAAGTGTAAACGGTATTGCCCCATCGGTCCATGACCGTTAATAAAAAATAATTATACTCGCATTGAAATACGGGAGAAAACAGGTCATTGCGATCGTCGTCATTAGGAGTAAAACTATTGGGAATAAAAATATCGCAATCGCAGTTTTTATATTTAATTGTTACACTATCTGTTTTGATCCCGCAATTCTTAGATGTACTTTTTACCCAATAGACGCCTTCTTTTGTGGCATTAATAGCGGAAGTGTTGGCGCCGGTATTCCAGAATAATTTGACATCGGCCGGCGCTTTTACAGATAAAACTTTACCGGGCTCATTTTCACAAACCATAATTTCTTTGGGGAAATTTGGCACCGCGGCATTGGCAAGCACAACTTTAAAGGTGTCGGTGTGATAGCAGCCTCTGTTGTTTGCTTTGATCCAGTATGTTCCCGGTTTTTCAATTTTTATCTGGTCG
Source organism: Bacteroidota bacterium (assembly GCA_021155905.1). Taxonomy (GTDB): domain Bacteria; phylum Bacteroidota; class Bacteroidia; order B-17B0; family Aurantibacillaceae; genus UBA4416. The sequence goes on from JAJNBG010000003.1 coordinate 2,996, forward strand.
CCGGTTTCGCCGGTGTTCCATGCATATTTGTAAGCTTTGTTTTTTACAGCAATAATAAGTGGGCCGCCGCAAAGTACCGTATCTCTCATTTTTAGTCTTGGCTTTTCATTTAATTTTAAATAGGTTGTATCAAGGTATTGTTTTTTGCCGTCATTGATTTTTACAATATGAATCCCCTTGTGTTTAATGTAAATCTGTTTCGAATGTACAATAATTGACTTTGGGGTTTGCCAGGTATAGGTGGCAGTTTTATTCACCTGATCTTCTGTGAATTTAATTAAAGCAGAATCGCCCGCACAAACAACGGTGGTGTCAGCTAACAGGTTTAATGATCTTACCTGAGCAATTGATGTTCTATACAGAACAGCAAACAGAAATAATAATATGTATTGTATTTTAACCAAGTATTTAATAAAATTAGCTTGTTTCGCTATGGGATGTGTTGTATTTGGTGTTTTTAAATTTGCAAAGAAATTGTGATACGTGTACCATGTTCAGCGGGTGTGAGGTCAGATTTGTCGATTATTTCCACTTTTTGATTTTTGCCCGTTAACTTGGTATTAAGCTCCAATATATTTTCAATGGTTTTTGTTCCCAGGGATTTATGCCCGGCCTTTGTATTTTCTTTTGCCTTATTAAACCCAATACCGTCATCTTCGATAACAATCTGTAATGTTGTTGAATTTTCTTTTTTAAAACTTATACTTAATGTTCCGTGTTCATGCTTTGGAAGAATACCGTGAATGATTGAATTTTCAGCATAGGGTTGAATGATCATGTTTGGTATTTTAATATCCAGCGTATTGATATCGGGATCAACAGAGATAATGAAATCAAATTTACCTTTAAACCGTTCCCGCTCAAGGTCCAGGTAATAATTAAGACGAGTGAGTTCCTCATGGAGGACAATTTCACTTTGAGATGCTTTTTCAATAATCATGCGAATCAGCCTTGAGAATTTAGCCAGGTATTCACTCGCTTTTAAAGAATCATTTAAATTGATATAATTTTGAATTGATGTTAAAGAGTTAAAAATAAAATGCGGGCTCATCAATGAATTCATGGCCTGATGCTTCAGTAAATTCACCTGGCGGTCTTCCTGAACCCTTCTTGTTGCTTTGGTTCTCACCTGTTTCACGAGAATAAACACAATGGTTAAGATGAAAATTAAAGAACCTATTACGATAGAAAAAATAAACCAGGAAGTTTGTTTAAAGGGAATTTCTTTTTGGATAGAGATACTAATGGGATCAGACCAGTTAATGCCGTCGTAAGAACAAATTATTTCCAGTTGATGAGTACCTCCGTCAATAGAGGTTAAGTGAATTTGTCTGTTTTCTAAACTAAACCAGCCTTTATTGCTTTTACTGTAATAACGATACCGGTAATACTGTTTATTTGGTTTCACATAGAGTGGACTGGAAAAACTAATCATCACATCTGACTGGGAACTATTAAGTTTTAAGGTGTTACTTTCCAATTCCAGAAGACTGCCGTCTGCATCGATCGTAGTAATAAACAGTTTGTTGGCAGTTCTAACCTGGTTTAATAAGTCGTCTGTTGTGCAAAGTGTAATTCCTTTATCACTACAAATGCAACAGTTATTTCCATCAAAAACAATATCATTAATCGTATTTGATAATAAACCATTTGATTTATTGTAAATAACAATGGGATTGAATTTACTGTCGCAAATAAACAGCCCATCCAATGTGGCTATCCAGATCCTGTTTTGATAAAATTTTATTTTTTTGACTGCTGTCAACTGGTGCTCTCCGATTTGTTGAATGAGTGATGAATCTTCAAATACGGTGATCCCGTTCTCATGGGCCAGGTATGTTTTATTGTTAGAATGTTCAATATGGTTGATTCCGAAACTAAATAACTGGTTTTTAAAATTTTTGTAGGTTTTGTTTTGAAAAGAATAAATGCTTAATCCATCAGAGGTGCCGATCATTAAATGATCTTTGGATTCATAAACGGTATTGATTCTTGTCCTGTAATCAGGAAATGAAACCAGCGTGTCGATTACGGTAAATTTTTCTTTGGTATACTCTTTAATTTTATAAAGGGTTCCTGTGCCATCTGCCATATAGGCTTCGGTGCGATTTTGACGATAGTGAAAAAGCCTGGAAGCTATGGCGGAAAAATTGTAAAGTGAATTATGGATTAAAAACGAGTTTTGGGCATTAGAAATTGAATTGATTTTGGAATACATGACTGTCTTGTCAAATGGATGAATGCCATAGACGGTTTCATTGAACAGTTCATCAGGGGCAATCACGGTTTGAGTATTGTTGTTGGTTTTGTCAAATATAAAAAGTCCATTATTGGTGCCGACTACCACGCTTTTTCCGATAAAGGAAGCACTACTCACCGGTAGGATCTTTCTACCTGAAGTAAAGGAGATATTCTGTAATTGAGGGTTCTGGATAAAATAGACACCGTCATTAAATGTTCCGATCCAGATATGGTCATCTGAGTCCTTAAAAATGCAGTTGATTAAAACTTTATCGATGCCTAATAAATCAAACGCATCGTAGGTCAGGTTGTTGTCGATCAGGTAAAGATTGTCATCTGGAGTATTGGTAAACCATATGCGTTGGTATTTATCTACTATCAGTTTACTCACATGAGCAATATTGTTAGCACTGAAAAAACTGTTCACTTTTTGTGTCTTAACAGCGATCGTTTTAACAAGCTGATTATCCTTCAAACAAAAAATGGCGTTATCACTTCCCAGGTATATGATGCCGTTGATGTCCTCTGTGATAGAATAAATAGAAGCATTTTCCTGAAAATGTATTTTTTCCTGTTTCCCGTTTTTAAACTGATACAATCCATCAGTTCTGCCAACGAGCACACGGTTATTTTTAGTTTTGAAAATGGCAAAAGCCTGATTATTCTTGTCCTTTTCGCGGATATCGTCGTCTATAAACTTTCCTGATTTTAAATCAATGGCCGACACCGAAATCTGATCACTTAAAGAATAACAGTAATCGTTATCGATGATGAGTTCGTCAACTGAATTATGAAACTCAAGAGTTTTAATCAATGAGGCTTCATTCTTTTTCTTATTGAATTCGTAAATCCCTTCACGGCGGTTAATAATAATGAGGTTATTATTCTGATCAAAACCTATATTTCGTATGTAATTAGATTTGAGCGGTGTTTTTGGTTTAATTTTTTCAAACTTATATCCATCAAAGTTATACACACCATTTTCAGTGGCCATGTACATGATATGCGTCTTGTCCTGCTTAATGGCAAACACATTCGCATTGCTCAAACCATCCTCCGGGCCATAATGCTGGAATGAAAAGCTTCGGTTTTGTGCATTGGATTTGAATGCAATCAATAAGGTGCAAACAGTAAGTTTTAGTATGTTTTTGTATAACATGTAAGTATATAAAAATAAGAAAAATATGTTACACTATCCTTTAAATGGGGATGGGCAGAAAATGATATATTTTCACCGTAATTGATGTGCTGTAAAAGAAGATTGGAAATAAAACTATCAACGATTTATTTTGTTTGTTTTGAACCGTTTAGTTTATAATTAACAGAAAAATTAAATAAGAATAACAACCCGCGATAGGTATTACCTTCCCTTAAATTCATTTCAATGTAGCCGTTGGGAGAAACTTCATATCGGGTTGTCATCAAATCCAGTCCCATATAAACTCTTTCGTTGTGAAACGGTCTTACTAAAATGCCGGCGTCAGCATTTAAACCTCCAATTAGGGGGCTATATTCAAAGCCATTGTGTGAATATGTTTCATCACTCGTAAAGCCTCCGATACCACCTAATAAATGAACAGAAATAGGTTTATTTAAGTCAGAAGTATATCCAAAGTTTAAACATGTTTTTAAAAATGTCCCAAAATTTGATCCCGGCAAGATGCCGCCTTCTGCTCTTATACAAAAACGTTTATAGGCATATATATAGGTTAAATTAGCGCCGAGCCTGGCATTAATAATTCTGGGCATATTGGAAGTTTCAATATTTAACCCGATAATGTGCTGGTTTTTTGTTTGAGATTTTAAAAAACCGATTGAATTAATTAAAAAAAGAATAACAGCAAGTTGTTTTTTCATAAATCTGAAAGAATTACTTAGGAGTTACTGCCCTCGTTTTCAAAAATTCGGCAAATTCCTGGGATCTGGCTTTGGAAACCTGTATGCTGGTCCCATCCGCCATGATAATGGTTCCACCTTCGGCATTCGAATATTCTTTGATAAAATCAATGTTAATTAAAGAAGAACGGTGAATTCGGAAAAACACATTGGTCGGTAAGATAGATTCAAACTCTTTTAAAGTTTTGGACGCCACTATTTTTTTTGCGTTATTTAAAAAGATGTTGGTATAGTTATCTGACGCTTCAAGCCATACGATATCCTTGTAATCAATCAGGGTAAATCCTTTACTATGGTTAATTAATACCAGGTTTTTATCATTGCCGGAAGATGGAGTAGGTGAGCTTTTTTGTTCGTAGTGTTTCACTACTTTTTTTACAGCCCCCTGCAATTCGCTTAATAACAATGGTTTTAGTAAGTAATCGATGGCGCCTGCTTTTACGGCATTGATACCATGTTCACTATATGCCGTTAAAAATATCAGGCAGAAATCGCGATGTAATAAGCCATCGATCATTTCCAGTCCGGTCATGCCGGGCATATTAATATCACAAAACACCACTTCCGGTTTCAGTTCCTGGATCAGTTTTTTGCCTTCCATACCACTGGACGCTTCAGCGATAACTTCTATTTCAGGACAGTAACTTGCCAGCATACTCTTAGTATTGCTTCGGCTGTTTTCCTCGTCGTCAATGATAATGGTCTTGAAAGTTTGCATGATGAGATTATTATAACGCTAATCTAATAAAAATTCACATAACATTATAGTCATTTATTTAACATAGGAACCGTTTGAGTAAAATAGTGTTTGTTAATAGGGAGTAATGATTATATTCATCCCATATTAATAAATCATTCCCTATGAAGTCATTATTCCTATCAATCGCGGTTTTTTCGTTTGTAACGATTAACTGCATCGCCCAAAAAACCATTTCTGTAGAAGATATCTGGAGCAAATACGCGTTTATGCCTGCTTCAGCGGGTGGTTTCAACGCCATGAAGGATGGTTTGCATTATACAGACCTTGAAAAAGAGGGCGATTTTGATAATATTGTTAAATATGAGCTGAAATCCGGAAAGAAAATAGCGGTTCTGGTAAAAGGCGCTGATGTAAAAGTTGGAGATAAGACCATTGATATTAGTGGTTATTCTTTTAGTCCGGATGAAACCAAATTGTTTTTCTCTACAGAAGCAGAAGGGATTTACCGCCGTTCTTCATTGGAAAAAAACTACGTATATGATCTTAAAACAGGTAAAGCTGTTGAATTATCTGAAGGAGGAAAACAAATGTTTGCCACCTTTTCTCCGGTAGGGAATAAAGTGGCCTTTGTGAGAGGAAATAACCTTTTTATTAAAGACCTGGATAATGGTAAAGAAACCCAGGTGACGACTGACGGAAAAAATAATGAAATTAAAAATGGCTGGGCCGACTGGGTTTATGAAGAGGAATTCAGCAAAGCCAATTATTTTGACTGGAATGCAGACGGAAGCAAATTGGCTTTTGTTCGGTTTGATGAAAGTAAAGTAAAGGAATACACATTTGATACCTATAATAATAATTTGTACCCGGATAAAGTAACGTTTAAGTATCCGAAAGCCGGAGAAGACAATTCCATATTATCGGTGCATGTATACGACCTGGCAAGTACGAAAACAACCCAGGTTGATATTGGCAAGGAAACGGACATTTATATTCCTCGTATTCAATGGACAACGGATAAGAATACCTTATCTCTTCAGCGTATGAATCGTTTGCAGAATAAACTGGAATTAATGTACGCCAATGCAAATGATGGTTCCACAAAAACAATATTAACCGAGGAAGCAAAAACGTATATAGATATTACGGACGACCTGGTATTTTTACCAAACAATAAAGGTTTTATCTGGAGCAGTGAAAAAGATAATTTCAACCATTTGTATTATTACGACAACACCGGAAAGTTAATGAACCAGATTACCAAAGGGAGCTGGGATGTGATTTCTTTTAACGGTTACGATGAAAAATTAAATACGCTGTATTATGTGTCTACAGAACAAGGACAGATTAACCGCGATGTCTATAGCGTAAAACTGGATGGAACAAACAAAAAACGTTTATCAGCCCTTCAGGGAACTTCGAGCGCGGATTTCAGTAAAGGATTGAAATACTATGTGAGCAGTTATTCCAATGCCAATACACCACCGGTTTATGAATTGCATAGTGCGGATGGCAAATTGATCAAGGTATTGGAAGACAATGCGGCTTTGAAAACAAAAATGAAAGAGTATACACTTTCTACCAAGGAGTTTTTTACTTTCAAAAATACTGAAGGTGTTGAACTGAACGGATGGATGATGAAACCTAAGAATTTTGATGCAAACAAAAAGTATCCTGTGTATATGTTTGCTTATAACGGACCGGGATCTAATGAATGTAACAATGCCTGGGAGACGTTTGATTTCTGGTGGCATTCCTTGTTGAACCAGGAAGGTTACATGGTGGTTTGCGTGGACGGAAGAGGAACGTTGGGAAGAGGGCGTGAGTTCAAACATTGTACATACCTTCAATTAGGGAAATTAGAAACATTGGATCAGATTGACGCCGCTAAATACCTTGGAGGTTTACCATATGTAGATAAAACCAGGATCGGTTTCCAGGGATGGAGCTATGGAGGTTATATGGCGTCTTTATTAATTACCAAAGGAGCGGATTATTTCAAATCAACCATTGCGGTGGCGCCTGTGACCAACTGGAAGTTTTATGATAACATTTACACCGAGCGTTTCTTACGCAAGCCACAGGATAACAAAAGCGGTTATGAGGATAATTCACCGGTAAATTTCACAAAGCAAATGAAAGGCAAGTTTTTATTGGTGCACGGAAGCGGTGATGACAATGTGCATTTTCAAAACTCTATGGAATTAGCCAATTCATTAATCAAAAACAATAAACCTTTTGATTTTATGGCTTACCCTAATAAAAATCACGGCATTTATGGTGGTTACACCAGAACGCATTTATACAACAAGATGTTGGGTTTTGTGAAAGAGAATTTGTAAGAAAATTATATTATTTAATAAAAAAGGTGACAGGGATTCTTGTCACCTTTTTTTGTGCAAAAAAAAGTGAGCCTGGAACAGGAAAATGTGTTAAAAACTGCTTTAACGGTTAGTGTGAATTAAGGATTAATGTCATACTTTCATGTTCTAAAGTTATCTTCGTTATTGTTTAAATGTAGTAGCTGATTTTCAATTCTAAATTTATAAGAGAATAATGAAAAAAATAACCTTCATACTTTTTGTGCTGCCCTTTTATTAAGTGCTCAGGTTTATAAAGCCGGTGATACACTTCCCGGTTATGTGGATATAAATCCGGATACGCTCATAAATTACGGTACCGGTTACTGGAGTACATATGAAGATTATTTTATTGATGTTAATAGTGATGGACAAAACGACATCCAATTAAGGGCTGATCATTCGAATGGTCCTGGTGGAACCTAGAATGGGATTTATATTTATTCGTTAAATGCAGGTTCCTATGTTTTGTATGGACGAACAGATTCTGTATATAATGCTTTGTACGCTCTTTGGTTAACCACGGAGGTTGCCTTACCGCTTGAGGCAGGAGATACAATAAATTATACCGGTGCAGTCTGGAAAAATTCGGTTTTGTATCTTACCCGGAATCATGGGTTTGGAGGCGTGTTCTCAAATATTCAGGATTGGACTGGAACTTCAGATCTTTATATTGGGATTAAAAACGTAAGTGCTTCGAATGCAAGTTACGGTTGGATAAAAGTGAATTGTCCCACCAGGGATGCCTGTTATTTAAAAGAGTATTCCTTCACGGCATCAGCGCTTGGGATGAAGCAATTAATGCAAAACAAAATTGGTGTTTATCCTAACCCTGCGGGTAATCTTCTGCAAATTGTTGAGGAAGGACATGCGTTTCAGGATTCAGAAATTGAAATCATCAGTAATACCGGGGAAAGTATATTCACACAACTTTTTTCCGGCAAAATTGATGTATCCAGGCTAGCGCCAGGACTTTATACATTGAAGATCATTCCTGTCGATAAAGAGCCTTTTTACTCCAAATTCATCAAAGAATAGTTAATCTATCGTTATTTGCAACTCGTCTTAATTTATTTTGCCGTCTGGATTATTTAGCTATATTTGGTAGTCTGATGAAATGCTAAATTGGTTTAACATTTTTAAATAGTTAGGATAGATTAATGAGTAATTCTGGAGCAAAAAAAGTTGGTATTGCCTTGCAAGGTGGAGGAGCTCATGGAGCATTTACCTGGGGAGTTTTAGATAAATTATTAGAAGTGGATCATTTAGTGGCTGATGCCATGTGTGGAACCAGTGCCGGCGCTGTAAATGCTGTTGCCTGTGCTTACGGTTTACATGTAGGCGGCCCTAAAAAAGCGAAAGAATTATTAGAAACACTTTGGAGAAAAGTGGCGCAGGCGGGAAGTTTGTTTCAGCCCAGCACCTTTGATAAAATGTTCAGTAATGGTGATATTCATAATTCTCCGGGATATATGATGTTCAACAATATGACGCAATACATGTCTCCCTACAATTTTAATCCTTTAAATTATAATCCTTTAAGAGACATCTTAACGGATTTGATCGATTTTAAGGAGCTGCAAATGTATAGCAAGAAAAAATTATACATCTGTGCCACCAATGTAAAAACCAACCGCGCCAAGATTTTCAGTAACAAGGACATTACCGTGGATGCGGTATTGGCTTCAGCCTGCCTTCCTTTTTTATTCCAGGCGGTTCAGATTGACGGCGAATATTATTGGGACGGAGGTTACATGGGTAATCCACCTATTTTCCCTTTAATTACCAATACCAATTTGCATGATATTGTATTGATCAAGATCAATTCGGTTAATATCAGTTCGGTGCCCACTTCGGCCAGGGATATTGCCGACAGGGTTAATGAGATTTCCTTTAACAGTAGTCTCATTAACGAGATGAAATTGATTCATTACCGTAATGAGCTTTTGAGAAACGGAATCTTAAAATCGGATGATAAAACCAACCGTGAGATATTTGTGCATACCATTTCAGGCTATGACGCTTTAAGTCAATTGAGTTACAGCAGCAAAATGAATACTTCCTGGGAGTTTTTATTGAACCTGAAAGAAAGAGGAAGGCAAACTGCAACAAAATGGTTAGAAACTGACTACAAACAAGTCGGAATAAAATCTACCTTTGACGTTGAAGAACATTTCTTCGATAAATTTTAAGTTTTTATTTTCTGGAGTTAAGTAAACATAAACATACATTTTGTGGTAGTTATCTGCTATGTATTTTATTTTTTTCGATTGCCTCTATAGCCCAGGTGAAATATCCTTCCGACAGCAGTTTTATCAAAACCTTATCTCATGGTGACAAGAATAATTTGCTGGATTTCAGGTATTCTAAAATTGACACTTCCATTACTAATTTCCAGAATTATTTCCCGCGAAACACCAATGGACATTTAGGAATGCCTTCAGCACCCTTATACATTGACTACAAGCCAAAAGCTTTAGGATTTAATATGTTAACCGCGCCTTATCAAAATGATGTGATCAGTGCGGATGATGTTCAGTATTACCAAACCAAGGGGCCTTATGCCAGTTTAACAGGGATTGCGGGAAGCAAACAGGAGCAGGCTTTTAAAATGGTATTTTCAAACACCTTTAAAAATAAACTGAACATTACGTTAGGGTTCAACCGGTATGGTGGCCTTGGTTTTTATACAAAGCAACAAAGCTTTACGAATAATTTTTATACCACGTCTAATTATATTTCTGCAAATAAGCGGGTAGGGTATTTTGCCCATGTTTTGTATAATAAAGTGAAACACCAGGAAAATGGCGGGATTGCTGATGACAGTTTATTCCTGTTGGATGTGTCGGTTAATAAAATACTGTTGCCCGTAAATTTACAAGATTCAAAACGGGAACTCAGAACGACATCATTCGAAATAAACCCATGGTTGAGAATTAATAAGATAGAGGATAGTTCAACAGTGATCTCTCATTTTATGGATTATCAGTTTAATTATTCCGGTTCCTACACCAAGTATTCGGATACAAGGTCTGGGGCAAATGATTTTTTTAATGCGTTTTACCTGGATACCGTTTCCACGAAAGATTCAACCCATTGGAGAACGATCAGTAATGCATTGAATTATACCGTCAAATTAAATACGATTAATGCTAAACTGAGATTGGGAGCAAAGAATGAGATCAACCAGGTGTATCAATACCTGGATTCAACCTTTGTCAATAACAGTGTGAATGCCGGTTTCTTCCTTTCAAAAAATAAATACAGCGGGTTCGCAAAAACCAGTTACATTTTTAGCGGACCAAATGCTAATGATTATTCCCTGGAACTAAGCAATAGTTATTCGCAAAGCATTGCGCAGGTGCCGTTTGTCTTTACTTTGAAAGCAAGCGTTGAAAAACGTCACCCTGATTTTATTCATAATACCTGGTTAACGAATCACTATGCCTGGAACAATAATTTTTCACCCACGGATAAACTTCAGTCAGTTTTTAGCATTTCTACATTGGACGATCGTTTTGACATGGGAGTTGTTTATCAGTCCATCAGTAACCTGATTTATTTTAATGAATTGTCCGTTCCTGAACAAACCCCTGTATCGATTCAAAACCTGGGTGCCTTTATCCATAAAGACATTTTATTGTTCAAGCATTTGGGAATCAATGCCAGGTATAATTACCAGAGCTCTTCCTACCAGGCCATTGTCAGTGTCCCTAATCATATTGTAAACGGGGCGCTATATTACCAGGGCAATTTATTTAAACGAGCTCTGCAATTACAGGTTGGTTTTAATGCGCAGTATTACAGTGAATTCTACGGTTACGCGTATAACCCGTCAGTGAACCAATACTATTTACAAACAAAAGAGCCGGTAGGTGATTATCCATTCATTGATTTCTTTTTAAACGCCCGCATAAAACCCGTTCGGATTTTTGTAAAGATCGATCATGTTACCCAGGGGTTTCTTGGTAGCAATTATTCTTTAACCCCTGGCTATCTGCAAAACGACAGGGCTTTTAAATTTGGGATCAACTGGTTGTTTTTTGACTAGTACACTTTCTCTCTGTGCTTGAGAATCAGCACAGATGGCACCTGCGCTAACCAAGCTGGTTCATTTTCTACGAAGTGCCTCCAGCCTGAAATACTGATCAACAGTAAATCCATCGATTGCAGAAAGGTTTCATCTATTTTTTCTTTGTTGTATAACGCAATGTGATTAGGCGCCTGTTGTTCTATGGCTCTAATTTTTTCTTTAAAGACGGCATTATTTTTTACGCCGTCGTTATAATCAATCATGGAGATTCTTGACTCGCCGTTATGAATCATTTTTTGAGCATAGGAAATCAAAAATTCATCTTCGCCTGATAATGCAAGGATCGCGACATCATCGACTTTCTTTAAGCCTTTATCCGCGAAAATGCCCAGTTCCATTTTAGTAGAACGGATGATGGCGTTCGTGCGGTCATTGAAACCATTATCCAGCATTTTTTCCTGGCCTGTCAAGGTATGATAGAGTTTTTCCGGATTGATAATTTTAGTGGTAATTCCCAATAACCTGCCAAGAAAACTACCTTCATAAATTGATTGGCCCATGCCAACGATCAGTAAATCGTAGTCGCCTTCATTTGCCGTTTCTACAATTTCTTTTTCAAAATCAAGTGTCGGTTTAAAGAACGTGTGAAGCGTCAGATTATATTTATTGGCTTCCCTCTTAATGGGTTTGAAACTATCGCGTTCTACTTCCCGGATGTTATACTGGTGCAATTCATTACTTGGTTCTAGGTGAAGCGCGGTCACGGATGAATTATTGGATGTTTTTCCCATTAAGCTGTTTACTAAACGCACCATGCTTTTCCCTCTTTCAGAGTCTCCGAAAGAAAATAATATTTTGTATTTACTCTGTGCATGTATTCCATTTGGTTTTTCATTGGTGGTTTTATCAGGCATAATATAATTGATGAAATCCAGTGCAGGACCTGTCATGAACGTAGTAACTAAAGCCATAATCACCAGCATGGTAAAAATGGCCGGTGGTAAAATGCCCAAATCAAATCCAATATTTAAAACGATCAACTCCATTAAACCTCTAGTATTCATCAAGGCACCTATCATTAGACTATCTTTCCAGTTCTGGCCGACAAATCTTGCCGCAATGGCACTGCCTATGAATTTTCCGATTACCGCTACGGTAATAATAAGCCCACAGGTACCCCACAGGCTGGTATCATTTAGTAAACCAATCTGCGTTCTTAACCCGGTAAAAACAAAAAACAAGGGAAGCAATAGTACTAAGGAAACATCTTCCACTTTTTCAATAAATACGTTTCTGAAATGTAAATTCGGCGGCATAATCACACCGGCCATAAACGCTCCGAACAAGGCATGAATTCCAATGATCTCTGTTAAATAAGAAGAAATGAGCAAGGTCATAAAAAAGATAGCGACAACAGGTTTACTTAAAGTATCCTGATGGGAATATATATCGCCCAGGCGTTTTAGAAAAGGCTGTATTATTTTCAGCATCAGGATAACGTACCCGATCGCCATCAAAATAATATAGAAAGCACTGACAACAGAACCGGCTTTAACGATGGCAATGACCGCGGCCAATATACACCAGGCTGAGATATCATCTGCTGCCGCGCAGGTAATGACAATGGCGCCAATTCGTGTTTTTGTCAGTTGTCTTTCCTGGACAATTCTTGCTAAAACCGGAAAAGCGGTAATGCTCATGGATATACCAATAAATAATGAAAAAGATAGAAAGCTGATATTATCAGGCGCATAGGCCTGATAAATGAGGTAAGACAGGCCCATTCCCAAAGCAAAAGGAAAAATAATACTAGCATGGCTGATGATGACTGCTTCGTGTGCTTTTTTCTGTATGGTTTTCAGGTCAAGTTCCATTCCAACAATAAACATAAAGAGGATCAACCCGATTTGACTAATGAACTGGAGGTTGGGAAGAGAGGATTTAGGAAAGAGAAACAAGGAATATTCCGGAAAATACATTCCTATGAAAGAGGGCCCCAGGAAAATACCGGCGATGATTTCGCCGATGACGGTTGGCTGCCCAATTTTTTTAAACAAAAATCCAAAAATACGTGCTACCAGAATAATGGTAATGATTTGTAAAAGCAAAATTGCTAAGGGATGCGTTACGTTATGATGCATTGTTTCCTTGATCTGGCTCCAGCTGTTGGAGTCTGTCAGATGTTCAGTTTTTAAAGCCTTTGTTAGCTCAAGAGGTTGCCCTTTTTTAACAATGAAATACATCAGGAAGCCAAAGCCGCTGATCGTTAAAATATAGAATAGCGCGTTTTTAAGATTTTTCATTGTTTGTTTTTTTTAATTTTTTCTGAAAGTAAAATGCGAAGCCGGCAACTGTGCGAAGGCCGCCCTGCCAATTGGATTTGTCGTCTGATTCGAAATAAGGAGCCGCTTCAAAAAATAATCCGGCATTTTGAAAGGGAAAAGGAAAGGCTTCCACACCAATTGGAATCACCGCACCATGCTTATGAGTAGTCATCAGGTTCCAGTTACTCCTGAATCCAATACCTATGTGGAAACGTATTTTCTCGAGACGTATCAGTCGGTATATGCCGGACACTTCGGATAAGAAGGATGATGAACTTGCCGCATTACTGTAAAAATTAGCCTTTGTAATTCGCGCATCTAATGAGAGACGTTTCTCTTTGTTTAGTCGGAAACCCAATCCGGTTTCGGTGCCTGTAGTATAAATGCCAATGCCAACAGTTGTTTGGCTTTGTAAAGTCAATAAGGAAAGGAAGAAAAGAAAGACGAAAAAAACTGTTCTCATGTATAATGAGCACAAAATTAAAGTATAAAACCTCACACATACGCCAGCACATTGAGGAATGTAACAAGGCGTCGAAATAATGTAACGAAATTTTAAGCTTTGATTTTTAACTTAAATTCATCACGGTAAACATCGCTTAAAGTCAGGTTTAATGTATTTCCGCTTTTGAGAGAGATATTGGTTTTTATTTCATCTGAGGTAAAGTGCATTACCGTTTTTAAAGCAATGATTTCTTTTTTGTTAACCCTACAGAATTTTTCAGGTGGGAGTATAGAAAGTAATTGTTCGAAGCTGGTATTTTTAATAGTTGAGGTCTTTCCATTTTCCAGGTACACCAACTTATCGCGACTATCAGTTTCAGAAGCGGTTATATAAAGCATGGCATTGAAAGCCAGTAATGTTTTTCCCTTATCTGTATTCCACAAAGCCTGTGTCTTCTCTGTGTTTTTTTGATTATGCAACAGATTCTTAGCCTTTAAAATGGCTTTTTCAAAACGGTCCTTTTGCAAAGGTTTACGGATGTAATCTACCGCGTTTAAATCAAAAGCTTCTGCTGCAAATTCTTTATAAGCGGTCGTAAAAATGATCAGCTTGTCTCTTAAATGCTGAGCAACTTCGAGGCCTGTATATTCAGGCATTTGTATATCCAGGATACACGTATTAAAATCAAGTTGAGGCAGAGCTTCCAGGAATTTAACCGGATCATTAAAAGCCTTAACCACTTCCACGTCAGGGATTTCTTCACACAAGACTTTCATATAGCTTAGTGCGGGAAGCTCATCATCCAGCAGCAAACACTTTAGCTTTGTAGTCAAGCAGGTTAAGTTTTAAATGTGAAATAAATACGTCATCTTCAATAAACTGCTCCAGTTTATAGCACTCTTTGTAAATAATGTCAAGGCGTTTTTTTGTGCTTTCTTTTCCTACACCGCTATTTGATTTTTTCAGGGCTGGCCGCGTGCTGATTTTATTGGCTACGGTCAGTTCAAAATAATCGTCCTTTAAATCAAAAGTGATAGCGATAAAGGAATCATTGCTTTGGAGATCAGCATGCTTAAAGGCGTTTTCAATCAAATCAATGGAAATCATCGGTGCCAAAAGATCCTGATTGTAAAGCGGATGATTTTCATCCACTTTATTTTTAATTTTAATATCAAATAAAGGGCTTAATTTCAGTTTGTTGATTTCAATAAGATTCAAAGCAAAATTAAGTTCTTCCTTTACGCTTACAAAGCGTTTGTCGGTTTCATACAATATGTAATCCAAAACATTGCTTAATTTGTCCAGTGAAAAATAGGTTTGGTACGCGTGAGATTGAATAGAGTTCAGGATGTTTTTAAATAAATGGGGATTGATTTTGTATTTCAGATCCTCCAGTTCAACAGAATTAATTTTGGTTTCCAATATTTTATAATCTGATTGAATCTTATCCTTCTGTTTTGTAAGATGGCGTATTTTGAATAATGAAAATACAAGTGCAGCAGCCAGTATAGCTGAAAGACTTAACAATAATATTGTATCGGAAATAATCATCTTCGATGTAAAATTACAAAGAAAAAACGTACCAAATTATATTGAAAAATTTTAGAAAGAAATATAACTGACAATAGGGTAGTGGTCCGTCAGGGATTCAGTCAGATGGTGATAGTTTTTGCTCTTGAATTCTTTACTATGAAACATATAATCTATTCTGAACCGTGGAAATTTACCGGCATAGGTTTGTTCGAATCCGGAGCCGGATTCAACAAACGCGTCTTTTAGTTTGCCACGAACGGCATGATACACATAAGAAGCAGGTGTATCGTTGAAATCGCCGCAAACTACGACTTTATACCTGCAGCTTTCAATATGAGCGGCAATGGCATCCGCCTGAACTGCCCGTTTTACAAAGGCTCTTTTTAGCCGGCGTAAGATATTTTTGCTTTTTTCCATTTCATCCTTGGTGTCCGTCGTATCATTTTTTACCTGGTCGATGAATTTATAATCTGCCTTGCTGAAACGGATGGATTGAAGGTGCATATTATAGACGCGAACCGTATCTTTTTTGATTAGCAAATCGGTGTAAATACACATGTTATTGGCACTGGTATTAAATTCTATTTTTCCTTTTTTGATAATAGGAAATTTTGTGAAAGTGGCTATGCCCCAATGGTCATTTCCTCTTAAGGTGGTGGTATACTCCACATGGAGGTTTTTGGCATTTAATAAACCGGTTACGGTATCAATATTATTAAAATCTCCTTTTTCTTCAGATGTGTAAAATTCCTGCAAGCATAAGATATCAGGATTTTCTTCCGCCAGCGACGTTAAAATAATATTTCTACTTTGGGTATTCTTTGTCCAGTTATAGAGGTCGAACAGCATGGAGTTATAGCTCATCACCTTAATGTCTTTATTGGATATGGCATCCGACGTAAAGTCTAACTGAACAAAACCAAGTAATGTTTTTGCGCTGAGAAGGATAGCAGCGAAGGAAAAAATGAAATGTAATTTAAACTGTGCAAACCAGTAGACGGTGAAGAAAATATTAGCGATAATAAATAACGGGAATGCTAATCCAAAAAAAGCCAATATCCAGAAATGATTGGGGGAAATGTATTTCGATGCTACCGCACATAACAGGCCAATAATGAGAGCATAATTAATCCATAACAAGAGACGATTAAGCCTTGAAAGTTTTTTAGCATTTCTCCTTTGGATAATTGCCCTTAACTCTGGGAT
This sequence comes from Bacteroidota bacterium, assembly GCA_021155905.1. Classification (GTDB taxonomy): domain Bacteria; phylum Bacteroidota; class Bacteroidia; order B-17B0; family Aurantibacillaceae; genus UBA4416. The sequence goes on from JAJNBG010000003.1 coordinate 19,734, forward strand.
AGATATGTCGGATAGAAAACTGATATTTTTTTGTTATTAAAATCGTAATAGTTGAAGTTTTATATTTACTTGTTCTTTTTTCTTGAAAAAAAAGAACCAAAAATTCAAGACGAAACGCCAACTCCAATTCTTTTCTCCCGCAATAGATCTTCGCAATACCGCCGAAAAAATCGTAGTTCGCACCGTTTCGCCAAAATCAGCCGCACTATTACCAACATATGCAGGGATGTAATAATTATATAGAGTAGTTTTCAAATAATTTATAGAATGGCACCATCTTTCATGATTAATTTCCGATCAGCCATATTCGCCAGGGTTTCATTATGGGTTACAACCACGATAGTTTGTTTTAATTCATCTCGTAATTTAAAGAATAACTGATGCAAATTATGGGCGTTCTCGCTATCTAAATTTCCGCTTGGCTCATCGGCGAAAATAACTTTTGGGTTATTAACCAGGGCCCTGGCGACTGCCACCCGCTGTTGTTCCCCACCGGATAATTCGGACGGTTTATGATCCGCTCTCTGTTTCAAACCTAATAAGTCTAAAAGTTCATAAGCTTTTAACTCAGCTTCTTTTTTTGAGGTCTTGTTGATAAAGGCAGGAATACATATATTTTCAAGGGCTGTGAATTCAGGTAATAAATGATGAAACTGGAATACAAAACCGATGTGCTGGTTTCGGAAGGCCGCCAGTTTTTTTTCATTCAGTGAAGTGATATTCACGTTATTGAATAGGATTTCGCCCGAGGTCGGTCTGTCTAATGTTCCAAGAATGGTTAATAAAGTAGTTTTGCCGGCTCCGGATGAGCCAACTATAGAAACCACCTCGGAAGCCTGGATGTGCAGATCAACACCTTTTAAAACTTCAAGAGATCCGTACTGTTTTTTTATATTTTTTCCAATGATCATTATTTAGATACAATTTTTAATTCGGTTCTTCGGTTTTTGGCTTTATTTTCCGGAGAATCATTTGGTGCTTTCGGTTTCGTATCACCGTATCCTTTGTAAGACAAATTGGTTGCCGGAATTGCTCCTTTTTCAATGACGTAATCATAAATAGCCTTCGCCCTGTTGTTGGATAAAGTTTTATTGAAAGCCTTCTCTCCGCTGTTATCGGTATGCCCGCTGAATTCTACCTTTAGCAAAGGATTTGCTTTCAGGAAGGAAATGATTTTTTGTAGTTCAGCTTTTGATTCAGCTTTCAGATCCCATTTATTCACATCAAAAAATATATTTTTTAGTTCAATGATTCCTGTATCGATTGGCTGTAAGGGAATTTCCAGTTTATAAGGCTTGCTATAATCTGCTACCTTGTCTTTTAAAGAAAAATTATCACTGTAAAACAGAAAGCCGGGCTTGCTTACATTTACCAGGTAATTATGATTAGACGTAAGAGTTACTAAAAATTCACCCTGGCTGTTACTGAACGCACTGGTAACTGATTGTTGTGATTCAAGATCTACTAATTCGAAAGATGCTTCGAGAGGATCTTTTGTTCGTGCATTAAAGATGTGCCCTTTCACATAGGTAATTTTTTCAGGACGAAGTGTTTCAGGTAATTCAAACTGGTAGATGTCCAATCCTCCAAAGCCGCCCTCGCGTTCACTGGCAAAATAGGCTAGTTTCCCGTCGGCGTCGACTAATAAACTATTTTCATCAGCTACAGTATTAATCGGGTATCCCAGGTTAACGGCTTTTCCCCAACTACCATCTGCATTACGTTTGCTCATGAATATATCCAAACGACCCATTCCAGGATGACCTTCGCTGCTAAAATAGAGTGTCTGATTATCAGGATGTATAAAGACACTTTCCTCTCCTTCCAGTGTATTGATATTATCACCTAATTTTACCGGCTCCGAAAATTTTCCGTCTTCACCAATAACGGACGAATAGATATCAGGGTTTTTAATACCTTCTCTGCTGACCATGCCACGGATAAAATATAAAGTTTTACCATCGCTGCTAAAACTTGGTTGAGTTTCCCAATTTCTGGTATTAATCATGGATCCGGCATTCCTTGGTTTGCTCCATTTGCCGTTTATTTTTTGCGCATAAAAAATGTCACAACTGCCATATCCTTTTCGGTCGGAAGAACCGTAATCTCCGGTCACCTCCATACAGGATGCAAAAAACATAATTTCACCATCCGCGCTTAAAGACGGTGCACCTTCATTACCTAATGTATTTACGGAATTGATAGGATTGGCTGTTTGCCATGCGTTATTAATTTTTTTACTGGTGTAAAAATCTTCCTGCCTTGGAGCTTCTACCCCTTCCCCTTCTCTGATATTCCTGGTAAATAAAAAAGTATTGCCATCTGCTGTTAAGGCCGGAAAATATTCATATTCGCCGGTATTTATGCCGGGGCCAACATTAACCGGTTTAAATGGTTGTGGGTTTTTGATAGCAACAGACCCAAATTTTGCGTTTTTTAAATAACGGGCGGCTTCATCTTTTAAATTGGGATTAATTCGCTCTGCTTTTATAATTGTTTCTAAATGAGGAATGGCTTTGTCATACATGGCCTCATTAAGATAGGCAACTCCTAAATAATAATTATTTTCAATGAAAATTTTAGGATTGATTAGTAGTGCCTTTTCATACAATGGTATCGCTTCTTTTATTCTGTTCTTTTCTAAGAGCAATTGTGCGTAGGCCGAATAAGCCTCTATAAAATTCGGATCGGCCTCAATGGCTTTTTTTACCAGTTTTTCTGCTTCATCATCTTTCCTCATCTGAAACATTTGTTTACTTTCTTCAAAGTACTTTATGGCCTTTTTATTAGTGCTGGTATATGTTCCGGGAGGCAGGCTGCTTTGCGAGTAGATGAAAGAATAGCTTATGAATAAACAAAGGAAAGTGAGAAGTCTCCGCATAATTTTTAAAATAGTGTTCCATAAATATAACGATATATTATAAAAAGAGACACTAAAAAATGCTAATAAACAGAAGATTATTTACCTTTTCTTTGCAATGATTTCAACCATAAAATGGCTTCATCACGATTGTCAAAAAATTTGGTAGGTACTTTAGGACGGTTGATTTTAAGGAATAAACTTCCAAGAATGATCTCATAAGTTTTGTTGCTATATAAAGCTAAAGCGGCCACGTGTTTCGTATATTCTTCGGATGCGCCGGCTCTTCTCGCATCGCCTGATACATCAGCGTCCTCTTCTCCTTCAAATAATACATAAAACTTTTTTCCGGGAAGGTAACTGACTGACATGTCTCTTGATTCCCACACATCGCTCTCCTGAAGAATAATATATTTTTTAACTTTGAATTCAATCAGGAGGTCGTCATGAACGTTCATCACGAAAGCATCTGTTTCAAAAGTTTTCATAGGGTTTAATTATATGTAAATTTACTAAAATCAACTGATGTTTAAGCCCCTGATATTTAAAACCTTGTTAATTCAGTTATAATTTTCGAATGTTGAGGAAAGGATTGTACCAGATCTTCCCTTTTAGCTAATTCGAAGTCGTTAAAATCAAATCCCGGATAAACAGTACAGCCAACCAGCGACATTTTTCCTTCTCCCTTGACCCTGGACCCGAACCAGTTATTTGCTTTAACAGTGTATTGAAAGGTTTCACCTTCAGAAAGATCTGAGCCAATGAATGTGGATGTTAATGTTCCTTCCTCATTTATTTCAATAACCTCGAGGGTATCTCCATAATAAAAATGCCAGGTCTCATCACTTTTAATTTTATGCAAAGCAGAAAAATTTCCTTTTTCAATCAGGAAATAAATGCCAGTGGCAACACTTCTTTCGCCGTTAAAGCCTTTTGGCAAACATTGCTGAGCTATGTTTAAGGTGGAGCGGTACGTTTCTTTATAATATCCTCCTTCCGGATGCGGTATAAGAGCCAATTTGTTAACTAATAGATCAACGGTCATATCAGATATTAATAAGATAAAACACTTCCCAGCCAGCGTTCCACGTCCTCCACTTTCATACTTTTACGTTTGGCGTAATCATTAATTTGCTCTTTATTTATTTTACCAATTCCGAAATAATGTGACTGAGGGTGTGCAAAATATAAACCGCTAACGGCCGCTGTTGGCACCATGGCTAAGCTTTCCGTTAAAATAATTCCGGTGTTTTTTTCAACATCCAGTAATTTCCAGATGGTATTTTTTTCTGTATGATCCGGTTGTGCCGGGTAACCTGGCGCAGGACGGATTCCGGCATATTCTTCTTTTATCAGGTCTTCGTTTTTAAGATCTTCGTCTTTGGCGTAGCCCCAGATTTCTTTACGTACTTTTTTATGCATCAATTCGGCGAAGGCTTCTGCTAAACGGTCTGCCAAAGCTTTCAGCATGATGGCACTATAATCATCATGATCCGCTTCAAAGCGTGCTACATGTTCATCAATGCCAATACCGGTTGTTAATGCAAATGAACCAATGTAGTCTTGCTTCCCGACTTCGCTCGAAGCGGCAGATTTAGGAGCAACAAAATCGGCTAATGCCACATTATACTGACCTGCCGGTTTTTTACTCTGCTGGCGGATGGAATGAAACGTTGCTATTGTATTGCCACTTTCATCAAATACTTCCGTATCATCATCGTTCACTGTATTGGCAGGATAAATACCAATGACCGCATTGGCCTTTAACCACTTTTCCGAAATGATTTTCGTTAACATACTTTGAGCCTCGTTGAATAATTTAGTCGCTTCGGTACCACGCTCCGGATCCTTTAGGATCTTCGGATAGGAACCCTTCATTTCCCAGCTGTGGAAGAAAGGTGTCCAGTCAATGTAGTCAGCGATCTCTCTCAGATCATAACTGTCAAATACTTTTGTCCCAATAAAATTGGGTTTATTAATTTCTGTTTTGTTCCAGTCAATTGGAAATTTATTCCGGCGAGCCTCTTCAAGAGTAATTAATTTATTTTGTGACTGAGCATTTTTATTTTGTTCACGAACCCTTTCGTAATCTTTATTCACCTCTACCATGAAAGCTTCACGTAATTCGTTGGATATTAAACTGCTCGCAACAGGAACAGATTTACTGGCATCGTTAACATGCACAACAGGACCTGAATAATTTTGCGCAATTTTTACGGCCGTGTGAACTTTAGAAGTCGTGGCACCGCCAATCAATAATGGAGTTTTAAATTTTAGTCGTTCCATTTCCTTGGCCACGTGAACCATTTCATCCAATGATGGAGTAATCAACCCGCTGAGTCCGATAACATCCACGTTATGTTTCTTTGCTTCTTCTAAAATCTTATCACATGAAACCATCACGCCTAAGTCGATGATCTCGTAATTATTGCAGGCCAAAACAACACCGACAATATTTTTTCCAATATCATGCACGTCTCCCTTCACGGTTGCCATTAAAATTTTACCGGCATTGGTTCTTCCGTCACCAACGATACCTGCTTTTCTATTAGCCTCTTTTTCAGCGACTAAATAAGGCTCCAGGTAAGCAACGGCTTTTTTCATCACCCGCGCGCTTTTTACTACCTGTGGAAGGAACATTTTTCCGCTTCCAAACAAATCTCCAACCACGTTCATTCCATCCATTAACGGACCTTCAATGACATGTAAAGGCCTTCCAAGTTTCTGACGGGCTTCTTCGGTATCCACATCAATATATTCCACCAGGCCTTTTACCAATGCATGGCTCAAGCGTTCTTCCACTGTTCCTTTTCTCCAGGCTTCATCCTTTTCTGTTTTCTCTTTGGTAATGCCTTTTAAAGATTCAGCATGATCTACTAATCTCTCTGTCGCGTCGTCCCTTCGGTTCAATAATACATCCTCTACTAATTCCAGTAATGTTTTATCAATGTCATCATAGATGACTAATTGTGATGGGTTAACAATTCCCATATCCATTCCGTTTTTGATGGCGTGGAATAGAAACGCACTATGTATAGCTTCACGCACGTGATCATTTCCTCTAAAAGAAAAAGATACATTACTGACGCCACCGCTTACTTTAGCATATGGCAAATTTTCTTTGATCCATTTGGTTGAATTGAAAAAATCCAGGGCGTTCAAGCGGTGTTCTTCCATTCCTGTGGCTACAGGGAAAATATTCGGATCGAAAATAATATCCTGTGCCGGGAATTTTACTTTATCAACTAAAATATCATACGCGCGTTTACAAATCTCTTTTCTTCTCTCGAGCGTGTCTGCTTGTCCAACTTCATCAAACGCCATAACAATGACAGCCGCGCCATATTGTTTTATTTTATGTGCCTGCTCGATGAATTTCTCTTCCCCTTCTTTTAATGAAATGGAATTAACAATGGCCTTTCCCTGTACGCATTTTAAACCGGCTTCAATCACTGTCCACTTACTGGAATCGATCATAATGGGTACTCTTGAAATATCAGGTTCTGAGGCAATTAAATTCAGGAAGGTTGTCATCGCTTGCTCGCTGTCCAGCATCCCCTCATCCATATTCACATCAATTACCTGAGCACCACCATCAACCTGGTCTTTGGCAATCGATAAGGCTTCTTCGAAATTTCCCTCTTTAATTAAGCGCAGGAATTTTTTTGAACCGGTCACATTTGTTCGTTCACCGACGTTTAAGAAATTACTTTCCGGAGTTAGCGTGTATGGCTCTAAACCACTCAGGTGCATTAATGTGTCCGGCTCCGGCTTCTTGCGTGGTTTGGCATCTTTGGCAAGCTCCGCAATTCGTTTGATATGAGCGGGCGTTGTACCGCAACATCCTCCTACAATATTTAAGAAACCTGCTTTCAAAAACTCTTCAATCTGATGGCCCATTTCATGAGCATCCTGATCATATTCACCAAATTGGTTTGGTAAACCGGCATTTGGATATGCACTGACAAAAAAAGGGGCTTTATTCGAAAGCTCTTCTAAATAGGGGCGCATGTCTTTAGCACCCAAAGCACAATTTAAACCCACGCTTAATAGTTCTACATGAGATACAGAATTTAAAAAAGCCTCGGTAGTTTGACCTGACAATGTTCGTCCACTGGCATCGGTAATAGTTCCTGAAACCATCACCGGCATTTTTTTATTTATTTTTTCGCAATAGTTTTGAATCGCGTATAAGGCAGCTTTGGCATTTAAGGTGTCAAAAATAGTTTCAATCAATAGTAAGTCCGCGCCTCCGTCGACTAATCCTTTTACCTGTTCCGTATAGGCTTCTGATAGCTCATCAAAAGTGATGGCCCTGTATCCGGGATCGTTCACGTTTGGTGAAAGCGAAAGTGTTCTGTTGGTTGGCCCTATTGCTCCGGCTACAAATTTGGGAACAGAAGCAAATTCAGGAAATTCTACACGAAATTCTGCAATGGCTTCCTTTGCAATTTTCGCGGATTCAAAGTTCAGTTCATAGGCAAATTCCTGCATGTCGTAATCGGCCATTGCAATGCTAGTGTCACTGAACGTGTTTGTTTCTATGATATCGGCGCCCGCTTTCAAATATTCCTTGTGAATGGTTTTAATGATCTGTGGCTGGGTAATAGACAATAAATCATTATTGCCCTGAAGGTCTTTATGCCAGTCTGCAAATCGTTTTCCTCTGAAATCTTTTTCAGTCAGTTTGTATTGCTGGATCATGGAGCCCATGGCGCCATCAATTACTAGTACTCTCTTTTCTAATTCCTGTTGTATGCTATTCATATATTAAAATAAAAAAATCCCTAATGCTGTTGCAGAAGAGATTTATAGGTGTTGTTATTAAATTTATAAAATCTGATCTACTTATTTTTCCGGAAAATTCCGGACGAGTTCCCACCTTCTGTTTATAGTGTTAAGTTTTTAATGCTTAGTTATTAGTAATTATTTTGTTAAAACTAGTAACTTAAAACTTAACACTTTTAATAGGGTTGGTAAAGCGTCATAGGGCGTATCCCTCAGCTTTTCTTAATAAGTGTTTTAAAGAACGTGGTGTAAAGATATGACTTTTTATGTAATTTTAGTGGATATTCATTTACGGAAATTATTAACATTGAATATTTAATTGTATGAAGAAAATCCTCCTTTTAATCTGTTTGATAGTTAGCGTGAATGCTACTGCACAAAAAACAGATACCGATGTGCATAAGGTTATGGAAAGTATGAAAAACCAGGAAGATTCCTGGAATAGGGGAGATGTAAGAGGATTTATGGACTATTACTGGAATAATGACAGCTTAAAATTTATTGGTAGTAAAGGCATTACCTACGGGTGGCAAAAAACATTTGACAATTATCAGAAAGGCTATCCAACTAAGGAAGCGATGGGGATTTTAATCTTCACCATTATTGAAGCGACTCAATTGTCGGAAATAAGTATTTATGTGATTGGCAAATGGGATTTAAAAAAAGACAAGGCAGCCGGGGGACATTTTACCCTATTGTGGAAGAAAATTGACGGAAAATGGGTAATTGTATCAGACCACACCAGTTAAGGGGCAAAGAAAAAAAAAGAAAATTAAAACTTTTTAAAATGGAGTCGGGACTTTACAAACATTATAAAGGCAATATATACGAAGTAATAGGTGTTGCTAAACATAGTGAAACGTTAGAACCAATGGTTGTTTATAAAGCAACCTATCAGCCGGAAGAACAAAACTTATGGGTTAGGCCTTTGGCTATGTTTACTGAAAACGTAATGGTAGAAGGGATCGAAGTGAAGCGTTTTGAAAAAATCTAAACTTTAAATTTGTACCCGACCCCCCTGATTGACAAAAAATGGATTGGTTCCTTTTGATTGATTTCAAACAGTTTTCGGAAATTTAAAATATAATTGTCGATGGTTCTTGAAGAAGGGCTCTCATCTTTTGTCCAAAGCTTATCTAATATTTCATTTCTGGATACCACATTGTTTAGATTATCCACCAATAATTTTAAAAGCGCCATTTCTCTTTTCGATAGATCCTCCGTTTTTCCTTCCCGGTTAACCACCTGAAACGTTGAGAAATTGATCTGGCAATTATCAAATTTAAAAATAGTTGCTTCCTGCTTTTGAGGATAATTTCTTTTTAAAACATTGTGAATTCTTAAAAGGAGTTCTTCCAAATCAAAAGGTTTTGTAATATAATCGTCAGCTCCTAATTTTAACCCTTCAATTTTATCGTGCGCGTTGTTTTTGGCAGTTAAAAAAATGACGGGGGTGGTAATGTTTTCTTCTTTTAGCTGTTTGTAAATCTCGATTCCATTTAAAACAGGTAACATGATATCCAGCAGTATCAAATCCGGTTCGAAAAGTTTTATTTTTGGCAGGGCATCTCCACCGGAACTGCAGGTTTCCACCCGGTATTTTTCAAGCTCTAAATTTAATTTTAGTGCCTCCAGTAGCGCTTTTTCGTCTTCTATAACCAGTATTTTGAATAACATAACTCTAAAAACATCTAATTTACCTCAAAAATCCTTTATGGCCTTGACATTTAAAAATAATTTTTGTAACTATGTATAATAAACCAGTTAATATGAAAAGATTTTTTACAACTTTAATTTTATCTGCATTTGTCATTATAGGATCAAATGCTCAAAATACGGAGCCGGCTTCACCGGCCAGGAAATGCGCTTCTCCAAAAGTAAATCCAACTTATGAAGAAGCTTTTCAGGGAATGCTTCAACGACATGAGCAATTTGCAAATATTAAGAAAACATTAACTGTTTATAATATTCCTGTTATCTTTCATATTTTGCATAGTGGTGTTGCAGTAAATAGTACATCTGCCACATCTGGTAGAAATCTTAATGCGGCTCAAATAGCGTCTCAGTTAACGGTGTTAAACCAGGATTTCCGGAAAACTAACACCAATTTTTCGACAACGGTTACCCAGTCAGCATTTATTAATGCAGCAGCAGATTGTGAAATCAATTTCTGTATGGCAAAAATAAGCCCAACCGGGACTATCCTGGCAGAACCGGGAATTGATCGGATCAGTGTTTCGTCTAAAGGATGGAACGCTTTACCTTATACGATGTCCTATATCGAGTCTACTGTGAAACCGGGTTCGTCCTGGGATCCTACCAAGTATTTAAATATCTGGATTCTTGAGTTTGGTGGCGCTGATGTTGGTACATTGGGATATGCTCAGTTTCCTACAATCCCGAACGGAACCACCCCGGTAACGGATATGGTGGGATGGGGCGGAGCAGCCAATACAGATGGTGTTGTTTTTGACTACCATTACGTTGGAACTACCGGAACTGCGTCTTATCCTTATAATAAAGGAAGAACAGCTACCCATGAAATAGGTCACTGGCTGGGATTATGGCATATCAATGGAGATACTAACTGCGGAAATGATTATTGTACCGATACTCCGACCCAGAGTTCATTAACGGGTGGATGTCCGTCAACAACAGGTGGCACTTCAGCATCAGGATGTTCTGCCAGTCCAAATCCTCCGGGAAAAATGTACCAAAACTATATGGATTATTCGGATGACAGATGTATGTCAATGTTTACTACTGGTCAAAAAGCCCGTATGCAGGCTGTTATGGCCAATTGTACCAGACGATTATCATTGAATACAAGTACAGTGTGTTCAGTAACAAACATCGATGAAAATGTTTCTGATATTAACTTTGAAGTATACCCTAATCCTTCTAAAGGAGAATTTTTTGTTAACGTGGATTTACTGAATCAACAGGATTTCACGGTTACCGTTATCAATACCTTAGGGCAAACTGTTAAGGAGATCCGACAAGTTCAGTCAAATGGTGGAGCGATTAAAATTGATCTTTCAGACAAATCTGAGGGCGTTTATTTTGTAACTGTAAAATCCAAATCGGTGTCAAAAACCAAGCGAATTATTTTACAGTAGATATTTTAAAAAACAAACATAAAAAAGCCTCCGTTACTATGACAGAGGCTTTTTTATTTTAATTCAATGATAGTTATTTGATCTGAATGAGTTCTGTATTGGCAATTATCTCTTTAAGGGCTTCGTATAAAAGATCTAAATCCTTTTGGGTGTTAAATACCTGTATTGAAAATCTCAAATAGGTATCGGGTCCGTGTCTCATAACAGGTATTTCAATTTTATATGCTTCAAAGAGGTCGCGCTGCAATGTTTCGGGCTCTGTAGTATGTATGGGAATACTAAACATCTGCCCAAGGAAGGTATCGTCCAAAGGACAAAGTGGCTGAGTACCTAATAAGTCGCAAAAACGAAGTGCATTATCCCTTACTAATTTCCGGCATGCTGAAGATTGCTTTTCCCAATCATATTTATTTAAAAATTCAATGGCCTTGGGAAGAGTGAGAAAAGCTGAAAAATCGCGGGTGCCTTGTAACTGATGGTAGTCTAAAAACTGAGAGTGGGAAGGAGTTGCGCTATTAAAACCCCAGCTTATGACTAAGGGATCAAAAGAAGACTGATATTCTTTTTTAACGTATAAAAACGAACAACCTTTTGGAGCCATCATCCATTTATGACAAGCGCCCGTATAAATATCCGCCTGAAGCAACGATAAATTTAAAGGTATATGTCCCGGCACATGGGCTCCGTCAACAATGGTTAATAAACCCTTTTCCTTTGCAAGATCACATATTTCCTTCACAGGTAAAATAAGCGCTGTTGTGCTGGTAATCTGACTAATAAAAATGGCTTTTGTGTTTTTAGTCACACCCTCCATAAAATGATCAATAAAGGCTTTTTTGCCGGCGATTGGAAGAGTTATTTCCCGACGAACATACTTTGCACCTTTTTGGTTACAATAATAGTCCCAGGTTTTATCCATGGCACCGTATTCAAGATTTGTAGTTAATATTTCGTCCCCCGGTTTCAAATCGATGCTTTTCGCTATGATATTAAATGCATAGGATGGATTCGGCGTAAAAACAATATCATCCGGATGGCAGTTAATATAAGAGCCCAAAGCTTCCCTTGACTGCTTTAAGTAATTTAATCCCTTTACAGTCATAAACTGAACAGGTTCAGTCTCCAGTTCCAATTGCCATTTTTGATAATCAGCGAAAATTGGTTTGGGGCAGGCGCCAAATGATCCAAAATTTAAAAAAGTAATATTCGGATCTAATAAAAACAGTTCTTTAAAATTCGGATTGACAGTGTGTTGCATGAATCAAAAATAGGAAATATCAGTCTTAAATACTCTTTTATCTCCTTTTTTATCAAAAATCTTACATCCGTATGGATACATCAACATGGTGCTGGCGGGGAATTCCAATCAGAATTACTTTTACAAAAAAAACATATTATGAAAAAAAATCTAATTTATGTACTAATATTGATAGTTAATCTTGGCACAATTACTTCTACAGCTCAGAGTAAACAAAATACAAGCGACTTGCTTGAGATAACAGGCGCGGCATTGCTAAATGACCAACGTGTATCTAATTATTCGGTTTCTGTGTATTTGGACGGATTAAAGATTGATTCCATGTTCACGAGGTCAAAAAAAACCATCAAATTTTATGTGAGCTATAATAGAGTATACACCTTTTTGTATCAAAAGGAAAACTGCATGGATAAAATTATTATTGTAAATACTCAGGTACCCGAAGGATTAAAGACCATAACTGATAATACATTTGATTTTGATGTAGAGATGTCTCAGTCGTTGACCAGAAAATCTCCTGAATTGGAAGATTATCCGGTTGCGGTCCTTTTAATCGACAAAGAAGAAGAAGTTCTTCAGGCAAGTCCGGAATATAATAAACTAACACACAACGAACCTGAAATTATAACTCTTAATGAGAGCGCTGATAACAGCATCGGTAAATCGGGTATAAATTAAAATATTAACTCTAAAAAATACTCATTGAATGCGGACGCTTAAAAAACAGGGTAAACAAAAGAATATGAATCGTACATTATTTATCTGATATAAAAAATACTTATCCATAAAATTGCACCAAATATCAAAAGATAACTTAACTACAAATATGCTACTAAACGATCTACAATCAGAAAATAAATTCCTATCCGTTTTTGAAAATTCCTTAAGTGCGATCCTGCTTGGAAAGCCAGACGGCTCAATTTTAGAAGCCAACCATGCGGCGCTTGAAATGTTCGGGTATAATTTGGATGAAATGCAATCGGTAGGTAGAACTGCCATTTTTGATCATTTGGATCCGGGGATGATTTTGGCGCTGGAAAAAAGAAAAAAAGATGGACATGCAAAAGGAGAAATAATTGGAATCAGGAAAAACGGGGAAAGATTTCCATGTGAATTTACATCCGTTATTTTTAAAACTGAAAATGGAGAATCCATGACGAGTACAGTATTAAATGATATTACTGCCAAGAAAAATGAAGAGCATCGTTTAAAGTTACTGGAATCGGTAATAACTAATACGAAAGATTCCGTGATGATTACGGAGGCAGAACCTTTTGATGAACCAGGTCCAAAGATCGTGTATGTAAATGACGCCTTCACCAAAATGACGGGCTATGAGGCTTCGGAAGTTATTGGAAAATCACCTCGCATTTTACAAGGAAAAAATACAAATAAAGAAGAATTGAAACGGCTGAGTGAGGCGATGAGAAAATGGGAATCCTGCGAGGTCACCATTATTAATTATAAAAAGAATGGAGAAGAATTCTGGATTAATTTTTCAATTACTCCGGTGGCTGACGAAAAAGGTTGGTATACACATTGGATTGCGATAGAAAGAGATGTAACACATATTAAGTTAGGAGAATTAGAAAGGGAACAGATTATTTCAGAATTATCACAAAACAATACGGATCTGAAGCAGTTTTCGTATGTCACCTCACATAATTTGCGGGCTCCTATTGCAAATTTGCTTGGCTTAACAAGCCTGATAGAACAGTATAATATACCTGACAAGTCATTAGAACAAATTCTTGGAGGTATCAAGCAGGCAGCGTTAATGTTTGACGATACAGTAAAGGATCTTACTAAGGTTTTGGTGATAAAAGATCAGAAAGGTATTGTTAAAGAACAAATTGATCTTGACAGAGCTCTTGAAAAAGTAATGACGCAGTTAAATCTCACTTGTGATGGAGAAGATTTATCAGTGAATTATGATTTTACAAATTGCCCATGCGTTTGCTTTACGCATGCTTATCTTGAAAGCGTTTTGTTAAACTTGTTTACAAATGCCGTCAAGTATAAATCAGCCTCGAGAAAGTTGAAAATTGATATTAAGTCGATGGATTCGGGTGATTTTGTTGAGTTGAGATTCAGCGATAATGGAATTGGTATCGATACCGACCTGTATAAAGATAAATTGTTTAAACTCTATCAGAGATTTCATGATCAATCTGAAGGAAAAGGATTAGGGCTTTACCTGGTGAAATCCCAACTGGAAGCATTAGACGGTTTAATTGATATTGAAAGTAAAGTAGGATCCGGCACAACGTTTATTATTAAATTTAGAAAATGAAGAAAGATTGAGCGTGTTCATTTTAAAGTATTCTCGGTTTTCAAAGGATATGTTTTTCAAGATTGTTCCAAAAATAATAATATGAGAAAAGCTATGTAAGATTTATGCTGAAATCGTACCGTAATTTTTATGAAGAAATGTACGATTTTGCTTATTTTTATGGAAAGTGGTTTTCCTGAATTTGAAGGAGTTCGTTATGATTAAATTAAAAGAAATTATAGGGCAGTTAAAAGAAGAGAATTATCTTGAGATTGAAAATAACCTGATCAGGAGCAGAGCGGATAAGTTTTTATTTCTATTTCAATCTTATAAAAAGTCAACTATTTCTGACCGGGAAATAAAAGAGAATTTAGGTGTTTCATCCAATTCCTTTTTTGTATTAAAATCACGGCTTTTAGATAAAATACAGGACAACCTGTCGACTGATTTATTTGTTGATCATGAAAAATCGATAAAGATGCTTTTAAAAGTGCCTGAATTTTGTCTTAATACTCCAAGAGAAACGTCGATCGCCTATTTATTAAAACTGGAAAAAGACTTACTGCGTTATAACATGCATAATGAGCTCTTAGTGGTTTATAGTGCACTAAAGAAGATGCATTTGAATTCTGATAAATATCATCATTATTCCCAGTTATACAATAAGCAGGTTTCTTACGGACTTTCCCTTGAGAAAGCTGAGGAAATCCTGGGTGATTTTTGCAGGAATTTAGCGCAATATGATTTTTCAAGATCAAAAAGCCAGTACGAGAAGTTATGTTTTTTGAGGAATGAAATTAATAATATATATTCCTTCTGTAATTCAAAACAAATTGAGTTAATCAAGAATTTTGTTGAACTTCAACTGAAACTATTTTGCGAGAAAGATTATTCGTTGACATCGAATATTGTTGTTCTATTGCGAAGCACCAGATCTATCATTGATGGTTTGCCCCTGACATTGATATATAAAAAATGGGAAGTAGTACTCGATTATCTTTGTTTTGAATATTATTATTCAGTCGGAGATTCCGGGGAGGCTTTTTTGTTTTATGAAAAGGTGAAAAATCAGAAGCCCAATCTTTTATTGTACAATCATATTGGAATGGTTTCCAACTTTTTTATGACCAGCGTTAAGTTTTGCATAGAAAACAATAAAATAGAGGGTGTTTCAGAAATCTTTGATTTCGATAAATCGTTATACGACAAATTTGATAAGTATTCGCAAATTAAGCTGAGAGTTTATAATGCGATGGTGTATTTTCATCAGAAGGAAAGTAGAATGGCAATTAATTGTTTAAATGATTTGTGCAATGAATATGCTTTTAGAGATTATTTCCACCAGTTTTTAAATATCAAACTCACATTGTTGCATTTTTATAATTCTATTGGTGAGAGTGAGAAAGCCCGGGTTTGTCTTAAAATGCTGGTACGCAGAATTAAAGAAGAAAAAAATGAGGCTTACTTTTTCATTTCCTATTTATTAAAAGCTTTTGATCTGGAATTGAATAAAGAAGCTTCTTCGAAGAACATTTTGCGACAAAAGGAACTGCATATTTTGTTTTTAACAAACAATAAAAATAATAGATTTGACCTTATCTCGCATTTAGTCCCTGAATTAACTGAGAAGCATTTAAAGCTGCATTAATGCATCTTTCGTTAATGGTTTATTCAAAAAGGTAATTTTCCCAGAGAATTCCAGGGATTTTGTTTTGTCTCCTTCTGATAGTGAAGATGTCAGTATAACAATATTCGTTTCTTCAAATTTTTCAGGGAACATCGTTTTAAATTTTTTCATAAATTGAAAACCGTCTATCATCGGCATATTAATGTCTATGAATATTATTTCAGGAAAAATATTCTTGTCAATATTATTTAAAAATTCTAAAGCGCTTTTACTGCTCGAGTTAACATATATTTTACCGGAAAAGTAATTGGCTTCCAAGGTTTTTTGATTAATAAAATTGTCCAGTTCATTGTCATCAAGCAACATGGCATAATGATATTTGAATTTTGGATCTTTTCTTTTCATAAAATACTGAGATTGTTGAATAAGAGATTTAAGATAGTAATTTCTGTCTCAGCATAAACTCCAGCTGCTCATTATTGAGTAATAATTTTTCGTTTAATTCCTGTTGTTCTTTTTTAAGATGATAAATTTTATATGCATTTTCAATCGTTTCTTTTAATTCAGTATCATTCCAGGGTTTTTGCAAATAGTGGTAAATTTGCCCCTTATTAATAGCGTCTTTTATCGCTTCCATATCTGCAAAACCGGTCAGGAGAATTCTTATCTGGTCGGGGTTATTTTTTAAAGCCTCCGCCAATAGCTCTGTGCCTAGCGTTCCGGGCATACGCTGATCTGAAATTAAAACGTGTATATCGTTTTGTGCAAGTATGATTTTTGCTTCATCTGCTGAAACAGCTGTGAAAATTGTAAAATACCTTCTGAAAGCAGCTTTAAATGAAATAAGGTTGTTCTCCTCATCATCTACGTACAGTACATTTATCGTTAATTTTTCATCCATGCCGTCGAAATTATCTTTAAAAAATGTAAGGTGTATTTATCGTTTTAAAGATACAAATAATAAATGTTTTTTTGTTATTTAAATCAAATATTATTAGGTGGTTTTGAAAAAAATAAATTACCTTGTAGCATAGTAAATTAAGGCTTTTAATGCATAGAAGCAGTTATGATTTTTTTAATTTTAACGCATCATATTCTTAGTTCATTCTTTTTATTTTATCATATAATTTCGGTCCTAAAATGAAAAAAAAATTAGATAGTTTTATAAAG
The DNA here is from genome assembly GCA_021155905.1 of Bacteroidota bacterium. Taxonomy (GTDB): domain Bacteria; phylum Bacteroidota; class Bacteroidia; order B-17B0; family Aurantibacillaceae; genus UBA4416. Next base: position 36,828 of record JAJNBG010000003.1, read on the forward strand.
AGAAACAAAACATTAGATGAAATATGTTCCCCCGTATTCTTTAGATTATCGGATTCTTCGGATAAAATAAAACTTGAAACGCTTTTAGACTCTAATATTAATATTACAGTTTTTGATGAGCTGATTGGGCAGCTGGAAGAATTAGTAAAATCACAAAATCCAAGAATTAAATTTACAAAGGAGAGTTTGAATGAGGCCGCTAAAAAGTACGTTGGCGATACTCAATTTGAAGAGTATGGTGTTTGGGTTTATTATCCATGGGCAACAAGGTTGGTGCATGTTCTCGATGAGAAGGAATTTGTTTATGTGAGAACAAACAGGAATCAATATAAAATTACACCTGAAGAAGAGGAGTTACTTGCTCAGAAAAAAATTGGCGTTATAGGTTTGTCCGTTGGAAAAGCAATTGCGTTAACGATCGCTATGGAAAGAATCTGCGGTGAAATTCGGATAGCGGATTTTGATGTCATTGAATTATCTAATCTAAACAGGATCCAGACAGGAGTTCAAAATTTTGGAATAAAAAAGACAGTCGCAGTCGCAAGGGAAATTGCTGAAATTGACCCATTTTTAAAAGTGACAACCTATCCCGCCGGCTTAACGGAAGAAAATGTAGACGACTTTTTTCTTAAAGACGGCCGACTTGATATTTGTATAGAAGTTTGCGATGGATTATACACCAAGATATTTTCAAGACAAAAGGCACAATCATTGGGTATTCCCGTGGTCATGAATTCAAGTGATCGCGGAACCACTGACATTGAACGGTACGACCTCAATCGGGATAGGCCTTTATTACATGGCCTGATAGACCATTTAGATCTGAACCTGGTAAAACAGGCCAAAACGAACGAAGAAAAAGTGCCCTATTTATTACCTATGCTAGGAGTTGAGACGTCATCCACACGATTAAAAGCTTCAATGTTGGAAATAGAGCAAACGATAACCACCTGGCCGCAACTGGCTTCCGGGGTAATTTTGGGCGGAGGGATAGTGACGGATGTTTGCAGAAGGATTTTATTGGGTCAGCTTCAGGACTCAGGACGTTATTTTGTGGATTTGGAAGAACTTATCCGGGACAAAAACAAGCCTGATCCTGTGGAAACAAAGTTGATCTTATCCGATTCGATTACCGACGAGGAAATGTTGGAGATCATAAAGAGCTATAATATTCCTGAATTGAACGGGCAAATATTATTAAACAGATTGCAGGTTGAGGAGCTGGTAAAGTATGCCTGCATGGCCCCGTCCGGAGCAAACATACAATCCTGGCAGTGGGTGCATCACGGTAAAAGTATTTACTTATTCAGGAATGATATTTATACGGCGGGCTTACTGGACTGTAAAAAAACCACTATGATAAATGGACTTGGCGCTGCATTGGAAAACCTGGTTTTAAAGGCGCATGAAGCAAAGCTTGAGGTGATTTCTGAAGTGCTTCCTGATCTGGATGAAAATAGCAAACTGATTGCTGTCATAAGATTCTTTGATCAAGTCAATCCAGAGTATGCGGCTAAATTTGAGGCTCATGTCTGCGATGAGTTAGTTTCAACTATTCCTTTGCGTGTAACCAACCGAAATATTGTTGAACGGCAAAAGATTTCCATAGATAGACTTTTGCCTTTAAAAGCTTTGGCGAAAACAATTGAGGGTGCCGACCTGATACTTATTGATGATGAAAAGTTAATGGATGAGATTGGTGAAGTCACGGCTAAAGTTGATCGTATGAGAATCATGCATAAAGGCGGGCATGATGATTTTCACGGTGAAGTTAGATGGAACGAAAATGAGGTAAATACTTTACTTAATGGAGTTGATTTACTCGGGACAGTTGACTTAACTCCAACGGAACTAGCAGGATGGACTGTTGCCAAGAATTGGAATGTTATCAACCATTTAAATGAGTGGAAGCTGGGAACAGGTTTAGAGAAGTTGCAGAGAAAGAATGTGGCATCAGCATCAGCCCTTGGATTGATAACAATGCCTCGATTTTCCAACAATGATTTTTTTAATGCAGGCAGAGCACTTGAAAGAGTTTGGTTGGCTGCCAATAAAGATAATATTGCAGTTCATACCTGTTCTTTGTCCACGCTAATATTTAATACTTTAGCTTATGCTGATAATAATGGATTTACAGAATATATGGAGAAGGAGGCTTGGGAATTGAGAAAGGATTTCGAAAAGCTTTTTTCGCTTGATGCTTCGAAGGTAGATGTGTTATTATTACGTTTTTTTATCGCTCCTCCTCCTAAAAGAAGGTCTGTCAGATATCCTTTGGATCGGGTGCTTAGTTTTTTATAAAGTGTAATAATTTGTTACATTTAAGTCATATATAGGTGAACGATAAAGTCGACATTAAAATTAAAGTATTTAGGGCAATAGATGAACCTGATTTGTGCGCCAAATATTTGAAAGGGCATGAAGAGGTATTGTCAATATATTATGGAATTCACAAAGTAACATCAAATAATCCTGAATGGCCAGATAACCCGGAAGTTTATGTTATAACGGCGGAAGCGATAGATGATGGTGAAATATTATGTGGAATCAGGGTGAATAAAGTAGGAGGAACACAGCCCTTACCCGTTGAGACTGCCATCGGTAAAATAGATCCGAAAATTCATGATTTAATTAAAAGTTATGGAAAAAAAGGTGCTGGAGAATTATGTGGCTTATGGAATTCCCGGAAAGTAGCGGGAAAAGGATTGAGTTTTTTATTAACGCGGATGGGAATTTCCATATTAAACCAGCTAAAAGTAAATACAATGTTTGGCATTTGCGCAGAGTTAACGTTGCCAATGTTTAAAAGTGTGGGATTTGAAATAGAAAGGTCGTTGGGCAACCATGGGGAGTTTCATTATCCAAAAGCAGATTTATTAGCTTTTACTTTGATCATGAAGGATACCATGAGTCTGGAACAAGCGGATCCTGTTGAACGTGAGAAAATTTTTATGCTGAGAAATATTTTGAAGCAAAACGTTTTGGAGAAGGGTCCGAAGGGAGAATTATACATAGAATATAATTTAGCGGTACCGAGATCATGGATTATTATTTAACGAACTAATAGAAAATGGGTAGAACGAGTTTTTTTTGGATATTTTTTGTCTATTCCTTTGTTTCATATGGTGGAAGTTCATTACCTGATACCATTTTGTTTAATGATTCACCAAGTGAGAATTATATAGGTAAATATGTCAAAATTTTAGAGGACAAAACAAATTCACTTCGTATAGAACAGGTATTGTCTTCCAACGAATTTAAATTTAGCAAACAAGCCGTGCCAAATTTAGGGATTTCAAATTCTGCATTTTGGTTGTCATTCAATATTAAGAATGTTTCTAAGGACGAAGAGATTCTTCTTGAAATAGCTAATCCATCGTTGGATGAAATAGAGTTGTACAAAGTAGATTCGGGAGGAGTTTATTCTCTGATAAAAATGGGAGAATATCTGCCGTTTGATCAAAGGGCGTTTGACCATCCCAGCTATGTTTTTAATTTGAAGATTAAAAAAAATGCGAATTCAAGCTATTATATCAAGTGTAGAAGCAATGAGGATATGTCTCTACCCATTAAAGTGGGTTCCGTCGTCTCTATCATGGATTCTATAAGAACGAAGGATTCGTTGTTTGGTCTTTACACGGGTATTATGATGGTAATGTTCCTTTATAATACGTTTATATATATCACCACAAAAGACAAGAGTTATTTATATTATATTATTTACATCCTGTTTGTTACTTTAACTCAGGCCTGTTTTCAGGGATATACCTTTCAGTTTTTGTGGAGCGATTCACCCTGGATAGCACAGAGAAGCATTGTGTTATTGAGCGCTTTCGTTGGCATCAGCGCGGGAGAGTTTGCAAGAGCTTTTTTAGACACAAATACCTATTTGCGTAAACTCAGTAAATCATTCAGATGGTTTTATCTCAGCTACTTTATTTGTATTGTTTTGTCAATATTTTTTAAAGGTAACATGCAGTTATTAAATGCTACAGCATTATTGATATCCCTGTATATCCTCACACTGGCAATTATTTTGGCAAAAAGAGGGCAACGATCCGCTAAATTTTTCCTGATTGCCTGGATTATATTTTTAATCGGTGTGATTGTTTTTGCTCTTAAAAATGCTGGGATTTTGCCGTATAACAGCATCACCATTTACACTATGCCGGCCGGTTCGGCCATCGAAGCTATTTTGCTTTCCTTTGCTTTGGCAGATAGGATTAATATCCTGAAAAAAGACAAAGAGGATTCCCAAAGAATGGCATTAGATGCATTGTTGGAAAACGAAAAACTAATCAAAGAGCAGAACGTCGTTCTCGAACAAAAGGTAGAAGAAAGAACCATTGAATTGCAACATACGAATGAAGAACTGTCAAATACCTTATCGGATTTAAAAAATACCCAGACACAGTTGGTGAGTGTCGAAAAAATGGCATCGCTTGGTCAGTTAACCGCAGGTATTGCGCATGAGATCAATAATCCCATTAATTTTGTGAGTGCCAATGTGAAGCCCCTGAAGCTCGATATTAATGATGTATTGGGAATAATAGAGAAGTATGAATCCATTGATCCTAAAGACAGTGTTGCTAAATTTAAAGAGGTAGAAGATTACAAAAAGAGCATTGATTATGAGTATCTGAAAAAGGAAATGGCTGAATTATTATCAGGTATTGAAGAAGGAGCTAAAAGAACTGCAGAAATTGTCAGAGGTTTGAAAAACTTTTCGAGGCTAGATGAGAGTGATATAAAAACGGTGAATATTAACGAAGGTATAGAATCAACCCTGGTATTATTAAGAAACATTATTCCGGAGGACACGAAATTAAACGTTCAGTTAGGTGATGTTCCAAAAATTGAGTGTTTGCCTGGTAAGTTGAACCAGGTATTTATGAATTTATTAAATAACGCTATTTATGCGCTCACTAAAGTTGAAGCGGGTAAAGAAAAAGAGTTAAGCATTAAAACATTTGATCAGGATGAGCATGTTCATGTTATAATTGAAGATACCGGAATCGGAATGACTCCGGAAGTTAAAAGCAAAATATTTGATCCTTTTTTTACAACCAAGGAAGTGGGCGAAGGTACAGGGTTAGGAATGTCTATCGTCTTTAAAATTATAGAAAGCCATCAGGCTAAAATTGAAATTGAAAGTGAGGCAGGCAAGGGCACCAAAATTTTATTGATTTTAAATAAAAAAATAAATTTAATTTAAAATTTAATTTATGGCGGATCGAATTAAAGTGCTGTATGTTGATGATGAGGAGAACAACCTCGTTTCATTTCGCGCCAATTTCAGAAAAAGTTATGACGTATACACCGCCAATAGTGCTGCAAAGGCCTTTGAAGTATTAAAAGAAACTCCAATTCAGATTATTATCTCAGACCAGAGAATGCCCGATATAACCGGGGTTGAGTTTCTGGAACAAACGGTAAATTTATATCCTGAGAGCATAAGATTACTGATTACCGGCCAGGCTGATATTGAAGTCGTGATAGAAGCGATTAACCGTGGTCAGGTAAGCAAGTATATACAAAAACCCTGGGATTGGGATAAGTTGTCTGTTGCTATCGATAACTGCGTAACGCTCTATACCTCCAGGTTAGAATTAAAATACAAGAATGAAGAGCTGGAAAAAATTAATGAAGAGTTAAATAAATTTGTTTACAGTGTATCCCATGATTTAAGGTCTCCTTTAACCTCCATCATGGGCATTATCAATCTGACAAAGCTGGTGCCTGAACTAAGGACTGCTGACAGCTATTTTGAGATGATAGAAGGAAGGGTGCTAAAGCTGGATGGTTTAATAAAAAAGATTATTGATTATTATAAGAATGCCCGGTCAGAAGAAGTATACGATCAAATCGAATTTGAGTCATTGCTTACTTCAGTCTGGGATATTTTGAGAAACCAGACTAATACTATTAATTTTAAATTGAATGTTAAGCAGGAAGCGGTTTTTATAGGCGATTTTTATCGCCTCGAAGTGGTGTTTGAGAATTTAATATCAAACGCTATTAAATACCAGGTGCCTGGAAATCCAAATCAATATATAGAAGTGAACGCCACCATTGACGAGAAGTTTGCGAGAATAACCATTTCGGACAATGGCATCGGTGTTAAGCCTGAGTATGTGGAAAGTGTTTTTAAGCTTTTCTTCCGGGCAGAAGACTCGTTAAATATAGAAGGCACCGGAATCGGGCTCTATATTGTGAAAGAAGCTGTTGAAAAGATGAAAGGTGAGATCAGTATAAAATCTACCTATAAATCAGGGACTACATTTGAAATTATTATACCAAACAAACACAATTTATGAGCAGAAAAATTAGCATTATGTTGATTGACGATAACAAGATCGATTTATTTATACATAATGAATTTATACGTAAAATGAATATTGCAAATTCAGTGATGCAATATTCTTTTGCGAAAGAGGCATTGGAATTCCTTCAAAGTAACGATTCTTCAAAATGGCCGGATCTGATTCTATTGGATATACACATGCCAATTATGAACGGTTTTGATTTTTTAGAGGAATATAGAGAATTGCCTTTACAATCAAGGCAGAAGTGTAACGTCGTTATTGTATCCTCTTCTTTAGATACCGGTGATAAAGTAAAAGCGAAGGAGAATGCTTTTGTTTTAGAGTTGTTTGAAAAACCACTTAATATTTCGAAATTAATGGATTTGTTAACTCAAAATAATATAGTTTAATATTTTGTTTTTCTATTTGTTTGTTGACTTTGATTCAAAAAGCGGGTAGGTCGTTTATTTGCACAAACGTTGCATTTTGAGACTCAATCGCCATTGTACATTGACTAGCAAAAATGGCTAATTCAGGAATTCAAAAGCGCTTGATTTCTCCAATTTAGTTTTTCAATTTTCTTAACAATGCGATTTTGTCTTTAAAAAAATAATTACTTTTAAATACAAAGTCAAATATCATCAATTTCTAAAATGAAGAAACACAAATATCTAATTCCATTATTTTTACTGTTAAGCACAATTATTTATTCGCAGACCTGGAATCTAAGGTTAAAAAGTACAGTTGAATTACGCTCTTTTAAATTGACCAATAAGGTAGAAATGTCCGAGATAAAGTTATCAGGGGCAAATATCGCTTTGTATAAAGGATCTGCCATTGTAACGCAAATACAAAGTGATGGGAACGGTGAATTTATTATTGAAGTACCAGCGAACGGCGATTACGTCCTGGTGGTTAATTATCCGGGTTGCAACGCAAAAAGATTTGCGGTTTCGACAAATGGTGTGCCTGAAAGCATTGTTAATGAAAAATATTCTCCCTCTTTTGGTATTGAAGGAGTTGTTATGGCGAAAGGATTGCCCGGAGTAGATTATTCTTTATTGCAACAACCACTGGTGAAAATAGCATACAGTGATAAAGGCAAAAAATTCAATCATAATCAGGCTTATACAGATCAGATGTTAAGTTCGTTAATGGGAATTAGAAACGCGGAGAATACATTAATGGAGAGTTTTACGTCGGTTAATAACGCCGGTGATATTGCATTGAATAATGGCGATTGTCCGTTAGCAAAAACTTATTATGAAAAAGCGATGACGATTATTCCGGGAGAGAGATACCCGAGTGATCAATTGGTTAGAGTGGGAAATTGTTTAAAGGAGAAGGAACTTGCAGAAAAGAAAGCAGCTGAAGCTGCTGCAAAAGCGGCTGCAGAAAAACTGGCACAGGAGAAAGCAGCAGCAGAAAAAGCTGCCCAGGAAAAACTAGCTCAGGAGAAGGCCGCTGCTGAGAAAGTAGCACAGGAAAAACTAGCCCAGGAAAAAGCTGCTGCAGAAAAAGCCGCTCAGGAAAAATTAGCCCAGGAGAAGGCCGCTTCAGAGAAAGCAGCGCAAGAGAAACTAGCCCAGGAGAAAGCGGCAGCGGAGAAAGCAGCGCAGGAAAAACTGGCTCAGGAGAAAGCCGCAGCAGAAAAAGCGGCTCAGGAGAAATTAGCCCAGGAAAAGGCTGCTTCAGAAAAAGCGGCTCAGGAGAAATTAGCCCAGGAAAAGGCTGCTTCAGAGAAAGCTGCACAAGAAAAACTAGCCCAAGAAAAACTAGCTCAAGAGAAAGCAGCGCAGGAAAAACTAGCCCAGGAGAAGGCGGCAGCAGAAAAAGCGGCTCAGGAGAAATTAGCTCAGGAAAAGGCTGCTTCAGAGAAAGCAGCTCAGGAGAAACTAGCCCAGGAGAAGGCGGCAGCAGAAAAAGCGGCTCAGGAGAAATTAGCTCAGGAAAAGGCTGCTTCAGAGAAAGCAGCGCAAGAGAAACTAGCCCAGGAGAAAGCGGCAGCGGAGAAAGCAGCGCAAGAGAAGCTAGCTCAGGAGAAAGCCGCAGCCGAGAAAGCTGCACAGGAAAAACTTGCTCAGGAGAAGGCTGCTACAGAGAAAGCTGCGGCAGAAAAACTTGCTCAGGAAAAATTAGCCCAGGAGAAAGCGGCAGCAGAGAAAGCAGCACAGGAAAAACTAGTGCAAGAGAAAGCCGCGCAGGAAAAACTAGCCCAGGAGAAGGCCGCTGCTGAGAAAGCTGCTCAGGAAAAACTGGCACAAGAGAAGGCCGCAGCAGAAAAAGCGGCTCAAGAAAAGTTAGCTCAAGAGAAACTAGCACAGGAAAAACTGGCTCAAGAGAAAGCAGCAGCGGAAAAAGCTGCGCAGGAAAAATTAGCCCAGGAAAAAGCAGCACAAGAGAAGGCTTCACAGGAAAAACTAGCTCAGGAAAAAGCCGTAGCCGAGAAAGCTGCGCAGGAAAAATTAGCACAGGAGAAAGCTGTTGCCGAAAAAGCTGCTCAGGATAAACTAGCACAGGAAAAGGCAGCACAGGAAAAACTATCTCAAGAGAAAGCCGCAGCGGAGAAGGCTGCGCAAGAAAAGCTAAGGAGAAGGCAGTAGAGGAAAAAGCTGCTCAGGAGAAACAAGCACAGGAAAAGGCTGCTACAGAGAAAGCAGCGCAAGAAAAATTGGCACAAGAGAAGGCTACTGCAGAAAAAGCTGCTCAGGATAAACTAGCACAGGAAAAGGCAGCACAGGAAAAACTATCTCAAGAGAAAGCCGCAGCGGAGAAGGCTGCGCAAGAAAAGCTAAAGGCTGCGCAAGAAAAGCTAGTTCAGGAGAAGGCAACAGCAGAAAAAGCTGCTCAGGATAAATTAGCCCAGGAGAAGGCCGCCGCAGAAAAAGCAGCTCAAGAAAAGTTAGTACAAGAGAAGGCCGCCGCAGAAAAAGCAGCTCAGGAGAAATTAGCTCAGGAAAAGGCTGCTTCAGAGAAAGCAGCGCAAGAGAAACTAGCCCAGGAAAAGGCAGCCGCAGAAAAAGCTGCGCAGGAAAAACTGGCACAAGAGAAGTCTGCGCAGGAGAAAGCCGCTGCTGAAAAAGCCGCGCAAGAGAAGTTAGCCCAGGAAAAAGCTGTTGCAGAGAAAGTTGCTCAAGAACAGGCTGCTGCAGAAAAAGCTGCCCAAGAGAAACTAGCACAGGAAAAGACAGCACAGGAAAAACTAGCTCAAGAGAAAGCAGCCGCGGAGAAGGTTGCGCAAGAGAAGGCAGCAGCAGAAAAAGCTGCACAAGAGAAGTTAGCCCAGGAAAAAGCTGTTGCAGAGAAAGTTGCTCAAGAAAAGGCTGCTGCGGAAAAAGCTGCCCAGGCTAAACTGGCCCAGGAAAAAGCTAAGCAGGAGAAATTGGCTCAGGAAAAAGCACAGAAAGATAAAATTGCAAAAGAGAAAGAGGCTAAAGTATTAGCAGATGCAAAAGCGAAAGTTGATGAGGAAAAAGCACAGAAAGAAAAAGTAGCCCAGGAAAAAGCAGAAGCCGATAAGCTGGCTGCTGAAAAAGCTGCCGCTGAGAAATTAGCCAATGAAAATAACAAAGATTCGAAAATTATTACGCCGATTAATAGCGGAGCAGAATCAACAACTGATAAAATTGGTTCGGGAGACGCAAAATATAGCATTCCTCAAGCCTTAGGAGCGGGAAAATATAAGGAAACGATCAAGCGGGGAGACGAGTTGTTTAAAATGAAACGTTACGCAGAAGCAAAGCCGGTATATGAAGAAGCACTAAAACAAAAACCTGCCGATCCTTATTCGATAGCAAAATTAGCGGAGCTGGACAAGCTAATAAAAAAATAGTTTTTTAGGGTTACTTAAAGCAGATTAAATTTCTATACCGTTCAGATCTGTAGTTAGGATTTCACTCATGTAATCAAAGAAGGGACGCATGTTTTTAAAGGTCTGATTGGCTTCTTTTAAAAAACCTGCGCTTAATACCTCCCGATCTGTAAATTTTTTGATTAGCAAAAATTGTTTATAACGAAGTAAGTCGATAGCTTCATCATCAGGAGCAAAACCTTTCGGTGTCGTTTTGATTTGTTCGCCCTTGAGCTCTCCAAAAGTAGATACAAAGGTTTTGTTTTTTAGTATTTTTCTGATAGGTACCGGGTCGGAAGAAATGTGATCCCGGATTCTTTTAAGATCTTCCGGGTTTGGCCCCCAAAATCCACCGGCGATAAAGCTGTTGTCGGGTTCGAGGTGAAAGTAATAACCGCCCCTCCGGTATTTCGTTGCCCTTCTGAAACTTCCACTCCAGTTTGTTTTAAACGGTGTTTTTTCTTTTGAAAAACGAATATCCCTGTAAATGCGGTGTAAACTTTTTTTGCCACTCAGTGTTTCGATGGTGTCATGTGAATTCAATTCTATCAGTAAGGCATCTGCAAAGGCTTCAATAAAATTCTGTTCTTTCAAAAAAGCATCTTTATTAGAATTAAACCAATCCCTGTCATTGTTGTTTTTTATTAGTTTTAAAAAATCGAAACTTGACTTTTGAATGAGGACAGCTGATTGAAGTTTTTTCATGACTTAAAGTTAGATAAAAAAGTGTGCAATAATGCTCATAAAACAGAAGTTGAGGCATTGTATTTTTTGTATTTTTACTTATACTTTAAGTTTTTATTATTAATGAAATGAATAGTTTGTTCATGAAAAAGAAATTTGCATTATTTCTACTGATCATTTTTCAGTTTAATTCATTTCCAGGGTTCTCAGATAATTACCCTGATTCGTTAAACCAGATTTTAAAAAAAACTATCAATGATTCTATCAGAGCTAATGTAAAATTGAGTCTGGGAGTATATTATCAATATAAAGACCCCTATCGATCATTATTGCTTGCTTCGTCCGCCTTACTTGATGCAAGAAGAGCTAATAATAAAAATCTGGAAGCAAATGCTCTCAGGGCTATTGGTGTTTATTATTCTTTCAAAACGATAACGGATACAGCAGCAATGTATTTAGATAGCGCGTTAAGCCGTTATACGAGTACAGGTCATTTTTCGGGATTGGCGCTGACACATTTATATATCGGTGAAAATTTTGAGAGTTCAGCATCCTGGGATAAGGCATTGTTGCATTTTTTAAAATGCGCTGAGCATAGCCAACAGGCGGGCAATAAAAAAGTACTGGCTCAGGCTTATGAAAAAGTGGGTCAGGTTCTAATTAATATGAACCATTTGGATGAGGCATTGATGTATGCCAGGAAAGGAGTATTCATTTCAGAATCTATCAAAAATGATTATGAGTCTGCTAAAATTTATAACATCGAAGGCATTATTTTTGATTATCGGGGAGAGCTGGATTCAGCTTTATTTTATTACGATAAAGCTCTTGCAATAAATAACCGCCTGGGTTCAAATTATGACGGTGCCATTATTTTGATGAATATGGGAGTTATTTATCTTACTCAGGGTAAATTAAAAATGGCAGAAGAGAAAACACTGGAAGGTTTGAATTTAATGTTAACCTTTGACGAGAAAGGATCTATTGCGGCCTGTTATATTAATCTAGGGGAAATTTATTCCAAACAGGGTTTGTATGCTAAAGCCATAGAGTTTTTAGATAAAGGAATCGTTATTCTGACAGATTTGAAACGCTATGATTTTTTATTGGAGGGGCTGAGAATTAAAGCAGAAACTTTAAAGAATAATAAGGATTTTGAAAATGCGCTCATCGTGTTTGAAAGGTATACTGGCATTAAAGACAGCATTTTTAATGCTGAATCAAATAAGAATATTACAGAAATGCAGACAAAGTTTAAAAGTAAAGAGCAGGAAGTGGAGATAAAATTACATCAGGCCGAAACAGCTAAACAAAAAAGCATTAATAATTTTATTATCGGCATCATTATTCTCGTAGCTCTTATCGCAGTTTTTCTTGTGAAAGCTTATAGGGACAAAAGAAAAGCAAATACACTGCTTCAATCTCAAAAACAGGAAATTGAAAATCAAAAAGAAATCGTTGATCATGCTTATCAGGAACTTCATGAAAAGAATAAAGAAATCCTTGACAGTATTCATTATGCACAGAGAATACAAAAGGCACTGTTAACGTCAGAAAAATATATTGATAGAAACCTGAATAAATTGACAAAAAAGGAATAAATTTAAGATATGGAAGCAAATATGGATTCAAAAAAATTCTTTATTCTTTATAAGCCAAAGGATATTGTTAGTGGTGACTTTTATTATGCTTTGGCTCATCAACATCCCGGAAGTGATGTGGAAAAGTTTTATTTGTGTACGGCTGACTGCACCGGACATGGAGTTCCGGGTGCTTTTATGAGTATGCTTAATATTTCATATCTGAACGAATCAATTATTGAGAAGAAGATTGCCAGTCCTAACCTGATATTGGACCATATCAGGGAAGAAATTATTACGTCCTTGAATCCTGAAGGAAGTGAGGAAGAATCAAAAGATGGTATGGATTGTATTTTAGCCGCCTTTGATTTTACAAATAATATTTTAGAGTATTCAGCAGCAAATAATAGTTTTTATATCGTCAGGAATGGAGAACTTATCTCTTGTCCTGCAGACAAAATGCCGGTGGGAAAACACAGTGATATGAAACCCTTTACCTTAAGGAAGGTAGATTTACAAAAAGGAGATATTGTTTATTCGTTAACTGACGGTTATGCTGATCAGTTTGGCGGACCGAAAGGAAAAAAGTTTAAGTATAAGCCACTTGAGGAATTGTTGGTAAGCAATTATAGACTCCCAATGGATGAACAAAAAGAAGTTCTTCATAAAAAGTTTGAGGAATGGAAAGGTGGTCTGGAACAGGTCGATGACGTTCTTTTAATAGGAATAAGAGTTTAGGGATGGAACTTGTTCTATGGAAATGAAAATTAAATCGTCCATTTTTGCTGCTATTATATGTATTTGCCTGGCTATGACCTGTCATTCGCAGAATCATTATATAGATTCAGTTCTGCGCATATTACCGGGAATGAAAAATGATACGGCAAAAATAATAACACTTCAGAATCTCAGCTCGGAATATAAAATCGTTGGTGACGGTAAAAGATCGGAATATTATCTGGATCAGGCAGAAGAATTGATAAAAGATCTTATCAGTCAATCATCCGGTTCAAATGTTAATTATCTCAAGAAATTATGGGGACATGTTATTATCGGGAAAAGCATCATTTACCAGGACAAAGGAGATTATCCAAAAACACTGGAATATATCTATAAGGCCCTAAAGTTGTTCGAAGAAATTAATTTCAAAAATGGAATAGCGCATGCCTATATCAATATTGGAAACGTGTTTTATTTTCAAAAGGATTTTGATAAGGCCATGATTTTTTATGAAAAATCATATGGTGTTTATGAACTGATGAAAGACACCAATGGAATGGCCGGTATCCTCGGGAATATAGGTGTAATCAGCAAATTGCAAAAGAAATATGATTTGGCAATTGAAAAGTATTCCCAATCCTATGAATTTTTCCGATTGACAAATAATAAGAAGGGAATGGCTCATCAGCTTAATAATATAGCCGGTTTATTCTATAAAAAAGGTGAATACAAAAAATGCTTGGAGTACAGCATGAGATCTTTACAGATTAAGAAAGAAATAGGTGACAAGTTTGGAGTTGCCAGCTCACTTGGAAACATCGGCGAGCTTTATGCAAGTCAGGGAGATTATGAGTTGGGGGAAAAATATTTCCTGGAGGCCCTGCAAATGGTTAAGGAGGTTGGAGATCTGGAAGGTGTCAGCAGTATGAATTTAAGCTTAAGCGAATTGTATGAACAGAAAAAAGATTTTAAGGCTTCCTTAAGTTATTACAAGGATTTTGTCAGGGCAAAGGATAGTTTATTGAATGAAGAAAATACAAAAAAGACGGTTCGTCTGGAGATGAATTATGAATTCGATAAGAAAGAAGCCGCTGCTAAATTAGAGCAGGAAAAAAAAGAGGTTGTAAATGCTGCGGAAAAGAGAAAGCATCAAATTATTATCTGGTGCATTGGCGGTGTCTTATGTATGGTATCAGGCTTTGCGATATTTGTTTATCGTAGTTTCAAGCAAAAGCAAAAAGCAAATGTTGAAATTTCTAAACAAAAGCATATTATAGAAGAAAAGCAAAAGGAAATCCTGGATAGTATTCATTATGCCAGACGGATTCAAACAGCTCTGATTACTTCTGAAAAGTACATTCACAGGAATTTGAATAAATTAAACCGAAATAGTTGAAAATTGTATTATTTTAAGGTATTTTTTGGTCGAATTGTTTAAATTTCCTGCTTTTTGTGATTAAGTTTTCCCGAAAAATGCTTTGAACTTTTGTAAATTTGTTTAACGCAAAACCATGTAATCAATAACGTAAAATATATAGAAAATGGAAGTAACAGGACAATTAAAATTAAAGTATGACACTCAGAAAGTAAGCGATAAATTTCAAAAAAGAGATTTCGTTTTAGCGACCGATTTAAGCACTCCATATCCTCAGTATGTAAGTTTCCAGGTAACACAGGATAAATGCACGATGTTGGATTCGTTTAATCAGGGTGACGAAATAAAAGTGCAATTTAACTTACGTGGCCGCGAATGGAACGGTCCTCAAGGAATTAAGTATTTTAATACACTGGAAGCCTGGAGAATTGAAAAAGTTGGAGCCGGACAATCATCTGCACCTTCACAAAATAACTCAGGAATGCAGGAAAACACATCCGCTCCTGTATTTAACAGCAGCATCTCTGATAACGACGATTTACCTTTCTAATTGTAATTTGAAGCCTAAGACCAAAATCTTAGGCTTCTTTATTTTATGGCAAATTCCAAACCTTCTGTTTTGCTCATATACACCGGCGGCACCATCGGTATGATGCAGGATGCCCGCTCCGGCGAATTAAGACCTTTCAATTTTAAAGCACTTACCCAACAAATTCCTGAATTAGAAAAGTTTGATATTAAACTATCATCTATTTCTTTTAAGCATCCTATCGATTCCTCGAACATGCACCCTGGGGTATGGATTGAACTTGCCAATATTATAAAAGATAATTATCGGAAACATGATGGTTTTGTGATCCTCCATGGCTCTGATACCATGTCCTATACCGCCAGTGCGTTAAGTTTTATGCTGGAGAACCTGGATAAACCGGTTATTTTAACAGGTTCTCAATTGCCAATTGGAATTATCAGGACAGATGGAAAAGAAAACCTGATTACGGCCATCGAAATAGCGGCGGCCCATAAAAATAAAAAACCAATTGTTGCTGAAGTGTGTGTTTACTTTGAATACAAATTATACAGGGGGAACCGCACTTATAAATACAATTCCGCTCATTTTGATGCCTTTAAATCACCTAATTATCCGGCACTGGCTGAAGCGGGTGTTGATATCCAGTATAATCCATCTGCTTTATTGAAGCCTTCAAAAAAAGCATTATCTGTGCATACTCAGTTAGAGAATGATATCGCGGTTTTAAAATTATTTCCCGGGATTAGTAAAAAAATAACGCTGGCAATTTTAAGTACTCCGGGTATCAAAGCTGTAATTATAGAGACATTTGGTGCCGGCAATGCCAGTACCGAAGAATGGTTTATCTCAGCACTGAAAGCAGCAATCGACAAAGGTGTTATCATTTATAATGTGACCCAATGCTCGGAAGGTAAAGTGATACAAGGAATGTATGAGACCAGCAGCGCTTTGAAAAGAATTGGTGTTGTTAGTGGTTTTGATATTACTTTTGAAAGTGCCATTGCTAAATTAATGTATGTTTTAGGCAAGAAATTGTCTTTTGCGAAATCAAGAGTTTTACTCGAAACCAGTTTAAGAGGGGAAATATCTGTTTAAAATAAATGGGTTATTTATAATGGTAAAGTAAATACTAAATACTTTCTTTGTTATCATAAAAAGTATCTATGAAAAATCAAATAAATGTAGAGGGAATAAGGCTATACGCTTATCATGGTTGTCTGCCCGAGGAAACTAAAATAGGCGGCGAGTATATTATAGACGTTAACATGATTTTTGATTTTCATGAAGCAGCGGCTAAAGATGATTTAAATCTTACGATTGATTACTGCGCGGTCTTTGAAATCTGCAAGGAAGAAATGGCCATTCCATCAAAACTTATCGAACATGTTGGAAAAAGGATTTATGACCGGATCATCCGCGCTTTTCCAAAACTTATTGAAACAAAAGTTAAAGTAACCAAACTGTTGCCGCCAATGAATGGGCCGGTTGATAAGGTTTCAATTGTTATTGAAGATTAATTTTCAGCTTTTCTTTTTACCAGTAAATAATGGTTGCCTTCAATGGCTAAATATCCATACTCATAACAAAACAGGTATTTTTTTCCGGCTTTTGTGGTGGTGATATTTGTAAAGTAATTAAAGTTAAAGCCTTTATCCATTAACTTTTGCTGAGACACAGTGGACGTTTCATCTGGAAGCAAATCTTCAATAATCCGTCTGTTTTTTCTTAAAATATTATTGATATTACGCACATAATTAACCTGATCACTGTTTAATTTATTATTATGTGCATTGCGGCAAAGATCGCTGCAGAATTTTTTATCCGCACGCCCGTTAAATGTTTCGTCGCATTCTAAACATTTTCTTTTTTCCATGCAATTAAATTAAAAATTCTTTTGGAATTTCACAAACCGGTATTGGTTCCATTTTATGTTTGTTTGCTTTATTACGATCCTGATAGATTTTCATGACCGCGTTTTGTCTTTCATTCAACTCATAAGATTCCTTATTCTCGATGTAGAGCATAGCCCATTCGAGTTCATCATACGTCGCTCCAATCTGATCTTCATCTGTTCGCCCATCCATGAACAGACCGTCTGTTGGCCTGGCGTTCAAAATCGCACCATTTACGCCGAGAGTTCCGGCAAGAGCATATACCTGAGATTTCATTAAATCGGCGATTGGGCTAATATCAACACCGCCGTCTCCATATTTTGTGAAAAAACCGATTCCGAAATCTTCAATTTTATTTCCTGTGCCGGCTACCAGAGCTTTGTAATGCCCTGCATAGCCATACAGGGTTGTCATGCGTAAACGGGCGCGTGTATTTGCCATCGTTAAAAAATCCTGTAGTTTAGGATCGTAGGTTCTTTCAATAGTTTCAAGGATCGGGGTCAGATCAATAAAATCACTTTTGACATTTGAATGATTTTTTTTGAGCCATTCAATGTGTTCCGTTCCTCTTGAAAATTCATCCTTATGCTGCCGGATTGGCATATTGATACAGTATACCTGCTTGCCTGTCAGGGCACACAGAGTAGAAGTTAAAGCAGAATCGATACCGCCGGAAATGCCAATCACAAATCCTTCTGTTTTAGAACTATTCGAATAGTCGGTCAGCCATTTGACTATGTGGTTTATGATTTCCTGATGTTTCATGCGTGGTTTTTATCGATTGATAAAAATAAAAAAATCCCGGCGATTACCGGGATTTTTTTTAAAGAAAAAGAATAACGTATTAGAATAAAATACCAACATTAATGCGGATCGCGTTCATAAACAATCCTTGTTTCACTCTAAAGAAAGTCATATTGTTATTTGAATCAATGTTTGTGTCATAAACCATGTATTTAGATTCTTTTCTCATTAAATTAGTGAAAGAACGGAAATAATTGATGCTCAAAAAGACAGAGGTTGAACCGGATAAACGGTATTCAGCACCTAAACCTACATTCATTCCTACTCTCAATGGAATTAAAGAACCATCTTTATTTATATTTAAATTTTCGTTTGTGCCACTGTTTAAAGTATATCCAGTTGAAGTTCCTGAAGCTGTATACCTATCATTTGCTCTTGCTTTTATCCTGATTCCAAGTTCACCACCAAACATCCCGAAATATTTAAATCCACCCATTTCTTTGGTCATCATTTTTAACAGGATTGGAATAGTAACATGCGTTGTTTTAATTTTACGTTCAGTAATACCACCGTAAGAAACATCTCCTGCCTGGATCACGTCTGCTGAATTTACGCCATCTTTCATTTCTTTCAAATTACCTGAGTTATCGGTCAGGTAACTTACTACATAAGCAGACGAGGAAAGAGGTTCATATTTATACTTGATACTTCCGCTTTCAAAGTCACCACCAATACCTGTTACAAACTGAGCGGTTTTTGATAACCTGAATTCTGTTACCAATCCGAATCCAAATCCAAAACCGGCACCTAATTTCGAAGCAGAGCTTTCTTTAGAAGAAAACCAGGTTGGCTGAGCGGCAACTTTTAAGCCCAATCTGAATTTTTTATCGTCATCCGTGTCCTGAGCTAAAAAACTATTAGCTAACAATAATGTGCTTGAAACTATAAGTAAAATCTTTTTCATGTATTTCGTTTTTTATATAATTTAACATGGTAAAAATAATACAATTTTTGAATGAATCCTCTTTTTAAAGTCATAATTGCAGCTTTACTTGTTAATTTATTAACACGGTGCCATCATGATCAATTGGATATTGATACCAGTAAGGTAGACGCGGAACCTGCTGTATTTAAACGCCTGGATAAAGATATTTTCACTTTGACACCTGAAAATTCTTCTGATAAAATGATTGAGCTGCGGAAGAAATATCATTCGTTTTATGTAAGGTATGTCTCCTCGATCGTAAACAATGGTGGGCAGGTAGATTCACTGTACTCTCAGACGCTGTTGCGATTTGTAAACAATAAGGATATAATCACGGCTCATAATGATTTGAATAAAATTTATACTGATAACGACGTCGAATTAATAGGAGATGATATGACTGAAGTCGTTAAGAGATTTAAAGTATTTTTCCCGGATCGTAAAACGCCAAAACAATATGTGACTTTCATGAGTGGTTTTCAATACAATGTGGTTTATGTGGATTCCACGCTAGGGATAGGGTTAGATATGTATTTGGGAAGTAAAAATACGTTTTATGAAATGATGCAGTTACCGAAATTCAGAACCAGAACGATGAATAAAGAGCACGTTTTGTCGGATGCGGTTAGGGGCTGGATTATAACTGAATTTGATAATACCGATCCTGTAAATAATTTACTGAATCACATGATTTTTTACGGAAAAATATTTTACGTCTGCGACGGGCTGTTACCAAACGTCCAGGATTCTATCAAAATGGGGTATACGACTGCTCAAATGGAATATTGCGCCAAATACGAGAATAAGCTTTGGGGATTTTTTGCGAAAGATAATAAACTATACGATAACGATTTAAAACTGATTTCTGAATTCACCAGTGACGGGCCGTTTACCAGAGCAATCAGCAAAGACTGCCCGCCGCGTATTGCTATGTGGCTGGGAAAGCGAATTATAAAATCATATATGGAACATAATCCCAAAGTAAGTCTTGATGATTTAATGAAGGAAAAAGATGCTCAGAAAATATTATCAAAATCAAAATACAAACCATAAAAGAGATGAAGGATTAAAGATATAAAACAGAACAATCTTTAATCCTGAGTCTTTGATCTTTTATCCTGTTCTAAAATGACTCTCCGTGAACAACAGATCCAGCGCAATTCGGAAATATTACGAAAATATATTCCGGAATTCGCTGTTCCTCAAATCGCCATCTGGATCATTGAATTTGATTTTAAATTAAAGATCACAAAGGAGCGCAGCACAAAGCTTGGAGACTACACCTCGCCAAGAGATGGATTAAATCATACGATTACAATCAATCATAATTTGAATCAGTATTCTTTTTTTATTACCCTTGTTCATGAAATAGCGCATCTGCATACGTTTAATAAATACCGGAATACAGTTGCTCCGCATGGTGAGGAGTGGAAACAATCTTTCCGGGTATTAATGACCCCATTTCTAAGTACGGATAACCTGCCATTGGATATACTATATGCATTGAGAAAATACCTGCAAAACCCTGCCGCAGCCAGCTGCAGTGATATGACGTTAATGCGGACTTTAAAATTGTACGATACGTCTGATACAAACGGTCATTTGGTCTTATTAGAACATCTGCCTTACAGAACACATTTTTTATATAATGGTTCCCGTATTTTTGAAAAAGGCGAAAAATTAAGGAAACGGTATCGTTGTAAAGAGGTAAATACAGGTACGGTTTATTTGTTTAGTCCGTTGGCTGAAGTTGAAGCTTTTGAAAAATGAAATCAGAAATATGAAAAAAAATAGTACCTGCACTTTATTAATATATTTATTTTTTCAATTATGTGGTCATACTGTTTACTCGCAGGATACCACAATGAAAAGAATGACCAATGCACTTATGGCCGGGTGCCGCGCAGGAACCGGAGCATTGAGTGTTAGTGCAAAATATAGTGGAAGCGTCAGGCTCAAACAGTTTCCAAAATACTCCGCCGGCTTTAATTTGTCGTATGAGCGAATACTTGGATATATAGAAGGGCTTGTTCCAAGTAATGTTGGAACAACTATTGTGTTTGGGACAGCTGGCGCTCATGCCCGATATCAGATAAATTCTCAGCTGGCATTTCAACCTGAGTTCTCATTATTATATGGCCAACAGGATACCAAAAAATTGATTAAGGTTTCGACTGTTCAATATCAACCTGGATTTCAGGTTATAACGACAAGCTACTATGAACAAAAGACTTCGAAAAAAGTAGTAGGAGGTCATTTAGAACAACACCTTTTTTATTATCCCAAAAAGGTAAAACCCTTAGTTATCGGTTTTAGTGTATTTGAGCGATTCCTGGATGCCGAGTATTATGATGAAGATATGGGAGCTGCTCTTTATCTAGGGCTGTTATTTTAGCAAATTTTTAAGCGCGAATTCCTATAATACAGATATCATCAATCTGGTCGAGATCACCTTTCCATTCTTCTATCTTTGTGTTCAATATTTTTGCCTGTTCCTGCATCGGTAAGATGCTAATAGAGACTAATAATTCCTGTAACTGTTTGTATTTGAATTTTTTTCCATCACGACCACCAAATTGATCAGCATAACCATCTGTGTAGAGATAAATAGTGTCTCCCTTTTGCAAAGTGATCGTATGAGATTTAAAATCATCCTGTTTGGTGCCTTTACCAACAGGCATTTTATCTACCGGTAATTTGATTATTTCATTCGTGGTTCTTTTAATAATCAAAGGAGCGTTATTCGCCGCAGCATATTCTATTTCCAGGTTTTCATTTTGTTTTTTCAAACGTACTAATATCGAATCCATGCCATCCTGCCTGTCCTCCATGTTTTCTATAAGTCTTTGTCTGACATGGTTAAATACCTTGTTTGGGGCCAGGATATTTTTTTCGTTGATGGCTTCATTCAAAAAAGAAATATTCAGTAGGCTCATAAAGGCGCCAGGCACGCCATGGCCTGTACTATCGGCTACGGCCAGGTAGAAGGAATCATTGCTTTCTTTTTTTGTGGCCCAATAAAAATCACCGCTTACAATGTCTTTTGGTTTGAATAAGACAAAGTAATTTTCTTCGCTGTCGGCGTTCAGATTTTCGTTCAATAATGAATCACTGGCTAACAGAGCATGCTGGATTAACTTCGCATAATGGATAGAGTCAAGGATTTCTTTTTGCTTTTCCTCTACAATATGTTTCTGCTCCACGATGATCATATTTTGTTTTTTGTTTCTTCTGAGATTCCGGAAAATGACACCGGCTAAAATAAGGAGCAGGAAGAAACCTGCACTAACGGAATAAAGGATAATCTTTTGTATCCGTTTTTCCTTATTGGCAAGAGCTGATTCTTTTTCCTTTTCTGCATTCAGTAACGCTTCCTTTTTATTGAATTCAAATTGTAATTCCTTTTTTGTAATTTCTTTTTTATTTTCATCATTAGTAATGCTGTCCCTCAGATAAATCATTTTTTCATAATAGATCAACGCTTTTTTATCATCACCTGTGGCTTTTTTAATTTTATATAGCATTTCAAGTGCATCCATGTAGGTAGTAGGTATTCCTAGTTCTTTTGACATGGTGATACTTTTTTCCGCATTCGCTGTTGCCAGATCATATTTTTTTTGGTAGTAATAAGCATCAGAAAGGGCAGCGTAAGAGTTGGCAACGAACTCAAGATTGCCTATCTTTTCATTCAATTCAATGACTAATTTTAAACTTTTTTCTGCCTTATCATAAAGTTTCATGTCAAGATAATTCAAAGATAAGTTCCCGAGTATGATGGCTATGGCCTGGTCATCATTTCTTGCTTCTGCAATTATGAGAGCTTTTTCCAGGTAGTAGTTGGAAGAGTCCATTTTGTTTAGGAACACCGAAACATTTCCAATATTGATGTACGAATTCACGAGATCTTTCTGATTCCCGCTTAGGGTTGCAAGCAGTGCACATTTTCTGTATTCCAGGATTGCTTTTTTAGGCTCCTTCATCTTTGCATGAAGATTCCCCAAATTTGCTCTGGTTGAAATGATACCGGCTGTATCTTTTAATTCTTCTTTAATGGACAAACTTTTCAAAAGAAAATCCATTGCCTTCGGATAATCTGCTTTTTTAATATAAACGGTCCCGGTTGCTGAAAGTGCTGAAGCGTACAGAATGGGATTCCTCTTTTTTCCACCTCGGAGAATGACATCAAAGTGAGATAAAGCACTTTTATAATCTGAGGTCATGATTGCCGCTTTACCTAATGTGAAACAATTTAAATATTCTCCATTTTTGAAGTTGAGTTTTTTGGATAAAGCCAGGCCTGATTTCGCGTATTCAGAGGCTGTTTTAGGGTCGTTGATCAGGGTATATTGTTTGGCTATTTTTTCAAGCAGCAATGCTTTCAGAGTGTCTTCCTTTTGTGTTTTGAGCTTGTTTATTAAGGAGTCAAGCTTCGGTGTTTGGGCCGTAGAAAAATTTACTGTTAGAGAAAATAAAAATACCAGAGATATTGGGGAAAAATAAAAATGACGCATGGCTTCTAAAAAATAAATATAAATGTAATCTTTTTTGTTTCAACATATTCCAAATTTAATGCGCTTGATTTTCATGTGTTTAGCTTTTCATTTGTTGATAAATCCAATGATCATAAGGCTTTTATAGGTTTATATTTGTTTAAACACAAAACAAAAATGACTGATACTACCCTATTTTTTAAAATTGCCGCTGACCTGAAGATAGATGCAAAACAGGTAAAATCCACCGTAGAATTATTGGATGAAGGAGCTACTGTTCCTTTTATTTCGCGATATAGAAAAGAAGTAACCGGTAGTTTGGACGAGGTGCAGGTAATTACTATAAAAAATGAAATTGAGCGACTGCGACAATTAGAGCAACGAAGAGAGAGTATTTTAAAATCAATTGAAGGACAGGGAAAACTGACTCAGGAATTATCTGATAAAATATTGGCAGCAGAGACTTTGTCAACCTTAGAAGATCTTTATTTACCCTATAAACCGAAACGCCGAACCAAAGCAACGGTTGCCCGTGAAAAAGGCCTGGAGCCATTGGCGCAGCTAATTCTGGCACAGGAAACAAAAGAATTGTTCCCTGAAGCTTTGAAATTTGTCAATAAAGAATTAGGAGTGGAACATCCGGATGATGCATTATCAGGTGCGAGAGATATCATTGCTGAGATCATCAGTGAGGATGCTGTCGTAAGAGAAGGTATGAGAACGCTTTTTAAAAGATCAGCTGTGATCAAAACAAAAGTGATCAGGGGAAAAGAAGAGGAGGGAGAAAAGTTTAAAGATTATTTTGAATGGGAAGAATCATTGATGTCTTGCCCGAGCCATCGCATGCTGGCAATGCGTCGTGGGGAAAAAGAAGATTTTTTGATTTTGGATATCGTGATCGATGATTATGAGGCGCATGAACAAATAAAGAAACAGTTTGTGAAGACCCGCAATGAATGCGCTGAACAGATTAGTATGGCTATTGAGGATGGTTATAAGCGGTTACTTCAGCCAAGTATTGAAGCTGAGATGCGTTTAATGACCAAACAGGCGGCAGATGAAAAAGCCATACAGGTATTTGCGGACAACTTGCGTGAACTCTTATTAGCATCACCATTAGGACAAAAATCGATGCTGGCAATTGATCCCGGCTTTAGATCAGGATGTAAAGTTGTGGCATTGGATGCACAGGGAAAATTATTGGAGGAAACGGTTATATACCCACACGAGCCACAACGCCGGGTAATGGATTCCCAACATGTAGTGATGGCATTATGCGCCAAATACGAATTGGAAGCAATTGCCATTGGTAATGGAACCGCTTCGAGGGAAACGGAACAATTTATCAGAAGCATTGATGTGTTGCCAAAAACAATTCCCGTGATTATGGTAAGTGAAGCAGGAGCATCAATCTATTCAGCCTCTGATGTTGCCCGCGAGGAATTTGCCGATTATGATCTGACGGTTCGTGGTGCGGTTTCTATTGGGCGTCGTTTAGCTGATCCATTAGCTGAATTGGTAAAACTGGATCCAAAATCAATTGGAGTGGGACAGTATCAGCACGATGTTGACCAGACAGCTTTGAAAAACAAACTGGATGATGTGGTGATGAGCTGTGTGAATGGAGTAGGAGTGGAACTGAATACAGCTTCCAAGCAATTATTGTCTTATGTTTCCGGAATCGGTGAAACATTGGCGAAGAATATTGTGGATTATAGAAATGAGCATGGAGCTTTTAAATCCAGGAAAGAGCTGTTAAAAGTAAACCGGATGGGAGACAAAGTGTTTGAACAGTGCTCCGGGTTCTTACGGATCAGGGATGGTATTCATCCTCTGGATAAAAGTGCGGTGCATCCCGAAGCTTATCATATCGTGGAAAAGATGGCTGCTGATTTGAACTGTAGTATTGATGATCTTATTAAGGATAAGGAATTACGAAAA
The DNA here is from genome assembly GCA_021155905.1 of Bacteroidota bacterium. Taxonomy (GTDB): domain Bacteria; phylum Bacteroidota; class Bacteroidia; order B-17B0; family Aurantibacillaceae; genus UBA4416. The sequence continues at coordinate 61,926 of JAJNBG010000003.1, forward strand.
AAAATAAACCTGACTTCCTATGTGACTGAAACGATTGGTATTCCAACCTTAAAAGATATAGTAGCCGAATTGGAAAAACCTGGTCGTGATCCCCGCAAGTCATTTGAAGTGTTTAATTTTGATGAGAGTGTTCACAGTATTGAAGATTTACGCGAAGGAATGCGTTTGCCGGGAATCGTGACCAATGTAACAAACTTTGGCGCCTTCGTAGACGTTGGAGTGCATCAGGATGGATTGGTTCATATATCGCAGTTAAGCGATACGTTTGTAGATGATCCAAATGCAGTTGTAAAAGTAGGACAGCAGGTTTGGGTGAATGTTACAGAATGTGATGTGAAACGCAAACGCATTGCTTTATCCATGAAAGGTGAAGGGGTTGTGTCTTCCAAAAGACCGGTTCAGAAGAAAGAAGAAGTAGCAGCATATGACCCCAATGATATGATGTCGGCTCTAGCAGCTTTAAAAGGTAAATTTAAAAAGTAGACATGGAATTGAAGCCGGTGCACCTTTAATTGTACCGGCTCCCATTTTTTTAAACACCCGTCGACAGCATTATTAACATTCTGTTCTTGAAATCTTGTTGACAGGGCGCTCATATCTGGTCGCTATCGCTATACTTTTGTTGAAAACCTGTTTGTATCAGGTTTATAAAGTAATTAACTCGTTTATAGACAGAGTTTTAGTTAATAATAGCAGAGGACTTAAATTTTTAGCGTAATGAAGATAGTTAGTGTGTGTATTATTTTTGCAGTAATGCATTTAAATTTCATCAGATATTCTGATGTCAAGGATGGAAAATATGAACCAATCCCTGCAGAATCCTCCTGGATTAAATCTGAAGTTGGGGCCTGGATGGGTAATTATAATGTATGGTACAAAATCGATAAAAAAGATAACAGCATCAGGTTATCCTACAACGGAAAAAAATGGTCCGATTCAAGTACGGAAGCAGTTTGGCATGATAAACACGGAAAATGGCTATGCCTTTTTAATAACAAATTAATGTACAGTGAAAACGGAACGAGTTGGAAAGAAATTTTTAATCGCACCTGGCAGGATATCAATGGTACCTGGTATCGTTTCGACAGCAAATGGGATCTTTGGGAAGTGAAAATGTAACTTCAATTAAAAAAGGTGTTGAAATTTCAACACCTTTTTTTTATGATAAAAATCCCATTTTACCTTGTTGGTAATCACGCATTGCTTCCAGTATTTCCGTTTGCGATGTCATGACAAAAGGTCCGTGAGTTACTAAGGGTTCATCAATTGGTTCCCCGGCCATTAATAACAATTTTGAGTTTGACTTAGCTTCTAGCTTAATTTCCCCGTCTTCCTGATCAAATATTACGAGATCATGCTGTTTGATTGTTTGGTTTTCATTTAATATTAATTCGCCTTCCAAAATATAGAAACACACGTTGTTACCCGATGGAAAAGTTAAAGTATCCTGGCTGCCGGTATTCATTCTTGACATGGCCGTAAATACATTTGAATGGGCAGGTCCTTTTTTGCCATCGTAACTACCGGAAACCAAACGAAATTCAACCCCGGCTTTTTCTGTTAATACAACTTCATTTTTCGTGATCGGTTGGTAAGAGGCGGGGTTCATTTTTTGTGCTCTTGGAATGTTGATCCATAGCTGAATTCCCTGCGATCTTCCGCCTCTTTCAACAAATGCTTTATCTGCTTTTTCACTGTGAATTATTCCCCTACCGGCATTGATCCATTGCACTTCGTTGTCCCCGATTACTTTTTTATTTCCCAGGGAATCTTCATGTTCGATCGAACCTTCAAACATAAAGGTAATCGGACAAAATCCCCTGTGTGGATGAGGAGCTACATGAAAGTTATTTTCATAGGGTGCGTAAGTAAAATCGAAATGATGCAATAAAATAAACGGACTTACTTGTTCAATTCCCTGTAAAGGAAATGCCTGTCTTAGTTTTATCGGCCCCATCATAGTTTCAGGGGCATTATGTATGGATTGGATTTTGCGAAATGTTTTCATGATTATTTTGATAACCAGTTGTTTAGTAGTTTTTGAATGATTGGAATTAAAATAAAAACCATAATAGGGACCACTATTAAAGTAATAACTAATGTCCTTAACGGAAGCGGTGAAATTTCAATCAATTGGTTTCCGAATAGAAAAAATATTAAAGTAATCAGAGGGTAAATCGCCAGCCAGGCGACGATTGCCATTTTCCATTTTTTAGGTGCCTGCATGTTTTATTTGTTCTAGAAGCTGTTGTTTTAATTCTTCGTTGGTGATGCCTTCTAATTCATTGAAATTATCATAAAACCTAGGCAGAGAAAAGGTTGCTTTGATATCAGCACCATACCGTGGTAATGTTTTTGTTGCAAATTCCAGTACAGAGGATCCGCCTCTTTTACCATCAGACGTTGCCATTAAAAGCATTGGCTTCCCCTGGAATACTTTTTTGTCCTTTCTGGATGACCAGTCAAATACATTTTTGAATCCTACATTATAGGACGCGTTATTTTCGGCTAAAGACAAAACGATAAAGTCTGCGGATGCTATCTTATCCAGGAACTCCTGGGCTTCTTTAGGAAAACCAATTTCTTTTTCAAGTTCCTTACTAAATAGGGGCAGAGGAAAATCATTCAAATCAATCACTTCTACTTCTGCATTTTGAAAAAGATGCGCGGCATAGGATGCTAATTTTTTATTGATAGAGTGCTTACTATTGCTGCCTCCAAATGCGATAATTTTCATAGGTCGGTGATTAAACGTTCATTGGCACTTCCATGAGTAGAAATTCAGCGTTGGACTTGGCCGTCAGTTTAACGGATTCGATATCCCAAATTCCAAATCCATCTCTTGTATTCACTAGTTGTCCGTTAACATCCAGATCACCGTTTAGGTTAAAAATGTACAGACCATTCCCTTTGCCTTTAATTTTATATTCAGTACTAATGCCTTTATCAAATTTCCCTAAATGAAACCATGCATTCTGGTGAATCCAGACTCCCGCATCATTCGGATCAGGCGATAAAATCTGTTGTAATTTATTATGCCGATCTTCTTCTTTCAGGGTAACCTGGTCATATCTTGGTGTGACATTTTTTTTATTCGGAAACACCCAGATCTGCAAAAACTTTACCGGTTTATCTTTGCTTTTATTGTACTCGCTATGCTGTACACCCGATCCTGCACTCATAACCTGGACATCACCATTTTTTATGACCGTTGTATTTCCCATACTGTCTTTATGTTCAAGATCACCTTCCAAAGGAATGCTGATGATTTCCATATTATCATGCGGATGAGTTCCAAAGCCCATTCCTTCGGCAACTGTATCGTCATTTAGGACCCTGAGCACACCAAAGTGCATTCTTTCCGGATTGTAATAATTTGCAAAGCTAAAGGTGTGTTTACTATGCAGCCATCCATGATTGGCATCACCACGGGTTTCTGCCTTGTGTAAGATCGTATTTTCCATAATAGTAGATTTTGTGTTAGGTAAATGATTGAATCCTAAAATTTCCAGCTCGTGTAACTCGTCAATATTATTTTTAATAATATTTCCCAACGTTGTTGAAGCAACAAACATTCCGGTACCTAATAAGCCTTTCTTTAAAAATTCTTTTCTGTCCATAATTATTTGCCTTTGGTACATCAAAGGTAGAGATACCTTTCCTAAGAACACTTAAACTAGGTTAAGAAATGCTTTTATGTTTCACATATTTGGCCCTGAGTTTGCTCAGAAATTCGGGCGTTACACCAATATAGGCGGCAATTTGCTTTTGTGGAATAGTATGGATTAACTGAGGATAGATTTTACAGAATTTCAAATAACGTTCCTGCGCGGTTAAACTCATATTGTCGTTTAAGCGTTGTTGGTAGGAAACCAGTGAATTCTCTGTAATGATTCGAAAAAAACGTTCAAACTTTGGAACTTTTCGGTACAACTTTTCCTGGTCTGTTTTGGATAGCAAAAGAATTTCCGTATCATTCATAGCTTCAATATTCAGATTGCCGGGTTTTTGTGAAATGAGGCTGTACATGTCACCAATCCACCATTCTTTTGGTGCAAAAGACAAAACATGTTCATCGCCGTTGCTATCTATGGTGTATCCTCTCAAACATCCATCCAACACAAAGGCTGAATGTTTGCAGACGTCTCCTTGTTTCAATAGAAATTTTTTTGCTGCAATTTTTTGATGTTCAAATAAAGGAGTAACAAATGCTTCTTCCGCTTTGGTAAGGGAAATGTGTTTAGCGAAATTTTGCAGTAATAATGAATAGTCCATAATTATTACGCATTAATGATCTCTTCAGAAATATTTACTAATTCAGTTATGGTTTTCCAGTTGCGAGTTGTTGCCATTACTTTCAGTTTGTTCTCGAAAAACGTGTTGCTTAATTTGGTATTACCATAACCATTCGGACAAAACAAATAAATCGCTTTGTCTTTTATCATAAATTCATCAGAAGCATATTGACCTTCTTTGATCGTATCTATTGATGTTTTATCAGGTTCCTGGTTCAAAAATGTGACATGAAGCTTGGTGATATCTTCCTTTCTTTTAGTTAAAAATGGATTATTTTTGAGAATATATTGAATTTCCTCTGCTTTTTTTACCATCACGGGAACATCAAACCCAAAGGTGGCTTCTATTTTTTTTGAGAGGGTACTTTCAAGATCAGAAAGTTTTGTGTTTTTGCTTTGAAAAACAATGTTCCCACTTTGAATATAGGTTTTAGTGTTTTTTAAACCGAGCTCTTCACACAAGTTTCTAAGCGCCTCCATTTTGACCGGCTTGTGGCCGCTAACATTAATACCTCTTAAAATAGCAATGTATGTTTTCATAAATAGTATTTATTACTCAAAAAAAAACCTTCCGTTTGGAAGGTCAGGGTGTTAAACTTTTACACCAATAATTAAGATATCATCCACCTGTTCTAAATTCCCTCTCCATTCTTCAATGGTTTGGTTTAGCATTGGTTTTTGCCTTTCAATTGGTAATTTACTTACATCCGCTAGTAACTGACGGAAATTGCCAGCCATGAATTTTTTTCCTTTAGGACCACCAAACTGGTCAGCATAACCGTCAGAGAAAATATAAATGCTATCACCTTTTTGTAACTGAATACGATTATTCGTAAAGTTTTGCTTTTCGCCAATAAACATTCCCACCGGAAATTTATCCGCTTTATACTGAATCAATTCGTTATTACGGATAATATACAATGGATTAAAGGCACCGGCAAACTGTAATTCTAAAGTTGAATAATTAAGAGCACATAAAGTCATATCCATACCATCTTTCGTTTGTTTACCGGAAGTGGTATTTGTATGCAATGTGTGCGCTACACCATCATTCATTTTGTCCATAATCACCGATGGCTCGATGCTTTCAGTATTCTTTAAAATGTCTTTTAAAAGATTGTATCCAACAATACTCATAAACGCACCCGGAACACCATGGCCTGTACAATCGACTGCTGCAAAGTAACACCAGTCATTCTTTTTGTCAATCCAGTAAAAGTCGCCACTTACGATATCCTTTGGTTTATAGAGTACGAATGATTCAGGTAAAATTTGTTTTACTAAATTATTTGGCGGCAAGATTGCTTCCTGGATACGTTTCGCGTAATGGATACTATCTGTTACCTGTTTAAAAAGGATTTCGAGCTCTTTTGTTTTCAACTCGATCTCTTCTTTTTGTTTCACGACCTGCTCAGTACGCTCGATTACTTTTTGCTCGAGTACTCTTTCATTTTCTGATAATCCGTCACGCATTTTTAACAATGCATGCCCTAAACTATCATCTTTGCTTAAAGGTTTATAATACGCTTCGAAATTACCCTTTCCTGTTTGTTTGGCAAATTCGGTGGTACTCTCCATGGATTCCACGAGGCTATTTAAAGCAATCCCCATTTCTCCAATCTCATCTGTTCTGTAATTAATACGTTCTTTCGGAAGAATACCTAAACCCATCGACAGCAACATTTTTTTAAGCTGTTGAATTGGTTTTGTAATAGAACGGGTAGTGAAAATTGCAATCAATATTCCACCAACAAATAAACCAATACCTAGAAATTTCACAAATCTATCCAGGAAGTTAAATGAGCTAAACATCTCCTGGGTAGTTTCTTCAGCATTTAATTCTTTCTGTGTAATTAACTCGTTGAGTTGTGTATACAACATCTTTATCTTTTCCTGGCTATCTTCAAAAGGCTGATTAACCATAAATTTGATTGTGGCATCCTGGTAGCTTTCCCAGGAATTAAGAGGAGTCATAATTTCTTCCTGGTACAATTTAAATAAACCGTCGCTGAAAGAAATGATGGATTTAGCTTTCTGTTTTTCTTCTTCTGTCCAATCGCTCGATAAAGTATTTATTTTGGCTTTAATATGAGAATAATCTTTACTAATTAAATTTCTCAATTCTGTTTTTGTAGGGTCATCATCAGGGGATTGATGATAGTACCATTTCGAAATTAATGTTTGGGATTTTTGAAGAATAAAGTTGTATTCTTTTAAGGCGGATACCGATGGAGTTACCTGGCCAACAACAGAATCTGTTTGATGCTTACTTCTTGTGATGGTAACTATGGTAAAAAGAAAGGCAATTAGGGTAAGTAAAAGCAAAACGCCAAAACCTGTTCCTATTTTTCTGCCAATGGTGAATCTAAATGCCATACAATAGCCTATTATTGTTTATTTAAGGCTTCTTTCTTTTGTTTAAACTCGTTCGCTTTTTCTTCATCTAATAAAGCGGAGTAAATACCTTGTAAGCTTTCCAATGCTTTTTCAGCTTTTGGATCCAATTCATATACCTTGATCATGAAAGGTAATGATTGCTTAAATAATTTTTTGGCATTTTCCTGAATAACATCCAGTTGAGCAAGATCAACGTCATAATCCATCATACGCATTAATGTGGCTCCCTGATTGTAATATAAAATACCCAAATTAATATTTGCACTGATGTTTTTATTATCCAATTCTAAAACCTTTAACAGTGCTGATTTTGCAATATCACCATATTTCTGGTTAAAATTGTTTTTCATATACATATCCGCGAAAATACTTCCGGTTGTATTGTAGTATTCAATATCCTTCTGTCTAAAATCAAAATCCGGGTTTATGATTGCCGTGTGCTTTTTATAGTTCATATAAAATTGCTCCGATTTTGTTGTATTTACAGAGTCCTGAAGCAGAATGGTGGCTATTTTATAATAGATTGCTGCTCCGTTTTTAATAAAAGCATTATTATTTTCTAAATAAACTTTTGCTGTATCAAGTTTCATCGACATTAAAGCCGAAGTCATCGAAGTATCTAATAAATGTACCTTTGGAATGTTGCTGGTACCCATTTGCTTATAGGTTTGCAAATAAGCAAAAGAACGGATATGCCATGAAGAAGGGTCGGCTGTGGTTTCCGAATGCACAATGACTTTCTCAATCATTGGAATTGCCTGTTCGTAGTTTTTTTCCTGACAAAGTTTTTGGGCATCAAAAAGCAAATCCGTTTGCGCACATACATGCTGGCAAACAAATACCAGTAAAAAGCATATTGAGCTTTTTAGGTAAGAATATGATTTTGATGTTGTTAACACTTACTATACAAATTTAATAATTAATTTAATCAACTGCAATAGCTAAACCATTTAAACCGTCCCCGGTTTTAAGGCCGGCTTTTTTTGCATTATTTTCACTGTATTCAAACCTTTGCTTGTTTTCAGCTACTACAAAGTTAATAGCCGCACCAGCCTTAGCCATTCCTGATTTCTCGGTTATAATTAAAGTTCCATTCCCTTTATATTTTGAACTGGCATCTTTCAATAAATCAGAGGATTCGTTTAACAAATAAATCATATGGGGTTTTAATGACGGGTCGAGGGCAGACGTGATTTTTATTTCAAGTTTCTGAGTACCAACCTGTTTGGTGGCAGCCATTTTGTTTAATTCCTGGCTTAAATTAGCATTAGACCCTACAATCTGGATAATAAAGTTCCCTGACTTCATTTTATCCGGCCAATCGAAATACTTGGTGAAATTATATAAGAAAGCAGCTTTAACCTTGGAATTCGTATCATAGTTCTGCAGTTGCTGAAAACTAAGACTTGAAAAAGCCAGGATAAATATTATGCTATATCTTATTAAATTTTTCAATTATTGGGTCAGTTAAACAAATAGTTTGCCATAATCCTACAACCAACAAATATAACATTAACAAAATAGTAAACAAAGTATTTTTTTGTTTTAAAATAAGCTCCGCAATCCTTTTATATTTATATTCGGGTAAGAAATGATCTATAACGATAAATATAACCATTTCTCTGATAACGAATTGATTACAGAGTATAAAGCCACAAAAAATAATGTTTTTGTGGGGATATTATATAAGCGTTATTCTCACCTGGTATTGGGGCTTTCGTTAAAATATCTTAAAGATATGGATGAGGCGAAAGATGCCGTCATGCAAATTTTCGAAAAACTGTTATCCGATCTGTTAAAACATAACATCGAATATTTTAAAAGTTGGCTATACACCCTGTCTAAAAATCATTGTTTAATGATTTTAAGGACCAAACAGTCGAGGTTAAAGAAAGACATAGATCTTCAGGTAAATGCCGGTTCTTTTATGGAAACAGAAAGTAATTTGCATCCCAATAACGCTGAGGAAAAAGAAAAACAATATACTCTTCTCGAAAAAGCCATTGATGAATTAAATGAAGACCAGAAGAAATGCATTGAATTATTTTATTTAAAGGAAAAATCATATAACCAGATTGTTGATATGACGGGCTACAGTTTGAATGAAGTGAAAAGCTTTATACAAAACGGAAAACGAAATTTGAAAATTAAATTAGAAAAGAACAGTGAGTGACGAAAACAAACATAAACCATTAAGTTCTGAAGAATTGCTTGCCATGTTAAATAAAAAACATAACAAGGAAGCTGATGATATGGACGATTTTGAGAAAGAGGCTTTCGAAGGGTTTTCTGCGAACATTGATCCTTTAAAAGCAGGCGAATTAATGGATGAAGTTAATCAGTCTATTTCAAAAAAAGTTTCAAATATCGAGGATAAAGGATCTCAAAAGAGCAGAGTCATTTGGTTTAGTGCGGCAGCCTCTCTTGTTGTCATATTAATGGTTACTATTTTCTATGTTAAACAAAACAGTCAAAATTCGGATACTAATCTTGCGTTAAATGAACCTAAAAACGAACAGCTCATTGCACCAGGAATGAAGCCTGCTGAGTCGGAAGTGGTAACTGGTGAAATACTCATGAATGAACCAGCTCTTTCTGAAATTTCCCCAAAACAGTTTAACGTTCCGGAAAAAAGATTACTTGAAAAATCTGAAGCTTTGCCAACAGACGTAATAGCTGACAATGAGCAGGTAGATGAACAGATCAATCAGAATGTTCTTGAAGAAACTAAATCAGGGGAATTTAAAAGCGGTAAAGATGAAGATGTCACAGTAACTGAAAATGGGGCTTTGGCAGATAAATTAGAGGTTAAGAAAAAAGAGAAAACCACCAGGGAGGAGAGTGAATTGGATAACGGTTATAGTTTTGCTCAGAATACTTCCTCAACTGCCAGTGACGAACAGAAGGAATCGGGTAAAAAAGCAGACATGGATTCAAAAAACTTAAGTCAGAAGTCCCAGGTCAGATCCAAGTCAAACGAAATTGTAACTATAAGTGCAGGAGTTGCCTCGAAAACTTCCCCGGCCGCTTCCGGTCGCGCTGATAATGAAGCTGCCAATTACATTGGTGGAGAGAATGCCATTAAAGAATTTGTGAAGACTTATTTAAAATCTGATAAACTGATTGGAAAGTATAAAATTAAAGCGTTGGTTTCTTCAGAAGGTAGTTTAAAAGTAAAATCTATTGTTCAGATTTCAACTGATGCATGCAATTGCATGGATAAGATTGAAAAGGCATTAAATGCTATGACCAACTGGCACCCTGCATTAACTAACGGAACAAAGACCTCCTCCGAGATAGAATTTACAATTAGTTTTTAAGGAATTAAATTAATCCTTGTTTTTCCCTCTTACCGTAATCCAGTATGAGGAAATAATACATTAGAACACCGAATGCATATAAAGCAGAGGTGATCAGGAAAACGTTCACGAAAGCATAGCCTTGGTGAAACATCACTTTAACCATGTAACCACTGATTACCCAACTGCCGCTCCAGATGGCTGCCGTTAAAGCACTGGTAATTTCCCTGTTTCTTTCCCCTACATAGTTCATCACTAACTCGGAAGTCATGGGGCCTGCCATGTTCATTAAAGGCTGGCGCAACAAATAACAAGCAATCGCAATATAAACAGCAATACTATACTGACTATAAAACTGGGTCGTTGCTAATGCAATTAGTGAAATCACCGCCAATGATTGAGTAGTAGGAATGGCTACTTTATAACCAATACTGTCTTTAATCCGAGGTACCATCATGGCTCCCCATGCTACTAATATGGCTGCGACCGCGCTCACAAAACTAAAATTTCCCTTACCCATGTGATGCACTTTGTCGAAAAATAAACTGATAAAAGGAATGGTTAGACCCGCCCCGGTAGCAATAATCAGAGTTGGAATCAGGCCTTTAAAAATTAAGTTCCAGTCGTTTTTTTCTTTTTTGTGTTTTATAGGATTTGTTTTTGTGTCATTTATCTCTTCTTTTAAATCCACTTTACTCATGAAATAAATTCCGCCAAATCCTAAAAGAGAAAACAGGATTAGAATTTTTTCCTCATCAAAAAACAAAGGATTGATTCTATCCAAAATAGCGATCACAACGCCGCTGATAATACCGGCGAAACTCCAGGTACTATAGCTTAAGGCAATTCCCGAAGTGTGATGTGCTTTGTCTTCATTTCTCAAGATATAAGGAGTAATAGGAATTTGCATAAAAGTGAAAGATGCGCCCCATAAAAGCAGGGAAACGTAAATGAGAATGGTCAATTTTAAATGAATGCAAAGAATAATTCCTAGTCCGAATAGAGGTACCAGGATCGAGGATATATAAAAGAAAGGTTTCATGACACGCCCCTTTAGAAAATTGCCAATGGGAACAGCCAGGATAAAAACGCCTAAAAAACGAAATGTAATAAACAACGCAATTTCTTCATCACTGAATCCCTTACGACTCATGTACAATGGAAGAATATTCATAAAAGTGGCATTTACCAATTGAATAAAAAACTCCGAGACGATCACATTCATAATGGCCGGCTTCAGTTTATTATAGTCTTTGATAAAGGAGAACATGAATTAGGAGTACTGAAATATGAGGTCTAAATAGGCTTTTAGTTTTTCGACATCTGTTGGCTCAAAGGATTCAAATTCTCCCTGGTGGTTGAACCAGGTTAACTGGCGTTTGGCATAACGTCGGGTATTTTGTTTAATTAAATTAACGGCTTCTTCGAAGGATATGTTTCCATCCATATAATCAAACAACTCTTTATAGCCAACTGTATTTAATGCATTCAGGTGTCGGTTAGGATAAAGCAACTTTGCCTCCTCTAATAGACCTTCATCCATCATGAGATCAACACGTTGATTTATTCTTGCATATAAAGATTCCCTATCGGTATTAATTAAAATTTTAAAAGCTTCAAATGAACGCTCTTTTTTTTCTTTTTTTCTGAAACCGGAATAAGGCTTTTGGGTATGAATACAAACTTCCAAAGCGCGCATGATTCGTTGCGGATTGTTCAGGTCCACCTGGTTATAATAGATCTCATCCTTTTGTTTTAATTCTTCCTGTAAAAAGACGAGTCCTTTTTCTTCGTAATCCTTAATGATTTTTTCCCTGATTGCCGATGGTATTTCTTCAAATTCATCCACGCCGTTCAATACCGCATTGATATATAATCCTGAACCCCCCACTAAAATTAAAGTTTCGTGGTCTTTGAATAGTGTGTCAATACATTCAATCGCATCTCTTTCGTATTGGCCAACATTATAAGAATCGTGAATGCTTATATTGTCGATAAAATAATGAGGAACATTTTTCATTTCTTCCGGTTTCGGCTTGGCCGTTCCAATGCTCAATTCCTTATAAAACTGTCTGGAGTCGGCGGAGATGATGGGGCACTGATAATATTTGCCCAGTTCAATGGATAATGCCGTTTTGCCAACGGCTGTAGGGCCTGCAATAACTATAAGATTTTTTTTCAAAGCTAAAAACTGAATTCGATTTTACGGTCCGGGTTGGTTACTTTACTGCTCTTTTTTACACCATTAATTTCTGCATGTATAATGTTAATTTGTTGGGGTAAAAAATCATATAGGAGAGCGGTGTTTATATTCATTTTTTTTGGAACAGCGGTTTTCCTGATCTCCAAATAAACCCAAATGGATTCTTCCTCTTTTTCATAACCAATATAATTGAGTGTTTGTGCTTTTGAATTTAAGGAAATTTGAAATCTCTCTTTGATGTAATGACATAAAGCGGAATCCACTTCTGACCTGGTTTTGGGATTTAGTAAATCAATGGTTTTTTTATTGGTTTTGCGTAGAGCATCTTCCAGATCGTTTGTAAATAATCGCGCACTGACCTGAAGCGCCTTTTGTTTGACATCATATTTAATATCCACCACACTGACATAATAAGGATGTTTTTTGATGGTGAAGGAAAATGCTAAAAGGAGGATTAGCCCAAAAAATAAGCATTTTACCGCAGGTGTAATATTTTTAAGCGAACCGGCTATAATCTCTATTTTTAACACAGTACAAAAATAACAAATTAAATGAACGATTTTTGGATATGGTTTAGTACCGGTTTGCAGCATATTTTGGACTGGAACGGTTATGACCATATTTTATATGTCGTATCACTTTGTATTTTATTTTCCGCGGCAGAATGGAAAAAATTGTTGGTGTTGGTAACAGCCTTTACCCTTGGGCATTCTTTAACCTTGGCGTTTAGTGTTCTCGGGATTTTGACAATTAAACAGGATTATATTGAGATACTAATCCCGTTGACTATTATATTGACCTGTGCCACTAATATTTATTTTCGGAAGCGCCTGGATGATGGAGGACAAAATAGAAAGGTGAATTACCGTTTTAATTATATTCTTGCTCTGATATTTGGATTTATCCATGGTATGGGTTTTTCATACCTTTTGAGATCCATGCTCGGGAAAGAAGAAAATATTGCGTTTCCGCTCCTGTCGTTCAATTTAGGTTTAGAAATAGGGCAACTGATTATCGTTGGATTTACCCTTTTACTCTCTGTTTTTTTAGTTAGATTTACCAGGATTAAGAAACCCGATTATGTGCTTTTTATTTCATCAACGGTATTTGGAATTTCTTTTTTATTATTTGTACAACGATTAAATGCATTATAACATGATTCGATTTTTAAAATTAACATCAGCTATTTGTTTAACTGTATCAGTTTCTCTGGCTCAGAACATTAAAAATAATCCCATGTCCAACCATGGAAATAAGTTCGAACAATTAGGAACTATTTTGCCAACTGCCAACGAGTACAGAACCGCTTCCGGTGCGCCGGGTGGGAAATACTGGCAGCAAAAAGCAGACTATAACATTGAAGCCACGCTTGACGAGAAGAATCTGATGTTAATTGGAAAAGAACAGGTGACTTATACAAATAACTCACCGGATAAATTAAATTATCTGTGGTTGCAGTTAGATGAAAATCAACATGATCCAAAATCTGACAACAATTTTTTTGACAGTAATAAAATGAATCCACCGATGGATTATAATGCTGTAAAAGGAATGGACGTTAATGAAACGTTAAAAGGATTAGGAGACCAGATTTTATCTGTAACTGATGAACTGGGTAAGCCTTTAAAATATACAATCAACCAAACCATGATGCGTATTGACTTACCAAAAACGCTGAATCCAGGCGCTAAAGTAAAGTTTAATGTAAAATGGCAGTACAAAATCGGTAACCGAATGGAAGTTGGTGGCCGTGGCGGTTATGAATTTTTTAAAGAAGATGGTAATCATTTATTCACGATGACGCAATGGTATCCAAGAATGTGTGTTTATAGTGATTTCCAGGGATGGCAAAATAAACAATTCACCGGCCGTGGAGAGTTTGCTTTAGCTTTTGGAGATTATACTGTAAAAATGACTGTTCCAGCTGATCATATGGTTTGTTCTACCGGCGAGTGTCAGAATTACGCGCAGGTATTGACTCCAACTCAAATGGCCCGCTGGACAAAAGCGAACGCTAATTATAGCGATGTGACTGAGATCGTAACATTAGATGAATGTACAGCTGCTGAAAAAAATAAAGCGACTACAACAAAAACATGGTTTTTTAAAGCTGACAGTGTAAGGGATTTTGCCTGGGGTTCTTCCCGCAAATTCATGTGGGATGCGATGCCAATTAAAGTGGAAGGTAAAAAAGTGATGTGTATGAGTTTTTACGCGAAAGAAGCGGCTGGTCTTTACAGGAGGTACTCAACAAAAACAGTAGCTCATACAATTAAAACCTACTCTAAATACACTATTCCTTATACTTACCCTGTAGCTCAGAGTATTGAAGCATCTAATGGTATGGAGTATCCAATGATCTGTTTTAATTTTGGCCGTACAGAAAAAGATGGAACGTATACCGAAGGAACCAAGTATGGTATGCTTGGTGTAATCATTCACGAAGTAGGGCATAACTTCTTTCCAATGATCATCAATAGTGATGAGCGTCAATGGAGCTGGCTGGATGAAGGTTTAAATACATTTATGCAGTTTATTACTGAGCAAGAATTTGATAATAATTATCCGTCCAATCGTGGTCCTGCTCATAAGATGGTGGATTATATGCGTTTACCAAAAGATCAATTGGAACCCATTATGACGAATAGTGAGAACATTAATAATTTTGGCGCGAACGCATATGGCAAGCCATGTACCGCATTAAATATTTTACGTGAAACGGTGATGGGGCGTGAATTATTTGATTTCGCTTTTAAACAATATTGTAATCGCTGGGCATTTAAACATCCAACACCTGCAGATTTTTTCAGAACCCTGGAAGACGCCAGTGCGGTTGACCTGGATTGGTATTGGAGAGCATGGTTTTATGATATAGAGCCGGTTGATGTTTCGGTAGATTCTGTGAAAGCGTATACCTTTATTAATAACAAAGAAGTACCGGTGAAGATGGACACCATCCGGACTTTTCCAAAAGCGAAAGAATTTGAATTTGTTTCAAAAATAAGGAATAAAGAAGCCGGTTTAAAATTTTTAGTGGATACGGATACTACCTTGCGCGATTTCTACTACCATTATAAGCCGGAAGCAAAAACAGCGGTAGAGAAAAAAGCGATCAATCGTTATGAGAATGTGGAAGCGGTAAGTGATTCAGCTTTTGAAAGTGTGAAAGGAAAATATAATTATGAGATCTATTTTACGAATAAAGGTGGGTGCGTCACTCCGTTAATTATTCAGTGGAACTTCAAAGATGGAACATCTGAGATAGATCGCGTGAACGCTTATGTATGGCGTAAGAATGAGAAGAACGTGGTCAAGACCTATTCCAAGTCAAAAGAAGTCGCTTCTGTTTTATTAGATCCTTATAAAGAAACCTGTGATATTGATGAAAAAAATAATACATGGAATATGAAAGAAGCGCCAAACCGTTTTGATGTGTTTAAAGGTAAAACAGTTGGACGCGGACAAAGCACTGGTGGAAACCCGATGCAGAAGTCTAAGAAATAAATGAAGATTTACAGATAAGTTTTAATAGATGAAATATTCATTTTTCATATTAGTTTTTTTTATTTTAGGCTGTAAAGAGAAAAGCAGGATAAAGTCATTAGATTTGGTGGAAATGTATGTAGGTTCGTACAATGGGATGGAAATTCATACAGATTTTGCAGACAGCATCAGTGTTAAAGATACATTACAAATAGAGGCAACACTCTCAAAAACATCAATGGAGAATGTCGTAAATTTTAGTTACAATCAAAAAGATTTTCTATTTAGATTCAAAAATGGCATATTTTCTTCATTGGAGAGTTTTTATTCCTATCCTCGAACTACATTAAGAAAATCAAGGGATAGTTTATATTTTCAGACTGTTTTTAGCAAATGGGGAACAGAATGGACGGACTGTATTGTTAAAAAGCAAAATTGAGTCGGTTATCTTTAAATTATATATCTATGAACCGTTATTTTTTAATCGTTTTGTTATTATGGTTCAGTACTTTTTCTTTTTCTCAAACAAAAAATTTCACTAAAGAAGATACACTCATTGGCAGCAATACTGCATACAGGGCATGGTGGGATGTTATGCATTATCATGTATCCATAAAACCGGATTTTAAAACGAAATTCCTCTCAGGCGATTGCATTATTAAATATAAAGTTATTGCTGATAGTTTGCCTTTTGTCATGCAAATTGATTTGCAGGATCCGCTGCAGGTAGATTCTGTATTTGTGGATAATGTAAAATTCACGAACTACAAAAAAGAAAACAATCGTTGGATGTTGAGTCTAATACCGCAGCAGAAAAAATCGGAACATACTATCCGGGTTTATTATCAAGGTAATCCTAAAATCGCCAAAAATCCACCCTGGGATGGGGGTTTTGTGTGGAAAAAAGATTCTCTTGGAAATCCATGGATGAGTGTCGCATGCCAGGGAGCAGGGGCAAGTATTTGGTTTCCGTGTAAAGATGTGCAAAGCGAAGAGCCCGATCAGGGTGCGGTATTAACGATGGTGGTTCCCGATTCACTGGTTGCTGTTGGCAATGGAAAACTGATAGACAAGTATACGGTTGGAAAAAATCTTATGTCCTATAAATGGAAAATAA
This sequence comes from Bacteroidota bacterium, assembly GCA_021155905.1. Taxonomy (GTDB): domain Bacteria; phylum Bacteroidota; class Bacteroidia; order B-17B0; family Aurantibacillaceae; genus UBA4416. Next base: position 78,720 of record JAJNBG010000003.1, read on the forward strand.
CGAATCCGATCAATAGTTATGACATTATCCCTTATATCGGAAAATATTCACTGATAAAAGATTCGGTGATTGGTGAAAATGGAAAACTGATAACTGACTATTGGGTATTAAGTTATCATGTTAAAAAAGCAAAGCAACACTTAAAGCCAAATGTTGTCAAAACCATTAAATGTCTTGAACACTGGTTCGGTCCTTATCCTTTTTATGAAGATAGTTACAAGATTGTTGAATCTCCTTATTTGGGAATGGAACATCAAAGTAACATAGCATATGGGAATTTTTACCTGAATGGATATGCCGGCCGGGATTTATCAAATACAGGCTGGGGTTTGAAATGGGATTTTATAGTGGTACATGAAACTGCTCACGAATGGTTTGGAAACAGCATCACAGCGTTGGATGTAGCAGATAACTGGATTCATGAAGGATTTGCTTCTTATGCTGAGGTTTTATTTACAGAATGTGAATTCGGAAAAGAAGCAGGAAACGATTATTGCGCTGGAATCAGGAAAAAAATTGACAATGATATTCCTTTGATTGGAAAGTATGGTGTTAAGAAGGAGGGTAGTGGTGATATTTATAATAAAGGAAGCAATGTCATTCATATGATCCGTCAACTTGTTGATGATGATGAAAAATTCAGGCTCATTCTGCGGGATGTATCCAGGACTTTCTATCATCAGATTATTACCACAAAAGCCTTCGAAGACTATTTGATTCTAAAAACAGGAAAGGATTTACAGCCCTTGTTTGACCAGTATTTAAGAACAACGCAAATTCCAAGACTGGAATATAAACTGACAAAAAATAAACTGGAATTCAGATATATTAACTGCAATGATGCTTTTAATATGCCGGTGAAAGTCACGACAGAAAAAGAATTCTGGATTTATCCAACTACTCAATGGCAAACCATTACTTTAGCTAAAGCTTCTAAAAACATTTCATTGAATAGAAATGTGTATGTTGAACTGGTGAAATGATAGCTAGTCATTTAAAACAACCTTCCCTCAATCGGCCCCGAATGTTCTATTTCATGTTTGAGTAACCATTCTTTTTTGTCAAGCCCCCACGCGTACCCGGTTAAACTGCCATCAGATCCGATAATACGGTGACATGGAACTATAATGGCTATTTTGTTTTTTCCGTTGGTTGTACCTACTGCACGAATGCTTTTGATGTCACCAATTCTATATGCCAGTAGTGAATAAGTGCACGTGTCGCCGTAAGGAATTTTGCAAACCTCTTTCCATACTTTTTGTTGAAAATCGGTGCCAATCTGGAAAAAAGGAATATCAAATGTTAAACGTGTGCCGGCGAAGTATTCTTTCAGCTGCCTGACACATTCTTTATTCAGTGGCGTTTCAATGGTAAACGGTTCCGTCTCTTTTTCAACAAATAAAACGGAGCAAATTTTTTGATTAATACTTTTGATTTGTATTAATCCTATTGGCGATTCGTAGTAAGAAATGTCAAAAGAGTCATTCATTTATTTTAAAGAAACACTGTCTGCAATCTTTGTATTTTCGCACATTAAAGTCCTGGATGGAAATTTACTGTATAAAAGAAGATCATGAGTGGCAAACAGGATACAACGGCCTTGCTTACTGATTTCCAAAAGCAATTTCATAATTTCTTCAGAAGTCTCGGGATCTAAATTTCCGGTTGGTTCATCTGCCAATATAATTTCCGGTTCGTTAATTAATGCTCTGGCAATGCTAATGCGTTGCTGTTCTCCACCTGACAATTGAAAAGACATGGTTTGTTCTTTACTTTCCAAACCAACTTTGGATAAAACGTCTTTCACACGGGCTTTTATTTTTGTTTCATCGGTCCAACCTGTGGCTTTCATCACAAAACGAAGATTTTCAAATACATTTCGATCGCTCAGTAACTGAAAATCCTGGAAAACAATCCCTAATTTCCTTCTTAAATAAGGTATTTCTTTACGTTTCAGATTATGCAATTTGAAGCCTGCAACTTCACCGTAACCCTGCTTAAGTTCAATGTCTCCATAGATCGTTTTTAACAAGCTACTTTTTCCACTTCCTGTTTTACCCAACAAATAAATGAACTCGCCCTTATTCATCGCAAGGTTCAAATCAGTAATGACAGGAACATCGCCCTGGAAAATGGTAGCATTTTTGAATTCAATAACAGAATCGTTGATCATAGAAAATATTTGTGTCATAAAATTAAGCAGTATTTGGGGTTGTATGTAAATTATGTAATTCAAGTTTTAACACAGGCGGGTTAATAACTACAGAATCAAGTTGTTATGCGGGCTTATTTGTCAGTTATTTTTAAGAACAAATTTTAATGCAACAGGCAGCACTAATTCTTTATCGAATTTTGTTGTCACCATTTTATTTAGATACGATTATATAGAATATTAAATATAGTATGATGATTCAAAAATATTTCATAAGCCTTGTGTTACTTGTGTTTTCAGGGCTATTGTTTTCCCAAAAAACACAAATTTATTTGGATAAGGATGCTGCCTACAAAGCGGGCCTTGAACTCTTTGACAAAAAACAATATACCTCTGCTCAAAAATCATTCATTGATTACATGGCATCAGCTAAAACAAACAGCCTGCTTAAAATTGATGCGGAATATTATGCTGCTGCCTGTGGCATTGAGTTGTTCCATAAGGATGGTGAATGGCGAATGAAGGAATTTATCGAACGCCATCCGGAGAGTAATAAGGTCAAATGGGCTTATTTTTATTTGGGGAAATCTAACTTCAGGAAGAAGAAATACGAAGAATCTATCGAATATCTTGAAAAGGTTGATATCTATGAATTGAACAAGGAGAACCTGGCTGAATTATATTTCAAACGTGGATACAGTTACTTCGTCACAAAGAATAATGAGAAAGCGAAGCTGGATCTGTTTGAAATCAAAGATGTAGATAATAAATATGCGCATCCGGCAAATTATTATTATTCTCATATTTCTTACCAGGAAAAAAATTATGAAACTGCCTTGCAGGGATTTAACCGTTTATTAAGTGATGAAACTTTTGGTTCCGTTGCTCCTTACTATATCACCCAGATTTATTTTATCCAGGGGAAATTCAGTGAGGTGGTGAAAAATGCACCAGCCTTGTTGGATGATACCTCTCATGTGCAAAAAGAAGGAGAGATCAACCGAATGATTGGAGAATCTTATTTTAATATGAAGGATTTTGCCAACGCCCTGGAATTTTTTAAAAAAGCACAGACAACCGGTGGCGGTTTCAATGCGCAGGGAAGCTATGAAATTGGATACTGTTATTACCAGATTAAGGATTACAATAACGCGATTACCTATTTTGAAAAAGCAGTAGATGCCAATGATAGCCTTGCGCAGAACGCCTGGTATCATATTGCTGATTGCCATATGAAAACAAATAATAAAACAAAAGCAAGGAATGCTTTTTATGCTGCTGCGAATTTGAATTTTGATCAGAAAATTAAAGAAGACGCTTTATTCAGTTACGCGAAATTATGTTATGAATTGTCTTACGCACCGTTTAATGATGCGGTGGTTGCTTTTCAGAGATACATCAAAGACTATCCGAATTCAAACAGGAAAATGGAAGCCTATAATTATTTGGTAAACGTATATTCAACAACCAAAAATTATTCGCAGGCCATTGCTTCCATTGAAAAGATTCAGCCACTGGATCCGATATTAAAGCTCTCTTATCAAAAACTGATTTACTTCAAAGGCGTTGAATTTTTTAATAATAGTGATTTGGATAGCGCGGTTCGTTATTTCAAGAAATCTCTGGCCGTTAATTTTGATAAAATGTTTAATGCCCTTTCCCAGTATTGGTTGGGTGAAATATCCTACATTAAGAAAGATTACATAACAGCCATTGAAACCTGGAAAAGTTTTCAATTGAACGAAGGTGCATTTGCTTTAAGGGAATATGATCTGTCGAATTATAATATCGGCTATGCGTATTTCCAACAAAAAAACAAGAGTGATTATGAGAACGCCAATATTTCTTTCCGTAAGTTTTTACTGTCTAAAAACGGTTATGACGTTAAAAAAATAGCGGATGCCAATATCCGTACGGCAGATAGTTATTTTATGAATAATATCTATCCACAAGCTGCGGACTATTATGAAACTGCCATTGCTCTTAATCAATTGGACGTGGATTATTGTATTTATCAGAAAGCATTATGCAGCGGATTGCTGAAGAATAACCAGGAGAAGATCAATGATTTGAAAATGCTCACTTCTAAATATCCTAAATCTAATTATATGGCTGCTGCGATTTTTGAAACCGCTGAAACCTATAGTAAGGATTTGAACGATGGAGACAACGCGGTTGTGTACTACCAAAAGATACTGGATAATTATCCCAATTCTTCTTTTGTAAATTCATCCCTTGCGGGTATAGGATTAGTGCATTATAATAAAAAGGAAGACGACAAAGCATTTTCTTACTTCGATCAGATCGTAAAAAAAGATCCAAAAGGGTCAGAAGCAAGGGAAGTTTTGCCGATGATCAAGAAAATATTTGAAGCTCAGGGGAAAATTGATGAAATGGCAGCCTATTTCAATTCTGTTGGAAACCCATTAAACACAACAGAGCTGGAAACTTCTTTATACGAAGCAGCTAAAGAAGCCTACTATAACCAAAAGAATTGTGATGTAGCTATGCCGAAGTGGGAAAGCTATATTTCCAAATACCCGGAAGGGAAATATATTTCCGAGGCACACTTTGGTTATGCGGAATGCGCTTACAGCAAAGATATGTATGATAAGGCAGCTCCTTCCTATCAATACATCGTCAATAAATCAAGAGGCATTTATTCTGAGACATCTCTGTTAAAACTGACCTATATTTTATATAAGAATAAAAAATACGAAGAAGTATTACCATTATATCAGAAACTGGAAGAGTACGCGGAAGAACCGTCGAATAAATTGAGTGGTAGAATAGGTTCCATGAGGAGTGCTTTTAATTTGAAGAAGTTTGATGTTGCCCTGGATTTCGCGATAAAAGTATTGAATACTGAAAAGATTTCTCCGCAGCAAACGAACGAGGCTAAGTATGACAAAGCTAAATCTCTGTATGAATTAGGTCGATTTGACGACGCCTTAATGGAGTTTAAAGCCATACAGAAATCTGCAAAAAATATTACCGGGGCTGAGGCCTTATATCATATTGCAAAAATTCAATTAGCAAAACAGGATTACTCAGCCGTGGAAAAAACTATTGGAAGCCTGATTAGTTATGAATACTCTAATGATGACTGGAATACAAAAGGCTTATTATTATTGGCCGATTCCTATACCGCTAAAGGTGAAGATGCAGATGCTGAATTAATGCTGCAAACAGTGATCGATGGTAAACCAAGACAGGAGTATGTAGATGAAGCAACTAAAAAACTGGAAGCATTGAAAGCGAAAAAAGCAGCTAGAACTATACAAGAGCAACAACCAAAGGATATGAATATCGAATTTAAGGAATCTAAAGGAGATAAAGATTTATTTGACCAATTATACGAAGCACAACAGGACTCATTAAAAAATAATAAATAGTTCCATTTGTTCATTGGGTATTTCCTGTGAAGAAAAATAAAAGATATGAAAACAGCTAAACAATACACAAGCGGTAAAATACTTTCTTCAAGTAAGTATGGCAACTCGTTTATGTTCGAGCAGGACCAGCAAATTCAAAAAAGAAGAATCAAAAAACTGCAATGGTTTTTCGTGGCCATTTTAATTTTAGGTTATGTGGCCGCTACGATGGCCCAAACCGGCATGAAAGACATCGAGTTAAAAGCCACAAGTGAGTTTGAGCCAACCATTAAAGATGCGGTAAAACTTGGCGACCTTCCGGAAATAAAAGACACGGTGAAAAAGATCGATAACATCAATTATGGTATTGCTTCCTCACCGTTGATCTCCAAATATGAAGTCGTTCCAATTGATGCAGCAAAAATGAAAAATGAGCCTCTATCAAAGTTGTATCATTCTTTGTTGAAAGTCGGAATGGGCACCTACACGACCCCTTACGGAGAATTCTGGATCAACAGTTTACGTACCAGAGATGTTGCTTATGGAATTCATTTCAAACATTTATCTTCTTCCTCTCATTTAAAGGATGTGGGTTATAGCGGTTATAGTGATAACGAAGGAGAAATTTTCGGGAAGAAATTTTATAAGAAACACACACTCAGCGGTGAGTTTAATTATAAAAGGAACGTGAGCCATTTTTATGGTTATGATACTACAGAGAATAAGTTGACAAAAGATTACACAAAACAGCGTTACCAGTTATTTGAACCGGTAATTAAAGTTCAAAGTCACTTCACGGATAGCACAAAAATAAATCACTTTATCAAACTGGGATACCACAACCTTTCCGACCTGTACAAAGTTTCCGAAAATAATGTGAAATTAAATACCGTATTCAACACCTTTATTAATAAAGAACGTTTGTTCGTGGCTTTTGATGCTGATTATTATAACCATAAACTGCCTAATGATACATTCAATGACGTAATCCTGAAATTGAATCCATATTTTGAAGCACATGGTAAAAAATGGATGGTGGATATCGGCGTTGGCGCAACACTTGACATGTTCTCTAATCAAAGCGCGGCTAAATTTTATTTTTATCCTCAGTTAAATGCGCAGTATGATGTTTATGAAAGCATCATCATTCCTTATGCCGGAATTAACGGCGGCCTTCAAAAAAATTCTTTGAGAAGTTTATCAGGGGAGAATCCTTTTATTGCTTCAAACATTAATTATAAGAATTCCAATACAAAGATAAATGTATTTGGTGGATTGAAGGGAAATTTAAGTTCTAAAACCAGTTATGACGCAAAGGCATCTTATAGCATTGTCGATAGTATGCATTTTTTTGTTGTGGATTATACGGAGAATGGTACACTGGACAATCAATACAAAGTGGTGTATGATAATACCGATTTGTTTAATGTGAATGGACAGGTAAAGTACCAGTATAAAGAAAAAATTAATTTCATAGCCAAAGGAAATTATTACATGTATAAAACTAAAAATTTGCAGAAAGCTTATCATAAGCCGGAGTTTGACCTGACATTTTCAGCGGTGTATAATTTGAAAAGTAAAATCATTATTCGTGGAGACGTATTTGTGATAGGCAACCAGTTTGCTCTAACTAAAGTTGCTGATAACTATACCTACACAACGGAGCCAAAATTGATGAAAGGAATAGTGGATATTAATTTGGGAGCAGAATACCGTTACAGCAAAATGATGTCCTTCTTTGTGAACTTTAATAACATTGCCAATACTCGGTATTACCGTTGGGAAAAATATCCAAGCCAGCGTTTTAATTTAATGGTAGGTTTAACCTTTATTCCTTTCTAATTAACAAAATCAATTTGGCTTTAGAAAGCTACCTGGTATTGTAAAACCACCTGGCCTCGCCTTGCATTTTTTGTTTCATGAATATTGCCATTCGGGTCAGTGTTAAAGATAGGCCTGCTTTGATAGTCCAAAGATATTTTTGAATTTTGTCCGTTCATGATCCAGTTCAAGCCAATGTTATAGATAAAAACCGGATCTTCCAGCTTTTGATAAACGGCGTACGAACCAGAAACATATGGTTGCAAAGTTCCATGCTGATCCAGCAAATCTTTTTTAAATAGATAAGCAGCGTGTGCATAAACGACCTGGCCTGTACCTATCAAAGGAACAGCATTCCCGGCGCCATTAAAACTGGCTGCGCCAACAGTTCCATTTGCCGGATTCATGGCGCCGGCATTACGAATATAGTTAGGGCCAAAGTCATAGCTTAAATAAACTGCATAAACTGTAACTGCATTTTGCTTCTCTTTATTCAAATATGAATCATAGAATGCATCCAGGGCAAATTGTTGCAAAGGGGTTGAAATTGTATCCATATTAGCGTTTCTATACCACATGGCATCTTTTTGATATGAAAACCCTCCGCCAATATTAAATACCCTCTTTTTGCCAAGGTAAGAGCCTGTCATGTACGGGAGCTGGTTACTTTCTTTTTCCATGAATTGCCACATCACATATCCCTGGTATTGCATTTCGGGCGCTCTTGTAGAAAAGGCTGCTGTATTTGTTCCGCTTAAGGCGGCTACAGTCGTTAAGGAATTTTGAATGGGAAAGGGGTTTGCAGCTGCAAGACGATAGTCTAAGCGTCCGATTTTTCCTTTGGCATACACGCCTAATTTTCTAACAAACTGATCGCTGACATCATTGGTTGTTTCTTCAATGAGTGGTAGGTCCATGCACAAAATGTTCCCGACACCGGAAGAGGTATACCTTGCCGTGCCGTTCCAGCCGTTTAATCCTCCGCCCAGTGTAAAATAATTTTTATAAACAGAATACTCAGCAGTGACATCATGAAAAAATAGCGGTGATTTCCTCGCCGAAATACTATTGAAGTTGTTAATGCCAAATTGGGTATAGAAGAAGATTTTTTTTGTGACCTGTCCCATTACCTGGAAACGGACCCGTCTCAGGCCTACATCGAAAGATTCTTTTTTTGGAGTTCCGTAAATAGCTGAACCAGGATTATGGTCATTATATCTGAACCATATCTGGGAAAGCCCTGTCGCTTTAACATAACGGGAGCTGTCATCATTCATGTATATTTTTAAACCGTCTTTAAAACGTTGACTTGGTAATTGCGCTATATAATAAAGCGGGGCAGCAAGGGCAATTAAAAAGATTATTTTTTTCATGTGATTCAGGAACTATGGATTTGATCTTCTTCTTTCAATGTTGGAGAGCGTAATTCTACAGGTGGATGTTTTTTCCTGATCTTTAAATTGATCAGCTCCACCGTAAAAGAGAATGCCATCGCGAAATAAATATATCCTTTAGGTATCTCCATTTTGTCGATGTGAACGCCTTCAACAACTAGTAATACGGCAATTAATACTAAAAACGAGAGAGCCAGTACTTTAAATGTAGGATGTTTATGAACGAACGAGGAGATCATAGGTGCAAAATAAAACATCACGCCCATACTGATAATGACTGCGATCATCATGATCACAATATTATTTGCCATACCAATGGCTGTTACCACACCATCAATACTGAAGACCATGTCGATCAGGATCATTTGAATGATGATGGATTTAAAGGTAGCTGGTTTCTTTTTTTCTTTATTCAAATGTTCATCCGGATCTTCACCTTCCAGTTTGTTGTGGATCTCAAGGGTCGAATTGACCAATAAAAATAAGCCTCCAGCGAGCATGATGATGTCTTTCAAAGCAACAGAATGGCCAAACAGGATGAATAATTCCTGTTCTCCTTTTATTAAATATCCTAAAATAAACAGGAACAATAGACGCATGATGATGCCCACTACCATCCAGATCAATCCTGCCTGTTTGGTTCTGCTTTTGTCTAAACGGCTTAAGACAATGGATACAAAAATGACATTATCGATCCCTAATAAGATCTCCATCAGTGTTAATGGAATTAAACTTAAGAGGGCTTCGGTGGTAAAAATTTCTGACATAATTTTTTAAATATAGTTGTAAAAATACTAATTAAACGCAGCCTATATATCACTTTTTTTTATACAAATGGTTAGTGCGGGATAGCTGAGGTACTAGAAACTATCTCACGCACAAACCCTCTCTTCATATCTTACGCTGGAGTATTTAATTTAGTGCTATATCAGTTTCAAACCAATATATTTACTATTTTTATTCAAATAAACCATATATGATAAAACAACTACTTACCCTGACAGGACTAATTGCAATAGCTACATGCACACAAGCACAAGTCAGTTTTGCTCCCGCAGTCAATTATACGGTTGGTGCAAATCCTTGGTCCGTGCATTGTGCAGATTTCAATGCAGATGGTAATATAGATTTGGCATTACCTTATGGTTCAAATGGAGTTTCAATATTACTTGGGTCGGGCACTGGCACCTTTTCAACTTTTAGTACTTATACGGCTACAACATCAATAAATCCAGCTTCAATATATAGTGCCGATTTTAATAACGATGGTAAAGTTGATTTAGCAACAGCTAATAATTATTCACACAATGTTTCTATATTAATTGGCACTGGCACAGGAAGTTTTGTTGCTGTGGCTAATTATCCTGTAGGACAAAATCCGTTTCAGATTTGTGGGGCAGATTTTAACAACGATGGCAATTTAGATTTAGCAGTTGGAAATGGTAGTTCGGCTCATGTTTCATTATTATTAGGCTCCGCAACCGGTACATTTTCTGCGGCAATAAATTATACAATTGGAATAGGCCAAACTTCAATCATTAGCTCTGATTTTAATAATGATGGTAATGCTGATTTAGCTGCTGTTGGACCATCATCAAATAGTGCAATTGCTGTGTCGCTGGGTTTTGGTAATGGAACATTTGCAAGTGCAAATAATTATCCGGTTGGCGCATATTCCAGATCGTTACTTAGCGCCGATTTTAATGGCGATGGTAAGGCAGATTTAGCTTCTGCTAATGCTAATCCAAATAACGTTTCTGTATTATTAGGTTCGGGTACCGGAACATTTGCAGCTGCTATTACTTATACAGTAGGAGTAGGCCCAGTGTCCATTTATAGCGCTGATTTTAATAGCGATGGTAAGGCCGATTTGGTTACTGCCAATGCAAATTCAAACAATATTTCTTTGCTATTGGGTTCTGGCAACGGCTCTTTTGGTTCGGCTTTTAATTATTCTGCTGGTTCTACCCTCTATGGCGTAAGTTGCGCCGACTTTAATGGTGATGGTAAGATTGATGTAGCAACTGCTAACTTTAATTCAAGTAATGTATCTGTATTGCTAAATACTTCAATTACTGGTATTGCTGATACGCAAATAGAGGACCAACAATCTGACATCATATTTTATCCTAATCCAACGTCATCAATTTTAAATATTGAGTCAATGGCTTTTAATAATGAGATGTATAAAGTTGAATTAGTAAATACACTAGGGCAAGTGTTAGTTAGCGAATTTTGTTCAACTGAAAAGATTGCAATCAAAACGGGAAATTTAGTAAAGGGAATTTATTTTGTAAACATTACAAAAAACGGTAGTGTTGTTAAAACACAAAAAATCATTAAGAACTAATTTTAACCGGTTCGCTCGAATATGAAAAAAGTATTTTGTGGCTGGTATTAAGTTTGTTTATTGTAAAAAATAAGTATTTAAAAAATGAAATCTAATTCCAATTTTCTGAAAATAGCAGATTGGATAAAGGCAAATTTTTAATCGGTTTTTTCACTGTTATTTCTTGTTTTTTTATTAACATTTGTTAGTAAAATTCAGGAATAAAAATGCTTAAAAACCCAATAAAATCGGTATATTTAATGATTATATACTTAATCAGAAGATCTTAGAATTTATGGAAGAAAATACAGCTATTGATAAGACAAATTACGGTGCCGATAACATTCAGGTTTTAGAGGGATTAGAAGCAGTAAGGAAAAGACCGGCCATGTATATTGGCGATATTGGAGTTAAGGGTTTACATCATTTAGTTTATGAAGTTGTAGATAATTCAATTGACGAAGCATTAGCTGGTCATTGTGATACTATTTCAGTTATTATATTAGAAAATAACTCTATTAGAGTAAAAGATAACGGACGGGGAATTCCTACGGGCATTCATCCTAAATTAGGAGTAAGTGCATTAGAAGTTGTAATGACTGTTTTGCACGCCGGTGGTAAATTTGACAAGGATACATACAAAGTATCCGGTGGTTTGCATGGTGTTGGGGTAAGTTGTGTGAACGCACTTTCTGATCCTTTAATTGCAGAAGTTCACCGCGATGGTAAAATCACTATGCAGGAATTCCGCAAAGGTATTCCTCAGTATCCTGCTAAAGTAGTTGGAGATACAACCGATAGAGGAACTATAGTAACCTTCACGCCTGACTTAAGCATCTTTACAACAGGAGAGTATATTTATGCTACCCTGGCAAACCGTATGCGTGAACTGGCCTTCTTAAATAAAGGTATTACAATTGTATTAACCGATGATCGTCAGAAAGATGAAAATGGGGTTTCTTATGCTGAGACATTTCATAGCGAAGGCGGTTTAAAAGAATTTGTTCAGTACATTGATGGAGGTAAAGAGAAATTAATGGATGATGTTATCCACATCGAAGGTGAAAAGAACGGTATTCCTGTTGAAGTAGCGATGCTTTATAATCATTCTTACAGTGAAAGTATCCAGAGTTATGTAAATAACATCAATACACATGAAGGAGGAACGCATTTGGCAGGTTTCCGTCGTGGATTGACCCGTACATTAAAAAGTTATGCCGAAAAGAACGGCATGTTCAAAAATATCAAGTTCGAAATCAGTGGAGATGACTTCCGCGAAGGTTTAACTGCTGTTGTTTCTGTAAAAGTTCAGGAGCCTCAGTTTGAAGGACAAACCAAAACTAAATTAGGAAATAGCGAGGTAACTGGGGCAGTTGATTCTGCGATCAGTGAGGCGCTGAGTAATTACCTTGAGGAAAATCCAAAACAGGCCCGTTTAATCGTTGATAAAGTGGTTTTAGCGGCAACGGCCCGTCATGCTGCCCGTAAGGCACGTGAAATGGTGCAGCGTAAATCAGTGATGTCTGGTTCCGGTTTACCGGGGAAACTGGCGGATTGTGCCAATAACGACCCTTTAGCCTGTGAATTATTTTTGGTAGAGGGAGATTCGGCGGGTGGAACAGCTAAACAAGGCCGTAACCGTGATTTTCAGGCGATTTTACCGTTAAGAGGTAAAATTCTGAACGTCGAGAAAGCCCTGGAGTATAAAATATATGAAAACGAAGAGATCAAGAATATCTTTACCGCTCTTGGTGTTTTCAGGGGAACAAAAGAAGATGATCGGGCGTTAAATATTGAAAAATTACGTTATCACAAAGTGGTGATCATGTGTGATGCCGATGTGGATGGTTCTCATATTACTACATTAATTTTAACTTTCTTCTTCCGTCACATGCGCGAATTAGTAGAAAAAGGTCATGTCTACATTGCAGCTCCTCCTTTATATTTAGTGAAAAAAGGAAAAGAGCAGGTGTATTGCTGGAATGAAACCGATAGAGCCGAACAAGTGAAAATACTTGGCGGGGATAAACCGGAGAGCGTTAATATCCAGCGTTACAAGGGTTTAGGTGAGATGAACGCGATACAGTTATGGGAGACGACTTTAGATCCTTCTACCCGGACATTGCGTCAGGTGACTATTGACAGTGCAGCGGAAGCTGATCGTGTTTTTGCAATGTTAATGGGTGATGAAGTGCCTCCACGCAGAGAATTTATCGAGCAAAATGCTAAGTATGCAAAAATTGATGCTTAATTTAGTGCCTTAAATTGAAAATTAAATAATATTTATAAATCTAACCATTAAGAAAAAATGACAAAAGTATCAGTTATCGGCGCCGGAAATGTAGGTGCTACCTGTGCAGAATACATTGCACTAAGAAGAATCGCCAGTGAAGTAGTGATCCTGGATATTAAAGAAAATTTTGCAGAAGGAAAAGCATTGGATTTAATGCAAACCGCCTCTTTAAATGGTTTTAATACTAAGATCAGTGGAAGCACTAATGATTATGCTAAAACAGCAGGATCTGATGTCGTGGTGGTAACATCGGGAATTCCACGTAAACCGGGAATGACTCGTGAAGAATTAATTGGTATTAATGCAGGTATTGTAAAAACGGTAACTGAAAATGTATTGAAGCATTCTCCTAACGCGATCATTATCATTGTTTCCAATCCAATGGATACAATGACTTACTTGGCGTTAAAAGGAAGTAAATTACCTAAAAATCGTATTATTGGTATGGGTGGTGCTTTGGATAGCGCACGTTTTAATTGTTATTTATCTTTAGCGTTAAACGCTCCGGCAAGTGATGTACAAGGAGTTGTTATAGGTGGACACGGAGATACCACGATGATTCCATTAACACGTTTAGCAACTTATAACGGAGTTCCGGTTTCTCAAACATTAGACGCTGAGACTTTGAAAAAAGTAGCGGCTGACACGATGGTTGGAGGAGCAACTTTAACAGGAATGTTAGGAACATCTGCATGGTATGCACCGGGAGCAGCTGTTGCAACGATTGTTGACAGCATCTTAAATGACCAGAAAAAATTGATTCCTTGCAGTGTAATGTTGGAAGGTGAATACGGACAAACAGATATCTGTATGGGAGTTCCTGTGATTATTGGTAAAAACGGTTGGGAAAAAATCGTTGACTTTAATTTAAATGATGAAGAGAAAGCATTATTTGCTAAGAGTGCAGATGCCGTAAGAAGTATGAATTCTGTGCTGGCTTCTGTAACAGCTTAAGTTGAATTTTCATACAAAATGGAAATCCCGGCGAACAGCCGGGATTTTTTTTATAAAAGTTTTTTTGTACCTGATATTGTGTTTGTGTTGAATTTATGGAAAAAATATTCAGAAACTTAAAATTAAAGAATTGAGCGACCGCTTCCCGTCAATGAACGAATTGGCCGTCATTTGGCACTTAACATTCGTACCTTTATACTAAATCAGTAATAATTTAAAATTGGAAATTATGAAAAGTTTAATTGTATTGGCCATTGGAGCAGCAGTGTTAAGCATGGTCGCCAAATATTATAAAATCACATCCTGGGAAGATATCAGGAGTTTTGTTCCTAATTTAAAGAGGATCGTACCAAGTCTCAATTAGTGATTTTGTAAACATAAAATAGTTGAGCCCGGATAATGTATCCGGGCTTTCTATTAATAAAATATCATATTTTAGGTAAGTATTTTTTGAGCCTATAAATGCAACTCCTTTTCATTGGTATTTTAATTTTTCATTCTGCCGATTTCTGCCACTTCGCTTTTAAGTTGCGTTTTTTGACTACTCATGTTTGAGTTTGATTTTTTGTTAGCAGCCATGTATGGTTTGTCCTGACAGGAAGGTGTTTGTAGCAGTAATTCTTTAATCAGAGCCGGTTGCTCCTGGGTAATGCGGTGGCCGGTGTGTTTGAGTTTCATAAACACAGCGGTGCAGTTTGTGATGTGTTTTTTTGCGAAAGAATAATTAGCGGTGTCCGCTACATTATCATCTTCTCCTACAAGAACATAAGTCGGGGTGCATAAATTTTCCCATTTTGGAAGCATTTTCTTCATTTCCTGCTGATGTGCGAATTTCTCTTTAGTAGCTACATTCAACAAATCGGGGAGCATCCACTGTACTAAGGATGATTTACCAAGATCACTGAACCAGTAAAACTTTTCTTTGTCAGGATCAATCACCGGCGATACCATCACGAGTTTTTCAAATTGCTCAGGGTGGTTAATGGCCAGCCAGGCCGTAATTGGGGCACCGTAAGAACGACCCAGCAGATACACCTTTTTATGAGACGTGTTTTCTTTATCTATAATTTTCTTAATCGCCTTCGCCTGTGTTTCAATAGAAAGTTCTTCTTTACCGTAACCGGATTTTCCATAACCGAGGCGATCTACCGCCACAATTTTAAAATGTTCCTGCAGAATACTGTCATCGGTCAGGTTAAGGTATCCGTACCATGCGCCCGGTGCTCCGTGCACCATCACGAGTAAAGGCAGTGTATCGCTTTTTGACAAAACAGCATAATGCTGTTTTCGGTCACTTAATATTGATTCTTTATAAACGGGTTTGACTGCAGAATTTTGGTAATGTTCATCCAGTTCCGCGTCAGATTTCATGTAGCCGTTCAGTAAAAAACAGCGACTGAATAATAAAAGAGAAGAAATAAAAAGGAGGGCAATCAGGACAAAGTTTTTCATTATATAAAATAGAGTTTGTTTGTGCGTGAGTCTATTTATACTTGTAATTAGGGTGTAAAGTTAGGGTTAAAAGCCATTTTTTAATGACTTTAACGATTTTTTGCTCTTTATTGGCTATCATTTAAGGTATCTCACCGAATTTCTAACATTCGAATATTTTTTTATAAATTACACAACCTGTGAATGATGAAAGTTAAATAAGGCATTCGGCATTGAGCATACACTATCTTTGTGGTATGGTTGGCTTTTCTATAATATGTAAATCCGTTTTAGCAGGGACATTTTTAATCACTGCCGCATTTTATTGTGGCGATTTAACAAGTGACAATTTAATAACCAAGCCTCTTTCTCTCCCTCCGGATAATGAGTATGGCATGACAGTGGAGGAATTTCAAAAAAAGGTGGCAGTAAGTAAAAAACCGATTTTAGTTTATTTTCATGCAGACTGGTGTATGCCATGCCTAAAACTAAAACCTGAAATGCGTGAATTGGAAAATGAAATAAAAGAGTACTGCGAGTTATTGAGTATTGATACAGATGCAAACCCAAAAATCGCAGAATATTTTGAGATCAATTCATTGCCGATGTTTGTGATTTACAAAGACGGAAAAAAAACTTGGGAAAACATCGGGCTGATGACAAAGGCACAAGTAAAGGCAAAAGTTGACGTATTTAAAAAATAATTAATCTTTTATTTTTCTTTTTCTTGGAAATCGTGTTTGTTCATTCACAATCATTCTGAATTTTAAATCTTTCACCTGACTTTTACACTCTGTCATAATTCTCTTCTGTATCTTTACTATTCCTTGTGAATCCAGGGGATAATCTTTATTTAAAAGATAGTCCAGTAAATTAATATCAAAAGACGCGGATTTTAACCAACCAACTTCTTCCCTGTAACCTAACAATGCCAATATTTTAGTTTTATCCATAAAGGATTTTAAATGCCGTTGATCAATATCCAGGGTTTCGCAGGTGCCGAAATAAATAACAACGCCCTGGCATTTCGTTCCCAGGAGTTCTGCTAATTCTGATAATGTAATAACTTCTCTGCCGATCTTAATAACGCCTTTTTCACCATGGACAGCTAAGTAAAGTAAGGGATAGTTTTTATGGAAAGATTGAGTTTTCCATCGTTGTATCGAGAATTTAAATTCAGAAATGGTGCCACATCTGTGGTGAAGAAAAGGCATTTTATTAAAACGGTGTACTAAATCCAGGATCGGATAAACGGTCGTTGTATCGCGGTGATCTCCATACCAAAAACTTTCTATGCAAAATACACCTTTCATGAAATTAAGCTACCATGGATTTTAGCTTTTCAATGGTATAATCAATTTCTTCTTTGGTAGTGTATTTGCAAAACGAAAAACGAACAGAGGCTCTTGACACATCAGCGCCAATACCTCTCAACACATGAGAACCCTGGTTACTTCCGCTACTGCATGCACTGCCACCGCTCGCGGCTATCCCTGCGATATCAAGATTAAACAACATCATCTCCGCGTCTTTATGAGCAGGAAAACAACAATTTAAGACTGTGTATAAGCTATTGTCTCCTGTTTCTCCGTTGAAAGCAATTCCGGGAATTGTTTTTTCCAATTGCGCTTTCATATAGGTTTTTAACCCTTTGATGTAAGCAATATGTTCATCCATTTCTGCATAGCAGATTTCGAGAGCTTTCGCCAGGCCAATGATTCCTTGTGTATTTTCTGTTCCGCCACGCATATTACGTTCCTGGGCGCCTCCAAAAATCATTGGTTGGATTTTAATCGTATGATTGACATATAAAAAACCAACACCTTTTGGTCCGTGGAATTTGTGAGCCGCACAGGTTACAAAATGAACTTTTATTTTTTGAAGATCCATTGGGTAATGACCCATCGTTTGCACAGTATCACTATGAAAAATGGCATCGTATTTCGCACAGATCTCACCAACTTTTTCTAACGGCAATAACGTACCAATTTCATTATTGGCGTGCATTAGAGAAACAAATGTCCTTTCATTTGTTTTTAATAATTCTTCCAAATGGTTCAGGTCAACATTTCCTTTTGCATCAACATTTACCCAACTTAATTTAATTTTACCCTGTTTTTCCAGGTTGTGCAAAGTAGTTTCAACAGCATGATGCTCAATTTTGCTAGTAATGGCGTGTTTAAGGCACAGGGAATGGATACTCTGATTGATGGCCATATTATCAGCCTCTGTGCCTCCGGAGGTGAAAAATATTTCAGCGGGGCTAACGTTCAATAATTTAGATACCGTTTTTCTGGCACCCTCGATAGCCGAACGCGTTTTACGTCCAAAAGAGTGAATGGAAGAAGGATTTCCGTATTCTTCACGCATATAAGGAAGCATGGCTTCAAGAACATGTTCATCCAATCGGGTAGTGGCAGCGTTATCTAAATATACTTTCATTTTTATTTTTTGAACTGTAAAGTTCGTAAAGTTTTAATGTTGTTAAATTTTTATTTATTCTATTATTAGATTCTTAATGTCTCTGTCACCCTGAACTTGATTCTGGGTCTCATGAGATGCTGAATCAAGTTCAGCATGATTTTAATTACGCAATTAATTCTTAATTATCTCTTTAATATCTTCAATGATCTTTTTTGCCAAAGCATCCGCAGTACTTACGCTTTCGCTTTCACTGTAAATTCTAATGATTGGCTCAGTGTTTGATTTTCTTAAATGAACCCATTCTTTGTCAAATTCAATTTTTACACCATCAACAGTATTTACAGGTTGTTTTGCATACTTGTCCTTCACGCTGACTAATACTTTATCCACATCAATTTCAGGTGTCAGTTCAATTTTATTTTTTGAAATGTAATAGTTTGGATAAGACTTGCGCAGCATAGATGTCGTTTTACCATATTTTGCCAGATGGGTTAAAAAGATGGCTACTCCAACTAAAGCATCTCTGCCATAATGCAATTCAGGTAAAATGACTCCACCGTTTCCTTCTCCGCCAATAATAGCATTGGTTGATTTCATCATATTTACTACGTTCACTTCGCCAACTGCAGAAGCCGAGTATGAGCCTCCCATTTTTTCGGTCACATCCCTCAACGCACGCGTAGAGGATAAATTAGAAACCGTATTTCCACCTTTGTGATGTTGTAAAACGGCATCAGCTACTGCTACCAGCGTGTATTCTTCCCCAAACATTTCTCCGTCCTCGCACACCAATGCTAAACGATCCACATCCGGATCCACGCTAATTCCAAGGTCAGATTTTGTTTTTATCACAGCTTCAGACAAATCCCTCAAATGTTCCGGCAAAGGCTCAGGATTATGGGCAAAATGACCGGTTGGTTCGCAATGGATTTTATGTATGGTTGTTACCCCCAAAGCTTCCAATAACATCGGAATAACAATTCCACCACTGGAATTGACAGCATCAACTGCCACAGAAAAATTGGCTTTTGAAATCGCATCAATATCTACATATGGTAATTGTAAAACCTTTTCAATATGTAATTTTACTAGCGAATCATTTTGTTCATAGGTGCCTAATTTCGTCACATCTGCATACGTAAATTCTTCTTTTTCAGCTAATTCCAAAATGTATTTTCCTTCGCTGTCAGAGATAAACTCACCTTTATCATTTAATAGTTTTAAAGCATTCCATTGTTTCGGATTATGACTGGCCGTCAGGATGATTCCTCCATTCGCCTTTAATTCGGTCACCGCTACTTCTACGGTAGGAGTCGTACTTAGCCCAAGATCAATCACATCTATCCCCAGGCCGATAAGGGTACCACACACGATGTTATTCACCATTTCGCCCGACAAACGGGCATCCCGGCCAATTACTACTTTTACGTTTTTGTCATTGTTTTGGGAAATAATCCAGCTTCCATAGGCCGATGCAAATTTTACTATATCTAATGGGCTTAGACCATCTCCGGGTTTACCGCCAATGGTGCCTCTGATTCCTGAAATACTTTTTATTAGGGTCACTTTTTGTTTGTTTTAATTCACACAAATATACCATAAGCCCGAAGACCCGAAAGAACTATTTTTCTACAAAATAGGATTTTTTTTGTTAAAAATTAACCATTGAGATCAGCTTTTTAACCGTAAATTTGTATTTAATAAAAGAAGGGTTTTTATGAGTGAATTTGAAGGAGATGGATTAAGCAACCAGGATTTCGAAAAAAGTTTAAAACGGTTTGAAGATATGATAGCTTCCGGCACGCATCAGTTTTTTGATGCGGATGAACTGGAGGAAATTATTGACTATTATATGCAATGGTTTAATCTGGAGTTAGCTAAAAAAGCTCTCGACTTTGCATTGGACCATTATCCTTACTCTTCTGCCTTAAAAATTAAACTGGCTCAGTACATGTCCTCTCAACATAAAACCCATGAAGCCCTGGCGCTTCTAAATGATGTTGAGCAGGTAGAAAATAATAACAGCGAGTTGTTTATGACCAGGGGCTATATATACAGCCAAATGGGCTTAAGCGAACAGGCAGTTGAAAATTACAAAAAAGCATTACCGTTATCTGAGTACAAAGATGAAGTGTATGTAGCGATTGGTATTGAATTTTTAAATGACGACAAAGCCGAAGATTCTCTTTACTATCTGAAAAAAGCCATAAAAGTCAATCCTGATAATGATGTGGCGTTAAATGAATTATCATTATGCTTTGAGATGACAGGGAAAAGCGAGGAAGCCATTTCCTTTTATGAAACCTACATTGAGGAAAAACCATATAATCATTTTGCCTGGTTTAATTTGGGCATCAGCTATAATCGCTTGAGTTTATATGAAAAAGCTATCGATGCCTACGATTATGCAATTGCCATTAAAGAGAATTTTTCATCTGCCTATTTCAATAAAGCCAATTCATTGGCGCAGTTAGACCGGTATGCCGAGGCAATCGAAGTGTATAGGGAAACCTTTAAACACGAAGAACCGGATGCAAACACTTACTATTACATTGGGGAGTGCTATGAGAATTTAAATCAGTACGAAGAAGCCTTGGTTAATTATAACAGGGCTATCAAATTGGATGCGGCGCATGCCGATGCCTGGTTAGGAATTGGAATTGTTCTGGATTATCAGAACAGGATCACAGAGAGCATTCATTATATCAAGAAAGCTATTGAAATCAATCCAAACATGCCGGAGTATTGGTATGTATTTGGTGAAGTTCAACACAAGCTTGGTTTTTTAGAAGAAGCCGCTTCCGCTTATCAGCGTGTGATTGAGTTAGGATACGATGAATTTGATGTATACATAGATTATGCAAAGCTGTTGTACGATGGCGGCTATTATAAGGATTGTGAGAAAATTTTAGCTGAAGGCATCCAGAAATTCCCTGATACCCCGGAATTGTATTACCGCATGAGTGGTTTACAAATGGAACTGGGAAGAAAACAGCAAGGAATGGTATTCCTGGAGAATGCCCTGGAAATGGATTACGACAAGCATTCAGAATTATTAGAATATTTACCAATATTAGAACAGGATGTGGCTGTGATGCAGCTCATCCACTCATTTAAAAATAAACCACTATAAATACGGAACTATATGCCAAATTACAATGTTGATTTATCCCACATGCCTCAGAGAACAGAAAGGCCGAGAGAAAGTGGGTTAACAATGGTTATGGACAAAGGAATCAGCTTAAGACATGCTGAAGAATTTGTAGAAAGTTATGCCGATTACGTTGATTTTGTAAAACTAGGTTTTGGAACATCGGTGATGTCGAAAAACGTAAAAGAGAAAATTAAGCTTTATCAAAAAGCAGGAATAAAAACCTACCTAGGCGGAACGTTATTTGAGGCGTTTGTTGCCAGGGGAAAATTTGATGACTACCAAAAATTTATTGATTCATACGGACTGGATACAGCAGAAGTTTCTGATGGAAGTATCAATATGGATCATGACAGCAAATGTAATTTTATCAGTAAGCTGGCTAAAAATTTTACGGTCTTATCAGAGGTAGGATCTAAGGAAGAAGGAATCATTATTCATCCGGCAAAATGGACCAGCATGATGAAAGCAGAATTGGAAGCGGGCTCATTCAAAGTCATTGCGGAGGCCCGCGAAAGTGGAAATGTTGGTATTTTTCACAAGAACGGTAGCGCACATTCCATGTTGATTACTCGAATTACCAATAAAATAAAAGCAACTGACATTATCTGGGAAACACCTCAGAAGGCTCAACAAGTGTATTTTATTAATTTATTCGGCGCCAATGTAAACGTTGGAAACATCAGTGTGGATGATGTTATTCCGTTGGAAACATTAAGAGTAGGGTTGCGCGGTGATACATTTTTCAATTATTTACCGGAAGGAACAAAAGACAAAATATTTTAATTTATAATGCCTGTCAGTTCGAGCGAAGTCGAGAACAAAGAAGAAAATTATTCAAAAAACAAAAAACATGAAAGAAATATCAGTACAAGAATTAAAAAAATTAATTGACGATAAACACGATTTTCAGTTAATAGACGTTCGCGAAGAATATGAATTTGAAGAGTCGAACATGAAGGGCCAGTTGATCCCTATGGGTGAAGTTATGGAGAACGTTGATAAAATATCAAAGGATAAACAGGTCATCATTCATTGCAGAAGTGGTAAAAGAAGCGCGACTGTGATTAATGCATTGGAAAGTCAACACGGGTTTACTAACCTATATAATCTGAAAGGTGGAATCCTGGCTTATATTGAAGAGGTAGGCTTATAATAACATCTTTTCATTAGTCACTAATCACTAATCATTTTTCACTAATATATGATCGAATTATTTAAACACGTTCTACACCTTGATTTTGACTGGTTGTTCGCTAACTATGGTACTGCAATTTATATTGTATTGTTTTTAGTAATTTTTATTGAAACCGGTTTGGTGGCAATGCCATTCCTGCCGGGCGATTCTTTATTATTTACTGCCGGATTATTTGCGAGAACAGGTCATTTGGACATGACTTATCTTTTGATATTATTGTTTATTGCTGCTGTATTGGGAGATAACTGCAATTACTGGGTTGGCAGGAAGATTGGAGTTAAGATCTTCGATATAAAAATAAGAGGAACTGCCCTGGTAAAAAGGGAATACCTTGAAAAAACCCATTTGTTTTTTGAAAAACATGGAACCAAGGCAATTATCATGGCCCGTTTTGTGCCCTTTGTAAGAACCTTTGCTCCATTTGCAGCAGGCATTGGGAAAATGGAATACAAAAAATATTTAGCCTATGACGTATTGGGTGGAGCTCTCTGGATTGGAAGTTTAACAACGGCCGGTTATCTATTAGGAGAGGTTGAATTTATTCGTAAGAACATTGATCTGGTTTGTCTGGGTATTATTGGCTTATCTGTGTTGCCGATTCTTGTAACAATGGTGAAGAATAAAATGACTAGCAAGGCAAATTAATCAATAAAAAGGGTGAGCCATTAGCTGGCCCTCTTAACATTTGATCCTATGCTTCATTTTAAACTGACATTAATTTTTTCTTTGGTATGAAAAAGCTCATTATACTTCTTATTGTAATTACTTTTTATAATTTAAATGGGCAGACCTTTAATGTTGGTGATAATAGTTGTAATTATAAAACAGTTAATCAAGTTTTTAATACTTACTGTAGTTTATATACAAGTTCTTCTCAATCCTACACAATTGATTTAGACGGAGATTCTCAACCAGATATTATTGTCACCAGTTCATGTCAGAATTATCCCAGTTCGAATATTCGCAATTCTATTTCAGTAGGCTCCCCTACAAATTCATCTTGTCAATTCGCGAAAAATACTGTTACAACAACCCCTCAAACCACTGTTCTAAACATGCCTGTAGGAACTCCAGTTGCTTCTGCCCCCGGGGGGTGGGTTTCCGGCGCCTTTCTTTATTCCTATTTTTTTGTTGCTACTAATGGAGTTTCTTCGGGAAGTAAAGCAAATCCTTTTTACGTGGGGTTTAGAAAAATACTTGGAACTGATACGATCTATGGATGGCTTCATATGAGTTCATTGGGCTCAGGTGCGTTATATGATTATGCATTTAAGCACACCGACTCTAATTTGTTGGGCGTTTCATTTACAAATACATCAACGACTGTATGCCATGGTAGCAATTTATCTTTAACTGCCACGCCCAGTGGAGGCTTGTTTAATGGAACAGGAGTTGCAGGTAATGTTTTTACTCCCCCCTCGTTGGGTACGTTCCAGGTGTATTACACTGATGGTTGTACCAATGCAGCCACTTTAAATGTAACGGTCAATCCAACAGTTTCTGCAGTAACGAGTAATTCATTGATTTGTCCGGCCCAACCGGTTACCTTAACCGCGCATGGAGCTTTAACGTATACCTGGAGTAACGGATCGAATTCGCAGACAACCTCTGTAAATCCGTCAGCAAGTACAACCTACTCAGTTATTGGAACAACACTTGGAGCGGGTTGTTCAAATACCGCAGCAATTAATCAAGTTGTCGGCAGTCCAACAGTAATTGCTACATCATCTTCCAGTATTATTTGTTTAGGCGCCTCTGCCAATTTAAACGCTACTGGCGCATTAAATTATTTATGGAGCACGGGAGATTCGAATGCTTCGTGTACTTCTTCTCCAACCTCGGTTGCAACCTTTAGTGTAATTGGCACAAATCCGGGAGGATGTGGTGACACAGCTTTCATTACTGTAAATGTAAATGGTAGCAATTATGCTTTAGATGCAACATCAAATCATAGTGTTATTTGTAGTGGTGATACCGCTATCTTATCCTTGTGTTGCGGTTCATCCACGGGTTATATTCTTTATGGCCCTCCTAACTATACCACAAACATCTCTTATGTGGCAGTATCTCCAACAGTTACAACTACGTTTAAAATACGGCGTAAAAATAGCTTAAATGGTTGCGATCCTGTAGGTTATTATACCCAGTATGTTTCATCATGCGTTGGTATTAACGAATTAAGTTTGCCAAATAATCTTTTTTCCATTTTCCCTAACCCCAGTAGCGGCGAATTCGAGATCAAAGGCATTAAAGAGGAAACAATTTTCATAACAAATGAGCTGGGACAATTGATCGAAACCAAAACATTAAACTCTCAAAACAATTATTCCATAAAAATAAACGATCTGCAAAACGGAATTTATTTTGTTGGGAATGATTATATGAAACAAAAAATAGTAATTATAAAATAGATCGATCCAATCGGTCAAGCATTTCAAAGTGTTAAAGTCAATAATACTGTTTTTAAAATCAACTGATATGCACCAGTTTTTTTGGTATGGAAGACCTACAGTGGAGAAGAAGTGTTCAAGGGAACTTATTTTTACATTCTGGTTGTTAATAATGGAACAAAAGTAAAAGATATAATAACAATCTTTCGATAGTATATTTAAAAATAATTTTAGATTATGTCAACAACTACAAAAGAACAAGTAAAGGAGTATTACGATACATTTAAAGAACATCAAAAAAAACTGGGTATTAATATCCGTCATCGAACCATTTTAAAGAATTTAAAAAATGCCGGTTTAAAACCTGACTCCAATGTTTTAGAAATTGGTTGTGGTATAGGAACCGTAAGCCATCTTATTTTGAAGAGTATTCCTCAAGGAAGTTTTGTGGGTTTAGACATAAGTTCCGAGAGTATCAAGATGGCTCAACAATTCAATGCGTTTCATAAAAAAGCTGAGTTTATGGTAAATGATATGAGTAATTTTACTCATCAAACTAAATTTGATTTTGTTGTTTTTCCGGATGTTTTAGAACATATTCCTGTAGAGCAGCATGCCAATATTTTCAAAACAATCTCAGAATTAACTACGCTAAACGCAACCGTTATTATTAATATTCCTGAGCCTAACTATTTGAATTGGGTAAGAGCCAATGATCCATCTAAGCTTCAGATCATAGATCAGTCTTTATCTATGCAGGATCTGTTGAATAATTCTTATCCTTATGGTTTCAAATTATATTCAATGAATCCTTATTCTTTACATTTTGATGTGAATGATTATTTAGCCATCGTTTTGAAAAAAGACATGACAGTTAAAAATGTAAATGTCAAAAGCAAGATAACACGAGCAATTGAAAATACGAAGAGCAAATTAGCTTAAAGGAAAGTGAAAGCTAAGATCTTATACTTTCATGCTGGAAAATCTTCCTTTGTAATTAAGGATATTGAAATTTTACAGGAGAAGTATTTAGTTTTGGATTTTTTCTTTGATACCTCTAATAAGAAAAGATATATCGCACAGCTGTTTCAGCAATGTGGTTTTATATTAAAAAACATTATTGGTTCTCAATTGATCGTTTGTCAATTTGCAGGGCATCATACGTTTTTGCCTGTTTTGTTTTCAAAATTATTTTTTAAAAAATCGGTGGTTGTGGCTGGAGGTACAGATTGCGTTTCTTTTCCTTCTATTGGTTATGGTAATTTCAATAACAAATTACTGTCCCGGACTACTTCTTTTACTTTTAAAAATTGTAACCTAATTTTGCCGGTGCACCAAACATTAGTAGAGTATGATTATACCTACCAACATCATGACTTTGAGAAACAGGGTTATCGGTTTTTTATTCCGTCGATTAAAACACCCTATGAAATCATACATAACGGATATGATAGCCGAAAATGGTTTTGTAATACAGAGAAAGAAATTAGCTCGTTCGTAACTATTGGTGCCGGTCTTGGTTCTCGCTTTGGTTTTAATTTAAAGGGAATTGATCTCATCTTTGAAATTGCCCAGAAATTTCCTCGCGCTACTTTTTACATCGTTGGAGGCGCAACCATTAAAACAGATAAACCGGCAAATGTAAAATTATTGGACAATATCCCTAACCATGATTTGCAGCCTTTTTTAAGTAAGATGCAATTCTATTTGCAGCTTTCTATGTCGGAAGGATTTCCTAATGCTTTATCGGAAGCCATGTTATGTGAGTGTGTTCCGATAGTATCTAATGTAGGAGGAATGCCAGACATTGTTTTTGACTGTGGTTATATATTGAAACATAAAAACATTAACGAACTTTATGAGTTGGTAAATACCGCATTAAATAATTTTGAACTGGAGAAGCTTGGAAAAAAAGCCAGGCGTCGAATTGAGGAAAATTATACATTTGAGAATAGAAAACAAAAATTGTTAGCAGCCATTGATAAATTAATATAGAGTGGGAGTCATTAAACGACAAGGCATAAAAAATACCATCATTACCTATATAGGGATATTGATTGGCGCTATTAATATTATTTTTATTCAACCAAGATTATTATCCCTCGAAGAGTTGGGGTTAACGAGGTTACTTTACGATTTTTCTTACTTGGTTGGAATTGCCATTCCATTGGGGCTGCCCAATATTATTGTTAAGTATTTTCCTTTCTTTAGGGATCCTGAGAAAAAGCATAACGGCTTTGCGGGTTTTATACTGCTTGTTTTTTTTATAGGATTTATTATTTCTTCACTTTGTCTTTTAATTTTCAAACCTGTTATCACCGGGTATTATATAGAAAAGTCAGGTTTATTTGTTGAGTACTTTAGGTTTATAATCCCGTTTACGTTTATTGTTTCTGCGATTACGGTTACAACGGCTTATTGTCAATCGCTTTTTAAGTCAACAATCCCGTCATTTTTGAATGATATATGTTTAAGGCTAGGGACAATTGTTATTACGGTTATGTATTTCAATAAATTAATTTCACTGGATACTTATGTTTACTTCTTTATAGGTTTATATGCCATTGAGTTGTTTATTATTATAGGTTATATTTTAATGGTCGATAAAATTTCATTTGTTCCTGACAAGACATTATTCAAACAATATTCAAAATCAAAAATGCTGAAATTTGGCTTGCTGCTATGCCTGGCCTCTTTCTCGTCCATAGGATTAAGGAAAGTGGATGCTTTGTTTTTAGGAACAACTTCGCTAGGCTTAGTGGCAGTATATACCACCGCTATATTTATAGCTTCCTTTATCGAAGTTCCTCTAGGTGCATTGGAGCGAATTAGTCATACAAAAATTTCCGATAATTTTGCGAAAGAGAATTTTATAGAAATTGAAAAGATCTATAAAGATTCGGTTAAATATTTATTATTAATTGGAGGCTTCTTATTCATTGGGATCAACGCTTGTACAAAATATGTTTATCAGATTGGTCACCTACATGATGCATATATTCAATGCATTGATGTGGTATACATTGTAGGAATTGGAGCATTAATCAATATTTCTACGGGGGTTAATTCTGCGATCATATTCTATTCGAAACACTACGTATTGGGTACAGTATTTTTAGTTGTTACGCTTGTTATTACAGTTGTGTTAAATTTAGTGCTGATTCCTGTTTATGGAATATATGGTGCGGCCGTAGCTTCAGCCCTAGCTTCATTCATTTTTAATTTCGTGAAATTCTTCTTTATCTATCAAAAATTTAAATTTCAGCCCTATACAGCAAAGTCATTATATATTCTTTTCCTTATTATTGCCTGTAGTGTTGTGACTTATTTTTTACCTGAGATAAATTCAAGCCCCATTGTTAATTTAGTATTTAAAGGCGGTTTTGTTTCATTATTGTACATTGCCACTGTTTATCAATTAAAACTGGCCCCTGAACTATTTGAGATGATCCGGGCAAAATTTAACAAGACTAAAGTGCAATGAAAAAAGTTCTGATCATAACGTATTATTGGCCGCCAACCGGTGGAGCAGGCGTTCAACGTTGGTTAAAATTCAGCAAGTACTTCCGCAAGTTTGGTTGGGAACCTGTTATTTACACGCCTTCAAATCCGGATTTTCCGATTAATGATGAGACATTATTAAAAGATGTGCCTGCAGATTTAACGGTACTGAAAACGAAAATCACGGAACCTTACGATATTTATCGTAAGATCATGGGTAAGAAAAAGACAGAGACGGTGAACCAGGGGTTTCTTTCTGAAGGAAAAGAAAATACATTATTACAATCGGCGATGATCTGGGTACGGGGTAATTTTTTTATTCCCGATGCACGAAAATTCTGGATCAACCCTTCCATCTCCTATTTATCGGATTATATTAAAAAAAATAAAATCGATGCCGTAATAAGTACAGGCCCCCCTCATAGTATGCATTTAATCGCCATGGGCTTAAAGCAAAAGCATCATATTCCGTGGATTGCTGATTTCAGGGATCCATGGACACAGATCGATTTTTACAGTCAGTTAAAATTATCGTCTTATGCGGATAACAAACATAAAAAATTAGAGAACAAGGTGTTGACCCGGGCCAATAAGGTTGTCACAGTCAGTCCAACCTGTGCAAGTGATCTTCAGAAATTAGGAAACAGGAAAGTGGATGTGATAACGAACGGGTTTGATACAGATGATTTTATCCCGATAGCTATCGGGATCGGTTCAAATCTGGAATTATTAAATGGGTTCTTATTTCACCACACCGGCGCTTTAAATAAGGACAGAAACCCATATACTTTATGGAAAGTGTTGGGCGATTTGTCTAAAGAAGATCCGGAATTGAAAAAAGACCTGGTGCTAAAGTTTACAGGGAAAACCGATGCGATTGTTTTCGAAAGTTTGAAAGGTCATGGCCTGCTTGAAAATGCTCAGAAGACGGATTACATGACACATAGTGAAGTGGTGAAAATCATGATGCAATCGCCTGTCCTGTTATTACCTTTAAACAATACACCAAACAACAAAGGTGTTTTGTCAGGCAAGTTATTTGAATACTTAGCCGCCGGTCGTCCCATATTTGGAATTGGTATGCCGGATGGAGATGCGGCCGTTATTCTTAAAGAAACAGGGGCGGGCACCATTTGTGATTTTGATGATTACGAAGGAACCAAAAAGACAGTATCGGATCTCTATCAAAAATACAAGACCAATCAGTTGTCAGTGAGTCTTTCTTCTATTGATAAGTATTCAAGAGAAAGTTGCGCAATGCAATATGCAGAACTTCTGAATGAAATTACGAAGTAGTATGACCTTGAATACGTCACCCTGAACTTGATTCAGGGTCTCATGAGATACTGAATCAAGTTCACCATGACATTATGTTTACTTGCTACTCTTTATATTAAAAGGTATCGTCAGCTTAAAACTTATATTTCGTCCCATGCTATAAATACCTGACCTGCCCGTCCCATTGTTCGGGTAATTGTCAAAATATTTTAAGCGACTCATATTGGATTGATAGGCTACATCGCTAAGATTGGTGACAAATATTCCAATGGTACAAAGCGTTATTTCCTTTTTGGTGCAGATGTCTGTTCCAATGCCGGCGTCGAACAGGGTATAACCGGGAGTTTTGGTTTCTGTATTATCTGCCAGGAACGCCATGTTTTGAGCTGCATAATACTGCATACCTATTTTAAAATATAAGTGATGAAAGCAACTTATTTTTTTTGGTAACTCTGCACGTAATTCTGAGTTGGTATGTAACGGCGGAATAAACGGCAAATATTTGTTACTGTCATTTAATTCTGCTCCGTTTCCTCCTTTATTAATACCATAAACCATCGATACAGAATTCTCGAAATGCAACCAGTCTAAAGGATGCGGATGAATATCAATACGCGCCTCGCCCCCAAATAATTGTGCTTTGGTTTGTCGGAATTTATAAACCGGGTAACTGTTTCCTGCTTCAATATATAGTGAATCACCACCATTGAGATTTTGTAATTTTTGATTGAATATGTAGTGATCAATCATATTATTAAATACTTCAGCGCTTAAAGACACATGATGACTATCGAAGAAGATTCCGATGTCTTCCTGTAAATTAGTTTCCGGTTTAAAATTATCATCCCCTAATTGCTGGAAGCCGGATCCCGGATGCACTCCTTTGGCTGAGATCTCAGAAATATTAGGAGCCCTGAATCCTTTTGCAATATTTCCTTTGATCAATAGTCGTTCAGAAATGTTATAAGTAATCCCAACGCTTCCTGAAAATCCCTTGAACGTATGATCATAATTATTAAATTGTTTGATGGCTCCAATCGTGTCAGTCACTTTCATGTCAAAGCCGGTAGCCGGATTTGTGTTAGTATATAACTCTGTGTTATGAAAAGAACGAATATCGTATCGTGCGCCAAATGCAAGGTCAATTTTTTTGATTTCCTTTTTGATATAAAGAAACGGTGCAAAATCCAATAAGCTATATTCAGGAATAACAAACTCTGTCCCTTTATCCACATTATTTTTCTGGTACATACCGTTCAATCCTATAGTTGATTCCCATCCTTTTAATTCAGGTGCATAAAATTTCAAATCATAAGTGGCAGTTTTCATATCGAGGTAAAGCCCCGGAATGTCGGGGTTTTCAGGATGTGCAAATTCCCTTCGGATACTTTGCTGGTAACCCAGCTTTAGTGCCAGTTTACTTTCACCTAAAATAAATTGGTTCGTGGAGAATAACCGGTAATGTTGCACGTGCTGATGAATCGGGTCAATTGTATAAGAGCTTAATTCGCTATCGCTTACAATTGGCCGTATCGTATCTTCTTCGGTAATTTGTTTGGTAAATTTTCGGGTCAGGGAATCACGACTGCCGTCCGGAATTTCCTGAAGGTTATCATAGATACTAAAGTTTAAATGAGAATAACCCCATTTGCGATTCAGTCCTATATAAGCATTGAGATCGTTTTCTTTAAAACCTGTATTATGCACCCTGCCGTCATATTTGTTTTGAAAATTTGTTGCTTCTTTATAGGAGGCTCTCAGACCAAATACAACACTCTTAATATTGCCGGCAAGTGCTCCTGAAGCGGCATATAATCCGTTATTGGTTTGGTAATTGACTTGCACACTACCTTTTATCGTACCCTCGGGTGCTGTATTTTCCGGGAGTAAATTCACTACTCCGGCCAATGCATCTGACCCATAAATTAAACTGGCCGGACCTTTGATCACTTCAATCCTGTTTATTAAAAACTGATCCACTTCAATGCCATGCTCATCTCCCCATTGCTGACTCTCTTGCCGAACGCCATCAAAAAGGGTCAACACACGATTGTATCCTAATCCTCTGATATAGGGCTTCGAAACATTAGGTCCTGTGCTCAATACGTTTACCCCGGGTACTTTCGCCATAGCATCAATCACATTGGTTGCTGTATTCTGTTCAAGATATTGTTGATCAATAGAAACCATCGGCACAGGATTCCTTTTTATTTCCGTGGCTTTTGAAACTCCTGTAACAACAACTTCGTTAGCTTCGATGTGTGATTGTTCCATTTCAATTATGATACTCGAGGTTGAGGAAAGATCGATGGTTCTGATAATAGTTTGGTAGCCTAATAACCGAACCTGCAATAAGGTTTTAATAGAGGGCAGATTATGGATTTCAAATGAACCGTCCGTTTTGGAAACACTGGAGCTCTTCAGATCAGGAAAATATAAAATTGCTCCGGGTAAAACTTCCTGTGTCTCCTTATCTTTTATAATTCCGGTAATTGTTGTTTGTGAGTGCATGGCATATGACATGCATAATGCAACGAGATAAATTATTTTTTTGATTGACATAATGCTTCTTTTTTTTAAG
Source organism: Bacteroidota bacterium (assembly GCA_021155905.1). Classification (GTDB taxonomy): domain Bacteria; phylum Bacteroidota; class Bacteroidia; order B-17B0; family Aurantibacillaceae; genus UBA4416. Next base: position 110,991 of record JAJNBG010000003.1, read on the forward strand.
AAATTTATGTTTCGCCATTACGAGGTTTCGTAATACCGCCCTTATTTTACCGGGTCATAGCCGCTTCCTCCCCAGGGATTGCAGCGACAAATGCGTTTTAACGCCATCCAACTACCTTTAAAAGCGCCGTATTTGTTTACAGCATCCAGTCCATATTGAGAACAGGAGGGCGTAAAGCGACAGGAAGGCTTTAGCATTGGTGATATAGCGTATTGATAAAAGCGAATAATCGCTAAAGGTATAAACTTCATTTTTTATAGATAATAACTAATTTATTCTTAAAAATAAATCAGGCTACCGGCGGGCCTCTTAAAAGAGAAGTATTATAATGAAAGGTGGGAATTGAATCCTGGTGATAAAAGAAGGAAACTTCTTTGGCATTTTTTAAAGGAAGAAAATTCAGGATAAACTTGAAAACCGTGTAATAGACAGGAGTATCGAATTTTTCAAAATCACAATCTTTTGTCCCCGCAGCTTCATTAATACTAATATCAGTTGTTGGCTGTGCTATCGCGTGGTTATGTCCTAATAAGGCATGTATGTATACCTTGGGAACAGCTGCGAATAAAACAACTCCCAGTAACGTTAAAGAAAAAAATATTTTGAATCTTGTTTTCAACAGCTCAAATATACATATTATAAGAATACAACACATTCGCTTATAAATCTTTATAGATTTCTGTGATAAATGCAAGCCTATGCAAAATTTATAAAAATGAAAAAGCCCCTCATTTGAGGAGCTTTTGTGGCCCTGCCAGGAATCGAACCTGGATCGTAGGCTTCGGAAACCCATATACTATCCATTGTACTACAAAGCCGTTTCATTTAACAAATATAAGTATTAAATTTATGCTCATAAGCGACAATATTTTATTTTCAACGACGTTATTACAATATGCAATTAAAAACACTCTTTTTCCTTCTTTTTTTATTCTTAAAATCGGTTTCATTTTCTCAAGTGAGAATAGGACAATGGGTAGATCATTTATCGTATAATCATGCGAATGGAGTAGCGAAAGTCGGCAGTCTGGTATATGCCTCCAATGGCTTCGGATTAGAAAAGTATAATATATTAGATAATAATCTTGAAAAATTAACTAAATGTGAGGGATTATCTGATGTCGGTGTTAAGTTATTAAGGAAATGCGATTATAATAACTATGTGTTGGTGATATATGATAACACTAATATTGACGTGATAAAGCCGGATGAGAGCATCGTAAATGTTTCGGACATTAAGAGGAAAATCATCCAGGGAAAAAAATATATAAATGAAATTTCTTTTAAAGGTAGTATAGCCTATATTTCATGTGGGTTCGGTATCGTCGTGTTTGACACGGAAAAATTCGAAATAAAAGACACATATTTTTTAGGGAATGGAATTGCGAATTATGAAGTTTACCAGGTTGCTAAAAATGATACAGCACTCTTTGCGGCTACTCCGATAGGCATATTTTATGGGAACGTAAATAATAATTTAAGTAATTATCAGAACTGGAAGCCTTTAAATACCGGATTGGCGGCTGGGCCCTATAATTCGATTGTGAATTTTAACGGAAAAATTATTGCCAATTATTCTGAAAAATTAAGATCCGGAAATTCATTTAGAGATACTCTGTATGAATATACATCAACCGGTTGGGTAAAGTATTCTATTAATTTTAATCACGCCGGATCAGAGAATAGAAAGCTGATTGAGTATTCTAAATTTAATAAGCTGTTGATTATGGATCAGTGGGGTGTTGCGGAATTTTCATCCTCGGGCTCCCGTATAAATTATCTTACAGGCTATGGTTTTGGAGATTCTCAGATAAACGACGTTTATTATGAAAATGATAATATTTTTTGGGTAGCGGACCAGGCTTATGGCTTAATTAAATCCGGTGGCGCTTCATGGGCACCAAATGAGGTTATTAAACTAAACGGACCATCTAACAATTTTGTCAACGATCTTGATATTAAAGATGGTAAGGTTGTGTTTGCACCGGTTAATCTTGGTGCAGTTTATAGTCCGCAGTATAAAAAAGACATGCCAAATTCATATAATGAAGGGGACTGGACATCGCTTAGAAGTATAATTCCTGACTCGATAAAAGATATCAATGCAGTGGCCATCGACCCAAATGATAAAGAGCACATTGCGTTTGCCTGCATGGAGGACGTTCTGGAGATGAAATCAGATCAGGTGATGGGCGTTTACGCTTATGGAAATAGTCCTATAATAGGATGGAACGGAACAGATGATGTACGTATATCTGGCGTTAGTTTCGATAGAAATTCAAATTTGTGGGCATCCATCACGATCGGGAAAAAATGTGTTGCAGTCAAAAAACCAAATAACACCTGGACGCTTCTTGATTTTGAACAATTTGTGGTTCAGCCGACAATCACAAAAATTATTTTTGATAAATATGATCAGGCCTGGATTGTTATGCCAAGAAACATTGGTTTAATGATTTATAAAGACGTCAATGGCTTAAGTCAGCCAAATGCCTCAAATACAAAATTTTTAAGTATTTCTGAAGGTAACGGACATTTGCCATCCGTTGATGTGAAATCAATTTGTGAAGATAAAGATGGTCACATATGGGTTGGCACGGCCAAGGGAGTGAGTGTTTTTTATAATCCGGAAAATGTATTTACCAATTCAAATTGGGATGGTCAGCAAATTTTAATTGAACAGGATGGCCATGTCCAGATACTTTTGGAAAATGATGTTATTACCGCTATTGCGGTTGATGGTGTTAATCGAAAATGGATAGGTACAGAAAGTTCCGGTGTTTATTGTCTTTCTCCGGATGGCCAGGAACAGATATATCATTTCACAGAAGATAACAGTCCTTTGTATTCGAATCTCATCCGGGATATTGTTACCGACGAAACCACCGGTGATGTGTTTATTGGTTCAGAAAAGGGTATTCAAACATTCCGGACTCCGATTATTAAAGGCTTCGAAGATTTTACCACGGTACATGCGTATCCCAACCCAATCAGGCCGGGAAATTCATCACCTGTTTACATTACCGGTTTAATAGATGAAGCTGATGTTAAAATTACAGATGTCGCCGGAAATTTAATTTGGTCGACAAAATCGCAGGGCGGACAGGTTGCCTGGAATCTTCAGTCATTTAGTGGAACAAAAGCAGCCAGTGGGGTTTATATGATCTATTGTTCTTCCGCAAACGGAGATAAATCAGCCACCGCCAAATTATTGATCATTAATTAATGCTTTACACCACTCAGGGCATTGTTTTGCATAACATAAAATATGCCGACAAAAAAATCATTTCAAAAATTTACACTAGAGATTTTGGTTTAATATCTGCCAATATAAATATTGGAACAGGATCAAAAGCAAAAATAAAATCGGGAAGTATTCAACCTTTGACTCAGATTGAATGCGTGGTTTCTTTAAAAGAAAACAAGGAAATTCAGCAGATGACCGAGGTAAAATGTCTGTACGTTTATAATGATCTTCAGCATAATTTCAGTAAGCTGTGCATCGCACAGTTTTTAAACGAGATTTTATATAAATGCCTTAAAGAAGAGACACCAAATGACGATCTTTTTGACCTGATTTGCCGTACCTATCAATGGCTGGATAAAGCGGAAGAGAATTATCTTGATACACACATTTATTTTTTGTTTGAGTTAACGAAGCATTTAGGGTTTTATCCGGTTAATAACAGAGATAAAACACATTTATATTTTGACACACTGGAAGGTAAGTTTAGTGTATCCACACAAAGTTTTCCTTTGGGCTTTGATCACTGGCAATCAGGATTATTCGCGGAGTTGTTCTCTTATTCAATGACTAATCAAAAAAAAATAAACAGGAGCGAACGACTGGCGCTTTTAGATTGTTTAATTCATTATTATAAAATGCAGATTCCGGGCTTGATTGAATTAAAGTCTTACAGGGTCATGCAGGAAATGGTGATTGAAATGCAGTAAAAAAACTTAATCTTCCTGTTTAAAATCTTTGGAGCGTTTCAATTTTCGTTCCTTAATATTAAAAAACTCAATCAGCATTGCAAACGCTAAAGCGATATAAGCGTAGTTCTTATTCAGCTCAATATGTTTTTCATGCGAAACAGACGTATTATAGCTATCAATTATGGCTTCAGCAACTAAAATACCCCCGATAACCAATAAAAAACATAAGGCGATCATTTTTATTCCCGGGTTTTTATTAATAAAATCAGCAACAAGTCCAGAGAATAATATCATTAAAAGCATGGAAATCACAACTGCTGACACCATGATTAAAACAACACCTGAAAGCCCTACGGCCGCTAATATACTGTCAAAAGAAAATACAAAATCGATAATGATGATCTGAAGGATGATAGCCTGAAATGTTGACTTCCCTTTTTTGCCCGGGCCAATCTCATCTTCATCCCCATGAATGTGCTCCTGTATCTCCTGCCAGGTTTTCACTAAAAGAAAAATACCACCACTAATCAGAATGATCGCTTTTCCGGAAACACCATAAGCTCCAAGGTAAAAGAATGGCTCTTTTAGCCCGGCAATATAACCTACAAAAAACAGGAGAACCGTTCTCACGACCAGGGCTAATAATAAACCTATTGTCCTCGCTTTTGATTGTTGTTCCCGTGGAAGTTTGTCAACAGCTATCGAGATAAAAATAATATTATCAATACCTAAAATGATCTCTAAAACTGTTAAAGTCAATAAGCTGATTAGTCCATTGATTGTAAGTAACTGTGATAGATCGGAAGAGAAGCTGTGCATATTTGAATGAAAACACAAATATAGCCCCTTTTTAAATGTTTACCTAAAAAATATTCTATTTGATAATCAGCTGGTTATGATAAAAATTAGTACTATGTGTTGCAAGGTACTAAAATAAAAACATATCTTTGTCAAGCATAATAATAAAGATGACCCAGTACTAAAAAACGTTCTTTTTTTAATTCTCTCTTTAAACTGCAGAATAAAATGAATTAAGAGACATTCACCTTGAAAAACTTAAAAACGCGATTTGAGAAGCAGGGTGGGTGAAAATGCGAAAAGTATATAATAATTTAAAAAAACTAAAAAATGAAAACGCTAATTAAAAAATCAATCATCCTCATGACGGCAGGATTTTTATTTAGTTTTAATTTAAAAGCTAAAGAAAGTGAGACGCCAAAAACGGTAATGATATCAGAGGCCAATAAAGCGATTAAAGAACATATTAAATTTCCTAATTTGTTAATGCACTTTAACCAGGAGGAAAAAGTTAACGTTGTTTTTACGGTTAATGAAACAGGCCAGGTAAATTTGGTGATTGCCAATACGCAAAACGAGATCCTTAAAAAATCAATTGAAGCACAATTTATGAAACTGAAGCTTGAGCATTTAAAGGCCGATAATGCTTACAGTGTAGTGTTTAACTTTAAAACAATATAATCATGGTAAATTCAGAGAACACAAAAGCCCAAATGCGCAAAGGTGTTCTGGAACTCTGCATACTTTCCATACTTTCTCAGGGCGATGCCTATCCAACGGAAATCATTGAGAAATTAAAGGAAACAAAGTTAGTAGTAGTCGAAGGAACGCTTTACCCACTTTTAACACGTTTAAAAAACACAGGTTTGCTTACATACAGATGGGAAGAAAGCACCTCCGGTCCTCCCCGTAAATATTATATGCTTACAGAAATAGGCGTTACTTATTTAAAGGAGTTGCATCTCTCGTGGTATGAATTGGTTGATGCCGTAAACAAAACTATTAATAAACAAGACTAAAAAACAGTATTATGAATAAAACAGTGACTATAAATATAAGCGGCATTATTTTTCATATTGAAGAAGATGCTTTTGATAAGTTAAGTAAATACTTGTCGACCATTAAGGGTTATTTTAATAAGGCAGATGGTGGAAATGAAATCATGAGCGACATTGAAGCGCGTATTGCTGAAATGCTTCAAAGCAAAACGAGCGCTGTAAAACAGGTTGTTTTGATGAGCGATGTTGATTTTGTAATGGACGCTATGGGTAAACCTGAGGAATTTGCAGGTGATGCTTCCGACAATACCGGTTCTTCGGACCGTGCAGAGAGTTATGATGCTTACGAAAACGGTGAGCCAATAAAAAAACGTTTATACCGCGATGGAGACAGTAAAGTTTTGGGCGGGGTATGCTCAGGTATCGGACATTATTTCGGAATAGATCCGGTTTGGTTGAGAATAGCGTTATTGTTGATGTTCTTCTTTGCTGGTACGGGATTGTTATTATACATCATCCTTTGGATTGCAATACCTGAAGCCAAAACGACGACAGAACGTTTGGCGATGAAAGGGGAGAAGGCTGATATCAATAATATCTCCAAAGCTGTAAAAGAAGAAGCTGAGCAATTAAAAAAACGTATGGAAAAATACGGTAGTGAATTTAAGAACATGGCTGCCAGGAATGCGCCAAGAAATTCGGTTGAAAAAATAATTGATTTCGTAGGAGATGTGCTGATTAATATAGGAAGGGTTCTTTTGAAAATCATCGGCGTATGTATGGTCATTTTTGGAGTGATATTTTTCCTCGGACTGTTTGGTTCAGTGTTCGGAATGTCTTTTATGACAAGCAATGTGGAAGTTCAGGAATGGATTGATATGGTATTAATGGATGGTAAGGATTTTTACTTTGGATTGTTTGGTATTTCCTTATTCTTTGGTATACCAATCATGATGATCATCTACGCTGGTATAAAAATCCTTTTTAAATTAAAATACTCCAACCGTTGGGTTAATTTAAGCGCGGGTGTTCTTTGGTTATTTGGATTTGTAATGTGCCTGTATGTGGGTATCAAAACAGGTGCCGATTTTAGTAAAGAAGCCAAAGTGCGTGAGAAGATAGAGGTTAAACCATATGATACATTGATCCTGAAATTGAATCAAGTGCCTGTTAACCTTTCTGAAGTTCAGGCAAGCACTGATGATCATGATTATTATGATAATGAGGGATTAAAAATAAACAGACATCATCAGGATGATTATATGATAGGTAAACACAATGGTGAAAAATATTTATTAGGTCATGCACACTTAAATATTATCAAATCTCAAACAGATAGAATTGAGATGATAATAGTAAAAGAATCTAAAGGAAATAACAAAAACATTGCTAACGAAAGAGCTAAAAATATAGTCTATTTGACTAACCAAACAGATAGTGTTATTGCTTTTGATAATTTATTCAGAGTTGGTAACGCAGATAAATTCAGAGCACAGGATGTGACGGTGATTTTGAAATTACCTGTAAACAAAGTGGTTTACCTTGATAAATCTTTGTTGGGTTTTATTTATGACGTTGAGAATACAACGAATACATATGATGGCGACATGATTAACAGAAGATGGATGATGACGGAATACGGTTTAAAATGTATCGATTGCGATGGTTTAAATAATTCATATGAAGAGGAACATGAGTTACCAGTTCCTCCGTCAGCTCCCGGAGCACCAACCATCAACATCAATGATAAAGGTGTGATCATTAATGAAGAAGGAATACATATCGATGATAAAAAGGACACGAAAGTTACGATTGATAAGCACGGTGTGCATATAGAAACAGATAAAAACAAAAAATAGTTCTTACTAAAAAACACTTTATGGTTGAGCATCTTTACCGCTAATATGGCGGTAAAGACTCAAACTGATCTGAAGATAGTGAGTAAATAATATTGCGTATCAACTGGAAAAGTTTTTTTAAAAAAAATAGTTCGGCTCAAACATGAAAACACTGAAAACTTTCATATTGTTTTGCTCGGGAGCAGCGCCACAATTATTGAAACGCTGCCCAACCGAAATAAGTAAATATGCTGGTATTGGCGCTTCCGTTATGTTTACTGCTATTTTCGCGGCAACAGCAGCAGGATATGCGTTGTCAACGATCTCTGATAGCATTTGGATTACAGTTGGTGTTGCAATATTATGGGGAGGAATGATTTTTAACCTCGATCGTTTTATAGTATCCAGTATGCGAAAGAATAATTTGTTACGTAACGATTTGATGCTTGCTACACCACGTTTTGTAATGGCCATAGTGATCGCTCTTGTTGTATCAAAACCCCTCGAATTAAAAATATTTGAAAAAGAGATCAATCGAAAAATCGATGAAAAAAGAACCGCTGAAGCGCTTGTTGCAAAAAGGTCCATTGCTTTGAGTTTTCCTGAAGTAGAGGAACTTGAAAAGAAAATTCTGGCACTTAAAAGTGAAGTAAAAGAAAAAGAAGATTTCAGAAACGTATTACAAATGGAATATGACGCAGAACGTTTCGGCAAAAAAACTTCAGGCACAACAGGTGTTTCGGGTATTGGAACAAATGCAAAGAAAAAGGAAATTCAGCTGGACGAAGCTCAAAAAGAACTCTATAAAACAGCAGATTTTAATCGGATTAAAATTACGGAGTTGGAAAAGCAAGTCAGTGTTCTTTCTTCTCAAAAAACAACGGAATACCTTAAACAAAAACCGGGAATTGATAAATACGATGGTCTTGCTGCGCGGATTCATGCGCTGTCCATCTTAACAGAGGAAAGCAATGCTATGAACTTAGTAAATATATTTCTTGTTTTATTGTTTATTGTCATCGAAACTACTCCAATACTTGTGAAACTTATGTCGCAACGAGGCCCGTATGATGAACTCTTAGAAGTCCATGAACATGCATACAGGAATTATCGAAAGGAACGCATTGCAAAATCAGATCATAAAACATTAAAAGGTTACAGGAATATGTCATGGAATAAAATGTGACTTTAATCCGTGACGTTGCAATAGTTAATGATCTCGCAATCCAACTCTAAAAAACAAAATACAAAAATTAGCCTTTAATTATTTTAAATTATGAAAAAAACACTTTTAATATTAAGCATTTTTACAGCAAGCTTTGCTGTAAAGGCACAAACAACTGATCAACAACGCGTAAATAAGATTGATTCACTTTTCGAAGTTTATGCAAAAAAGAACATGTTTTGCGGAGCGGTATCCATTTCAAAAAAAGGCACAAGCTTATTGAGTAAAGGTTACGGAATGGCAAATTATAGTTTTGATATTCCTAACACTGTTCATACAAAATTCAAGTTGGCTTCTGTATCCAAACAATTTACGGCAATGGCTATTATGATATTGCAGGAACAGGGTAAATTGAACACGGATGACAAGCTTATTAAATTTATTGCTGATTATCCCAACGGTGAGAAAATAACGGTTCATCACTTATTGACTCATACCTCCGGAATTCACAATTTCACCAGTAATGAGAATTATGATTCAATGATGGTACTGCCACATACCCTGACAGAGATAATTTCCCATTTTAAAAATCAGAAGTTGGATTTTGAACCGGGTGAGAAGTTTAATTACAGTAACTCCGGATATGTATTACTTTCATATATCATCGAGAAAGCCTCTGGTAAAACGTATGGTGAGTTCATTACAACTCAGATTTTTGAACCCCTTGGAATGAAAAACTCCGGTGCCTTTGAAGGAAATAAATTGATTAAAAATTTAGCCCTTGGTTATACCAACGGTGAGAATGGATTGGAAAATGCCGGTTACATTGATATGAGCATTCCTGCAGGTGCCGGTGCATTGTATTCTACGGTAGAAGATCTACAGTTGTGGGACAGTTCATTTTATACAGAAAAACTGGTTAAGAAAGCAACCCTTGACAAAATGATGACTCCGTTTAAGGAAGGTTATGCTTACGGCTTAATGATTGATTCATACTTAAAACACCCCTGGATAAACCACACCGGTGGCATTCAAGGATTTTCAACTGTGATAAACCGTTTCCCGGAAGACGAATTGTGTATTGTGATATTGAAGAACGTGGATAACTACATGGCTTTTTCCGCCAATAAAGTTTGTCGGGCCATTATGTTTGATGATAAATATGAGCTGCCTGTGGAAAGGGTTGCAGCAAAAATTGACAAAGCTGTGGGACAGTCACTTTGTGGAGACTACGAACTGGATCCAGGATTTGTTATGACAGTAACTTTTGAAGGAGAGAGAATGTTTGTTCAGGCGACGGGACAACCAAAAATTGAAATATTCTCCGAAGGCAGTTACAACTATTTTTGCAAAGCGGTTAATGCGCAATTTGAATTCTCAAAAGATAAAAAGAACAACATTAGTTCATTGACTCTGGTTCAGAACGGACAGAAAATGCCTGGCAAAAAGATAAAATAGTGCGTACAGGTAGTTAAAAACGGTTTTTAATTAAACAACATGGTTAAAAATTGATTTTATATCCCAGGCCTTAACCGGTTTGGGATTTTTTTTTCGTATCTAACTTTATTTCAGAGAGTTGTGTAATTTTTTAGGCTGTGATTTTAATCTATTAAAATAATTAAAAGTCTATTTTATTTGTAAATTTGTAACATATTATTGAATAATTATTATATAAATTTTAATACAGTTCATATGAATAAAACATTTACTACTCTATTATCACTTTCCATTTCTTTATTTTCGATTGCACAAACCCAGATTGCTAATGGTGGATTTGAAAATTGGGAAAACATCGCTGCCCAAACAGAGGAACCAACAGATTTCAATTCTAATAAAACAGGTTCGTCAACTGCTCAAATAGGGCCACAGACTTGTTTCAGGGATGGTTCAGTTAAACATGGTGGATCTTATGCTTTACGTTTAGAAAATAAAACGGTTCCAATTGTTGGTACAGTAGTGAATGGAAATGCAACAACCGGGGTAATCAACGCTCCGAGCACTAACAAAGCTGACGGATATATTGGTACAACAAAATATAATGACGCAGCTGACATTAGAAGGCTGGCTTTTACGGGGAGACCGGATAGTATTGTTGGCTGGTATCAATACACGTCAGGCGGAACAGGTGAACAAGGTAAGGTTACTGCAATTCTTCATAATAACCATTACTATGATCCGGAAACTCCCACTACGAATCATCCTAATCCGACAGCAGACAAAATTGCACGCGCAACTTTTTTAACGCCAACCGGTTCAACCGGTACATGGACACGATTTACCGCTCCTTTCGTTTACACCGCCTCGGGTAACCCAACGTATATCATGCTTAATATGACACCTTCCAATAATCAGCTAACTACATTCGCCGGTAGTAAAATCTGGATTGATGATGTGGCATTTATTTATAACAGTGCGGTTTCTGTAAAGGAACAGGATCTGTCGAAAAATTCTAAAGTTTATTATTTTGAGAAGAATATCTATGTTCAGGTTTCTTCAAAAGACAGCGAGTCTCATACACTGGAATTATATGATGTTACGGGGCAATTGGTATTAACTCAAAAAATGGAGGGTTCAGCCTCCAGTACAGTTGATGTATCATCTTTAAAAACCGGTGTTTATATGTATAAACTGAATGGAAAAGCTCAAAGTAAATTCGGTAAATTATTCGTTGACTAATATTTTTTGTAAATCAGTATAAAACCCTAACCCCGCTGTTAGGGTTTTCTTTTTAATAGTATGTTCAAAGCAAAATTCATTTTATTTCTATTTATTTTTTGTTCATCCCGAATGTTGGCTCAAACCGGCACGGGCGTACTAAAAGGTACGATCGTTGATAAGGATTCGAAAGAGCCTATAATCGGAGCTACGGTTCAATTGCTCAACGACTTATCAAAAGGCACGGCCTCTGATGTTGATGGAAATTATGTATTGGTACTGGATACGGGTTATTATAAAGTATTATGCAGTTATTTAGGTTTACAAACAGATACATTTTCTTTAAAGATTAAGGAGAATGAAATTTTTCAAAAGAATATTGTTTTAAAACAGGCAGGTAGAACATTGGAAACGGTGGTTGTCTCCTCCGGCAAATTTGAACAGAAGATAGAGGAACTGACGGTTTCCATGGAGGTATTAAAACCTAATTTGATCAGTAATAAAAACACCACAAGTATTGAAACTGCCCTGGAGCAAGTGCCCGGCTTAACGATTATTGATAACGATCCTCAGATCAGGGGTGGTAGTGGTTTTACCTTTGGAGTAGGTAGCAGGGTGGCGATTGTTGTGGATGGAGTTCCGTTGTTAAGCGGAGATGCCGGCCGTCCTGAATGGAGCTACATTCCCGTAGAGAACATTGAGCAAATCGAAATTATTAAAGGAGCTTCATCAGTTTTATATGGTTCATCTGCTCTGAATGGAGTTATTAATATTCGTTCAGCATACCCAAGGGCTAAACCAAAAACCAGCATTAATTATTCTGCCGGACAATACAGTATTCCGCAAGCACCGGCTGAGAACTGGTACAAAACAAGAGGAAATAATTCATTCCCGGGTTTTAGTAATCTGAATTTATTTCATTCACGCATCATTAAGAATAACCTGGATTTTGTAATTGGAGCTAATTTTAATATTGACCAGGGCTATATCGGGCCACCTCCTCCTGCTAAATTTATTCCAAATGATTTAAAGGAAGTCTTGCATATGGAAGATACCGGTGTCGTATTTACCAATGATCAGATGATTAAACAAAGGGGCAGGGTGAATGTCAACCTAAGATACAGGGCAAAGCGGATACAGGGTTTGAATTTTGGGTTAAATGCTAATTTTATGTTGAATAAAACCAATATGGTTTTTGCCTGGCTGGATGATTCATTAGGCTTATACCGTGGCTATCCCGGAGCCGTGTTTTTGGAAGATCAGGTTTTGTTTAACGTCGACCCCTTCATAAAATACACAACCAAAAACGGGTTAAGTCACAGTATTCAAACCAGATTGTTTAATTCAGATAATGTGATTTCAAATAATCAATCCAATAAGGGAACGATGTATTTTGGAGAGTATCAAATTCAACGAAAATTTAAAAGTATTGATTTGAACTTTATTGGCGGTGTGGTAGGGAACATATCGAAATCCACTTCCAGGCTTTATGTCTCAAGCGGTCAGCCATCTAACCAGATTGTAAACACTTCAGCATATATTCAACTGGATAAAAAATTCTGGCGGATTTTAAATTTATCGGGTGGTATTCGTTATGAAAATTTCAAAATCAATGATTTAAAAGCCGATGATGCTTTTATTTATAGAATAGGAGGGAACCTGCAACTAACGAGGGCCACCTTTATAAGAAGTTCTTATGGTTTAGGGTATCGCTACCCAACCATCACAGAAAGGTACATTACAACCAAAGCAGGAATGTTTGGCGTTTTTCCTAATCCTGACCTTAAACCGGAAAAAAGTAAGAGCTTTGAAGTGGGTGTGAAACAAGGGTTTAAGATTGGAAATTGCAAAGGGTATTTAGATGTGGCGGCTTTTCATCAAAAGTATGAGAACAATATTGAATATTTATTTGGCGCCTGGGACCCATCCGTGTCCATTATCGGCTTTAAGTTCCTGAATACCGGAAATTCGCAGGTGAGAGGACTCGACTTTTCATTAGCTGCAACGACGGCCGAAACCAATAAACGTTTTGGAGTTTCTACTTTGATTGGTTATACATACATTGAGCCGATTAGTTTAACTCCGGACAGTGTTTACGGATATAGTAAACTGACCGATGGAAGCGTGGGCCAGGCTTTAACCTATAAGAACAGTAGCATGGATACCACCGGCAATGTTTTAAAGTACAGGTTTAAGCACATGTTTAAATTAGATATCGAGTTTAAAATTTACAAATTCAATTTTGGTGTGAGTAATAGATACTACACTAAAATGCAGAATATAGATAAAGCATTTGTAGACATTGAACAATTAACGAAAGACGCCGATATTTTCTTTGATAGGATTTATGCCACGAAATTCTGGGCCAAACATATTGAGATTAGCGTCTGGGATGCGCGATTAAGTTATAGTGTAACAGATAAGCAGAGAATTGCAATCGTTTGTAATAATATTTTCAATGAAGCATACTCTTTAAGGCCTATGAAAATTGAATCGCCAAGAACGGCGGCCATCCAGTATGTGTTAACATTTTAATACGGGATATTTTTGGTAATACGTCTTTAGTGTCCTTTAATTATCTATTTTTGTTTATATAGATTTTTATGACCCTACTCGCCGGTAATTTACAAGCTTTTCAGGAGTTTTTTCACCATTACCTGCCGGTAAAGAATCCCGTATTGATTCTTGCGCTGACCCTTCTCATTATCTTATTCGCACCCTTAATTCTGAAGCGTTTTCGTATTCCGGGTATTATCGGTTTAATCATAGCGGGTGTTATCATTGGTCCACATACATTGCACATCATTGAAAAATCTACCAGTTTTGAGCTTTTCAGTAAAACCGGCTTGTTGTATATTATGTTCCTGGCCGGTTTGGAAATTGACATGCAGGAGTACAAACAAAACCGGAGTAAAAGTTTAGTATTTGGTGCCTTTACCTTCTTTATTCCCATCACCATTGGTTATATCGTCTGCATTTATATTTTTGGATTTAGCATGTGGCCGGCTCTGTTATTGGCCAGTATGTTTTCCACACATACCTTATTAAGTTATCCCATTGTGAGCAACATGGGCATTGTGAAAAACCGGGCAGTACAAATTTCTTTTGGTGGTACAATCATAACCGATAGTGCTGTTTTAATCTTGTTAGGTGTAATTACCAATGTAGTAGGAGGCGAGATCAATTCCTTATTCTGGATCAGGTTGGTCGTGTCGTTAGGTTTATTATGTTTTTCCGTATTGTATTTATTGCCGAAGGTGAGTCGCTGGTTTTTCAGGAATATTGAAGGGCAGGGGAGTTCTCAGTACATTTATGTACTGGCTGTTGTGTTTATTTCCGGATTCTTTTCCGAACTCGCCGGCGTGGAACCGATTATTGGAGCCTTCCTTGCAGGTTTAGCATTGAACCGGGTTATCCCGCATAACTCTGTTTTAATGAACCGCGTTATTTTTATTGGTAATACCATCTTTATTCCTTTCTTCCTGATCAGTGCCGGAATGCTGGTTGATTTCGGTGTGTTTTTAAAAGGAACGGATGCCTTGGTTTTTGCCGGAATTTTAAGTCTCGTGGCTTTAGTCACCAAATGGCTGGCAGCCCAGGTAACCGGTGCCATTTATAAATATACCAAGTATGAAAAACGGGTGATGTTTGGTTTAAGTGCGTCTCACGCTGCTGCTACTTTAGCGGTAATTAAGGTGGGTTATGATATTGGCCTGTTTGACCAGAACGTCATCAATGGAACCATCATTCTTATTCTGATTACCTGTATGGTGAGTTCATTTGTGACGGAACGCGCGGCAAGGAAAATTGCCATGACCGAAAAAGAAACTGTAAAGAAGATCATTGACAGAACAGAACGCATTCTGATACCGGTAAGTAATCCTGATAACATCGCCCGTTTAATTGACCTTGCCTTAATTATTAAAGATAATAAATCACATGAGCCTATTTATCCTCTATCTATTGTAGAAGAGAACGAAGATGCGGATGAAAAAATAAATGTCGTTAAGAAAGTCATTGATGGCGTAGTAGAACAAATTTCATCCAGTGATAAGAAAGTGCAGGTGCTTAAAAAAGTTGACTTAAGTATTGTGGATGGAATTGCCAGAACGGCTAAAGCCTATAGCGTGTCTGATATTTTGATCAGCTGGAAAGCACAGCAGGGGACCGGGAACCTGATTTTTGGAAGTATTGCTGATAATTTGCTGGTGAAGACAAAGCAATCCATTATTATTTCCAAAATTATTCAGCCGTTAAACACCTACAAGCGTATCAATGTATTGTTATCTCCCAATTCCGAACTGGAAAGCGGGTTTAATCTGGTGGCCCGTAAAATCAACGCCATTTTAAAGCAAATGGGAAATAATCCAATCATCTACGGACAATCAAAAACTATTGACGCTTTTTCGGCTTTGATTAATGACAGGAAAAGGGAATTCTATAATTACATCATTGTAAGCAGTTTTGACGATACCGATATTATTGATAATGTTAAGGAAGATGATTTGTTTATCTTTTTGAGCAGTCGTAAGCAAACCGTTTCTTTTGATTTTCACATTGATAATATGTCCAAAACCTTAAACAAGAATTCGGAATTCACCAGTTTTGTGGTGTTTTATCCCGAATCTTTAAAATCCTTAAGCGATTCTCAAATCACAGAAATGACGGTTCCTGCCATCCAGGAAAACATTGAGAAAGTAATTCATTTGAAGGATAAGATCAAGGATATTTTTAAGGGAAATCAATAATATGGTTATCCCCTCTGCAGGGTAAAAGAAATAGTTGTCCCTTCATTGATCGCACTTTCCACATCTATGGTTTCATTGTGCGCTTCAATAATATGTTTTACAATAGCCAGGCCTAGTCCGGTACCACCCTGTTCACGGCTCCGGCCTTTATCCACCCTGTAAAAACGTTCAAATAACCTTGGTAAATGTTTTTCGGCGATGCCAATGCCATTGTCTTTAATTTCCACAATAACCTGTTCATCAAATAAATTAAGGCCAACAACGGTTTTACCATTTTCCTTACCATATTTTATGCTGTTGGTAATTAAGTTAACCAGCACCTGCCTGATCCTGAACTTATCAGCCTTTACTAAAATAGGCTTATCGTATTTTTTCGCCGGTTGTAACCGGATACCTTGTTTGCTTGCCTGAAATTCCAGAGACTCTAAAATATCTTTCACCTGTTGGGCAATATCATAAGTTTCCAGTTCGAGCTCCAGTGTACCAATTTCCAATTGAGAAATCGTTTCAAGGTCATCGATGATTTGAATCATTCTATCCACACTTTTATCGGCGCGTTTTAAATATTCTACATTGATGGTCGGATCATTGATGCCGCCATCAATCAAAGTCGAGAGATATCCCTGGATATTGAAAATAGGAGTCTTTAACTCATGGGATACGTTGCCCAAAAATTCTTTACGATAGCTATCGAGGTTCCGGTTTTGATCTGCTTCTTTATTTCTTTCCTGTGCCAGCTTTTTAATTTCTTCCTCTAACCGGTCAATGGAATCTACTTCGTCCAGTTGAAATTCGGTATTGGGTATTTCTTTCGGCTGCTGCTCTTTCACTAACAAATAAAGTCTGTCAATTTTTTGAAAGATCACCTGGTTAAACAGGTAATAGATGATAAAGAAGCTGACGATAAATGAAATGAAAAAGGAAAGCAAGCCAACCGCGAGGTCGAAATGGCCGGTTATTTTATAGGCAATGTAAGAAACAAGAAGGGTTTGAATGACTGCTGAAACAACACTAAGGATAAGGGTTAATATCGGGGTTTTTAAAGAAGTCATTCAGATGTTTTAAAGAGTAACGAAAATGCGAATAATTACCCAATAAAAAAACTGTAAAGGTTATTCCAGTTTGATGAATTCCCTGTAAAAAAATTTCTCCTGGGTGCTTTCAAACGGACGGTAGATATAGTAAGCATATCCATCATGAATCTTCAGTTTATCAGCACTGTGAAACTGAAGGCTGTATTTCCCCTGTTCTTTCCCGGTTTGAGCATTGATCCGCTTGATATATTTATGGCCATTCTTTTCGTATACGGCGTAGATCAGGTTTTCAATATCATCTTTCAGCATTTTATTCTTCCATTCCTTCCAGTTCTTGGGATGATTATAATTGATAGATACCGAATCTATTTTTGTTCCATTTTTATTCAGGTGATATAATTTGTCTTTATAATGATCAAATACACAAATGGTATCTTTGATGATATATAAGGGCGCAAATAAGGGTTCATAAAACATACTTTTTGTAAAGCCACTCATTAAGGATGCCACAATGTGCTTATCCGTTTTTAGGTCCATCGCTAATCGTCTGGCTGCCAGTTTTTCTTTGGGCTTTAACGAATAATACTCAAAATTATAGGCATGCATTAATTCCTCGTCTTCAACCGTATGTATGCGTTGTTTGATACTATCCTGTTCATTGAAACTGTAATAATTAAACAATGGGTATTCCTTCCAGTAATCCGAAAAAATTATTTTTCCGTTAATTGTATCTACGATTGGTTTGATAAAAGAATTGACATCCTGTATAGATAAAGGAATCAAGACAAACCGGTCATGATACATATTGATTCTGTATATATAATTTTTACAGACGAGGTTGGTATATCCCATATAATCGTGGTAAAACTCTTTAGCTTCTCCTCCTTCTTTTGGAACTACATAGGTGGTGATGATCTTTCCGGAACCATCCGCTAATTTTAATTCAGCTTTTTCGAGAGATTTTTGTGCAGTGAGCAGAATATACTTGTCCTCATAAAAATCAAAGTCATAAATGCTGTATTTGGGGGATCCTACTAAAGTGTCCGGTTTAAAAGAACTGTAAATGGAAACCGTATCGATTTTGACATAGGAGGGCGACATTTGAACCGCCAAAAAAATGGAGTCCTGTCCGTCTGAAACGTCTATTTCCCGCAACTGGCTTTTGTATCCTAACAGTTTAAACAGGACCGAAACGTGTTTTTTTTCAGGCAGCACAATACTAAAGTTTCCGTTGTTTGAAGTGGATGCACTGTAATTAGAGTTTTGAATCTGAACCGCCACATAGGAAAGATTTTTATGAGAGTACTGATCAGTGATGTTCCCATAAACGGTTATGGTTTGTTGCGCTTTTAATGTGTACAGAAAGCTGCATAAAATAATAATCCGGTATTTTGCGAATGCGTTCATTTACTCAAAAGACGAATTTCTTCTTTAATTCCATAAAAAATAATTTAAATATGGAAATATATGGAGTGTCTTTTAATTGGTCAGACAAAGCTTAATAATACTTTCGTTATCATTAATTTTGAGTTTAATGAAATATATTCCTGAATTTAAATCAGCTAACTCAAATCTTTTTTTGTAAGTATCAATGGTCTGCCTTGTTAATGGTAATAAGGTTTTAACTAATCTTCCGGCAATATCAAATAACTCAATACTTACTGTAGAATTTTCATTTAATACGTAGTTAACATTTATATCATGAGAGGTAGGGTTAGGAAAAACAAGCAATTGATGTTCCCTGACATTTAAATCATGTAAACCAACAAGGTTAGGAATTGGGTTTACGTATATCGAATCTACTGTAAAATCCAGACCTGTTAATTGATTGTTACCGGCAACCAAATCAACATGATAAGTCAAATTGGTATCTAATCCCGGAATGTCAACGAGGATAAAATAGTTTGTACCATTAGGTATTCCGGTTAAGGTATAGGTTCCATTTATCGGATCTGTTTTAGTTTGTGTAAACATTTGACCGCTCGGATTTCGCCCGCCTTTGACGATAATTCCTCCTATGGGATTTCCCGGCGTTGAAGGTTTTTTTCCAAAACCATCTTCTTCAAGAATTTTTCCGCTCATACTACCGGTGCCTGTCCCAATATTAGTAAATGACACAATGGCTATCGTGTTGGTAGAATTAGCCATACATCCATGATTGACAACTGTGGCGCTTTGCCAGCTAATGGCGTTACCAAAATAGGTTACCTGCTCATTGGTTGCTGTGGGAACTGCTTTCAAAACATAAGAAGAACTATCAGTTACGCCAAAAGAATAACTTGAAGAATAGGGCGTAAAAGCAACGGAATCCCATTTGCTTAGCGCAGGAATGTACTGGTATAATATGACGTTCCCACCAGCGGAACCGGAAACTGTGCCTGAAATACTTTTGAGGTTACATTGGATCATTCGGTGAATAAAAGCATCACCTGTACCTATACTTGTCACATTTTTTATTCCTGTGTTGGGATCAAAATCAACCGTTCCTGAAAATTTGCCTGCAGTATACACACCGCCCACGTTATCAACAAAAATTGAACCCGCATTATCTGTACCAGAGCCTCCTATACTTTTTGCCCACACAAAATTTCCCGAAGCATCTAGTTTTGAGATAAACACGTCATTACCACCGGCCGAAATTATAGTGTTAGTTCCTGCGCCAGGGTCAAAGTCAGTGGTAGCAGCAAAAAAACCGGTACTATATACATTATTGGTTGCGTCAATTACTACGGAGCCCCCGTAATCCGAAAGTGCACTACCCATGCCTTTCGCCCAAATAAAATTTCCTGACGCATCTAACTTTGAAATAAAAATATCACCGGCACCAACAGTTGTTAAATTGAAAGTGCCTGCGTTAGGATCAAAATCTGCAGTTCCCTCATAATTACCAATTGTATAAACTATACCGGATGCATCTACTGCCAGGCCATTAGCAAAATCAGTTAAAGTACCACCCATGCTTTTTGACCAAACATAGTTTCCGGAAGCGTCTAATTTAGAAACGAAAATGTCGTCCATGCCGGCACTGGTTAAATTGGCTGTTCCTGCGCCAGGATCAAAATCTGCAGTTCCTGCATAATTCCCTGCCGTGTAAACATTATTTAGTGCATCCAGAAAAACAGAGTCTCCCCATTCGCTGCCAATACCACCCATGCTTTTAGCCCAGATTAAATTACCTGTCCCATCTAGTTTTACAACAAAAACATCATCGGCTCCCGCCGAGGTTAAATTAACAACACCGGCATTAGGATCAAAATCTGCAGTTCCTGCATAATTCCCGGTTGCAATTATATTTCCTGAAGCATCAACTGCAATGGAATTACTGTATTCGCTATTAGTACCTCCTATGCTTTTTGCCCAGATAAGATTACCTGAAGCGTCTAATTTTGAAATAAATATATCTGCTGCTCCGGATGAGCTTAAATTCATTGTGCCAGTACCAGGATCAAAATCCACGGTGCCTGTGTAATTACCGGTCAGGTAGATATTTCCTGTAGCATCGATAGCAACACAATAACTTGCATCACTTCCGCTTCCTCCGAAACTTTTAGCCCATACAAAATTTCCTGTAGCATCTAATTTTACGATGTAAGCGTCCTGGCCACCAGCTGAGGTTAAATTAGTAAGGCCATTTCCAGGATCAAAATCAACTGTTCCTGTAAAATAACCTGTTGAGTATACATTATTATTGGCGTTGTCCACAGCTATAAACGGGGCAGAAGAATTAACACCCGATCCACCCATATTTTTGACCCATTGCAATAAAGGCTTTTGAGCTTTTCCTGATAAGGATATTAAGATGAAGCAGAAAATAAAGTAAGTCGTTTTTTTCATGGTTTTAATTTTATGGGTCGTGAATTGATTGTAATTGTTACTAAACAGAATATGGGAGTTGGAGAATATACCTTTTAAAGAATAAAATTAGTTAGAGTGTCAAATATAGCGAAAAAGCTATTGATTGTGGATTAAGCAAATGACATGACATCACACTATCTGGTAATGCAAAATTTAAGAGACAAAAAATTGTAAAAAAATACTGAATGAATTAATTGTCTTTCAGTACACAATCTACTGACACAGTAATATAATCAGGAAACAACAAATCTGTGTTAGCCTGCATTTGTATCGCGGTATTAGTGCAAATTTGTGTTGCTTTTTTCTTGGAAGTATTCTTTTTAATTTCCTCAAAGGTTTCAGTTACATTTGGATAGTAACCATCCCGTCTTAATGTGGTAGCGCATTTACAGGAATAGCTTTTATTACAGGAATATATAAAAACAGAAAACAGGGATATTACCAGGATTTTTTTCATCAGCTTTTATTTTACAGCACAGGAAGTGGTTACTGTTTCCGCGCCGTCTTTATAATCAAGATTATTTTTATGTAATTGTTTTTCTGAGTGAGCACAGATTTGCTCAGCTCTTTTTTTGGTTGTTTTAGAATCAATAGGCTCATTAGAAGATACGGTATAAGGATAGTATCCGGGTTCCTCAAAAGTTGTTGAACATTGACAGGAATATTGCTTTTTACAGGATGGGAAAAAGAAACAAGCAATAATTAAAATAACGAAGGAGTAAAGAGCTTTCATATTCGGGTGCAAAAATAAAGAATTTAAATTAATTAATCTATTTTCTTTTGTACTTCCATCTTCTGTGGCTCCATAACCAAACTTCAGGTTGTGCTATGATGTCCCTTTCCAGTTTCCGGGTGTGTAATTCTGAGATTTCTCCTTCCTTTGTGTTTTTAGGATCGGTAACAAGGTATTCGGTGTTAACTTCATAAAAACCTCTTTTCACCCTGTTAACGGTAACATACACAACCGGATAGTTAAATTTTTGAGCAATTTTTTCGGTACCCCAAAAGACCGGCGTATCCTGGTTTAAAAAAGTGGTCCAGTATGCCCCTTCCGGAGAAGGTGTTTGATCAGCAATAAATGCAGTGGCATTTATTTCGTAGCGGTTCCTCACCATTTCCCTCATGGTGTCTTTCATGGCATATAATTTTGTGCCAAACCGGGAGCGCATGTCATACATCAACTTGTCAAAATGTTTATTGGATAAGGGATGATAAATCACATACAATTGTTGCGGATTGATCAGGCTAAAAGAATTTCCTGCCCATTCCCAGTTTCCAAAATGCCCCATGACTAAAATACAGGATTTTTTTTCATCGTATAATTCCTTAAAAATACGTTTGGTGTTCTCATTAAATGAACATCGTCTTACCGCTTCTTTTTTTGAGATTGTTAAGGTTTTGAGCGTTTCCAAAAACAGATCGCATAAATAATGATAAAATTTTTTCTCGATCGCTTTTAACTCCTCATGTGTTTTTTCCGGAAAGGAGTTCTTCAGATTTTCGTAAACAACTTTTTTACGGTATCCGATCACCCGGTAAAGTAAAAAGTAAACACCGTCTGATACAATATAAAATATGGGAAATGGAAGTAATGAGATGAGATAAAGCAGCGGCAATGTTATATAAAAACCAATAGTACTCATGGCTTAAAAATACAGATTATAAAGAAACGAGCGTATTTTTTATTTAAATAATAGTGTTTTAAATCCTTTTTTATATATTTATAAACGAGAAATTATAATTTACAGTTATGAAAAAAATTATCACAGCCCTTTGCTTTTTTGCGTTTTTATCA
The DNA here is from genome assembly GCA_021155905.1 of Bacteroidota bacterium. GTDB lineage: Bacteria > Bacteroidota > Bacteroidia > B-17B0 > Aurantibacillaceae > UBA4416. The sequence goes on from JAJNBG010000003.1 coordinate 133,813, forward strand.
AATGTCCAGGCTCTTGATGCGGCGGATCAGGTAAAAATGGTTTTAGCGAAACAGAAATTGTATGCAGGACAGTATATCGGTGCTTTAAATATCTATAAAGAAGTGTTACAAAAAAATCCGGATGATGCAGAAGTTTTATATTATGTAGGGTACTGTCAGTATGAACTAAAAAAGTTTGATCTGGCAACCGAAAATCTTAAAAAGGCAATCTCAACGAATAAAAATGTGAAGCCGGAAACACATCTTGTATTGGGTAAAATTTATTTAGCAGATGAGAAAATTGATAATGCATTAGCTTCTTTTAATACCTATAAAACTTCTGTGAACTCTAAAACTGCTGAAACAGAAGATGTCGATGTCTATATTGCACATTGTAATAATGCTAAATTATTAATGGCTAGTCCCATTAATGTGAAAGTCAATAATCTGGGAGAAGCTATTAATTCGAAGTATGACGATCAATCGCCATGTATCAGCGCGGATGGTAGAAAATTAGTGTTTAATACCCGTCGCCCTGAAACGACCGATTCTCCGGTTGATGTGGAAGGTGATGGAAAGTTTTTTCAGGATATTTATATTTCAACATGGGATACCGTCAATAAAAAATGGAATCCCAGTGAAGATGTACCCGGGAATGTGAATACACCCGCTCATGATGCCTGTACGAGCATATCACCGGACGGAAAACAGATTTTTATTTATAAAAATGACGTGAATGATAATGAATCGAGAGGCGGTGACGTATTTGTTTCAAAAATCGTAAACAATAAATGGAAAACGCCTGAATCTATAGGTAAACCAATTAATTCAACCTATTGGGAAGGCGGTGCCTGTATTTCACCGGATGGTAAAACTTTATATTTCATTAGTGAGCGTAAAGGTGGTTATGGACGTGCTGATATCTGGATGGTGAAAAGAATGAATAAAACAGAATGGGGTAAACCGGTTAATTTAGGTCCGGAAATTAATTCAGCTTTTGATGAGGTAGGTGCATTTTTGGCACCGGATGGAAAAACTTTATTTTTCTCTTCTAATGGTAAAGGATCCATGGGTTCTTACGATGTTTTTAAATCAACATTGGAAGGTGAAAAATGGACAAAGCCTGTTAATTTAGGTTTTCCTATTAATACAGTTCATAAAGATGGTCCTTTAGTAATCAGTGCCGATGCTAAGACAGCTTATTTCGCCAGCGAACGTAAAGGCGGATTGGGTGAAAGCGATATTTATTCTGCCGATCTTTCAAATTACAGTTTATTGGAAAAGGATGGAATTAAGAAGGCAAATTCCGGATTGAGTATTTTAAAAGGAACGGTTCGTGACGCATTTGAAGGCTCTGGTTTAGCATCTGTTGATGTCCAGATCATGGACGCATCTAATGCAGTTGTAGCCAGTACGACCACCAATGAAAACGGAGAATATTTTATTACCCTTAAGGGTGATGTGTCTTACACAATTAAAGTGACCAAAAAAGGCTATAAAACAGCCGAGGAGAAAGTTGATCTGAAGGTTGGGAAAACAGATACCTATTCTTTAGAAAAGCAAATTATGCTTAGTAAGGATAAATAATTGATAACGCATATAAGATTGAAAGCCGGGTTAAAAACCCGGCTTTTTTTGTGCCGGACTTTTATATGAGATAAATATAGGGCAACGGGTTTCTGCTGTAACTTTTTGCTTATCTTAATCGTCTATTATTTTATGAGGAATTTCTTCTTTTCAGTCCTTTTATATTTTATTTCATGCTGGGCATTCGCTCAGACTTATTCTGTTTCCGGAAAAATTGCGGATGATAAAAACCAGGCCCTGTCATTTTCTTCAGTATTGGTAAAAGGTACCACTCAGGGTACAAATGCCAATGCCGACGGCTTTTATGTTCTGAAACTTCAACCCGGTACTTATGAATTAATTTTTCAATATGTAGGGTACAGAAAAAAAGTGGAAAAGGTTACTGTTGAGGGGAATGTTATTAAAAACGTCACGTTAAACCCTGAAAGCTACGAGCTAAAAGAAGTGGTGATTAAAGATGGAGAAGACCCGGCTTATGCAGTTATTCGCCAGGCCATTAAAAAACGTAAATTTTATTTGAATGAAGTCAATGCCTTCACCTGCAAGGCCTATATTAAAGGGTTACAGCGTTTAAAAGACTTTCCAAAAAAAATGGCAAAGCTGATTAATGCAATGAATACTTCGGGTGGTGAGAAAATAGATTCTACGTTATTGGGCGTGGTTTATCTCAGCGAAAGCGAAACGAAATACCATTTCAGGAAGCCAAACGATGAAAAAGAGATCATGTACTCGAGTAAAGTGAGTGGCGATAACAAAGCGTTTAGTTTTAATCAGGTCAGCGATATGAAATTCAGTGTTTATGAAAACCTGATTTCACTGGATGGATTAAGCGACAGGCCCTTCATTTCCCCTATTAATGAAAATGCACTCTTGTCTTATCGTTATAAATTGTTGGGAACCACGTTTGAAGACGGGAAAATGTTGAATAAAATTGAGATTACGCCCAAACGTAAAACAGATCCATGTTTTAGGGGGATTATTTATATCCAGGAAAATACCTGGCGAGTGCACAGCGCCGATGTTTATCTGACGAAAGACGCGAAAATTGATTTTGTTGATACTCTGAATATTAAACAGTTAAATGCTCCTGTAAACGACACCATTTGGATGCCTATGAGCTTGAATATGACCTTTAATTTTAAAGTCTTTGGTTTTATTGGTGATGGTTATTTCAACGCTGTATTCTCTGATTATGATATGCACCCGGTATTCCCTAAAAAATTCTTTAAGAATGAAGTACTCAAAGTAGAAGACGGCGCTAATAAAAAAGATACCAGTTATTGGGGAGGTTCCCGTCCGGTACCGTTGACTGTGGAGGAACAAACCGACTACAGAAAAAAGGATAGCATCGGACTCATCAAAAATAGTGATCGCTATAAAGACAGTTTAGATCGGGATGGAAATAAACTTACTTTTTCTGATTTGATTATGGGTTACAGCTATAATAAAACAGCAAAAAAATTCAGTTTAAATACATCGGGCCTGTTAACTTCCGGTGTGCAATACAATACAGTGGAAGGAGTAAACGCCTCTCTTAAAGTGGATATGAATAAACGCTATGAAAATAATCGTTACCATGATGTCGCCGCAACCGCCAGGTATGGTTTCTCAAATTATTTATGGGGTGGAACCATTAACTGGAAATACATGCATAAGCCAGAAAAATTTGAGTCCTATAATATAAAGATAGGAACGAGTGCTCTTCAATTCAATGGCAATGATCCGATTAATCCAACAATGAATACTTCCTATACGCTGCTCAATAATGAGAATTTCATGAAATTGTATAAGAAAACATACGCTGCTTTTAATTTCAGAAAGGAGTTGATAAATGGGCTCATTACAACGTTTCATACCGAGTATGCTGAACGTTCCGTATTGCGCAATACAACTACGGATCTTTGGGTAGATGATAAAAATAAAATATTCACCAGTAATGACCCCTTGCATCCACACACAGATGATTCCAGCTTTACGATAAATAATTCTTTTGTTGTTGAACTGGGTTTATCGATACGTTTTAAGCAAAAGTATTACACCAGGCCGCATGAAAAAATCATTGTGGGAAGTAAATTTCCTGTCATCAATCTTTCATTTTCAAAAGCAATTCCGGGTTTAAATACCAGGGCGGATTACGATCTTGCTAAGATCAGCATCGATGATAATATTAAATTGGGATTGGTAGGTACTTTTGCCTATCGATTAAAAGGCGGTTATTTTCTCACCAACAGGTATGTGGAGTTTATGGATTTTAAACATTTCGATGGTAACCAAACCATATTAGCCAATAATGATTATTTGAATGCGTTTAAGTTATTGCCTTATTATACCTATAGTACAAAGAACTGGTATGCCGAGGGGCATGCCGAACATCATTTTAATGGGTTTATATTCAATAAAATCCCATTTTTGAAAAAGTCAAGGATACAGGAAGTAGTGGGCGGCCATATATTATTTAATGATAAACTGGATCAATACTATGAAATCAATTTTGGTGTAGAACATATTTTGCAAATCATCAGGGTGGATTATATTTTAGGATATGGTCCTGAAAACAGTTTCAACCAGGGATTTGTGATTGGTTTGGGATTAGAATTTTAAAAAAAAAGACACATGAAGCAGATTATAGCAATTGGATTGATCATTCTTTCATTAAAAAGTTTTGCCTTTGATTTTCCAATAAAATCATTTACGCTGCCAAACGGGCTAAAAGTCATAGTGTGTGAGAAAAACACATCACCGATAGTTCAAATGGAAGTATGGTACAGGGTTGGAAGTAAAGATGAATGGGATGGTGTGCGCGGAATGGCGCATATGTTTGAGCATATGATGTTTCGTGGTTCAAAGAATTTTAAGGGTGAAGGAGATGTGTACATTCATGAAATGGAAAAATTAGGAGCGTCTTTAAACGCCTATACGACATTTGATAGAACGGTTTATTTCCAGGAGCTTCCAAAGGAACATATTGAGAAAGTGTTTGCCATGGAAGCTGATAGAATGGAAAACCTGATCCTGGATCAAAAAGTGCTGGATACAGAACGGGAAGTCGTTGGAGAGGAATTGAGACTGGGAGAGAATAACTGGTATAGAAGGATGATGGCCGACAGGTATGCTCATTTATACCCGGAAGGCCATCCATATAAAGTAGATGTGATAGGCTTCCTTGAGGAGATCACAAAATTCACAACCAAACAGTGCCAGGATTTTTATGATAAATTTTATAGCCCTAATAACGCTTACCTGGTTATTGTAGGCGATGTAAAGGCAGAGCAAATGTTTGAACTGGCCGGTAAATATTTTGGCCCGATAAAAAAACAGTTGCCTTTGAATGCAAAAAAAACGGAGCCGGATGTGTTTTCATTCGTTCCAACTACGGAGGAGTTAGTGATAGATTACCCTGTGCAGATTTATTCTTATGCCATTCCATGTCCCGCCATTGGCACACCTGATTATTATGCATTTAATTTATTGAGAGATCTTTTATTTAGTAACCCCAATTCCATTTTAAACAACAGTATCGTGGAGAGAGGAAATATGGCTTATCAGATCTCAGCCCAGTCCGACGATTCCCGCTTATATTCCAATATTGCCACTTTTGATGTGATAATGCAGGCGCAAATAGGGAACGCCAAAGTGAAAAAAATGATCTCCAAAGAGATTTATGACATCATCAATGAGGGTATTGACCAGGAATTGATAGATAATTATGTGAAAAACCTGGAAGTGAACCAGACTTTTCAGAATTTTTCTAATGCGGCTATTGCAGACAGGTTGGGCTTTTCTGAATATTATTTTATGGATTATAGTAAATACAATCAGACCCTGGAAACCTATAAAACCATTAAAGCGGAGCAGCTAACCGACATATGCAAAAAGTATTTTAATCCCGAAACCATGAAGGTGATCAATATTAAGCCACTTATGGAGTAATCATAAAGTTTTCTAATTTGGTGGCGTTAAAGGAATGAAAAGGAGGAATTTTTGCTAAATTCGCAGGAGTAAACACATTTTGAAAAAACTTTATTTCATACTCATTCTTTTTATTACGGCTTCCTTTTTTTATGGCTGTAAAGTGAAGTATTCCTTAAACGGAGCTACTATACCAATTGAAGCGAAGACGGTTTCAGTGAGTTTCTTTGAGAATAAAACTACTCTGGGGACACCTTCTATAAGTCAGAAGTTTACAGAGCGTTTACGGGATGTGGTATCCACTCAAACCAATTTGTCTTTAATGAAACAAAATGGTGATCTTCAGTTTGAGGGTGCCATTACAGATTATAATGTGGCACCCGTCGCTATTCAAAGTAATGATCAGGCTGCCAATAACCGCTTATCGATCACCGTTTTTGTGAAATACAGTAATAAGTTCGATGAGGCTAAAAATTTTGAGCAAAGCTTTACCCGATTTGCTGATTTTAAAGCCAATACTTCCATTTCTTCTCAGGAAGATGCTTTACTCACCGAAATCAACAGGCAATTAACAGAAGATATTTTTAATCGCTCTTTTAATAACTGGTAATGCAGCAAAAGCAGTTTATAGAGATAATAAATCAGCCAGGTAGGATTGAGCCTCTACATCTCCAGGATTTGGAGATCCTGGTGAAAGAATATCCTTTTTTCGAAAGCGCACATTTACTATATACAAAAGGTCTTCATAAGCATCAGCCGGTTAATTATTCGAAGCAGTTACGCAAAACGGCAATCATTGCTAACAGCAGGAGTGTTTTATATGAATTATTGCACAGGCCCGAAGTTTTTGAGGTTAAAAAATTACCTGAAGTTATACCTGAAATACACAATGTTGAGGTGACGCCAGAACCTAAGACTGACTTGAGCCCGGTAAGTGTCACCAATAGCGATATTAAAATTATATACGTCAATACAGTTCCTTCGCCCTCCAGAAATGTTGAGCAGGAAGAAGTCGTATTAAAAGCGCCTGAAAACGAAGAGATTAATATTGTAAAAGCAATTGAGAATGACACGGAGGTGCCTGTTCAGGAGTTTAATATTGATAAATTAAATAAAACCATTGAGCAGGAAATTAATCAGGGAATTATTGAATCCTATGTTCAAACGGATATTATAAAGACACCTGAACTTAATAAGGAAGAAGTTTCAGAGCCAAGTACCTTTACAGACTGGTTAAAAACCATTCAAAAGGAAGCGCCAACTTTTCAGGTTGACGTCAAAAAAGAACCGGAAATTGAAAAAAATAGAAAAAATGAAGTAAAAGAGGTCGAAAAAGAGAAAAAAACACGTGTTTTTGAGCAAAAGAAGCAGTTAATTGATAAAATTATTGAATCAGATCCTGGAAGAATTAAGCTGGGATCAAACAAATTTTTTACCCCTGCAGCGGATGCCAAACAAAGTCTTTTAGAAAATGAACACCTGGTAACAGAAACATTAGCCAAGATTTATGCCCTCCAGGGAAATATTTCTAAAGCAATTCGAGCATATGAAATATTAAGTTTGAAATTTCCACAAAAAAGTGTTTACTTTGCATCCCTTATAGAAAAATTGAAAACCAACAAATAACTTATGCAAGCAATTTTAACCATAGCCATTATCATCGTATGTGTATTACTAATTTTAGTAGTATTAGTTCAAAACTCAAAAGGTGGCGGAATCTCAAGTAATTTCTCAGCTGCTAATCAAATCATGGGCGCGCGTCGTGGTACCGATTTTATTGAAAAAGCAACATGGACTTTAGCAATTTTATTGTTGGTATTCAGTTTGTTGTCAACACCTAAAAAAGCAGGGTTAACTGAAAGCACGGATGATACTGAAGGTTCTATTACCAAACAAAAAGCCGGTGGTGCAGTTATGCCTGCAGCTCAGCCTGCTCAGCCGGCAGCTCCAACAGCAACACCTCAATAAATAATAAATATTTTTTATTAAGCATCTGCCTCATGGTAGATGCTTTTTTTATGTTTATTTTTATCATTCAAACCAATAATTGATTTTATGTGGAAAGAGGCACCAAAGCAGCAGGATTATTACGCGGTCATTTTTTCGTCAACCAAATCTGATGATTTGGAGGGATATGCTGAAATGGATGAGTTAACAATGAAGCTGGCGCAGGAACAAAACGGATTCCTGGGATATGAAAGTTGTGCCAACGGTAAAAACAATATTTTTATTTCCTATTGGAGATCAATGGATGACATTACTGTGTGGCGAAATAATCTGACGCATCTAAAAGCCAAGTCAAATGCCAGGCAATGGTACAAACGTTATTTAAGTCAAATTTGTAAGGTGGAAAGTTCACATTTATTTGAGCCGCAACAGGAAATAATTTAAATGATGATCCACGACAAAAACTCCACTTCGAAACAGTTTTCTGTTTTCTTTATTGCCGCTTCCCTAACGGCATTTGTTATTGTTTGCATCAGATCTTATTTAGTTCCGTTTAATCATGATGAAACGGCAACGTTTTTCATGTATATACAATCAGGGAAATACATGCCTTTTAATTCCCAGGTGGATGCGAATAATCATGTTTTGAATAGTTTTCTGGGAAATATTTGTTTTCACTTATTCGGTTCCTCGCCATTTGCGCTACGAATTCCGAACTTGATCGGACTCCTTATTTTAATTTTTGCTACTTATAAAATCAGTGAAAAATTAAAACAATTAGGATCAAAAGTTTTTTTGACGGCCGCCATGCTATTGTCATTTCATTGGCTCAGTTTTTTTAGTGCCTGCAGGGGTTATGGAATATCCATGGCACTTCTTCTCATGGGGCTTGCCTACATGATGGATTACATCGAGAATTCTGAAAACCGAAAATTTCTGTTCAGCTTACTGTTTTTTCAATTAGCCATCAGCTCCAATTTAATTCTGATCATCGTGGTGTTATTAGTGAGTGGTATTATGGCATTGATCCAGTTATTGAATAAGAAATTGTTTAATCCTTTAATGATAGCTGTGTGGCTATTGCATTTAGGAGCTGTTTATTACTGGCTTTCTTTTTCATTCTTTTTGCAGGAAAATGGTGCGTTATATTATGGAGTGGGGGATAGCTATTGGAAAGTGACCTTTGTGAGTTTAATTCAATTAATAGTTGGTTTTGAAAACAGACCGCTTAAATACGTATTAGTGGTTTTATTTTTAATGGTATTAGGGCTGACATTTTATTTAAATAAGAGTAATCTGCTAAAATTAAAGGATCAGCTACGGAAACCATCCTGGTCTTTATTATTTGCTTTTATCCTGTGTATATTATGCCTTGGGTTTTATTTAATGCATAAGTTATTGGGAGTTAATTACCCGGAAGATCGAACAGGTCTCTTCTTTTACTTGTTTTTTGTATTACTGATCAGCTTTTTGTTTGACCTTCTACCGGTGATGTACAATCGCATATTTCTTTTTGGAGGCTCTGTAATATTTGTCATTCATTTTGCGGTTAATTTAAACTTCCGAAAGCATTCACTGATATTTTACGAAACCCTCCCGGAACATTTTTATACTACATTGTTAAAGGAGCAGGAAAAATCCGGGGAACGGATTACGATTGGAGGACATCGCGTGAGAGAGCTATTCTACGCGTTTATTAATTACCGTCATGGAAGTATTTTAAATCCAGCGGATCCGGTTGAGTTGATGCAAATGAATTGTGATTATTATATCGCCACCAGGGCAGAAGAAAAATATTTTAGGGAATACTATCATGTAATTGACAGCGAACCGGATTGGGGTTTTGTTTTATTAAAACGAAAAGAAAAAATCAGCCGGACCAAATGTCTTGAATTAACTAACATAGAAGTAAAAGATAATGCTAATGAATTTATAGAACTCTATAGTCATCGGGATACTGTATTTGCTAATAGAAAGCCCTTGCTCGCTGAAATAAATTTTGATATTGAGAGTCTTCCTGTTCCGGTAAACGCATGGTTTGTTATTCAGGTCAATGACTCCCTTGATCAAACCGTTTATTTCAAGCGTTTTCCTTTGCAATGGATTGGTTATAACAATAATGGAAAGAAGAATCTATCCTACAGTCTTTTAACCGGAAACCTGCCATTAAAATCAAAGAAGATTGCTTGTTTCTTTTGGAACATAGAACAGCAGCCTATGAGTATTCATGTGAACTCTCTGAAATTGTTTCAATTGGATGGTAAAGGGGTGGACTATGAAGCGCCTGATGTTAAATAGAGAATTATTATATTTAGTGTTTATTATAAAGAGTTATGTCGAAGCAAAATAATATAAAACAACAACCGGTAAATTCACCTGATTCAAATTTTTACGATTCTTATATTAAAGGAAAAGAGCTTTATTATCTATTAGGTGCCGTTTTGTTGGGATGTTATATCATATTCCAGGATTTCATCAACTTTAAAAAGATTTTTTTATTCAAGGATATTGGAAGTGATACAATCAATATGTTTCACCCGCTGTTGATTAATTTTTCTGAATACCTGAAAACGGAAGGAATACCGGGTTGGTCATTTTCACAGGGAATGGGACAGAATATTTTTCCGTTGTGGTTAGGGGATTTCTTCTCCAATTTTATCATGTTGTTTGATAAAAATAGTTTACCGAAGGTTATCGTATTTATGGAGATCCTAAAGATTTTTTTATGCGCTTTTATCTTTTTCAAATATTTAAAGGAATTAAAGGTTTCTGGATTTGCCTGCATGATCGGAGCATTGCTCTATTCGTTTACAGGCTATGTTATTTTAGGCGGTACCTGGATAATCTTTTCTACAGAAGCCGTATATGTTGCGGTTATGTTATTAGGATTTGAAAGATGGTTGAATAAAGACAAATGGTTTTTGTTTTTATTAGGAATTACTCTTTTAGGATTTTTGCAGCCTTTCTATTTATTTACCTATACATTATTTTTAATTGGTTATATTTTAGTGAGATACCATGACGTGTATGATGGAAATTGGAACGGATTTATTGTATTTAGTTTAAAAACAGTTGGAATTGCCCTAATTGGTGTTGGAATAACAGCTTATCAATTATTACCGGATGTTTTGATGCTTTTGGAGAGTCCTAGGGTAGGAGGAGAGGCTGGTTTATCAGCACGATTAAAAGCCCAGCCAATCTTTGACCTCGCCGATGATGTATTGCGTTTTACAACAACTTTCAGGGCGTTTGGAAGTGACATGCTAGGCGTTGGCAGTAACTTTAGAGGCTGGCAAAATTATCTGGAGGCTCCGATACTTTATTGCGGTATTCTAAGTTTGGTTGCTTTTCCTCATGTTTTTAGTAGCCTCACTAAGAAACAAAAATTATTTTATGGAGTTTTAACCGGAGTATTTGCTTTGCCGATATTATTTCCGTTTTTCCGTTACGCCTTTTGGGCTTTTTCAGGAGATTATTTCAGAACATACTCATTGGTTGTAGTATTATTAATGATATTCTTTACCGTGAAGGCAATATCATTTATTGAACAAAAAGGCCAGATTAATAAAATCACCTTGTTAGTGACAGGTTTATTTTTATTAATCCTATTATATACTCCGGCTACTCAATTTAAAGAGGCTGTGGATGATGGCCTGAGAAGTTTTGCGGCGTTCATGGTATTAGCGTACAGTGCCTTGCTGTTTTTATTATCAGGCACATCTTCTGTTAAGTACATAGCAAAGGTAGCTTTGTTTTTAGTTTGCTTTTTTGAGGTACTATATTTCTCAAATACCAGTATCAATAAGAGAGTTGCAATGTTTAAAACAGAGTTGACATCAAAAGTTGGTTATAATGATTATACGATTGAGGCTGTTGATTACCTGAAGAAATCAGACCCGTCTTTTTACAGGATCAACAAAGACTATAGCTCCGGACTTGCTATTCATTCAAGTATTAATGACGCAAAAGCGCAGGGTTTTTATGGAACGGCTTCTTATCATTCGTTTAACCAAAAAAACTATATTAAATTTTTAGGAGACCTGAATGTGATTGATGCAAAAGACGAAAATTCTACTCGTTGGGCTAAAGGACTGGGAGATAGGCCTGTTTTATTTTCCTTGGCAAGCGGAAAATACTGGTTATCGAAACGTCCGGATAACGCTCTTGCCAATTTGGGTTTTGATTCTATTCATAAATTCGGAGATGTTAAGGTCTATAAAAATAAATTTGCCTTGCCTCTTGGATTTACTTATGATAAAATTGTTGGAGAAGATGAGCTCAAAAAGCTTTCGCCTTCTCAAAAAGACTTTTGTTTGCTAAGGGCTTGCGTCATTGGTAATGAGGATAAATCTATTTTTGCTGCTTTAAAAGTGTTTAATGTTGCGGATACGACCGCGCCCGTTACTTTTGATAACTACCTGGCATATGTGAATGATTTAAAGAAAGATAGTTTTACGATTTCTAAATTTTCAGAAAATAAAATTACCGGTTTCGTAAACGTAGCAGAAAATAAAGTTTTGTTTTTTTCTATTCCATTTGATGAAGGCTGGAGCGCCAAAGTGAATGGAGCTGATGCTAAATTATATCGGGTTAATGCCGGTTTAACCGGTTTATTGATTAATAAAGGAAAGAGCGATGTGGAGTTGAGCTTCGAGCCACGATTGAAAAATAAGGGAAAAATGATTTCCGGTATTTCTTTACTGATTTTATTTGGACTTTCTTTCTTTTCCTTTTTAAGGAAAAGAAAGAAAGTCACACAGTAAAAAAAGGGGATTAAACCCCTTTTTTTTTAACTCAGTTTATTAATTTTCTCTTTATGTTTTTCAGGATGAAGGAAGAAGAAATTGGTTTCCATGGTTTCCTCTGTCACTTTTTCTATTGGAATTAGTTTGCCTTCATGAGAAGTGTAGCAATTATACCCGAATTGTTTAAAGAAAGCGACGATATCATTAGGGTGATAATTGAATTTAGCGGCCCATTTCCTCAGCATTTCTGTGAAAACAATTGGTTTGTATTTTTCAATGGTTTCTGCCCCACCTTTATATACCATGAATTCAGCACCTTCCACATCACATTTAATAAAATCTAAATTTGCAATATTATTTTCTTTCACAAACTTATCAATCGTATTGGTCTGACATTCCAGCTTCGTCATATTTTCGCTCTCTGTGATATTTGCTGCAGAAGAAGCTCCCGTAATGGTAGGAGAATAATAGAAAGTTAGAGTCTGAACTTTATCTGATAGAGCAACATTATTTAAAGTAATGTTTTTTGCCTGGTTCAGTTCTGTATTTCGTTTTACCTGGGCAAAGGTTTCAGGAATTGGCTCAAAAGAATAGATCTTAGCGCCAGGTAATTTTTTTGATAAATGATTGGAATACCATCCGATGTTTGCGCCGATATCAAAGATCGTGTCACCTTCACTTACCAGTTTATAAAGCATTTCTGAATCTTCAAGCTCATATTGGTCAAAATTAAAGGTATCAACAGGAGTTACTCTTTTATCCAAAACGTCTACGTAAAATTTCACACCACCGGGATGCAAATCCGTTTTCCTCGACGTGAAGATTACTTTCCCGTCTTCGATCTCTATTTTAGCGATTTCCGTATCTTTTAAATTTTCCGAAAAATCGAATAGAATTTTATGGAACTCGTGCATTTTTGTTACAAAATCCACTTTTGAGAGTTTATTGTTTTTGAAGTCGGCCTTGGTATCTTTTATATTCATCGTACTCGTTATTTAAAAATAGTTTCAAACTTAGTTAATAAATCTTTATGTGTTGAAAAAACTTCATCTGCTTGTCGCAGGTCAGTTTTGGTTAATGTGGTTTCTAAGGCAAAACATTTACAGTTCGCTGCTTTCGCGGATTCAATCCCTAAAATAGCATTTTCTACTACAATACAATTTTTAGGACTCAGGTTCAATTTTGTGACCGCTTTTAAATAAGGCTCAGGATGAGGTTTGGTATGAGTTACATCATCAGCTGTTACCAAAGCGGTTACCTGGCTGGCTATTCCTGCATCCAAATGTTCTGTGATTCGTGCTCTGGATGCTCCGGTAACAATGGCCGTTGAAATGCCTTTTTGTTTTAGAAAAGCAAAAATAGTCAGCACATGATCATAAATTTTAAAGGTGTTATCCGTTTTATAGTTGTGTTCTTTTGCTTCGACAACATCATTATTAATAGACGCATCTAAATTATATTTATCAATAAAATGCTGGGCAATTTGATACCGCCCCATTCCTTCTAATCGATAATATTCAGAAGCATCCAATTGGAAACCATATGGTTTAAACGCTTTTTGCCAGGCAATGCAATTATCTTTCATGGTATCCCCAATCACTCCGTCAAAATCAAATATTACCGCTTTAATCATATTTTAAAACCGAATGTTGAGGTCGAGTTTATCGGACCATTTATTGAAATCAGCAGCAATAGCATCTGAAATTGGAATGCCCGTTTCCTGTCGTTTTTGTTTACTGATGTATTCAGGCTGCCCCGGAAACAATACATTATCACCATGGGTTTTCACCTGGTTTATAATGGCTGTTCCAACCATACGGATCGTGTCTTTTCCACCAAATCTGGCTGGATCAATGGCAATAACCAAAGAGCCAAGTTTTCTTTTCTTATCTAAATCCCGGTACATAGAAGTCATGTTTGGGCCGTAATTCATACCATTTAATGGGCCACATAACATGTCAATTAAAAAAGCCAGGGCATATCCTTTATAATCTGCCATTGGTTTTACTGCTATAATATCTTCAGCAATTTCTGAATCCTTGCCATCTTTATCAACTCCTAAGCCCAACGGAACTTTTGATTTTTCACGTTTCGCGTTCATCATATAATTCCACGGAACAATACTGGTGGCCATATCCAGGCAAATGGGCTCATCATTATTTTCGGTGGGAAATGCAATGGAAATAGGATTTGTGCCAAAAAAAGGTTTAATACCTCCATGAGGAACAACCAGCGCGTCCGCATGCGTAAAAGCAATTCCAACCATACCGGCTTCTGTGATTTGCCTTGTATACAATCCGATTGCTCCGCAATGTGAAGAATTATGAACCCCAACTACCCCAACGCCGGCATCTTTTGCCAGTTCGATGGCGTGATTGGTTGCGTTCGTCATAATAACAATACCATGACCATCGTCACCGTCTAATTGCCCTGTTCCGGCAGCAGTTTTAGTAAAGTTTAGTGCCGGTGTTTTATTAAGTGTTCCATTTTCAAATCTTCCAAGATAATGTGTCACTCTTGCTACTCCATGAGAATCTATTCCCCATAAGGAAGTTTTAGCGAGTGCATTGGCAATGATTTCAGCATCTTTGGAAGGCACGCCAATAGCTTGAAAGGCATCAGTGGCCCAGTTCAATATTTTTTTATGATCAATGAGTTGGTCCTGCATGAATTTTATTTTAGAAACGCATTGACTTCGGCTTTGCTTTTCTTTGCGAAATCAAAAAAGAGTTCAGTGTCAATTCTGTAATTCAGATATTTAACTCCCAATTCGCTCCAGTGTTTGATTCCCTCAGGGGTGTCTGTAAAGACACCTGTTTCAATCCCTTTTTTCTGACAGATATTAATTATTCTCGTAATTTCTTTTGCTACATCCGGATGCCAGATCTGTCCGGTTAATCCCATGGACTGGCTGAGGTCATACGGCCCAACAAAGATCACATCGATTCCTTCAACAGAACAGATCTCTTCAATATTTTTTGCCCCTTCAACACCTTCGATCTGAAGAATAATTATTGATTTGGCATTAGCTTCTAAAATATATTCTTCTTTTGGAATGTTTGAAAATTCAGAAGCTCTTACAAATCTGCATAAACCTCTTTCTCCCATGGGGTGAAATTTCGAAAATTCAATGGCTCGTTGAGCATCTTCTTTCGTTTTGATGTGCGGGATCTGTAAACCACCGATCCCAAGATCCAAAAGCCATTTAATGTAGGTTTCATTGACTCCGGGAATTCTGGCGATCAATTTTAAACCTTTGTTTTCAGCAGCTAATATCAGAGGATAAACCTCGTTCATGTTTACCGCACCACCATGTTCCAGATCTATGACACCAAAATCATAACCTGCCATGGCAAGCATTTCAACGATTTCCGGTTTCGCTATTCTTACAAAAGGTCCAATGAGATTGGTCTTCGATTGTAACCACGCATTTTTCTCCATCTTAATTTTTTATTTGTAATGATTTTGGATGAACAGGAATGATCATGTCTTTCTGCAATTCTTCACGTGTCAGGAATGGCGAAAGATCCTCCAAAGGAGGAGAAACCAATGTACCATCCGGATTAATATTGAAAGAAGTTTTAGGTGCCAACAACTGCATAGAGTGAATGAACACCTCGCACAAAACAGGACCATCTTCATTCAGCACTTTAGGAATGATCGTTTTGGATTCTTCTAATGAATTTATTTTAAACGTTTTAAATCCAAAAGCTTCACCGATCTTTGAAAAATCAGGACAACTCACACCGCTATCAGCTCCCGAACCTGAGAATTTTTTACCGAATAAATTGTTTTGAGTATGCTTAATGGTCAGGTAACCGTCGTTAATATACACGAATAATTTAACTGGTAGTTTATGATGAATAATAGTCTGCATCTCCTGCAGGTTCATCATCATGGAACCATCTCCGTTTAATAAAATCACTCTTTGTTTATCCGCAGCTAAAGATGCGCCAATGGCGCCTGGCAAACCAAAGCCCATTTCGCCTAAACCGGTAGAAGTTACGATTCGTTGCTGATCTTTTAATTTCAATGTTTGATGTGTACAGGTTAAGGCAGTACCCATATCAGTAACAACGATTTCATTTGGAGAAAAATGCGAATTCAATTCCTTCATGAACTGGTACGAATTTAAAAAACCATCCTGCTCCTTATGCAAGCCATCCGGTTCTACAAATGGATATTTTTTCTTCCAGTTATCACAGGTATTTTTCCAGTCAGTGAAATTTTCTTTTGCAGGAGCATTGACCTCATTCAATAATGATTCAATAAAGTTTTTAGCATGCGCTTCTACCAATATAAAAGACGGATCCTGGGAAAATTTAGCTAATTCCGTTGGATCAATATCAACAATTACTTTTTTCGCGTCTCTTCCAAATTCTTTCAGGTCATAACCAACCTGTGGGATTGCCATCCTGGTTCCAATGGTTATGATCAAATCGGCATTTTGCACTACAAAGTTCGCACAGCGTTGCCCATAAGTACCTTCTCTGCCATAGTTTAAAGGGTGTTCAGAGGAGATCACATCGAGTCCGTTCCAGGTTGTTAAAAAAGGTACATTGAATTTATCTACCAGTTTATTCAACAAGTGTTCTGCACCTCCAAGGCGAATGCCGTTTCCGAAAATGAATAATGGCTTTTTTGAAGATTTCAGTAATTCATTGATTTGAGGAATGAACTTTGAGAATGAGTTTGTATTTTCTTTTTCAGGAATATAAGCCTCCAACTCTTCCGGATTGATTTGCGCTGCTAAAATATCTGTTGGAATATCTATCCACGATGGGCCAGGTCTTCCTGATTCTGCAATATGTATTGCTTTCTGGAATTCATATTTTACACGTTTTGGATCTGTGATCAAAACAGCATACTTGGTAATGTTACTGACAGTTTTACAAATGTCAAATCCTTGTACTCCCCACATTCTCAAATCTTTGTGTTCCTGAATGAATTGAGATTTTTCCTGGCCTGAAATAATTAATACAGGAATGGAATCAGCCCAGGCATCCAATGCCCCTGTAATCGCGTTTGTTGCAGCGCCTCCGGAAGTAGTGATCATCACGCCTAATCTCCCACAGATACGCTTATAGGCTAAAGAAGCCAGTACACCGCTTTGTTCCTGGTGTGGATGAACGGGCACAAGATTAGGATTGTCAATAATGGAGTTCAGTAAATGGATATTCCCCGCTCCGGAAATAGAAAAAATATGTTTCATATTATTTTCTACAAACAGTTGCGCGATGTAATCTGATACTTTCATAAGTATAAATAGAGTTGTTATTATTTGATTTTATTAAAAACAAGGAACTGAAAATTCTGGTTTTCAATTTCTTCATTTTTCAGCGGATTGTTACTCATTAAAATAGCTTCGCCGGTATCAATTACTTTTTTGGATTTCATTTTAATGGTTGAGCAGATAGGAACGATCATCATTGTGTTTGCTGAAGCTTCCGGTTTTTTATCCATTAACTTTATTTCAATGTTCCTGAATTTCCAGCTTCCATAATCTTTTTCTTCAAAAGGAAGGAAATCATATAAATGAAAATCAGTGGAATATTCGTTAGTTTTTTCGTAACCGCTGTTTTGTCTGCCATAAGCATCATGCATACGAACCAGGTCACCTTTCATTGGAGGAGTTTCAATTTCCATGATAAAAGAACCTTCTTCAGCAGTTGCCATTGAAGAGTGAAATACACAGGGTTCCAATACAACTGCTTCCAGTGTTTTTAACTGATATTTGTCATCAATCGTTGTGCATTGAACAGCACCATCCAATACAATCAAAGAAGTTCTTTTTTTTGCATGGCAATGAAGTGAAGTAGCATTGTTTTTTTTAATGAATAAAAACCAAATAGCCACTTTTTCATTTTGAAACCATAAATATTCATAGCCCCATGGTTTGTTAACCACAATGTTCTTATAATCAAAGGTATTGGCAAAATCAGAAGATTCTACTTTGAGCCTTGACAGGTTTTCGTAATCGTTTAAAGATGGATAAACTTTATAGATCATTTTACTTATTGATAGCGTAGTATGCCTTTAAGGTTTCTTTTATCCAAACGGCATTATCTCTGAAATGAGGTGCTGTAACAATGTTCCCATCAGTAATAACAGGAACATTATGATAAATGGCCCCGGCGTTTATTAAATCATCTTTGCACCCAACATAAGTAGTCATGTTTTTTCCTTTGACAATCCCTGCTGAGATCAATACCCATGGCCCGTGACAAACAGATGCGATAATTTTATTAGCTCTGTTCATCTCTTTGATGAAATTCAATAATTCAGGTATTTGCCTTAACCTGTCAGGGGATTCCAAACCACCCGGAACGATTAACATGTCATAATCGCTAACATTTAACTTTTTGATATCAACGTTTACTTTAATTGGTAAACCATGTTTGGCAACAATATCCACGGCTCCATTGGACGCTACGTCAACTGTAAAATCATCTTCCTGTAAACGGTAATAAGGGTATGCAAATTCTGTGTCCTCAACTGCGGGACCAACAACGATAACTGCTTTTTTTAACATGTTTTTATTTTAATGGATTAATTAATACCTAACCAGGGACGCTTGTTAATTTCGTATGAACGCTGAAGATAATCAATATCTCTTTCTGTATCCACATTTTGCCAAAAGCCATCATGTTTCCAAAGAGATACCTGATCTTCATTAATAAGCGCATTGAATACTTCCGTTTCTAAATTGCATTCACTTATCGGCGAAAGTTTTGTGAATATAGTTTCATTTGCCACCATAAAACCACCATTGATCCTTGACATGTGCATTTCTAATTTTGCGTTTGGATCGTAAGATAAAGAATCTCCTTTTTGATAAAATGTTCCAAAACGTGACGGCGGGTTAATACCGGTTATCGTAAGTAGTTTATTATTTGTTTTATGGAAATTCAGCAACTCATTAATATTCACATCGGCCAATACATCAGAATAAGTAATGAAAAAAGGCTCATGTTTCAGATATCTCTCACAACGGGCAATGCGAGCACCTGTGCTGGCGGAAATGCCAGTATCAATCAGTTTAACGGTCCAGTTTTCTTCAGGAATCTTATTAAGAGACTTCACATTATTATCAGCAATATTGACTTCAATATCGTGTAATAATTCAAAGCTATTCATAAAGTATTCTTTGATCTGATCACCTTCCTGCCCTAAAGCCAAAACAAAATCTGTATAACCATAACTGCTGTACAATTTCATCACGTGCCATATGAGAGGCCTGTTCCCGACTTTTAACAAACACTTTGGAATTCTGTTTCTGCTGATTGGGTCAACAACTCCTCGCCCGCCACAAAGTATTAAACACTTCATATATATCTTTAATTTATCTTGTGAAAATACAAAAAAACCACATTAAATAATGAGTTTACTTAAAACTTTCGATGGTCCTTTTAAATCCTTCTTTTACTGTCACTATTGGGGTCCAGTTTAGCTTTTTTGCCTTATCAATATTTGGAGAATTTCTTTGGATCGGACTTTTTAAATACGAATTATTTTCTGTTTTATTATTCATAATAACCTCTAACTTTTGCTCGGGATAAAGGTTTACCAATGTGTGCGCTAATTCAAGAATACTATATTCCTGATCCGGATTTCCAATATTATAAGGTTGCCCGTCTTCTCCGTTTAGTAAAACACTTAAAAATCCAAGGGTCGCATCCGTTAAATAACAAAAGGGCCGTATGGCGCTCCCATCACTGTTTAATACAATATTCTGCTTGTTCACGATATTGGCTACAAAGTCTGCAAACACACGCCCGTCATCCAAAGCCATGCCAGGTCCGTATGTATGGAAAGGCCTGACTATTTTTGCTTTTACGCCAAATTGATGAAAATAACTTACGCAGATGTTTTCACCCATTCGTTTACTTTCTCCGTAACACGCCCTCACATTGGCGCAATTCAAATAACCAAACGTATCTTCCTTGATAGGAATATCTTCGGCTTTAACCTGGCCGTAAACTTCGCCTGAACTGAAATATAAAAACGACTCTACATTTTTTTCTCTGGCTAGTTTGATTAAATTAATAGTGCCTAAAACATTGGCATTTAAAGTGCCAACCGGATCTGTTCCATAATATTTTGGACTTGCCTGGCTTGCAGCATGAATGATGAAATCTATTGGCCCAGGATAAACAAAATCATTACATACATCCTGTTCAATTATTTCCAGTTTTTCGTTACCAAGCCAATGATTGAATCGCTTTTCGGCTTTTGGTCTAGCCCTGACCAATGCAATCACTTTTGTGCCAAAAGAAGAGTCCAGTGATAATAATGTCTCAACTAAATAAGCGGGTAAAAATCCATTAGCCCCTGAAATAAGAACTGTTTTATTTCTAAATCTTTCCCAGTCATTAAACCGATTGATGATAGATAAAATATCTTCCTTTATGATCGTATTCAAAATAAATCTTTTATTAATAAAAGTTTAAAATACTAAAAATATTTTAAATGGAGATAGTGGAAAATCACGCCACAAAAAGCATGATTAACTACCAAAAAATGTTATTTTTGAATATTATTTATGAAAAAACACATTTCAGTAATATCACCTTGCTATAATGAAGAAGGTAATGTGGCACTTTTAGTGGAGGCTGTGGCCAAAGTGTTTGAAAAGCTTCCGCAATACACTTACGAGCAGGTTTTTATTGACAATTGCTCCCAGGATAATACCGTGGAAATTTTAAGAAAGATTGCCTCGACAAATAAGAATGTAAAAGTAATTATTAATGAACGCAATTTTGGTTGGATCCGGTCGCCTTTTCATGGATTAATCCAATGTCATGGCGACGCGGTAATTTATATGGTTTCTGATTTTCAGGAACCGCCTGAATTGATTCCTCAGTTTTTAGAAAAATGGGAGGAAGGGTTTAAAATTGTAATCGGAATTAAAAATCAGAGCAAAGAAAATCCTTTAATGTTCGCCGTTCGAAAGTTTTTTTATAATATTCTTTCAAGTGCGTCTGATGGAGAGCCAACTATCAAAAATTTTACCGGTTTTGGTTTATATGATCAGAAATTTATTACAGTACTCAGAGGGCTTGATGATCAATATCCTTATTTAAGGGGATTGGTTACAGAATTAGGATTTAAACGTTTTGAAATTCCTTATACTCAGCCTCAACGATTTGCCGGTAAAACCAGTTCCAATTTTTTCAAATTGTATGATGTGGCAATGCTTGGATTTACAAGTCATTCAAAATTGCCTTTACGTTTATCAGCCTTTGTTGGATTTTTCTCTGCTATAGTAAGCTTTTTGGTAGCTGTGGGGTATTTTATTTATAAGTTGGTTTATTGGTATGAATTCCAGATTGGTACCGCGCCAATGGTTATTGGGATCTTTTTCTTTTCCTCGGTACAACTGTTTTTTATTGGCATTATTGGCGAATACATAGGAGCCATACATACGCAAATCCGCAAGAGACCTCTGGTTATCGAAAAAGAACGAATTAATTTTTAGAACATTTTATGAAAGTAGTTATCCTTGCGGGGGGCCTAGGTACCCGATTGTCCGAAGAAACAGATGTGAGACCAAAACCCATGGTTGAAATTGGAGGTAAGCCAATTTTATGGCATATCATGAAAATTTATGCTCATTATGGGTTTAATGAATTTATTGTTTGCTGTGGATATAAAGGCTACGTGATCAAAGAATATTTTGCTAACTATTTTTTGCATCAGACAGATGTGACTTTTGATTTGGCTAATAACAAAATGGAGGTGCACAATTCAGGGTCAGAAGACTGGAAGGTTACATTAGTTGACACAGGAATTAATACAAATACGGCAGGCCGAATTAAAAAGATTCAAAAGTATATTGGCAATGAACCCTTTATGTTGACTTATGGCGACGGAGTGGCAAATGTGAATATTAAAGCTTTGATTGAATATCATAAACAATCCGGAAAAATGGCTACTCTGACCTCTATTCAGTTACCGGGTAGATTTGGTAATGTAGAGACGGATGAAAAGGGTTTGGTTAAAGCATTTCAGGAAAAACCTATAGGCGATGGCATGTGGATCAATGGCGGTTTTTTTGTTCTCGAACCGGGAATATTTAAGTTTTTGGAAGGAGATATGGATGATGTACAGTGGGAAAAAAAGCCACTCATTGAGATTGCCAATTCTGGCCAGCTGTCTGCTTTTAAGCATGATGGCTTTTGGAAATGTATGGATGCTATCCGTGATAAAATTGAATTAGAGGCTCATTGGCAAAGCGGTACTGCTGACTGGAAAATCTGGGAATAATACTATGGATAAATTAGACCTGTTTTCAGGAATATATAAAGGGAAAAAAGTTTTAATTACCGGCGATACCGGTTTTAAGGGTTCCTGGCTTTGTATCTGGTTGAAAGAATTAGGGGCAGACGTATATGGTTATGCGTTACCGGCATTAACTCAAAAAGACAATTTTATTGCTACAGGCCTTTCAGATAAAATCCGCCACATGGATGCGGATATTAGAAATCTTGAACATTTGCAAAAATATTTTAATGAGGTTAAGCCGGATATAGCTTTTCACTTAGCGGCTCAGCCTTTAGTGATTGAGTCGTATAATAACCCCCATTATAACTTTGAAACCAATTTAATGGGAACGGTTAACTTTTTTGAAGCTGTTAGAAAATGTGAATCGGTTAAAGTAGCCATAAATGTTACGACAGATAAATGTTATCAAAACAATGAATGGATCTGGGGTTACAGGGAAAATGATGCCATGGGAGGCGATGATCCCTACAGTGCCTCGAAAGGCTGTTCAGAGTTAATTACCAATTCATACATTAAATCTTTTTTTGGTAAGGGAAATACAGCGCACGTCGCCTCCGGAAGAGCGGGTAATGTTATTGGTGGTGGTGATTGGGCTGATAATCGCATTATTCCGGATATCATCAGAGCATATCAATCCAAACAGGAATCCGTTATGCGTAATCCTGATTCTGTTCGTCCATGGCAGTTCGTTCTGGAGCCTTTATTTGGTTATTTAAAATTGGGTGAAAAATTATGGACCAACGGAAAAACCTTTTCGGGAGGGTGGAATTTTGGTCCGGCAGCATTTGAAAATTACAGCGTTGCTGATGTTGTGGATGAAGTAAAAAAAATAATTCCTGCAATAAAAATTGATGCTTCCAAAACATCTGAAAAATTGCATGAAGCCGGCTTGTTAAAATTAGATATTACAAAAGCCGTAAATCAATTGGGTTGGAAACCTAAATTAAACTTTGAAGACACCATTCGATATACAATTGATGGGTATTTGGACGAATTAAATTCTGCCAATAATATTTACAATTGTCGTGTGAAACAAATTGAATCATATTGTAAAAAATAGCTATGTCAAAATTATTAGATATAAAACATCAGATACATGCACTAATTAAGGAATATCATGATGAGGCTTTTAAATCAAAGCCATTTGTGGAAGGAGATTCTATTGTTCCGGTTAGTGGTAAGGTGTTCGATCATAGGGAATTGCAATTGATTACCGATTCGGCTTTGGATGCATGGTTTACCACCGGGAAATTCAATACGGAGTTTGAAAAAAAACTGGCAAAATACATTAACGTCAAATCTGTTTTGACCGTAAATTCAGGCTCGTCAGCTAACCTGGTAGCCTTCTCAGCACTAACTGCTAAGGAGTTGGGTAATGAAGCAATCAAGCCGGGAGATGAAGTAATTACGGTTGCGGCTTCTTTTCCGACTACAGTAAATCCTATCATACAATATGGAGCAATCCCTGTTTTTTTAGATGTTACCATTCCCCATTATGAAATTGATGTTACTTATTTAGAAAAAGCGCTGTCGCCAAAAACAAAGGCTGTAGTGATTGCTCATACGATGGGCAATGTTTTTAACCTGGATGTTGTCACGGCATTCTGTGAGAAGCATGATTTATGGCTAATGGAAGATTGTTGCGACGCTTTAGGGGCCACATATAATGGTAAGCACGTTGGTACGTTTGGGGACATTGCTACCTTAAGTTTTTACCCGGCTCATCATATTACCATGGGTGAAGGCGGGGCTGTTTATACATCAAATTCAAAATTAAAAAAGATTGCAGAGTCATTCCGTGACTGGGGACGTGACTGTTGGTGTGAGCCAGGTAAAGATAATACCTGTGGTTTGCGCTTTTGCCAGCAATTAGGTGACCTGCCCATGGGTTACGATCATAAATATATCTATTCACGCCAGGGTTTTAATTTAAAAATCACGGATATGCAGGCGGCCCTTGGTCTGGCCCAATTAGAGAAGTTGGATGAATTTGTGAAAACCAGGCGACATAATTTTGATTTATTAAAAAAGACTTTAGAAAAGCACACTGATAAACTGATTTTGCCGGAGGCGACTCCTAATGCAAATCCATCGTGGTTTGGCTTTTTAATTACAGTAAAAAAGGATTCCGGAATTTCAAGAAATGACTTGGTTCAAAAACTTAACGATAAAAAAATAGGGACTCGTCTGTTATTTGCGGGTGATTTGCGTAAACAACCTTATTTTAAAGATGTTAATTATCGCGTAGTAGGCGATTTACCTAACACCGATATTATTGTCAATGATACGTTCTGGATAGGGGTAACACCGATGATTAATGATGAAATGATTGAATATATTGGAAAAAGTATTGAGGAAATTTTAGGGTAATATTTTTATGAGTATTGCATTCCAATTTATGAAGAAATTATTACCGGTATTATTTTACTTTTTTCCATTAATCGTTTTCTCTCAAATAGATTCTTCAACTGTTTTAACTTTCGATTTTAATGCTCATGAAATTAAAGAAAAAGATCGTAGGGTAATTCCGAGAGCGCAAGGGGTTACTTTAACCGCTGATCGATTCGGAAATGAAAGATCTGCAATTTATATTCATGGGAACTTATTCAGTTATCTGAATCTTTCTTCTTCAAGGTTAGTTAAACCGGAAAAAGGAACAATATCATTGTGGATTAATTTAGATAGAAGAGTTTATTCTGGAAAAGGCTATGACAATAATCCTATTGTTTATACAAAGAATTACCAGAAGCTCGATTTTAATTTAGCGTATGCAATAGGATATGATTGCTATGCAAAAAGACTAATTGCTTATTCATCAGAAGATTCCTTAAAAGATGTAAGTGTAGCTGCAATAGATAATTTCGATTTTGGCACCTGGCATCATTTAGTTATGTCGTTTGACGATGACTATTTAGCGTTTTATGTGGACGGAGAGTTACAAAATAAAATGCGAAAGGGCTTTAAAACGAAGTATTTGCCGACTGATTCGGTGATGATAGGGCACACAGCAAGTACTAAAAATGAACGGTTTTCTCAAGGAGTATTTGACGATATAAAGGTTTTCCATAGAATACTGTGTGACAATGAAGTCAAGGAGTTATATCATGCTCCAAATCCTAACAGGCTTATGGCTTTTTTTAGTAATTCTTTAAAGTATATCATAATTATTATCTCGCTCATAATTTTATTAATTATTGTAATAGTTCGTAATAAGATAAAATTGAAAAAACAACAGGAAAGATTAGAGCTTTCCAACAGAATTTCAACGCTGGAGCTGAAAGTCATAAAAGCCCAGATGAATCCGCATTTCATCTCAAATTGCCTGGCGGCCATCCAGGATTTGATATTCAAGAACAATGTTGATGAGGCCGGACGTTATATTGCTAAGTTCAGTTTTTTTCTGAGACAAATATTGAATTATTCCAATAAAGATTTTATTACGTTATCAGAGGAACTTGAAATTATAAAACTGAATATAGAGTTAGAACAACTTCGCTTCAAAAATGAATTTACTTTTGATATTTTTATAGAAGAAAATCTTCGTACTAATGAAATATTAATTCCGGCATTGATTACGCAGCCATTTATTGAAAATGCCATCTGGCACGGACTATTGCAATTGGAGGGACTGAGGAATCCGGTTTTAAAAATAGCCATCAGGTTGAAAGAGGGATTGCCGGTTATCGAAATTGAAGATAATGGTGTTGGAAGAGATTTAAAAAAGACAAGGAAAGAAGATTCAAAAGGAACTAAATTAATTGCTGATAAAATCGATAGTTTGAATAAATTATACGCGACAACAAATTATAAGTTGGAGATAATTGATTTGTTTAATCATGAGACGGTGCAGGTCGGAACAAAAGTTAGAATACAATTGGATATAGTAAAAGAATAGTTATGATAAGCGCAATTATTATCGATGACGAAGTTCATAATCGAAATGTATTAAAAACATTATTAGGCAGGTATTGCCCGATGATAAATGTCATTGATGAATGTGGAAATGCAAATGATGCGTTTGATAAAATAAAAGAATTGCAGCCGCAGCTTGTATTTTTAGATATCAAGATGCCGGGTAAAAGTGGTTTCGATTTATTGAAAATGTTTACCCGGATTGATTTTGAAGTGATTTTTGTTTCTTCTTTTAATGAATATGCCATTACCGCTTTTGAATTTAATGCGCTGGGCTATATTTTAAAACCGATAGATTATAGTAAGTTAATCATCACCGTGGACAAGGCAATTTTCAAAATTGCCGCGAATGAAAAAAATAATAGTGTATTTCATTTTATAAAAACTTTAGATGATAAGAGTGATGTCATTGATAAAATTTCAGTTCACCATAATGATAAGGTAATTCTATTGAACATAAATTATATTGTTTCGGTTGAAGCAAAAGGAGGAACCTGTGAAATAAAGTTGGATGACAGCAGGAGCTATTTTTCATCCAAAGAATTAAAACTGTTTGAGGAAATTCTTGAAAAAGCCGGTAATTTCATAAGAATAAACAAAAGTGTGATTGTTAATATTGACCATATTGTTTCATACAGTAAAGGGGACATTTGTAACCTGGAATTACAGAATAATGTTTTTTATGAAGTTTCACGGCGGAAAAAATCCGAGGTTTTAAATCGAATGAAAATTTAATACACATTTCAGTATTCAGTTAACAAATTCTGTTTAAATAAAGCTCTCAACAGCCATTTCATACCCCTTCAATCCAAAACCGCTGATGCTGCCTTTGCAATGTTTTCCCAGGTAGGAAACGTGTCTGAAATCTTCCCTGGCGAAAATATTGCTGATATGAACTTCTATGACAGGAGTTTTAATACCCGCTACCGCGTCTGCAATAGCTATGGAGGTATGTGTATAAGCGCCGGCATTTAAAATAATTCCATCATAAGTAAAACCTATCTCGTGGAGTTTATTGATAAGCTCGCCCTCAACGTTACTTTGGAAATAGGTTAAACTGACGTTTGGATATTTTTCTTTAAGGATTTTAAAATAATCATCAAATGATTGTGTTCCATATATTTCGACTTCTCTTTTTCCTAAAAGATTCAAATTCGGACCATTGATTATTGCTATCTTTAACACATCATTTGTTTTTATTAATTCAAATTTACTCATTACTCTGAAACTTTGGAAATCAAATATTAGTGATTTTAAATACTACTTGCAGGTAGAAAAATCATTGTCTGAAAACTCTGTTGTTTCATATGAAAGTGACATACAAAAATTAATGGTTTTTATAGAAACCTTTCACCCCTCCAAAAGCCCGGCAGATGTTACTCTAAAGGACCTGCAGGAATTTTTAAAATACCTTTCAGAATTCAATTTTACCGAAACAACTCAGTCACGGATTATTTCCGGAATTAAACATTTCTTTAAGTTTTTGATCCTGGAAAATTATGTAACAATAAACCCCGCTGAGTTGTTGGAGACCCCGCGGATTAAAAGAAAGCTGCCGGTATTTCTGAGTGTCGAAGAAATTGACCTGATGCTTTCATTAATTGACAGAAGCACTCCGGAAGGCGAACGTAATCTGGCTATGCTTGAAACCATGTATAGCTGTGGTTTACGGGTCACGGAGTTAATTTCACTAAAATTAAGTGACCTTCATAAAACCGATGGTTTTATAAGTGTCATCGGAAAAGGCGACAAGCAACGACTGATTCCAATTGGAAAATCTGCTTTAAAACTGATTGACAACTACACATCCCATCATCGTAACCACATTGCTATTAAAAAGAATAGTGAGGACATGATATTTTTAAGTAAGCGTGGTACGCCCATCACCCGTCAAATGGTGTTTTATGTCATAAAAGATCTGGCGGAGAAAGCTGGTATCAAAAAACATTTGAGCCCTCATACATTCCGGCATTCTTTTGCAACTCATTTAGTAGAAGGCGGTGCAGATTTGAGGGCTGTTCAGGAAATGCTGGGTCATGAAAGTATTACAACAACGGAGATTTATACTCACCTGGATCAGCATTATCTAAGAGAGAATATTTTAAGCTATCATCCAAGAAACAAAACTTAAAACAATTTCCCGTGATCTGTCTGGTATGTGATCAGTTTTGGAAGCTTTATTTTTAAGCCGGTTTGTTTATTAAATTCAGTAATGAAATAAATGGCTATGTCCGGCATTAAAACATGGTTTGGAGTGTGAATAAAAAAATACAATTCTTCTAGCCCATTGTCGATCCAGTGTTTTAAGCGTATAATCCATTCGTTCATCCTGATATAATCAGAAGATTCAAGATCATTGGCCACAAAACGTATAAATGCTTTTTTTGAGGTTAACCTTTGATGAAAAACATCCCGTCTTCCCGCAGTATCTGTCATTAAAAAAGTAACATGATTTTTATAAAAGTAATTGCAGATCCGGTTTAATACCTCTGAATTCTTAAACCAGGATTCATGACGTAACTCAACAGCATAATGACTGGTGGCTACTTCATCCATAAAATCCAATAGATCATTAATTTTTGAGCTATCATAATTGGGGGGTAACTGTAAAAAAGGCAGACCAAGTTTTTGTTTAAAGTGTTTTTGTGTTTCCAAAAATGTCTTCATATCACCTGCGTTTTGCCGAATTAAAGGTGTGTGGCTAATGTCTTTATGCGCCTTCGGACAAAATTTAAAACCACCAGGAGTTAAGTCAGACCAATGCTGAATCTGATCTTGTTCCAGAATTTTATAATGTGATATGTTTAATTCTATACTATTGAATTGCTGGCCATAGTATTTTGGAAAATCTTTTGATTTCGCCTTAGATGGATAAATGGTTCCAACAAAACCCGGATCTGCCCAAATGGGGCAGCCTACATATACAGAACAATGCGAAGCTTTCACTCCGCCTAAAACTTTTATGCTCCCCGGGTGATCTTCCGGAAAAGTAAAGTCGATAACTGAAGCATCGGAGACACGGCCAAATTCCATCATAGAATATAATAGTAGTTCTTTACAATTTTACGCAGTTTTGCAATAGCTTGTGGCTATAAATCGTAGCAAATTAAAATATTTTGAAATTGAATTAAGATAGCTCTTCAAACATCCGGATAATCTCTTTTCTTTGGCTTGAGAGATTTTGTATGACTTGGGGTTGAGAAGATTTTAGTTTTAATACCTTTAAAATACCCCAGGTCTTTTTACGGAACGGAGAGATCCATAAACAAAACAGGCTGGTAAGAACAGAAATAAACAGAACCAATAACGCCCACCAGGCGTTTGGCGCCAGGGCTTTTGCAATAAAAAACTGAAGGGAAAAGTAGACAAGAAACAAAACAGCTCCGATTCCCATGTTGAAAGATGCTTTAAATTCAACAACCCGTACTTTTTTCTTCATAATTTCATAACTCAAGCGATATGGCAAATAACTGGCCAACAAGCCTCTGATATAGATTGGGACAGTAATCAGTATGAGTAAAAGTCTTAAGATAAACACCCGATAATTAACGGAACTTTGTTTTACAGGACTGATTAACCAGTCTTTGATGTGATATTTTTTTAATTCAGAAAAATAATGTTTTGTTTTTTCATCGAGTGCTCTGACTTTTGCAGGTGATACTTTTTCTGCATTATTAATAACATCCACTACTTTGGTGGAAAACATGAAATCGTGTTCCAGGTTATTAACTTTTAATTTTTCTTTTTTGAAATAGTCGTATCTGTATATTTCTTCAATGTGAGCAATTACCTGTTCGTTGTGCTGATCATCTATGTGAATGATCAATTCCTTCATGCGGGGGGTTAGATCAGCTAAAAACTGGTTCATGGTTTTCGCGGGAGATTCCTCATAATCTTTTAAATAGTCAGCCATTTTAATGGGCTCGCCGACATTACAGAACAAAGTACTTCTGAACTGTGAAGGATTTGAATAGTTAATCCCAACGGGCACGACTATTAAATTGCTTAACTGGTTATTTTCCATACACCCCAGGATCATGCGGGGAACTCCTTTTTTTAAAGGACGCAGGCGTCTTTCCTGAACACATAAACCCTCCGCGAAAATGATAATTTTTTTATTACGTTTTAATAATTCGTTTACTCTTTCGTAGGTAGCATCGTTCTTTTTTAAACCTTCTTTTCCTCCATCCTGTATTCTGTATATTGGAATAATGCCCAGGCTTTCCAGTAAAGCGGAAACCACACCTTTTTTAAAAGCATCTCCCCTGGCTAAATACCTTAATCTGGGTGGGTAAATAAGTGTGGTAAGAGCAATGGGGTCCATAAATGCATTTGGATGATTCATAGTAATAATTACCGGACCTTTGACCTGAAGATTTTTTGCGTTTTTAACCTTTGCTCGTTTAAAATAAACGGCAATGACGAAACCCATGTAATATTTTAGTATGTGCCAAAGCATTTTAGCAGGTGAGCAAACTTACTAAAAAGAAAGCATAAAAAAATCCCCTTTTGCAAAGCAGAAGGGGATTTTTTTTATTTCATTTCCTATCCAACTGGTGGTGGAGGTGGTGGTACTGCACTGAACAGAGAAGCTAATTCTGTTTGTGTTTCTGCCGCTAACCATCCGGCCATTCCTTGTTTCCAAACCAGGCTTTGTCGGTTAAACTGACCAGACGTTGCCATGGCTTGTAGTTGTTGAATTGTAAAAGGACCAGTTTGAGCTCCATTTACAGCTACAAAGAACTGTACCATTGGTGGAGGTGGTGGAACATTGGTTCCTGTGTTTCCATTGAATTGTTGGTTTTGAAATGCATTTCCCATCTGGCCCATCATTCCCATTCCCAAACCTGCTCCAAGGCCTGCACCCATCATTCCGCCTGCCGGGTTATTGGCTGCATCTTCCATGGCATTGGCAGCCTGAAACTGTGTATACGCTCCTAAATTGCCAATAATACCCATGCTGCTTCGTTTATCTAACGCAGCTTCCACTTCCGGTGGTAAGGAAACGTTTTCAATCAGGAATTTAGTCAGGTTTAAACCGATCTCAGAAAATTCCGGTTTAATTTTATCTGTGATAATTTTAGATACTTCATCTGTATTGGATGAAAGATCCAATACTAGAATTTTACTTTCTGCTAAGGCATCCATTCCTCGTGATACAGCAATGTTACGAAGTTGTTCGTTTACTTCATCCACTGTAAATTCTGAATCTGTACCGGCAATTTCTTTTAAAAATAAAGAGGCATCAGACACTTTAAACGCGTATGATCCAAAAGCACGTAAACGAACCGGTCCGAATTCAGCATCACGCAACATGATTGGATTTTTAGTACCCCATTTTTGATTGGTAAATTGTCTTGTGCTCACAAAAAAGACATCGGCCTTAAATGGACTGTTAAACCCAAATTTCCATCCTTTCAAGGTAGAAAGAATCGGCATGTTTTGCGTGCTTAAAGTATACATTCCGGGTTGAAAAACATCGGCAATTTTACCTTCGTTCATAAAAACGGCAACCTGACTTTCTCTTACTGTCAACTGCGCACCCATTTTAATTTCATTTTGAAAACGAGGGAATTTATATATGATGGTATCGTTTGAACTATCTGTCCAATCAATAATGTCAATAAATTCGCCTTTTAATTTATCCCATAATCCCATTTTGTAATTTTTTTAAGTTTATACTAAATTAATGATTTTCTTTAAATATGAAGTTAAAAATAGGATAATAATTTGGGCGCATCCCTGCAAAGGAGGCAGCAGGGTCGGGCTGTCGCTCCAATCTTTTTGCAGGAGGCAGACAAAAAGGATTTTCGCTTGCATCCCTTGCGCAAAATAATGATGTTCGATGAATTCCACCAAAATCTTTAGTAAGTTTACAGCCTCATGGCAGCTAAAAAACTCATAATGGTTATCGGAGGAGGGGCAGCTGGATTCTTTTCGGCCATAAACGTTGCCGTTAACTTCCCGGAATCTAAAGTCATCATTCTGGAAAAATCGAATAAGCTTTTATCTAAAGTAAAGGTTTCTGGTGGCGGACGATGTAATGTAACACATCATTGTTTCGAAATAAATGAACTCATCAGAAATTATCCCCGGGGCGGGAAAGAATTGAGACAGGTGTTTTCCCAGTTTTCTGTTCAGGATACTATTGATTGGTTTCTTAAAAGAGGAGTAAAATTGAAAACTGAACCAGATGGAAGAATGTTTCCGGAAAGCAATAGTAGTGAAACCATCATCAATTGTTTTTTATCAGAAGTTCAGCGGCTGGATATTTCCGTTAATATAAACGAAGAAGTGTTATCAATTGAATACGAGAAAAGCGGTAGGTTAAATGTAAAAACATCCAGACAATCCTACATGGCTGATGCGGTTATCTGCAGTATTGGCGGACATAACCAATTAAAAAATTACGACTTTTTAAAAAAATGCGGACATAACATTGATGAATTAATCCCGAGTTTGTTTACCTTGAATTTACCTCAGAGCCATATCAGGGAGTTGATGGGACTAAGTGTCAAAAATGGAACGGTAAAAGTGATTGGAACCAAGCACCAGTACACGGGACCGGTTTTAATTACGCATTGGGGTTTAAGCGGGCCTGCAGTTTTAAAATTATCTGCATTTGCAGCCAATGATTTTTTTAAATTGAATTACCAGGCTGGTATTTCGGTAAACTGGACCGGTACATTCAATGAAGAACAACTAAAAGAGGAACTGAGTCATCAGTTAGGCTCAAAAGCATTAATTGTCAATACACCATTATTTGAAATGCCTAAGCGTTTGTGGGAGTATCTGATTTTAAGGTCAGATATTTCGTTGTCGAAACCCTGGATAGAATTGGGTAAGAAGCAACTGAATAAACTGGCGCAGGTATTATGTAATGATATTTACGACATGCACGGTAAAACTACTTTTAAGGAAGAGTTTGTGACTTCCGGTGGCATTAATTTAAAAGAAGTAAATTTCAAAACAATGGAAAGCAAACTCATTCCCGGGTTGTTTTTCTGTGGTGAAGTATTAAATATCGATGGGATTACCGGAGGCTTTAATTTCCAAAACGCCTGGAGCACGGCCTGGATTGCCGCTAAGAATGCTCTTAACTAAATCGGATGGCCTTCATTGGAGTTATTTTATTAAGGATCAATGTCGGTAAAAACATCATTAATAAACAGGTTAAGATTGTTCCGGCATTAACTAATAGGATGTGTATGATGGAGAAATTAATGGGCACTGCATCCAGGTAATAAGTTTCCGGATTCAAAGTGGCAAATTTAAAATACGATTGCAGCAGGCAAAAGCCAATCCCGATAAGGTTTCCAAAAAACAATCCTTTAATCAGCAATTGTAAGGAAACATGAAAAAATATTTTTCTCACGTTACCGTTGGCTAATCCTAAGGCTTTTAAAATACCAACGAGGTTGGTCCTTTCTAAAATTAAAATCAGTAAGGCAGAGATCATGTTTATCGCTGCTACCAAAACCATGAGTGTGATAATGATTACCGCATTGATGTCAATCATTTCCAGCCAGCTGAAAATGGCACTTTGTAATTGTTTGACCGACGCAATGGTATAATTATACCCTACCACATCATTTAAAGTTTCTAAAGACGGTTCCAATAGCTCAAAATCGTTTAGATAAACTTCATATCCGGCCACTTCATTTTCTTTCCAGTAATTAAGCTTTTGGATTTGTTTCAGATCGACAAAAACCAGGTTTTTATCAAAATCGGAGAAACCGGTATTGAAAATTCCCTTCACATAAAAATCTTTGACACGTGGTTCGTAATCAATGTAATTTTTGCCGTTAAACGTTGTATCTGCCAGTTTCTTTTTAGTCATGAAATAAACCAGTAGTTTTTGATTTAATTTGATGTGGAGTTTATTGGCCAGCGTTTGTGAGATAAAAATGTCTTTACTGACTGAATCATTAGTAATGGAAAGCACTGTTCCTTCAGTAACATAAGGCTCCAGATAACTCCAGTCATAATCTGAAGAAATACCTTTTAAAACAATTCCTTCATTTTCTGTCTTGGTTTTTAAAATTCCGTTTTTTGTAGCGAATGATTGTATGTGCTTAACATTTGGCGTAGCCTTGATTTGTTCTAAAAGTGTTTGGTCAAAAGTAATTGGGTTTGGTTCCAACGATTGATTGGGATCATAATCATTAATTTGTAGATGCGACGTAAATGTGGTAATTTTTTGAATGATTTGTTGCTGAAAACCTGTAACAACGGCCATCGTAATAATCATCACCGCAACACCAAGAGCAATTCCAGTTATCCCTATTTTTACAATGGGACTGGAAATGTTATTTTTTTGTCGTCCCTGGTTTAGGATCCGAGCGGCGATATACCTTGAGAAATTCATCCTGATAAATATAAGGAATTTTATGAAATGGCTTTTTTTGTGTTTTGTAAAAGTGTGTATTTGTTATATTTACAGTATTATTCAAAATTATCTATGCGGTTATTTTTCCTGGCGATATTATTTTTAAACGTTTCTTTATTAGTCTCACAGGTTGGTATACAATCGTATCAATCCATTTCTAGCGGAGCCCAACAGATTGAATTGTATTTGCCAAAACTTAAAAATAAAAGGGTCGCCATTGTCACCAATGCTTCGGGAATTATTGGAAGGCAGCATATTGTAGATACGTTGTTAAAGCATAAGGTGAATATTGTAAAAATTTTCGGACCGGAACATGGTTTCAGAGGGACAGCTGATGCGGGCGAAAAAGTAAAAAGCGGTAAAGACCCCATCACGAACATTACGGTTATTTCATTATACGGCTCTCATAAAAAGCCAACCAAAGAAGATTTGAAAGGAGTGGATATTGTTATTTATGACATACAGGATGTTGGAGTGAGGTTTTACACCTACATCTCCACCATGACGTATGTAATGGAAGCCTGCGCCGAAAACAATAAGGAACTTATCATACTGGACCGGCCAAATCCAAATGGCTTTTACATTGATGGCCCGGTAATGACGGATGCCTATAAATCGTTTTTAGGACTA
This sequence comes from Bacteroidota bacterium, assembly GCA_021155905.1. Classification (GTDB taxonomy): domain Bacteria; phylum Bacteroidota; class Bacteroidia; order B-17B0; family Aurantibacillaceae; genus UBA4416. The sequence goes on from JAJNBG010000003.1 coordinate 169,195, forward strand.
CATAATGTACCGGTCGTTTATGGGATGACCTGTGGGGAATACGCACAAATGGTTAATGGCGAGGGCTGGTTGAAAAATAAGGTGCATTGTAAATTAACGGTTATACCATTGCTTAATTATGATAGAACTAAATTTGTTTCAGGCCTGCCTGTAAAACCATCCCCTAATTTACCTAATGATACTGCCGTTTTATTGTACCCCGGACTTGGGCTTTTTGAAGGAACTATAGTAAGTCTCGGAAGAGGAACTGAGTTTCCGTTCCAGGTAATAGGCTGCCCCGCTTCGACCACCTTCACTTATAATTTCTCTCCTCAATCGACCGCTATTTCCAAAAAACCGAAATACCAGGATACACTGTGTCATGGTGTGGATCTTAGGTCATTGTTTAATCAACAATTGCAAAAGCGTTCTGTAAATATAGACTTGGTAGCCTCATTCTATGATCAGTCTAATCATAAGCAGTCTGTGTTTTTTGATAAGAATTTCAATTACCACGCGGGTAATGAAGAATTAAAAGATCAGATCATCCATCATGTATCAGAGAAAGTAATCAGGGCATCCTGGCAGCCTGGGCTTGATGCATTTAAACAGATTCGCAAAAAATACCTGATCTACCAGGATTTTTAATAAATATAAAATATGAAATTCTTTCAGAAACTAATTGGACTGTGGTTAGTTCTGATGGTTATTAATTCTTGCGGAAGTGATATAAAAGAGGAATCCGGGGTGAAAGTTGTTGTATCTTCCGAACCAAAGAAAGATTCTTTTGTGAATGTCATTGATACGACGGATCCTAAGTATATAAAATTTCCCTATCTGCTGGCTTATGATAAGGCTTTGTTACTATGGGGAATTCCATTTGTGGAAAAAGATTTTGTAACCAGATATGGCAAAGCACATCTAATTATTTGCGGCCCGGAAAATGGAGAGCCGATTGTTTTATTACATGGTATGAATGCCAGTTCAACTATGTGGTATCCTAATATAAAAGCTCTATCTGAAAAATACAGGGTGTATGCAATTGATTTTTTACTGGAACCCGGTAAATCAGTTTGTGAGAGCGACATAAATGAAACTTCTCAGATTGTAAACTGGTACTTCGAAATTTTTGATCAGCTTAAACTGAAAAAATTCAGTTTGTTGGGTGCCTCCAGGGGAGGATGGATAGCAACTAACATTGCTTTAAAAGATCCTGCACGAATCGATAAAATGATATTGTTAAGCCCGGCACAAACATTCATCTGGATCAGACCTGGAATTAAAGCTTTTAATAATGTAGCCTATACCATATCGCCAAAAAGAAAAAGATTACGAAACGTTTTAGAAACAATGACCGACAATGTTGACAATATTAGCCAGATTTACATTAATCAGTATTATATGGCTACGCAGGAAGCGACAATCAATAAATGTTTTATTCAGATGAGGCCGTTTTCTGATAAAGAGCTGCAAACGTTGAATATGCCTGTGTTGGTATTAATTGGCGATCATGATATTATTAATAATAAAAAGAGTCTCGAAAGAGCTGAAGGCCTGATTAAAGATAGTAAGACGGGAATAATAAAAAATGCGGGACATTTTTTATCTATGGATAAAGCGGATGTGGTTAATCAAATAATGATTGAGTTTTTAGCAGAAAAATAAAATAACAATCAAACATGTTATTTTTCATTAAGGATTAACCTTTTTCTGAAACAGATAAGGATTTGAGGAATTAAATCGCAAAGTGATTTCCGGGCCACCACTTATTTTCGAAACTTTAGTCAAGCCGGAAAGGTTTAAATCATAACTAAATCCTATTCCGAATTGTTGTTTTTTATCATATCCGACAGAGAGAATCAATGCGTCGTTATATCTGTAAAAGGCCCCGAAACTGACTGAGGTACGTTGAATAATTCCAGTATATTTTGAATCTTCTTTAATATAATATTTTATGCTTGTCCCCGCGATGACTTCGTAATTCGTTGCCTGTAGTTGCATTAAATAGGCGGGAGCTATTGCAATATTAGAGCGGGGGATACCGATTAAAAAATCACCATGTAATACATATTTGAAATTTATTTTAGGGCTGCTGGCTACTAAATAGGATTGCTTGGGTTGGTTGAGATGGTAAACAGCTACGCCTATATTTATCTTTTTTTGATTGTTTGCAACGACCAGTTTTTCAGGTTTAGCATAGTTGTAGTTAAGTCCTGCGGCTAAATCAGGATATATAAATGATGACGACTTAGCGTTTTCACCATTCGCTATCGATGCATCATAACCCGATCCACCATATTGATTTGAAAATACAAGGTTAGAAAAATCAATTTTCCGCTGTACCATACTTCCTTGCAATCCTAGCGATAAGTTACTGTTTTTATTTATAGGAACAAATGTGGCGAGTGATAAATTTACCTGAGTAGTTCTAAGGTTTCCATCACCTGCTTTATCTGAATAAAATGCCAGGCCTCCCGCAAACCGGCTGAAACTTTGCTTGCTGAAGGTCATTGATTTGCCTTCAATTGCTTTCCAGGCAGATGTTTTAAGTCTGGATTCTACCGAGACTCCATAGGTTTTGTAGGGAGTAGTTACTGTTCTCCACTGGTCTTTGTATGCTACAGAAGCTTTCAGAATACCTGAGGCACCGGTTAACGCAGGGTTGATTAAAGATGAATTTTCATTGAACTGGGAAAAATGAAAATCCTGGGCAGATGTCCTGTGACCAGCCAATAAAACACCTGTAAATAGAAATATAAAAATAGGTTTGATCATGAATAGTTTTTTTAGCGAATATTATTTTATCAGAGTGATATTTCCTTTTTTATCAATATTATCACCTTTTGTTGTTACAGCTTTGATATAAAAAACAAATACCGCCGGATCCAACAGCTTTCCTAAATATTTTCCATCCCAGCAAAAATCAGCTTCGGTTGATTCAAATACTTTATTACCCCACCTGTTATAAATGGCAACATAAAAACTGGATAAACAGCCTTTCCAACCCTGTAAACAAAATTCATCGTTGTTACCATCACCATTTGGTGAAAAAGCATTTGGCGTGCTGTAATCGCCTGTATTTTCACAATTAAATTCAACAAGTACGTTTACACATTTTGTATCGCTGCAAATTCCTTCAGTTGATGTTACACAATATTGCGTTGTTTCTTTAGGGCTGGCAACCGGATTGGTGCACGTTGTGCAGCTTAACCCTGTTGGGGGCGACCATGCATAAGTTATTCCACCACCGGTAACGCTTAAATTGGTTTGTTCTCCGGGTTCAATAACAACGTCCGGGCTAAGGACCATTGGAGAGCTCATTGTAGTATTTTGAGATACAGTTGTTGTAGTGAATGTGGAGCAGCCATTACTGTTAGTAACCGTTAAACTGTATACACCCGGTTGATCAACCAATGGATTCGAAGTGTTGTTGCCACTGATAATCCCTGGTCCTGACCATGCATACGTTCCTCCTCCGCTAGCATTTATTGTCACTGTTGGAGATAAGCAGGTTAGCGTTAGATTTGGAACTATCGTTATAGTAGGAGAAAGTGTGTTTTTTATCACACTCGTAATAGTTGTCGATGTACAGCCATTGATAGTGGACGTAACAGTAACGCTATATGTACCGGCCAAATTCACTACAGGATTAGCTGTATTTCCTCCTGAAGTTATTCCGGGACCTGACCAGCTATAACTTCCTCCCCCTGTTGCGTTCAGTGTTGCAGTTGGTGCTAAACAGGTTATTGTTTTAGTTCCGGAAACAGTAATGGTTGGACTTAAAGTGTTTTTAATGACGGTAGTTGTAGTTGTATAAGAGCAACCGTTTAGAGGATTGCTAATATTTAAAGAATAAGTTCCACCCGAACCGGAAGCAATTGTAGATTGCGTATTCGTACTGTTTACATTTCCACCTGCTGGAGCAGTCCAGGTATAGCTCATGCCAGGTGTTGTAGAAGTTAACGCAACGGTTGTTGTGCTACATGTTAAAGTTCCGGAAGAACTTGCCGTTGTGGTAGGTGTTGTAATATTTTGTGGCATCAAAACTGTCATCGTTATTGAACAAACAGACAATGTATTTGTTACTACAACAGTATATTGTCCTCCGGTATTTACCGTAGCAGATGCTGTATTGGCACCTGCAACAATTCCTGGGCCGCTCCACGTATATGTTACAGGATTTGTTGTAGTGGTTGCAACCACTTGAGCAGTAGATGCAATACAAGAAAGAGAATTAGTCGTTGATGTTGTTACTACCGGTACTCCAGCATTTTGTGTTACGATTTGTGAGCCTACTGCTTTACAGCCATTATTTGTACTGGTTACTGTATAATTAAATGTGCCTGACTGATTAACTGTAATTGTTCCCGTCGTTGCACCGGCAATAATTCCTGTACCGCTCCAGGTATATGATACCGGGCTTGATGTTGTTGTTACTATCGCATTAACTGTTGGTGTGGTACATGTTATTGATCCCGATGCAGCACTTGATGCTGTTGGAGCTGTTGTATTTTGAACAACATTAACCGTTTGAGTGGCTGAGCATAATGATATTGTATTGGTAACAACCACCGTATAATCTCCTCCTGCATTTACCGTAGCCGACGCTGTATTAGCACCGGCAGTAATTCCAGGACCATTCCAGTTATAAGACACAGGGCTTGCTGTAGTTGTAACTACAACCTGTGCACTTAATGTTGTGCATGATAAAGAATTTGTAACTGAGGTGGTAACCAATGGTATACCGGCGCTAGAAACGACTTGAGTTGTTGCTGAATTAATACAGCCATTTATTGGATCAGTTACCGTTAAAGTGTAAGTATTAGGAGATGAGGCAGTGGCCGTATAACTTGATGAGCCACTTGATACACCACCCGTCCATACAGGTGTTGAAATAGAAGGAGTGGCAGATCCTGTTAGTGTAACTGTAGGAGCTCCGCAAGTAATTGTTTGAGTTCCTGAAACGTTAACAGATGGTAAAGTTGTATTTTGAGTAACCGCTTGTGAACCTAGCGTAGTACAACCATTGTTT